>JBOHLG010000001.1:0-233586 GCA_050729515.1 Caulobacteraceae bacterium
GAACAAGATGCTTGACACTCAAGCAGAAAGCCCTAGCCGATGATCTTCGCGCTCGGATCGCCAGCGAACACGCCCATATCACGACCGACGCTCACAACGCCTACCGTCCGGCGGTCGCGGAAGCCTTCGGAGCGGACGCGGATTACGCCACGCTGCCGAAGGTCTATCGCACCGATCCGGCCGCCGCACGGAGCCGCACAGCCCGCCGCTGTGATCGGAACGCGCACGCGCACGGTAACTGTCCGCCCTCTGAAGCACGCCGCCGGTGGATCACGCCATTCAGAAACCGCTTGCATCTCTAGGGAAGCCTGTTCTCTATAGCGGAACGGGTTCAGGTATGTGGGGGTGCATATGATCCGTTCATCAATGTCCGTGCCTCTGGCACTTACACTAGCCCTGGGCGGCACCGGGTGCGCCGGGCTCAACCACTCCATCAAAAGCACGATAAATAACGATCTCGCCGCTAGAGGTGGTGCCGCCAGCGGTCCGGCAGATCGCGTAATGCCCGTGACAAATAAGCGGGGGGAATTATTCAGAGCTGTCGTCGTCTTCGACCTTATTACGAGAGCAGCCTCCTCCTCCCTTTCAGGTCAACAAGAAATAGTGGCATTCAACGAGTATATGCATTCAGTGGATGACGATATATCTGTCCTTCATAACCACGAAAATAGTGAAAATTGCGACGAAGCGCTCTCGACGGTCAGCAATTCTGCTTTGGACTGTAAGCAATATTTTGAATCCGACCTGCCGCAGCTCGAAGGCGGAATATTCAAACTAGCTGCACTGTCGCTACCACAAGCACAATTTGAGACCATCGAGAAAGACATTGTGACTGGTTCATATTTGAAGGGCGCATTGGCGTTAGCGAAGGTCGCCGGAGTGATGCTAAGCGTAGCCCATGCAGATGCCGCAACCATACGCTCCCTGGAAGAAGTCATGGAGTTGCCCGCTAAGGGCGAGACGTCGCCTGAACCATTCACGAGCGCGGCGAAGCCATTCTTAAGTGGAGCAATTCCGGATTGGGCGTTTCGATCAGTTTATGGGGAAATTCGTGCTTCTTGCCACGACTTGAAGGATCGACTCAATAGCGGCACTCCCGGCGCGAGTAACGTGACTTGCGATTTCGCGTGGGATTCCCAATTGTCGTCGGGTCCGTCCAAGCGGTTGGCAATTGATTCGTCTTCCGCTGGGGCACCTGCTGCTTCGGCGACTCATTGAGAATTGCGAACTTCGCGCGCTGCTCTGAGTTCGCTGCGCCTAATAAACGGATCCGGTGTGATGTACCTACTTCTTGACTACCGCGCCGTCTTTTCCACCAGGTCGGCGAGGCGTTCGGCGGCGTCGGGACGGCCGAGGCCCTTGGCCGCCGCGGCCATCTTGGAGAGCCGCCTGGGGCTGGAGAGGAGCTTCCTCAGGGCCGCGGTCATGATCGGCCGGGTGAGGGCGTCTTCCCGCGCCGCTTCGGCCGCCCCTGCCTCGGCGAAGATGGCGGCGTTCTGGCCCTGGTCGTCGTCGAGCGAGGCCTTGAGCGGCACCAGGAGCGAGGGCCGTCCGGCGACCGCGATCTCGCTCACCGTCGAGGCGCCGGCCCGGCCGATGACGAGATGGGCGGCCTTGAGCCGCTCGGCGATGCCGCGGAAGAAGGGCGCGATCTCGGCGGCGACCGTCGCGTCGGCGTAGATGCGCCTCGCCGCCTCCATGCTTTCGGGCCTCGTCTGCTGCACCACCTTCAGCTTCAGGCGCATCGCCTCGGGGAGCTTGGCGACGGCGGCCGGGACGAGCTCGGAAAGAAGCCGCGCGCCCTGGCTTCCGCCAGTGACGAGGAGGCGGATCTCCTCGCCGGGCGGCTCGTAGCCTTCGTTGGCCAGGGCGGCGATTTCCGCCCTCACCGGATTTCCCACCGTCACCGCCCGGGCGCGGACCTTGGCCGAAGCCTTGAGGAGCTTGGGAAAGCCGCAGGCGACTTCGCTGGCGAAGGGGGCGAGCCGGCGATTGGCGCGGCCCAGGACCGCATTCTGCTCGTGGATCAGGGTGCGCCGCCCCTCGCTCGCCGCGGCCAGGATGGCCGGGATCGAGGGATAGCCGCCAAAGCCAACCACCACGTCGGGGCTGAGGCCGGCGAAGGCCCCGCGCGCCTCGAAGACGCCGCGGGCGATGGAGAACGCCGCGGCGGCCGCGCCGAAGGGATCGCCGCGCCTAAACGTCGCCGAGGAAAGCACGATCCGGCGCTCGGCCGGGAAATTCGAGGCGAGGCCCGCCACCCGCTCGTCGCTGGCCAGCACGATCCGCCAGCCGCGGGCTCCGAGCGCCTGGGCGAGCGCCTGGGCGGGAAAGAGGTGTCCGCCGGTGCCGCCGGCGGCGATCACCGCCGTCCTTTCCGCAGGGCGCGCTTGAGCGAGGGACTTAGGCAAAGACGGCGGCCTTGGCGAGGGCGTCGGCGGTGCTGTAGGCGCCGGGCCTCTTGCGGGTCAGGGCGAGCGCCATCCCCATGGTGAGGCCCATGGCGAGCAGGGAGGAGCCGCCGTACGAAATGAACGGCAGGGTCATCCCCTTGGTCGGGATGAGGTCGAGGTTCACCGCCACATTGATGAAGGCCTGCATGCCCACCAGGACGAAAAGGCCGGCCGAGGCCGACTGCTCGAAGGGTTCGGCGAGCTTCATCGACCGGCCGAGCCCTCTCACCACCACCAGGGCGAAGAGCGCGATGAGCAGGAGCGAGAGGGCCAGGCCATATTCCTCGGCCGCGGCGGAGTAGGCGAAGTCAGTGTGAAGGTCCGGGACGAAGCGCTTCATGATCCCCTCGCCGGGGCCCCGGCCGAAGGCGCCGCCGGCGGCGATCGCCTCCAGCGCCCGGTGGACCTGCTGGGTGTCGATGTTCTGGGGCTTAATGAATCCATCCACCCGCACCGCGACATGCTGGAAGAGAAAATAGGTGCTGGAAAGACCCACGAGCGCCGCTCCGCCCAGGATCAGGATCCAGATCATCGGCATTCCCGCCATCCAGAACACCGCCCCGAAGGCGACGGTGATGAGAACGGTCTGGCCGATGTCCGGCTCGATGAGGAGCAAGCCGGCCGAAACCGCGTAGAGGAGGAAGGCGATGGTGACGCCGGGCACCCCCTGCCCCTTATGGGCCTCGCTGAACATCCATGCCGCCATCACGATGAGGGCGGGCTTCAGGAACTCCGAGGGCTGGAGCGTGAAGCCGGCGACCTCCACCCACCTTGTCGCGCCCTTGGCCGCGTGGCCGAGGAACGGCAGAGCGAGCATGGAGCCGATCGCCGCGATGAAGATGAAGAAGGCGCACCGCTTCACACCCTTGGGCGAGAGCATCGAGACGGCGAGCAGGATGGCCGCCCCGCCGGCGGCGAAGAGGCACTGGCGGACCGCGAAGTGAAAGGGCCAGGCGAAGCCCAGCCTCTGGGCCGCCGCCGGACTGGTCCCGAACTGGAGCAGCACGCCGAGCACGATGAGGATCGCCGTGGCGCCCAGAAGCACGTGATCGGCCTCCCACCACCAAAGGCCCAGTCGCGAGCGGTCGCCGCGCGAGAAAGGCGAGAAGGGATGGCTCTGGGCGGTCATGCGCGCGCCTCGCTGAGATCGGCCCCGGTGAGGGCGTGGACGGCATGGCGGAACGCCTCGCCGCGGGCCTCGAAGTCGCTGAACTGGTCGAAGGAGGCGCAGGCCGGCGAGAAGAGCACCACCGCCTCCTCCCCGGCGCGGCGGGCGTCGGCGAACGCCTCGCGCGCCGCCGAGGCGATGTCGCCGCAGATCTGAGCCGGCGCCTCGCCCTGGAGTGCGCGGGCGAAGTCGGTCGCCGCCTCGCCGATCAGATAGGCCTTGATCACCCGTCCGAAGAGATCGGAAAGGGAGTCGATGCCGCCCGCCTTGGGCCGGCCCCCGGCGATCCAGTAGAATCGCGGCCACGCGCCCATCGCCTGGCGGGCGGCGTCGGCGTTGGTGGCCTTCGAATCGTTGACGAAGCGAACCTGGCCCAGGAACCCGACCGTCTCCATCCGGTGGGCCAGGCCCGGAAAACTCATCAGGCCGGCGGCGGCGTCCCTCGCCGGAAGGTCGAGCGCGCGCACCGCCGCCCAGGCGGCGGCGGCGTTCTGCCAGTTGTGCCGTCCCATCAGCGAGCGGGCGCGGGAAAGGTCGGCGACCTCGATGCTGGCCCCCTCCGAGGCGTCGTAGAGGCGCCCGCCCAGGGCGTAGACCCCGCGGCTGACGGTCTTGCCGGCGCTGATCGGAACCACCGTCCGGCGATTGGCGGCGGTGATCTCGGTGCAGATCTGCTGGCACCAGGCGTCATCGACCCCGATCACCGCCGCATCGCCCTTGCCCTGGTTGAGGAGGACCCGCCGCTTGGCGGCGAGGTAGCCGGCCATGTCGCCATGGCGCTCGAGGTGGTCGGGGGAAATGTTGAGCAGGACCGCCGCGTCGGCCTTGAGGCTCGAGGTGAGCTCGAGCTGGTAGGAGGAAAGCTCGAGCACATAGACCGCTCCGCCATGCATCGGTTCCAGATCGAGCACGCCCACCCCGATGTTGCCGCCCAGGCGCACGTCGCGGCCGGCCTCGGCCAGGACATGGGTGATGAGGGCGGCGGTGGTGGATTTGCCGTTGGTGCCGGTGATGGCCACGATCTTGGGCCGCAGATGGGGCGGGGCGAGCGCGACTTCGCGGGCGAAGAGCTCGACATCGCCGATGATCTCCACCCCCGACGCCCTCGCCCGAGCGGCGGCCGGATGGGGGGCGGGAAGGCTCGTCGGGATGCCCGGCGAAAGGACGAGGGCCGTCAGATCCGCGAGGTCTGCGCACATCGGATCGGCCAGCTCCATGCCAAGAGCTTCGGCGCGGGCGCGGACGGTCTGATCGTCGTCCCAGGCGAGGACGCGCGCGCCGCCGGCGGCGAGCGCCTGGGCGGCGACGAGGCCGCTCCTCGCCAGTCCGAGAACGGCGATCCTCCTGCCTGCAAAGCCCCTCACCGGAATCATCCCAGTCCCCTGCCCCTTACCGGGTCCTCCTCATCTCAGTTTCAGGGTCGCCAGACCCAGCATCGCCATCACCACGGCGACGATCCAGAACCGGATGACGATCGTCGGTTCGGGCCAGCCCAGGCGTTCGAAATGATGATGGACCGGCGCGATCAGGAAGATGCGGCGGCCGGTGCGTTTGAAATAGGCGACCTGGATGATGACCGAGAGCGTCTCGGCCACGAAGAGACCGCCCACGATGGCGAGCACGATCTCATGCTTGGTCGCCACCGCCGCCGCCCCGATCGCTCCGCCGAGCGCCAGCGAGCCGCAGTCGCCCATGATGATCCGGGCGGGAGGGGCGTTGTACCAGAGAAAGCCCAGGCCCGACCCGACGATCGCCGCGCAGATCACCGCCAATTCGCCCACACCCGGGACAAAATGAAGCTCGAGGTAGCCGGCGAAGACGAAGTTGCCGACGAGGTAGGCGATGAGGCCGAAGGTCGCCGCCGCGATCATCACCGGCACTGTGGCGAGGCCATCCAGGCCATCGGTGAAATTCACCGCATTGGAGGCGCCCATGATCACGAAGGCGCCGAAGGGCAGGTAGAACCAGGAGAGCTCGAGAAGCGTGTTCTTGAAGAACGGCACGGCGAGAGCGGTGGCGAGCCCCGCCCCGGCGGCGCTCTTTTCGGCGAAGCCCACCATCATCACCACCGCCCACAGGCCGATCAGGCCTTCGATGATCAGGCGGAAACGGCCGCTGATCCCGGCCGTCGACTGCCGGGTGACCTTGGCGTAGTCGTCCATGAAGCCCAGGCCGCCCATGCCGAGCGTCACCAGCAGGACCACCCACACATAGAGGTTGTCGAGGTCGGCCCACAGCAACGTCGCCACGGTGATCCCGGCCAGGAACATCAGCCCGCCCATGGTCGGCGTTCCGGCCTTCTCGGTGATGTGTCGCTCGATCCCGTCGGTCCGGATCGGCTGGCCCTTGCCTTGCCTTGCCCTCATCCAGCGGATGAAGCGCGAGCCCATGGCGACCACCACGATGAGCGAGGTCGCCACCGCCATTCCGCCGCGGAAAGTGAGGTAGCGCAGAAGGTTGAGGCCCGGGATCGAGATGTGGTGGGCGGCGAGGTGCTGGTAGAGGAGATAGAGCATCAGGCCCGCCCCTTCCCCGATCCCAGCGCCTTGAGCCCCTCGGCGAGGACGAAGGCGCGCGAGGCCTTCGAGCCCTTGACCATCACCAAGTCGCCGGGCGCGATCTCCTCGGCGAGCCTTGTGAGCAGTTCATCCGCGCAGGGGGCGCAGGCGCCGCGGCGATCGGCCGGCAGCCTCGCCCAAAGCGCCTCCATCAGGGGCCCGGCGACGAACACGCGGTCGATGCCGCCCTCCTCGATGGCCTCGGCGAGGCGGGCGTGTTCCGCATCGGCCTTCTCGCCCAGCTCCAGCATGTCGGTGAGGGCGGCGATCCGGCGTCCCTTCGTCTTGCGGGCGGCGAGGCTCGCCAGGGCCGCGACCATGGAGAGCGGATTGGCGTTGTAGCTCTCATCGATCAGGGTGAAGGCGCCGCCGGCGAGCGCGATCCGGCTCTCTTGGCCGCGACCGGCGAGCGGCTTGAACTCGCCGAGCGCCGCCAGCACGCAGGGGCGCTCGACGCCGAGGGCCTCCAGGACGAGGAGGACGCAGAGGCTCATCTGGCCCCAGTGGGCGGCGCTCTGGGCGAGCTCGAAGGCGATCCGCTCGCCATCGATCACCGCGGAAACCTCCGCCCCGCCGTCTTTGGTCGCCGCGAACCGTGCAAGGCGGGCGTTGGCGCCATCGGCCTCACCGAAGGTCCGCAGCCGCGCACCCCTCTTCGTCGCCGCGCCGGCGAGGTAGGAGAACCAGGGGCTGTCGGCCGGAAGGATGGCGCATCCTTCGCCTTCCAGTCCCTCGAAGATCTCGGCCTTGGCGGCGGCGACGCCGGCCACGCCATCGGGAAAATTCTCGGTGTGCACGGCCCCGACATTGGTGATCGCCGCGGTCTGCGGCCTCGCCAGGCGCGAGAGCGGCGCGATCTCGCCGGCGTGGTTCATCCCGATCTCGATCACCGCGCGAGGGGTCGAGCGCGGCATGCGGGCGAGCGTCAGGGGAACGCCGATGTGGTTGTTGTAGGAGTGGACCGGCCCGTGGGCGGCGCCGGCGCGCCCAAGACCGGCGAGCACGGCCTGGGTGACACTGGTCTTGCCAACCGATCCGGTGATTGCGGCGAGCCTGACCCCGACCGCCCGTTCCCGGCCCCGGGCGCCGAGCGCGGTGAGCGCCGCAAGCGCGTCTTTGACCACGATCGCGGGGCCTTCCACCCCGGTCTCGGCGACGACCCCCGCGGCGCCGGCGCAAAGGGCGGCCTTGGCGAAAGCGGCCCCGTCGCGCTCCCCCTTGAGGGCGACGAAGAGATCCCCCGGCGCGGTCTGCCGCGAATCGGTCGTGACCCCGCGCGCCTCGAAGGGCGCGCCGACCAGCGTTCCGCCGCAGGCGTCCGCGATCTCCTTGGAGGTCCACAGCGGCGCGTGATCAGCCATGCGCCCTCTCCAGTCCGAGCGCCCGCGCCGTCTCCAGGGCATCATCGAAGGGGTGGACTTCCTGGCCGATGATCTGGCCCTGTTCATGGCCCTTTCCGGCCACCACCAGGATGTCGCCAGCTTCGAGAAGGCCTGCGGCCGTCTCGATGGCGGCTCTGCGGCCGGCGATCTCCTTGAGGCCGGCGGCGCCGGCGAGGACCTGGGCGCGGATGGCGGCCGGATCCTCCGAACGGGGATTGTCGTCTGTGACGATGGCTATATCGGCGAGCTCGGCGGCCGCCTTGCCCATCTTCGGCCGCTTGCCGGCGTCCCGGTCGCCGCCGGCCCCGAAAACGACGATGAGCCGTCCCTTGGCGTGCGCTCGAAGCGACGAGAGCACCGCGGTGAGGCCGTCGGGGGTGTGGGCGTAGTCGATGAACGCCGAGCCCCCGCCCCGCTTCTCGCCCACCTTCTGGAGGCGGCCCGGCGCGCCCTCGAGCCGCTCCAGGGCGCCGATCACCGCCTCGAGCTCCTCGCCGGCGGCAATGCAGAGGCCGGCGGCGACGAGGGCGTTGGAAGCCTGGAAGGCGCCGGCGAGCGGCAGCTCGACCACAAAGGACTTTCCGGCTGCGACGAGGCGGAGCCTCTGGGCGTGGGCGCTGGCCCGCCGGCCGGCGAGGACCAGCTCGCGTCCCATCGCCCCGACGCTGAAGAGGCCGTGGCCGTTGGCGGCGGCGGCGGCGGCGAAGACGGGATAGGCGTCGCTGTCGGCGTTGAGGACCGCTCTCGCGCCGCGCGGCAGGAGCGTCTCGAAAAGGCGAAGCTTCGCCTTTCGATAGGCCGCCATGTCGCCGTGGTAGTCCAGATGGTCCTGGGTGAGGTTGAGGAAGCCGGCGGCCTTCAGCCTCACCCCATCCAGGCGCCGCTGATCGAGGCCGTGGGAGGAGGCCTCCAGCGCCAGGCGCGTGACGCCGCGGCCGGCGAGATCGGCGAGGATCGCCGCGACATCGCCGGCGTCCGGCGTGGTGAGGCCCGGACCGGCGAGCGTCTCGTTCCCGGCGATGACCCCGAGCGTTCCGATGCTGGCCGCGGTGCGCCCCAGCGCCGTGAAGACCTGGCGGCAGAACCCCACCGTCGAGGACTTGCCGTTAGTGCCGGTGACCGCGACGGTCGCCTCCGGCTGGGCCTCGAAGAAGGCCGCCGCGGCGAGCGCATAGGCGCGGCGCACGTCAAGCGATCGGATCAGAGGCAGCGACGTTTCGACCGTCTCGCCGACGAGGATCGCCGCCGCTCCCCTGGCCTTGGCCTCGGCGACGAAGCGCGCCCCATCCTGGCGGGTTCCGGGAAGGGCGGCGAAGAGCCAGCCCGGCTCGACCCTCCGGCTGTCGGCGGTGACCCCGCCGATGGCGGGGTCCTCGTCAAGCTCGCGACGGACCAGCTCCGAAAGTGCGACCGCCTTCAATCCGTCCCTCCCTTCGGCGGAGTGAAGTCGGCCAGGCCCTGGAAGGGAAGGGCCGTGGCGTCAGGCTCGCGAGTGACGCCCAGCAGGGGTGCGATGCGGTCGATCACCTTGCCGACCGTCGGCGCGGCGGTCTCCCCGCCGGTCGTGAAGCCGCCGGTCTCCTTGGTTGGGTGGGGCGTGTCGAGCATGATGAAGACAAGATAGCGGTCGGCGTCGAGCGGCCCGTCGGTGGGGAAGATTCCGGCGAAGGAGGAGACGTTCTCGCGCCGGTCGTAATGACCGTCGACGATCTTCTCGGCGGTGCCGGTCTTGCCGCCGACGCGGTAGCCGGCGACGTTGGCCTTGCGGCCGGTGCCGACCATGGCGTTGAGCCGCATGAGCCCCAGCATGGTCCGGGAGGTCGTCGCCGAGACCACCCGCCGGCCCGGAGCGGGCGGCTGGCCCGGCGCCAGCTTCAGAAAGGTGAGCGGGCGCCAGACGCCGCCGTTCAGGATGGCGCTCATCCCGGTGGCGATGGCGAGGGGGCTGACCGAGATGGCGTGGCCGAAGCTCATCGAGGCGACGGTGTCCTCGGTGAGCCGGCGCGGGGTGATCGGCGCGGCCGACTCGGCGAGGATGCTGGGAGCGGCGGCGAAGAGGCCGAAGCCGTGGAAGTACTGGTCCATGCGTGCAGCCCCGCACATGAGGCCCAGCTTGGCCGCGCCGATGTTCGAAGAATGGGTGAACACCTCCCAGAGAGGCAGGACCTTGTCGCCCCTGTCGTAGTCGTGGATCGTCTGGCCCTTGAGCTGCAGAGGTTGGGCGACATCGAAAAGAGTGTTGAGATTGGCCACTCGCGAATCGATGCCCATGGCCAGCGTGAAGACCTTGAACACGCTTCCCGGCTCGTAGACGCTGGCCGCGGCGTGGTCGATGAGGTCGGCGGGCGCAGCCTTGCCTGGATCGCTGGGATCGAAATCCGGCCAGCTCGACATCGCCAGCACCTCGCCGGTCCTCACATCGACCACCAGCCCGCTTTCGCCGGCCGGGTGATAGAGCGCCGCGGCGGCGGCCAGCTCGTCGTGCAGAGCCCCCTGCACTCTCAGGTCGATGGAAAGCGTCACCGGGTCGCGCCCGCCGTCCGACCGGAGGAGGGAATCGAGGCCGCGCTCAAGCCCCGCCAGGCCGCGGCCGTCCTTGCTCGCAAAGCCGACCAGATGGGCCGCCGTGTCTCCCAAGGGGTAGGCCCGGGCCGTCTCGTCCTCGAAGCGCACCCCGGGCAGCGCCAGGGCATGGATCGCGTCCCTTTGGGCCGGGGTGAGGCCGCCGGCCAGATAATATTCGGGCTTGTCGCCGGAGAGATCCTTGATGAGGCGTGTGCGCTCGAGGCTCGGCAAGGCTGCGGTCAGGGCGGCGATGGTTCCGGCGCGGTCGGAAACCTCGCCCGGGGCGAGGTAGAGGCCGAAGCGGACCAGGTCCATGGCCATGACCCGACCGTTGCGGTCCAGGATGTCGCCGCGGGCGCCGGCGAGCGGCGGGGCGGCTTCGTCGGCGACGTCCAGCCCTGAGAAGAGAGCGGCGCGGCTTGCGCCCAGCGCCAGGGCGACGAAGCCGGCTGCGAAAAGGACCATGACGAAGAAGATGCGAAGACGGGTGTCGTCCTCGATCCGCCCGGCGCTCCTCGCCTTTTCGAAGGCGCGCTCGATCCACCAGAGGCGACCTTGCGGCGGATGCGGGCGCTCCTCGGCGTCGGCGCCGAAACTGGTCATGGCCGAACCCCGGTCGTCTTGGGCTTGGGCCCGTTTCCAGCCGCGATTGCCGGCAGGCCCTGGAGCGTTGTCTCCTGAGTCACGGTCACGGGCTGCATGCCCAGATAGCTCGTCGACAGCCGCTCGATCCGGGTCGGGTCCTCGAGCTGGGCGAGTTCAGCTCGGAGGAGGCGGACCTGCCGCTTCTCCTGGGTGATCTGACGCTCGACCTGAATGGTCTCGGCGCTCTGCGCGCCGGCCATCGTCTTGAAGGCGTAGACCCCCAGGGCGAGGATCAGAAAGACGCCGAGGCCGGCCAGGTCGATGACCCGAAAGCCGCCGACCCGCCCGGCGACGAGGCCCCAGGCGCCATTTCCCGCCCCGCGGCCGCCGCTGCGGTTCATGCGTCGCTCTCCCCAAGACGGACGGCGGCGCGCAGCCGCGCCGAGCGCGCGCGCGGATTGCCCGCAATCTCTTCCTCGGCCGGAACCTTCGCGCCGCGAAAGAGCGGCCGAAAGGCGGCGCGCCTCTCCAATACCTGGGGCGGTGCATGACGGCTGGCCAACGGCGCCTCTCCGCTCCGCTCGGAGATGAAGGTCTTGACCATCCGGTCCTCCAGCGAATGGAAGCTCACCACCGCCAGCGCCCCACCGGGCCTGAGGCACCGCTCGGAAGCCTCCAGGCCCGCGGCCAGCTCCTGAAGCTCGCCATTGACCGCGATTCGCAGGGCCTGGAAGACGCGGGTGGCCGGATGAATCCGCGCACCTCTTGGGCCGCCCTTGGCACGGCTCACCGCCTCGGCCAGCTCCAGCGTGCGGGTGAACGGCCGTTCCTGCCGGCGCCTGACGATGGCGCGGGCGACGGCGCGGGCGCGGGGCTCCTCGCCGAAGTCCCGGAAGATGGTCGCGAGCTCGGCTTCGGAGGCGGAATTGACGATCTCCGCGGCGGTGCGCCCGCCCTCGCCCATGCGCATGTCCAGAGGTCCGTCCCGCCGAAGCGAAAAGCCGCGCTCGGCCGCTTCGAGCTGCATGGAGGAGACCCCGAGGTCCATGGCGACGCCATCGGCCATCCCTTCGCCGAGGAGCGCCGCCATGGCCGAAAACGGGGCCAGGAAGAAGCGAAAGGATCCCTCCGTCTCGAACCGCGCGGCGAGCGGCCGGACGGCCGGATCGCGGTCGAAGGCGGCGACCTCGGACCCCGCGGCGAGGAAGGCGCGCGAGTAGCCGCCCGCCCCGAACGTCGCGTCCACCATCAGCCGGCCGGGGCCGGGACGAAGCGCCTGGGCGACTTGCGCCAGCATCACCGGGATGTGCGGTTCGGCGCTCATGCCTGGCCGGCTCCGCTGTGCGGGCCCCCGTGCGGCCTTTGGGCGCGGCGCAGGGCGGCGAGGCCCTCGCGCGCCTGGGCGCGCTGGCTGGTGCGATGGGCGAGGAACGCCTCGCGGGCCCAGATCTGGAACCGCTCGCCCATCCCCAGCACCATCACCCACTCTCCGATTCCCGCCGCGGCGATGAGGCTCTCCGGAAGAGTGATCCTTCCCGCCCCGTCGAAGGAAAGGCGCGTCATGCCGCCGAGGATCGAGGTCTCCAGCGCCGCGCGGAGGGGATCGCCGAAGGCCAGCTCCTCGATGAGGTTGAGGTAGCGGTCGAAGAGCGCCTTGCCGCCGCCCTCGATGCAGTCGGCCTCGATGGAGGGAAAACAGAAGACGCCATCGAAGGGTCCGGCGGCGACGACGCGGAAGTCCTGCGGCACGACCAGCCGCCGCTTGGCGTCCAATTGCTTCTCGAAGGTGGAGAGAAACACCCCGCGCAGCCCCGCTCGCCCGCCGCTCCGGCGCGCCCGGCCCGGCAAGTGAATGGGCTAGCATGGGATCAAATGGGAGACAATGACACCAGGACGCTCATTCTTGCGATTTTCTGAACTGTGGCGCGGGAACGACTGGGCCGGTCAGAGAACATCCTGGAACAAGGAGCGAACAATTCAGCAACGGCGGACCAGACGGCCTGTAAGCCGGGTTCTGTGCCGCCCCACCGCTCCGAAGAGCGGAAAGGCGCGGCGGCCATTCCTCTTTCGGCCGTCCGTCGCCGGACGGCTCTTGCGACCTACCCGGGCCTCTCGAACCAGCGACGGTCCTGCCCGGACCTCTTTGAAAGGCACGGGCGCGAGGCCCCAATTCGGTCTTGCTCCAGGCGGGGCTTGCCGTGCCGTCCCGGTCGCCCGGTCCGCGGTGGGCTCTTACCCCACCCTTTCACCCTTGCCTCGCCGGCCGGCCCGAAGGCCGACGGTGGCGATCGGCGGTTTGCTTTCTGTGGCGCTTTCCCTGGGGTCGCCCCCGGCGGGTGTTGCCCGCCGCCTTGTCGCCGTGGAGCCCGGACTTTCCTCCCTTGCTGGGCCGGCGAACCGGACCTTCGCTCGGGCGGCCGCCCGGCCGTCTGGTCCGCTTCCCAAGGTGGTCTCTCGGCAAAGCCGCGTCAATCGGGGCCGGCCGCCACGTCCCTCTCCAGCCGATAGAGGACCTGGGCGCGCCAGGCGCCTTTCCAGTAGCCCTGGGCGGAAAGGACACCCTCGCGGCGAAAGCCGCTTCGCTCCAGAACCGCGCAGGAGCGCCGGTTCTCCGGATCGACCTTGGCCTCCAGGCGATGAAGTCCGAGGGGTCCAAATCCAAAGCGGGCGAGCGCGGGGAGGATCTCCGCCATCAGGCCCTTGCCCCACCAGCGCCGCGAAAGGTCGTAGGCGATCTCGCCCTTGCCGCCTTCCTCCCAGCAAAGCGCGTTGAAGCCGCAGGTGCCGATGAACTCCCCTCCCCGCTCCTCGCGGATCGACCAGCGCAGGCCCTCGGCCTTGGCCCGGCGCTCTTCGGCCCAGGCGATGATCTCCTGGGCTTCGGCGAGGCTCGCCAGGGGTTCGATGTCGAGATGGCGCACGACCTCCGGGTCGGAGAAGTGGGCGAGAAGGAAGGGCGCGTCGACCATCACCAGGGGCGCAAGGAGGAGGCCCTCCAGGACCGGCGGGTCGCGGAAGGGCGAGGTCATGGCCCCTCGAAGCGGCGGATGAGGTCCACCAGCCGGGCGCGGACGAGGCCGTCGGCTTCGCCGCTCACCTTCTCCTGCGCCCAGTGCCGCTGGAAGGCTTCCACCACGCCTTTCGTCGCCTCATCGAACTTCTCGCTCGGCGAGAGCTCGTAGCCCAGGCGCGCCAGGCCGGACTTGAGGACCAGGACCGCCGGGCCCTCATCGCCCTTTCTGAGCACCGGTCCCGGCGCCGGGCCCTCGGTCGACAAGAGGCCGTGGCCGGCCGCGGCCAGGCGTCGCCAGGGGAAGAGCTCGCCCGGATCGGCCCTTCTTTGCGGCGCGACGTCGCTGTGGGCGAGGATGCGCGCATCCGGGACGATCCAGCGCCCGCGAATCTCCTCGATGAGGTCGAGAAGGACGTCGATCTGGATTTCTGGAAAAGGCCGATAGCCGAACTCATGGCCGGGATTGACCAGTTCGATGCCGATCGAGACGCCGTTCAGGTTCCGCTCGCCCTTCCAGAACGAGACCCCGGCGTGCCAGGCCCGCCGCTCCTCCGGAACGAGGCGAAAGACCTCGCCGGCCTCGTCGATCATCCAGTGGACGGAAACCTTGGCGGCCGGATCGGTGAGACGGCCGAGCGCCTCCTTGGCGCTCCTCATGCCGGTATAGTGGAGGAGGATCATGTCGGGCGGGCGCACCCGGGGATCGAAATTGGGCGACGGCGCCTCGATGAACTTCCTTGGCATCTTCAGAACGCCCGGCTGCGGTGGGCGAGGAGCCGCGGAGCGGCGCGGTTGGGCCGAAGCGCGATGATCAGCACTCCGGCGAGAGCCAGGGCCGTGCCGACCGCCATTCGCGCCCCGAAGGGATCCTTGGTGATGGCGACGCCAAGGGCGATGGTCATCAGGGTCGAGATGAGGGTGAGCGGCTGCAGGAGCGTGCCCTCGTGGCGCTGGATGAGCCAGTAGTAGGTCGTGTGGGCGCCTACCGATACCACCAGAGCCGAAAAGAGCACGCCGGCCAGGAAGACGAAGGGGGCGTGGACGACGCTCGCGGCCTGGCCCTGCTCGGTGAGGCCTGAGGCCAGGACCAGCGGCAGGATCGAGGTGAAACCGACCCAGGCCTGGAACTGCAGGGGCTTCACTCCGGCGATCTGCTTCATCAGCACCGCGCCGAGCGCCGAGGCGGCGGCCGATCCGGCCACCCACAGAAGGCCCGGGCTTACCGCCAGAGCCTTGCCGTTCCACATCACCGCCAGGACCCCGGCGAAGGCGAGAAGGACGCCCAGACCGCGCCGCCAGCCGATCCGCTCGCCCAGGATGAGAATCGACAGAAGCGTCGCCAAGGGCGCACCGAGCTGGCCGACGATGGCGCTGGCCGAAGGCGAGGTGGTGGAAAGACCGATGAACGTCATGCCGAAATTGAGCGCGCCCATCAGAAAGGCGACGACCATCACCCTCCAAAGGGGTCGCGGCGCAGGCAGGAGCCAGGGAAGCGTGACGGCCGCCACCACCACCATCCTCGCGGCGGTGTAGAAGAGCGGCGGGACGGCGAAATCCGTAAGGACGATCTTGGAGATGATCGTGTTGGCCGCCCACGCGAAACAGACCGCCAGAAGAACCAGGAAGTCCTTGACCGCCATGGCGAAGTCTAGGGGAAGTGCATGAGGGCCCGACGGGCCGGCGGCTTCGCTCAGGCCGCCTTGTCGAAACTCAGCGCCTCGTAGCGGGCGAGGTGGTGATCGAGCCCCCCAAACTCGCTTTCGATCATGGTGGCGCGCTTGAAATAATGTCCGATCGCCATCTCCTCGGTCATGCCCATGCCGCCATGGAGCTGGATGGCGTTCTGGCCGACGAAGCGGCAGGCCCTGGCCATCTGGACCTTGGCGGCGGAGACCGCCTTCGCCCTTTCGACCGGCGGCTCGGCGAGGCGGACGTGGGCCATGTAGGTCATCGAGACCGCCTGCTCGAGCTGGATGAACATGTCGACCATGCGGTGCTGCAGGGCCTGGAAGGAGGCGATCGGCGCGCCGAACTGCCGCCGCTCCTTGGTGTAGGCGAGGGTCCCTTCGTGGAGCTTTCGAAGCACCCCCACGCCCTCGGCGCAGAGGGCGCAGATCGCTTCCTCGACCACCGCCTCGATAAGGCCGAGCGCCTTGCCCTCCTCGCCGATCAGCGCCTCGGCCGGAAGGCTGGCGTCCTCGAAGGCGATCTCCGAGGCCCTCGATCCATCCACGGTGGGATAGTCCCGCAAGGAAACGCCCTTGGCGTCCTTGGCTACGGCGAAAAGCGAGACGCCGGCCGCCTCACGGCGATCTCCGCCGGTGCGGACCGTGACGAGGAGCTTGTCGGCGAAAGGCGCGGCGCGCACCGCCGCCTTGGCGCCGGAGAGCGCCCAGCCGCTTCCCTGCCTCCTTCCGCTCACCGCGATATCGTTGAGGGCGTAGCGGCCCTGGCGCTCGGCCCAGGCGAAGGCCCAGCGGGTCTTGCCGGCGATGATATCGGCGATCTCCGCCGCCGCCCGTTCTCCGCCCACCCGGCCGAGGACGCCGCCGGCGATGACCACGGTCGACAGGAAGGGCTCGACGACCAGCACCTTGCCGAATTCCTCCATCACCACCATGGTCTCGACCGGCCCGCCGCCCAGGCCCCCGAGTTCCTCGGGGAACGGCGCCCCCAGGATCCCCAGCTCCTCGGCGAAGGCGCGCCAGATCTCGGGCCTCCAGCCGGCCTGCGAGGCTGTCGCCTTGCGGCGCTCGTCCAGGCTGTAGTGGTCGGCGAGGAAGCGCGCCAGGGAATCGCGAAGCAGCCCCTGTTCCTCGGTGAAGCTGAAATCCATCCGCGCCCTCGTTTCGTCATCGCCTCGATTCCCGGCCGAGCGGAATCGCTCGGCCAGGATCCCCTAAGATTCCCGTTCCGGGGCTCTCTCCCTAGTGGAACGAATTTGACATTCGCTTCCTGCCCGACATCAGCCGCCGAGCGAATGTCAAATTCAAAAGCTCCACTAGAAAATCAAAGTTTCGCTCGTGGTCCTTCTTGATTCCGACATTTGCCAAGCGCGCGGTATCAGGCGGATGCAAATGTTGGAATCGGACCACTAGAGTCCCAGAACCAGCTTGGCGATGATGTTGCGCTGGATCTCGTTCGACCCGCCGTAGATCGAGGTCTTGCGGGTGTTGAAATAGGTCGCGGCCGCGCCCTGCGCGAACTCCGGGCCGATCGGCAGGAGGTTGTGCGGAAGGCCCCTGAGGTCTGGCGCGCCGTAGTGGCCGGCGGCCTCCAGGGCGAGCTCGGTGAGCCTCTGCTGGATCTCGGTTCCCTTGATCTTCAGGATCGAAGATTCCGGCCCGGGGCCCTTGCCCGAGCTTTCGCCAGCGAGGGTGCGAAGCTCGGTGAACTCCAGCGCGGTGAGGTCGATCTCCAGTTCGGCGAGCTTGCGGCGGAAGAAGGCGTCGGAAAGAAGCGGGCCCGCCTCATCGGAGGGCTCGCTGCCGGCGATCTGCCTGAGCCGCTCCAGACTCCGCTTGGAGCGCGCCACCCCGGCGATCCCCGACCGCTCATGCTGCAGAAGGGCCTTGGCGCAGGTCCAGCCCTGGTTCTCGTGGAAGATCCGGTTCTCCACCGGGACCTTGACGTTGTCGAGGAAGACGTCGTTGACCTCGTGGCCGCCGTCCAGGGTGATGATCGGCCTCACCGTGATGCCGGGGGATTTCATGTCGATGAGGAGGAAGCTGATCCCCGCCTGCGGCTTGGCGTTGGGATCGGTGCGCACCAGGAAAAATCCCCAGTCGGCGAATTGGGCCAGGGTGGTCCAGGTCTTCTGGCCGTTGACGAGGTAGTATTCCTTGCCGTCGTCGCCCTTGATCCGCTCGGCGCGGGTCTGGAGGCGGGCGAGGTCCGATCCGGCTCCTGGCTCGGAATAGCCCTGGCACCACCAGACAAGGCCATCGCGGATGCCGGGAAGGAACCGCTCCTTCTGTTCGGCGGTCCCGAAGGTGTAGATGACCGGCCCCAGCATGGCGACGCCGAAGGGGATGATCCCGATGGTGTCCGCCTTGGCCTGTTCCTCGCTCCAGATGTACTTCTGGGTGGGCGACCAGCCGGTCCCGCCCCACTCCGCCGGCCAGGAGGGGACCGCCCAGCCCTTCCTGGCCAGGATCCGGTGCCAGGAGAAATAGTCCTCCTTGGTGAGCGCCGCCTCTCCGCCCTGCTTCTCGCGCAGCGCCTTGGGGTAGTTCTCGGCCAGGAAGGCGCGCGCCTCCTCGCGGAAAGCGAGGTCTTCGGGCGAAAAATCAAGATCCATGTCTCTCTCTCCGGGGCTGGCCCGAATCTAGGCTTCGCAGGGCCGAAAGCAAACCAAGCGCGGTGGAGGCGACGATCACCCTCTTTCCCACTCACCATGACGGAATGGGGAGGCGAGCGAAGCCGCGACTTCCCTAAGCGGGGGAAGAGAATTTCTCTCCTGGACGCCCGCTCCGGTAGAGTGGCGTTCCGATGATCCGCCTCCTTTCCTACAACGTCCACCGCTGCCTGGGCCTGGACCGGCGATTGGATGTCGGAAGGATCGCCGCGGTGATCGCCGCCGCCTCGCCCGATATCGTCGCCCTCCAGGAGGTGGACGTCGGCCGCGCCCGCACCGGCGGAGTCGACCAGGCCCACCGCCTGGCCGAGCGGCTGCGCATGGCCTTCCGCTTCCACCCCGCCCTCAAGGTGAAGGAGGAGCTCTACGGCGACGCCGTCCTCACCCGTTTTCCCGAGCGGCTGATCAAGGCCGGGCCACTGCCCGGCTACGCCCGCATTCCCCAGCTCGAGCCGCGTGGCGCCCTGTGGGTCGCAATCCAGGTGGCGCCCGGCCGCGAACTCCAGCTCATCAACACTCATCTGGGTCTCGCGCCGAAGGAGGCGCAGAACCAGGCCCGCGCCCTCGTCGGCCCCGAGTGGCTGGGAAGCGCCGCGCGGCGCGATCCCCTGATCGTGGTCGGAGATCTCAACGCCACCTCTACGACGCTCGTCTACCGGATCCTGACCGCCCATCTTTCCGACGCCTATCGCCTGCGGCCGCGCCACCGTCCGCGCCTCGCCACCTTCCCCACCGCCGTTCCGGTGCTGCGCATCGACCACGCCCTGGTGAGCGCGGGGATCCGCATCCGCGCCATGGCCGTCTCGGCCGAGCCGCTGGCGCGGCTCGCCTCCGATCATCTGCCGGTGATCGTCGACTTCGATCTTTCCGAGGAAAGCGCCGCCTCGGCGGCGCGGGCCTGACGATAGAGGTCCTCGCGCCGCCGCCGCGGGGCCCAGGAATCGGCGGCGCGGGCCGGATCGCCCAGGTGGAACCGGGCGATGAAGCTGCCGAGCGGCCCCTGGGGGGTCGGCTTGATCGAGCGCAGCCTTCCGCCATGGTTGAGGTCATCGATCGCCGCGATGAGGCCGCCCCGACGCCTGCGCGCCCGCGCCACGTCCTCGGCCTCGCGGCCGACCCAGTGGCCGATGAGGGTATCGGCCAGGCGCCCGATGGCCGCCCTTTCGGCCGCCGTTCCGGCCTCCAGGGCCAGTTCGAGCTCGGTGTCGAAGCCTTGGGAGCGGTTGTTGAGATTGGCCGAGCCGATGCGCGCCAAACGATCGTCGACCACCATCAGCTTGGCGTGGACCACGATGGGCCGGCCGCCCACCGTGAACGGGGCGAGGATGCGGAAGCGGCCGAAGATGTCCGCCGCCTGGAGCCGCCAGATGAAGATGGCGCGGGTGCGGTCCATGGTGAGGCGGTCGAACCAGGAGACGCTCTGGTGGGTGGAGACGAGGACCACCTCGGGCCCGTCCGGCTCGAGGAGGCGCGCGGCGATCGCCTCGGCGACGAGCGGGGATGTGAAGTACTGGTTTTCGATGTAGAGGCGCTTTCGCGCCCCGGCGATCGCCTCGACAGTCAGGGCGGCGATCTCCTCCGCCCCCGAACGCTCCCGCCACCTCGGCTCGGTGCGGGCGATCCCGACCCGCGCGCCCTCCACGTCGGGGGCAAGACCGTCCGGCCAGGCGCGCCGCTCGCCGGCGAGCGGCGGAGCGATCCTCTCCTCGCAGGCGAGCCGCCAGCGCTCGCGGGCGAGGTCGCCGAGGGCGGCGGCGATCGGCCCCTCGACGAGGACGCTGGCCTCGTGGCGAGGCGCGTGCATCCCTCCGCCTGGGCTGAGGCGTCGGCTGTCCTTGTCCAGGTGCGCGGGCGAATCCCACCGGTCGCCGCACACGTCCCCGCTGGTGACGAAGGCGACTTCGTCATCGATCACCACCGTCTTCTGGTGATGGCAGGCCCCCAGGGGCACCGTATCGTCGAGGGCGAAGTCGACGCCGCTTCCCCGAAACCAGCCCTTGGCGCGGTGGGGAAAAAACCCCTGGGTCGCGCTCACCGCCAGGGCCGATCGCCAGATGAGGACCTTGATCTCCAGTCTGGGATGGGCCTGCGCCAGTTCGATGAGGAGGCGCCCGATGGCGTCCGGCGCTCCGGGATCCTTGAGGCCGTCGGGAGCGAGCCGGGTCCGGGGATCGAAGCTCCAGCCCAGGATGAGGACTTGGCGCCTCGCCGCCTTCAGGGCGGTCTCGAGGGCGGCGAAATAGGCCTGGTAGTCGATCAGGAAGGCGAGCTTTGCGGCCCGCTCGATCCGCGTGCAGGTCTTCCCCGCCTCGAGAAACTTCAATTGCGCCTCGCCGCCCTTCGGAGACCCTATCTAGCGGTCCGATTCCAACATTTGCATCCGCCTGATACCGCGCGCGGGGCAAACGTTGGAATCAAGAAGGACCACTAGCGAATCTTTGATTTTCTAGTGGAACTTTTGAATTTGACATTCGCTCGGCGGCTGATGTCGGGCAGGAAGCGAATGTCAAATTCGTTCCACTAGCGTCAGGCGGGCGGCGATGTCGCCCTTGAAAGAGGGAGGGGTCGTCTCCCGCCGCCGGGGGGGGGTTCCGGGGGGACTGCGGCGGGAGACGATTGGGAAACCTGCGGGTTGAGTAAGGAACGCCTCTTGGCCGGCCGCGATCCTCATCGCAAGTTAAATCGAATAAATATTCCTACAGGAAGTTCATGAAATACCTGGGCCGGAGGTACTTGTGGCAGTATTTGGGCTCAATTGCGCCGGAGGGCGCGCGCGGATCGCCGACGCCCTCCGCAAAGCCGCGCGCGGACATCAGCGCGAGGCTTCGTCGAACGCCCGTTCGCCCCGGGCGAGCGCGGTGACCATCTCGGAATGGGCCTGGGCGACCCCGCCGGCGACCGCCGCCCGCCGGCAGGACTGGAAGGCGCGGTCTTGGCCCAACAGGCGGATGTCCGGCGCGCCGCCGCAGGCCTCGTCGGCCGCCTGGTCGATCCTGGCGAGGAGGGTGCGGGCGCCGTCGACGCTGGCGAGGTTGAGATCGGAGGTCGGGACCCGGACGCGGACGGTTTCCGAAGACTGAGCCGAAGCCGGCGCGGCGAGCACGAGCCCGGCGGAAGCGGCGAGAACGGCGGCGAAAAGCGTGACAGGACGGTTCATCTCTGGTTTCTCCCTTGTTGGACCTCGAGCCTTTGGGGGCGGAGCGGTCGGGTTCGAGGCGGAGCGAAGCCTGCATTCGCCAGGTTCTGACTCAAGTTAAATCGAGATAATATTGTAACAGACGCTCAATAATGATTTATTTGTAATGTATTTCCCAAGATGTCGAAGACGAATTGTGTCGGGAGCCGCAGAGACGCACGCCCGCATTCGGCCATCTTCCCGCCCCATGCTCCAGGCGCCTCATCATGACCGCCGCGCCCATCGCCACCCCCTGCGTCCGCATCTGCATCGTCGACGGCGAGAGCGGGCTCTGCCTCGGCTGCCAACGCACCCTGGCCGAGATCGGCAAATGGACCGCCTTCACCGGAGCCGAGCGCGAGGCGATCATGGCCGCCCTTCCCGCCCGCCGCGCCTCGATCCGGCCGGAGAAGCTGGCCCTCTTCGGGAACTGAGAATTCCACCGCCCCCGCCCCCCGATCTCGCTTCGCTCGGGCAATCTCCCTCGCCCGCGGCGCTCCGCGTGCAGGAGAGAAGAGGATTCACCCGATGACAACACCCCTCCTCTAAAGTGCCCTTCAACGGTCGCCGTCAGAGCGGCCGGATGGATGAGTGGTGTTCTCGATGATGAGGTTCGTCCTCGTCGCCATGATCGCGGCCCTGGGCGCGGTCGGGGCGGCCAAGGCGCTCGACGCCATGCTGCCGGCCCCGGCCGCCTCCGCGCCCCACGCGGCGGTGGCCCTGGCCGCCCAGGACGCGTCCTCGCCCGCCGAGATCGCCAAGAGCGCGGACGGCCATTTCTGGGCCTGGGCCGAGGTCGACGGCCATCCGGTCGAGTTCCTGGTCGACACCGGCTCGACCGCCGTTGCGCTGACCGCCGACGACGCCCGGCGCCTGGGCATCGACCCGGGCGGCCTCAACTACTCCTACAACGTCGCCACCGCCAACGGCGAGGCGCACGCCGCCGAGGTCGAGCTCGCCAGCATCGAGGTCGCCGGGGTGCGCGAGGACAATGTCCAGGCCTTCGTCATCGATCACGGCCTTCCGACCTCCCTGCTCGGCATGAGCTATCTGGGGCGCCTCTCGGAATTCTCCGCCACGCCCAGCGAGCTGATCCTCAAGCCATAAGGGCCGGCTCGTGCGCCGGCTGACCGCGCCGCGGCGTGGCGCCGACCGCCGGCAGGGCCCTTTCGACGAGCGGGATCCCCGCGCCCGGCCCTCCCGCGCCCTCGCTGAGGATCCGTCGCCATTCCGCCGCGCCGCTCTTGCCGGAAAAGAGCCCGAGCATGGGCCGGATGAGCACGCGAAGCGGCGTTCCCCGCGCCAGCTCGCGCTCGAGGTGAGCTCGATAAGCCTCCACCGCCTCGATCTCGGAGACCGTCGACCCCTCGCCGAAGAGGCGAGCGTCGGCTTCGCCCAGAAGCCCCGGTCTTTTGTAGGCGGCCCTTCCCAGCATCACCCCGTCGACGCAGCGGAGGTGCGCCTCCGCCTGCTCGAGGGTCTCGATGCCGCCGTTCACCACCACCTCGAGATCCGGCCTCTGGCGCTTGAGGGCGTGGACGAGGCCGTGGTCGAGCGGCGGGATCTCCCGGTTCTCCTTGGGCGAGAGGCCCTTCAACCACGCCTTGCGGGCATGGACGATGATCGTCCGCGCCCCGGCCGCGGCGGCGAGGTCGGCGAAGCCGAAGAGGCTCTCGGCGGGGTCCTGGTCGTCCACCCCCAGCCGGCACTTCACGGTGACCGGAATGGCGACCGCGGCGCCCATCGCCGCCAAACTCTCGGCCACGCGCTCGGGCTCGCGCATCAGGACCGCGCCGAAGCAGCCGCCCTGCACCTTCTCCGAGGGACAGCCGCAGTTGAGGTTGATCTCCTCGAACCCGGCCTCCTCGCCGATCCGCGCCGCCTGGGCGAGCACGGCGGGCTCTGAGCCGCCGAGCTGCAGGGCCAGCGGCCGCTCGGCCGGATCGAAGGCCAGCAGCCGGGCCCGGTCGCCGTGGATCACGGCTCTCGCGGCGATCATCTCGGTGTAGAGCCGCGCCCGCCTGGTGAGCCCTCGATGGAAGGCGCGGCAATGCCGGTCGGTCCACTCCATCATCGGAGCGATGCAGAGGCGGTGCGACGAAGGCGCCATGGCGCTTGAACGATAGCCGATCTCGCTGGGCCGCGCCCGGCCGCTCGCGAACCTCGGAATCGACTAGCTGATGGCGGCGAGGAGACGGTCGCGTTCGGCAGGCGTGTTTGCTCCTCGGAGCCTTTCCGCTTGTTCCGCCGAGCAGTCGAGCAGGGCCAGGCCGGCGCGTTCGACGAAGCGGCGGACCGGCCAGCTCGGCGCCGCATCGGCCGGCAGCCTGCCCAGATCGAAGACCAACGGCAGATAGAGCTCCGCGAAGGCGGCCCCCGCCCCCGGCGCGCCCAGCAGCGGCGCGAGGTCGGCGGGTTCGATCGTCGGCGCGTCGACGGCGAGCACCAGCGCGCGACGGCAGCCAAGGGTGGCGAGCGTCATCGCGCCGGTCACGATTCCCCCGACCGGCCCGCACGATTGGGTCTCGTCACGCGCGTGGCGATAGCCGAAACCTTGCCGGCCGACAGTGAGCACCTCGCCCGCGCCCACCTTCCTGGAGAGCGCCGCGCATCGATCGACCGCGCGCGCCCCCTTCCAGTCGAGCCGCGCCTTGTCCGCGCCCATCCGCGAGGAGGCGCCGCCGGTGAGGATGATGGCCCCCAGGTCCGCGGCGAGGTCTCGTTTTTGGCTCACGTGAGGCTTCCTGGGGCGCGATGGTCGGTCCGGCCGCCGCTCGGCGCCGTCAAGATGCGATGACGATGGGTGAAGATCTCGAAGCCGTCCGACCGCGTCACCCCGACAAGAGTGATATTGGCCTCATCGGCGGTCCTGACCGCGAGGGCGGTCGGCGCCGAGATGGCGCAGACGATCGGGCTCGCCAGCACCGCGGCCTTCTGCACCATTTCGAGCGAGATGCGGCTGGTCAGGAGCAAGGCGCCGCCTCCCCCCGCAATCCCCCGCAACGCGCAGGCCCCGACGAGCTTGTCGAGCGCGTTGTGACGGCCGACATCTTCGCGGACGATCAGGTCCTCGCCCTTGCGCCAGAGCGCGGCGGCATGCACCGCCCGGGTTGCGGCGCCAAGCGGCTGGGCGGCCGACAAGCCGTCCATGGCGGTGATGAGCCGCCCCGCCTCGATCGTCAGGTCGTCGAAAGCGAGCCGAGGGACCGGCCGCGCCGCCGCGGCCAGACTCTCCACCCCGCAAAGCCCGCAGCCGGTCGGTCCGGCGAGAAGCCGCCGCCGAGACGCCAGTCGCGCGCCCGTTTCCGCCGCGAGCCACAGGCGCACTTCCGTCCCCAGCGTCCCATCGACCACTTCGATGTCCCCGATCGCCTGCGGCGTATCGATGATCCCCTCGGTCAGGCTGAAACCGACGGCGAACTCCTCCAGGTCGGCGGGCGTCGCCATCATCACCGCGGTGGTCGAGCCATCATGGACGATCGCGATCGGCGTCTCCTCCGGCGCCAGCCGATCGCCAGCCTCGAGGGAGCCTGACGTGGTCCAGCGCAGCCGATGGACTGGTTTGCACGGTTCGAGCCTCATCTCCGCCCTCGGCTTTTCGGCCGTCGCCTCGCTTCAACACGTGAGAAGGCCTCTGTAATGCATCTCGAGGTGAGGTTCGTGAGTTGAAATCTCCAACGCCCATGGGGAGCCAGTGATGGCCGGCCGACACAGGCAAGCGAAGATCAAGCCCTACAAAGGCCCGGCCGGCGGCTACGGCTCGGTCAGATCAGTCGCCGAAATCCTCCTGCGGGAGGGGATCCCGATCGAGGGCGCCGAGCTCATCACCCACCAGAACAAGCCCGACGGCTACATGTGCGTCAGCTGCGCCTGGGGCAAACCCGCCGCGCCCCACCCGCTGGAGGTCTGCGAGAACGGGGTCAAGGCGACGGCCTGGGAAACCACCCGACATCGCGCCGGCGAGGCCTTCTTCGCGCGCCACACCCTGGCCGAACTCGAGGGATGGGGCGACCACGAGCTCGAACGAGCCGGCCGCCTCACCACTCCAATGCGCTGGGATGCGGCCTCGGACAGATACGTCCCGGTCGGATGGGATGAGGCCTTCGCCGAAATCGGCCGCGAGCTGCGCGCGCTTGGCGGCGACCCCGACCAGGCAGTGTTCTACACCAGCGGGCGCGCCAGCCTCGAAGCCAGCTACATGTACCAGCTGCTGGCGCGGATCTATGGCACCAACAACCTGCCGGACAGCTCCAACATGTGCCACGAGAGCACCTCGGTGGCGCTCCCCGAAAGCATCGGCGTCTCGGTGGGCACCGCCACGCTGCAGGACTTCGAGATGGCCGATCTCCTGCTCTACGTCGCCCACAATCCTGGAACCTCCTCGCCGCGCATCCTTCATCAGCTCCAGGACGCGGTGAATCGGGGGGCGAAGATCATCGGCGTCAATCCGCTGCGCGAGCGGGGCCTGGAGCGGTTCAAGAACCCGCAGAACCCGCTCGAGATGCTGACCCCGAAGGAGACCTTCATCGCCTCGGAGATCCTGCAGGTGCGCAACGGCGGCGACACCGCGCTCCTCACCGGCGCCTGCAAGGCGCTCATCGCCATGGACGACGCCCTGGCCGCCGAGGGCGCGGCCCATGCGACCGACCGCGCGGCCCTGCTCGCCGCCACCGACGACGACGCCGGCTTCTCCGCCAAGGCGGCCGCCGCGGCGAGCCAGGCGCGGCGCGTTCTCGACCACGATTTCATCGCCGAGCACACCTTTGGCTTCGAGGCTTTCGCCGAGTATTGCCGTGCGGCGGACTGGGGAGAAATCGAGCGCGTCTCGGGCCTTGGCCGGCCGACCATCGAAGCCTTCGCCAGAACCTATTCGCAGGCCAACGCCGTTTTGGCGATCTACGGCATGGGCCTCACCCAGCACGTGGCCGGAGTTCAGAACGTCCAGATGCTGATGAACCTCCAGCTCCTTCGGGGAAACATCGGCAAGCCCGGCGCCGCCATCTGCCCGGTCCGCGGCCACTCCAATGTCCAGGGCCAGCGGACGGTGGGCATCACCGAAAAACCCGAGCTGGCCCCCTTGGACAAGCTGAAGGAACTCTATGGCTTCGAGCCGCCGCGCCGCGAGGGCCTGGCCACGGTCGACGCCTGCGAGAAGATGATCTTGGGCGAGGTCAAGGCCTTCGTCGCCTTGGGCGGCAACTTTCCCCGCGCCGCCCCGGACATTCCGCGCGTCGAGCAGGCCTGGCGGAAGCTCCGACTGACGGTCTCGATCGCCACCAAGCTCAACCGCAGCCACGTGGTCCATGGCGAGGTCGCCTTCCTGCTTCCTTGCCTGGGACGGATCGAGATAGACGAGCAGGCGAGCGGCCCGCAGGCGGTCTCGATGGAGAGCAGCCTCGCCCACTTCCACGGCTCGCGCGGCCGGGTGAAGCCGGCGAGCCCGCATCTCAGATCCGAACCCGCCATCATCGCCGCAATCGCCAAGGCGACGCTAAAGGACAATCCTCGGGTCCCCTGGGACGAATGGGTCAGCGACTACGCCAAGGTCCGGACGGCTATCGAGGAGACCTGGCCGGCGACCTTCAAGGGCCTGAACGAGAAGATGTTCCTCCCCGGCGGCATGACCCGGCCCCTGGCCGCGCGCGAGCGCAAATGGAATACGCGCACCGGCAAGGCGAATTTCATCGTCCCCAAACAGATGTTCGCCGGGGATGTTGAAAGCTTCGCGCGCCAAGGCGTCTTGCAGCTCGTGACCCTGCGCTCCAACGGCCAGTTCAACACCACGGTCTACAGCTACGACGACCGCTTCCGCGGTGTGAAGGGCTCGCGCGAGATCGTCTTCATGAACCCGGCCGACATCGAAGCGCTCGGGCTGGCGACGCAGGACGAGGTCGATCTGGCGACCGCCATCGACGACGGGGTCGAACGGGTCGTCCGCCGCTTCCGCGTCACCCCCTACGCGATCCCCAAGGGCTGCGTCGGCGCCTACTATCCGGAGGTCAATCCCCTGGTCCCGCTCTCGCACCATGAGAAAAGGGCCAAGACGCCGGCGTACAAAGCCATTCCCGTCCGGATCGCGAAATCCATGTGAGACGCCGCCTAAGGCCCCTGCTCGCCTCGGCGGGCGCGGCGTGATAGCCCAAGAGGATGACCGGAGCCATCGAAGGCGGCTGCCGCTGCGGCGCGGTGCGCTATCGCCTGAAGCTCGACAGACTGCCCAAGGTCTACGCCTGCCATTGCCGCGACTGCCAGACCTGGTCGGCCAGCGCGTTTTCCCTGAACTTCTTCGCGCCCGAGAACCTCCTGGAGGTGACCGCCGGCGAGCCGGCGCTCTTCGAGCTCACCAGCCCCGACGGGAGCCGCACCTCGCGCCAGCGCGCCTGTTCGCGGTGCTTCACGCGGCTTTTCAACACCAACACCCGCCGCCCCGGCCTCGTCGGCATCCGCGCCGGAACCCTCGACCGCAGCGATGAGCTGACCATCGCCGCGCACATCTGGACCAGGCGCAAGCTCGCCGGCATCGACATTCCAAGCGGCGTCCCCGCCTGGCCGGAAGGCGCCGAGCCTTCGGCCTTCGTCGCCGCCCTGGCGAACTGAACGGCCGCTCGCTCGAGACTCTCGGCCGGGTCCTGGGATCTTAGTCGAAAGCGGCGCGCCCAGCGGCTTCGCGGCCCTGGCGGCGGTGGACTCCAACAGCGATGGGGTGATCAACGCTTTGGATCCGGCCTTCGCCAATCTGGTCGTGTGGCAGGATGCCAACGACGACGACGTGGTCGAGCCCGGTGAGGTCGAGACCCTGGCCCAGGCCGGCATCGCCTCGATCAGCCTGGCGGCCGCGCCCTCCAACCAGTCGATCAACGGCGACGTGGTCGAGGAGACGGCGACGGTGACGATGGCCGATGGGACCACGTGCGAGATCGCCGACGTGGCCTTCGCCGCTCCGCCGGTCACGGCCTACTCCGGAGGGGCTCCGATCAACCCCGCGGCGGCGGCCCTTCCCGAGTTGCAAGGATATGGAAACCTCATCGACCTTCAAGGTGCGATGACCCAGGACCCGCAACTCCTCTCGCTGGTCCAGAACTCGTCGCCACGCCGACTACCGATGTCACGGCGTTCGACAGCGCCGTCGAGCAGGCGCTGTATGGCTGGGCCGGAGTCGCCGCTGTCGATCCAACCAACGGCGGGGTGGTGGCTCAGGCGGCTCGAACTTTTGATTAGACGTCCAGCTTGGCCGTATTACGCTGCCTTGGGGGGAGGTTAGTGGTCATGTGGGAACCGGGCTTTGGCGCCTCCGGTCCTGGGGTTGGCGCCTCCGTGTGGGCCGGAGGCAGTTCGGCTCGCCGTTCTTATCAAATCACAGACGTGGATCATGATTGAGCCACGATCGCGAGCGGGGATCCTCAGAATACCCCCGGTCGCATCCGGTTGGCGGCAATTGCTGATCTGGGCATTGCTTCCTTCAATGCTGGTGCGAGCGCTGCTTTGGGATTTCGGCGGTGGCTTCGTGGCCCTGCGCCGCGAACTCAAGCGTCGATATGCCCGAGCACATTCCGGATTCGGATGGGCTCCCGCGGGGTGCCATGCCCCCGGAGGTTTATAATGCTCGCCACCGAAGCGCAGAGTCGAGCGGAAGAGTCCTACCGAGCACCTCTGGAGGCGAGCTTCAACTGGCGGCGACTGTTTATGTGGTTGGCGCTGGTGATGATGCTCATGCGAGCCTCGATGGTTGCGAAGCTATGCCTCGTCGCCGGCCTATATATGGCGCTCCCTCTGGTCAGAGCGATTCTGCATCCGGATTTGTCCAACAGCAGCGTGTTCTTCGATATGAGGAAGGCTGCCGAGAGCAAGAATTGGATAGCCACCTTCCGCGTTCACCAGGTGGGCTTGCTGTCACTTGTCCTCATCACTGGCTACTATCTGTATTATAGGCTTATAGATATCCACATAGATATTCCTACACTGGAAATATATAGATATTTTTATGCCTCTGACCGGATAATGAATCAGATTAATTTAAGGGCAACGCATGAATTTGGTCTCGCCTCGGCAAACGTCGTGGCTGTGCTCATCATCTTATCAATCATATTCGTTCTTTTAAACGATCTGCTTATGCCTATAGACTTCTTAGAGTTTAGACTGCCTAGATCCGCAGACGCGATGAATAGAGTAAAGAAACGCAAGGGCGATGTGATATTGGCCGTTTTGTTTCTGGCTATGTTAGCCGCGATTTCTTTTGCGTTCGATATTAATAGCCCCCATGGCAACCAGCAGGCGGCTGACATTCAACGACATCCTTGGAGCGTGATAATCTGGTGTCTCATGGTCTACGCGATATACCTGCTCGGCGTGGCCTGGAGGACGCTTATCGCGTGGTTCAACGCGTGAAGATTGAGGAGATGGCTCGTTGCTGACCCCAGGACAAACCTTAGCCATCCACGTTCTGGAAGGAACCGAAGATGGTTTCGATGCCTTGGCTTCCGCCGCGCTTGCGGCATCCCCTGTCGGGAAGGAGGCGATGCTTGCCTTGACCGCAGCGGACGCCCTGGTCATTGGCGCTCCAATCGCCGGAGCCAAGGGAGCTATCTCGGGAGATTTCAGGTGAGATAGCGGTAGAGGTCTTCCGGATCGCTGAACACCTCTGGAACGTCGAAGACCTGGCCCCCATCCATCCTGAAGTGCGCGGCCGCGACGGCCGCCTCGATCTCGGCCATCAGGTTCGGCCTGCCAGGGTTGGCGGGGTTCCGCCTCAGCCGCAACGCCTGGGGCAGATCGCCATTCCAGGAGGGCGTCGGCGTGGGCAGGGGATTGATCTGGATCAGTCGGGCGTCAGCTTTGCAGACCCGGTGCGCGTCGGCGATCCAGTTGGTCGGCCCGCGACGGGAGATGATGAGGTCGACCGAGCGGTCTTCGGCCGGAATGCGCGCGGCGCCGCCGTTGTGCTGGGGGCTCGAGTTGGCGAGCGTCAACTCCACATTGGCCAGGCCGATCTCGGCGGCCCTGCGACGCGCGATGGCGAGAAAGCTCTCGACCGCGTCGTAGCCCATGAAGCGCCGAACCTTGGGCGCAAACAGAACCATGTCGTCGCCATGCCCGCAGCCGGCGTCCAGCACCACTTTTGCTGGGTCCAGATGGGTCTCGACAAGCCGGGTGTAGGCGGCTTCGCCGTTCCCCTCGTCCAAGGCCGAACGCCATGGATAGAAGTAACCGCCTTGCTGGGCGGCCAAGGCTTCCAGCTGTTGGAAATAGTCCGGTTCGCGCCCGGTCAGGATGTGGGCAGGAGCGGCCCGCCTCGCGGACCGCTCCCCAGGTCGTTCAGGAAGTGGTTCAGGCCGCCTGCAGTTGCGCGGCGGACATCTTGCCGCTCCGCTGGTCCCGCTCGACCTCGAAGCTCAGCTTCTGGCCTTCGTGAAGCGAGGCCATGCCGGCGCGCTCCACGGCGGAGATGTGGACGAACACGTCATTGCCGCCAGTATCCGGCTGAATGAAGCCGAAGCCCTTTTGGCCATTGAACCATTTAACGGTGCCAGTTTGCATAGTTTCCTATTCCAGGATTGGGTTATCGCGCCCAAAGCGGGCGGCGAGATCAAATTTTCGGAGAGGGTCGTGTGGCTGTTCCGAATGGAAATCGATGATTTCTTGTCAGGAGACTGCCGAGCCAAAGCGAAATTCGATGAGCGGCATATGGTCGGCTTTCGACCCCGATACAAGTATTATTTCGCCGCGAGCATGCTTTTGGGGCGAAACATGCTAGGAAGGCCGGAGGCGCCCATGAACCCGAAACCCGCTCCGCCACTTCCCCTGGCCGTCCGCCTTCGTCGAGAGATCGAAAAGGCCGAGACGGAGGGCCTGACCCGACCGCAGATGACGCTCAGGCTCACCCTTGGGGACGCCATCCTTCTCAAGCGCGATCCCAGCCTCGCCCTCGCCGACATCGGCTTCGTCAACGGCGCCATGCGCTTCCTCGGCGTCAAGGTCGTGGAGGGCGGCGTGGCCGCGAGCGAACTGGTCGCTTCGGCTTAGAGCGCATCCCGCAAAAGTGGGAAATACTTCTGCGACAAGGATGCGCTCAAGACTTTGAATCTGGGAGCATTTCCCCTTCGCCGAGGCGACTCCGCGTCGCCGGGAAATGCTCTGGAACCTTCACCGCCTCCCTGGCGAGCTGACCGCCGTCGGCTCGAGACGTTCCGTCTGGAAGGAAGGGGCTCTCCGCTTCAGTCGAAGAGGCCGCGGGGCGCCAAGCGGGCGCGCGCCCCGTAGATCGCCGCCCAGTCGTCATCGCGCCAACCGTAGGCCTGTTTGGCGCCCAGCAGCACCGCCAGCCGGGGTTCATTCCCGCGCCCCGCCAGGAGCTGCGCCTCGCGCGGATCGCCGCGGCGCTCCTGGGTCTGGACGAACTGGCGACAGAAATAGGCCGCGAGGTTCATCCGCACGCCGGGCAGCTCGCGCCGAAAGCCCCCGTGCCAGGTGTTGCCGTGCCAGATCACCGCGTCGCCCGGGGCGATGTCCATGGAGACCGCGCCGGGCGGATCGCGCCAGGCGAGGCCGTCCAGCCCTCCCGGCTCGCTCGACAGCGCCCGGAATTCCTCGCGGCTCACCCCCTCGGGCGTGAAGTTCTCGTGGAAGGTCGGCTGACGGCGCAGCCGCTGGGAGCCGGGGATCATCGCCAGGGCCCCGGCCTCGCGGCTGTAGGGCGTCAGCGCATAGTTCACGTTCGCCACCATCGCCGGCTCCTGATAGGGCGCGGGCATGCCGTTGCCGTTGTCGGAATGGAGCATGAGCGGCGCGCCGCCGGGGCCTCTAAAATGGCAGCCCAGAGAGGAGAGCAGGCAGCTTTCGCCCAGGAGCCAGGTGATCAGGGCCAGCGGCTTGGGCTCGAGCAGGATCTCGGCGAAGACCGGATCGTCGAAGAGGAGGTAGGGGAGGTACTGCATTCCCTTGAAATCGTCCTCGCCGGCCGAAGCGGGATCGATGGCGCGGCCCGTCCGGCGTTCGACCCGGCGCAGGATCGCGGCCTTGGCGCGCTTCACCATGTCGGGCGACAGGACGCCCGGCAACACCGTGTAGCCCACGGCCTCCAGGTCGCGGAGATTGTCCTGGAGGCCCACGGTCTCAATCTTCTCGAGGGTCCGCGCCAGGGCCTTGTCGCGGGGCCGGGTCAAAGCCGAATGGGTCATCTCGTCTTGCCTTTCCTATCCGTTCGCCTCTGTCCCCTCACTGCCCCCGAAACACCGGCTTGCGCTTTTCCAGGAAGGCGGCGCGGCCTTCCCGAAAGTCGGCGGAATCGAAGCAGGCGGCGACCGCCGCCTCGACCTCGGAGAGACGGCGCTTTTCCGGATCGCGCAGGGCCTCGCGGATGGCGAGCTTGGCCGCGCGCAGGGTGAACGGGGCGTTCTCCGCGATCATCGCGGCGTAGTCGGCGACGACGCCCTCCAGCTCGGCCGCCGGAACGACGCGGTTGACGAGCCCCACGCGGAGGGCCTCCTCGGCGCTGAACTGCCGGGCGGTGAAGAGGATTTCGCGCCCGATCGCCGGCCCCACCAGGTCGACGAGCGCCTTGATCCCGCCAAAGCCGTAGCCGAGGCCCAGCCGCGCAGCCGGAATGGCGAACTTCGCGCCCTCCTCGCAGATGCGCAGGTCGCAGGTGAGCGCGACCGCCAGGCCCCCGCCGATGCAGGCCCCGCGGATCATGGCGATCGAGGGCTTGGAGAAATTGGCCATGGCCGCGCTCGCCGCGCCCGAGGCGGCCGAGTAGCGCGCTTCGTGGGCGGCGTCGGCGCGCTCCTTCTCGAACTGCGAGATGTCGGCCCCGGAGACGAAGGCCTTCTCGCCCGCCCCGGTGAAGACGGCGAGACGCACTTCGGGGTCCGCTTCGAAGGCGGCGAGGACCTTGGGGATCGCGCCCCACATCTCCAGGGAGACGGCGTTGCGGCGCGCCGGGTTGTTGAAGATGAGCCAGCCGACCTCGCGCTCCTTGCGGCCGATCAGCTTGTCGGTTCGAAGATCCAGATCCAGGTCCATCGTCAGATCGCCCCCTCTTGGCGCATCGCCGCGATCTCGCGCTCCTCGTAGCCCAGTTCGGCGAGCACCTCGTCAGTATCGGCGGCGGCGAGCGGCGCGACCCTCTTGATCGAGGTCTCGAGGCCCTCCAGCCTGATGGGCGAGGCCACCATCTGGGTGGGGCCGAGCCTGGGATGATCGACGCGCGCGGCCATGCCCAGGTGCTTGACCTGCGGATCGGCGAAGACCTCGTCGATGGAGAGGATCTCCCCGCACGGCACGCCCGCCGCCTCCAGGCGCTCGACCCACCAGGCCGAGGGATGTTTCCTCGTCTCCTCGCCGATCGCGGCGTTGAGCTCGGCGCGATGCTGGGCGCGCAGGCGCCCGCTCGAAAAGCGCGGGTCGGAGCGCCACTCCGTGCGCCCCGCCGCCTCGCAGAACCGCTCGAACTGGGCCGAGGAGGAGGCGGCGATGTTCACGTGGCCGTCGGACGTGGGAAAGACGCTCATGGGGGCGAGCGTCGGATGGTCGTTCCCCATCTGGCCGGCGACTTCGCCCGCCATCAGCCAACGCGCCGCCTGGAAATCGAGGAGGAAGATCTGCGCCTCCAGGAGCGAGGTCGTCACGAAGCGGCCCTCTCCGGTCTTCGTTCGCTGGTAGAGGGCCATCAGGATGGCGAGCGCCAGCAGGGTCCCGGCCATGACGTCGTTCACCGCCACGCCCACGCGCATCGGCCCGCGGCCCGGCTCTCCGGTGATCGACATCAGCCCGCCCAGCCCCTGGGCGATCTGGTCGACGCCGGCGCGATCGGCGTAGGGGCCCTCCTGGCCAAAGCCGCTGATCGAGCCAAAGACCAGGCGCGGGTTCACCGCCTTGAGATCCTCGTAGGCGATCTTCAGCCGGCGCTTGACGCCCGGGCGCATGTTTTCGACCAGGACGTCGGCGCCTTCGATGAGCCTCAGGAAAGCGGCGCGGCCCTTCTCGCTCTTGAGGTCGAGGCTGATGAACCGCTTGTTGCGGTGCAGGTTCTGGAAGTCGGAGCCGTCGCGCGACAGGATCTCGCGCCCGCCCGCCGGCGGCTGGACGGCGATGACTTCCGCCCCCCAGTCGGCGAGGTGGCGGACGCAGGTGGGGCCGGCCCGCGCCAGGGTGAGGTCGACGACCCGAAGGCCGGCGAGGGGAAGCTCGGCGGTGGAAGGTTCAGCCGGCATTGGCAGGTTCCCTGGCGAGCGGCGGTCCCTTTCTCAGGCGAGACCAGCGGGATCATGAGCGCGCATCGCTGAGTGGCGCAACTTCGCGGTTGGCGCCAGCATGGCCTTGGCCCGCCGGCCCGATGAGCGGCTCAGAACGGGTTGAAGCTCTCGGCCGACTTGGTGAAGCTCTGGGAGGTGATCTTCCATGCCCCGCCCAGCCTTTCGAGGGTGAAGGCGAGCCAGCCTTTGGCTTGGTAGGGCTTTCCCTCCACGATGGAGGTCTCGCCGACCTGCTCGACGAGCCAGGCGTGGCCCTCCGAGACATAGACGAACGATGGTGGATCGGAGGTGATCTTGATGTCGTGGCGCTGGGTCTCCCGAAACATCCGCGCGCCGCTCACCATGTACCTTTCGAACGCGCCGGGGCCGGTCCAGAGATAAGGCGCCCACTCGTCGACGAAGACGCAGTCGGGCGCGTATTCCTCCTGGAGCTTCCGGATATCGCCGGCCCGCCCGGCGTCGAGCGCCGCCGCCACGGTGGCGGCGACTTCGGCCTTGGCCCCGGCCGGTTCAGCCGCGAACGCCGGGAGAGCCAGGATCGCAGCCGCGGCCGCGACCAGGGAGATTCGAAGCACGCCGGACATCGCCCGCCTCCTTGACGCTCAGGTTCCCTCCAAAAGGCTCAGCTTGGCGGCGGCGATCAACTTAAATCCCGGTAAGGCGCTCCCATGGGCCTGGATTGACCTTTCCGCCCCGCCGGGGCCATCGTCGCCCATCCGGAGCGACAAGGCGCATTCGATGGCCGACGGCACGCACGATCTCCTCGAGCAAAAGCGGGCGCTCGCCCGCCGGCGGGCCTACGAGGCGCCGCTCGAGACCTTGAACCCGGCCTGGGCCTCGGCCTTCCGGGACGATGCCTGCTGGCCCTATTTCGAGCGCCTGCGCGCCGAGGACCCGGTGCACTGGACCCCCGACAGCAACTACGGGGCGTTCTGGTCGATCACCAAGTACAACGACATTCTGGCCATCGATTCCAACCACCAGGCCTTCTCCTCGGCCAAGGGCATCACCCTCAATCCCAAGCCGAGCGTCCTGCCGCCCGAAGCCTTTCCCGAATCTTCCACGAAGCGCGATGAGAGCGATGACGCCAACAGCTTCATCAACATGGATCCGCCGCGCCACGACATCCAGCGCAAGACGGTGAGCCCAGGCGTCGCGCCCGCGCGCCTGGCCGAAATGGCCCCGCTCATCCGCGAGCGGGCCGGGCGGATCCTCGATTCCCTGCCGATCGGCGAGGCGTTCGACTGGGTGGACCTCGTCTCCAAGGAGCTCACCACCATGACGCTCGCGACCCTCTTCGACTTTCCGTTCGAGGAGCGCCGAAAGCTCACCATCTGGTCCGATGCCATGACCACCGCCCCCGGCCATGGCCCCTGGAACACCTATGACGAGCGCCGCAAGCTCCTGGCCGAGTGCCGGGCCTACTTCATCAGCCTCTGGAACCAGCGGGTGAACGCTCCACCGGCGGGCGATCTCATCTCCATGCTCGCCCACGGTCCGGAGACCCGAGCGTCCTCCATGGACCAGTACTTCTCCAACGTGACCCTGCTCATCATCGGGGGGAATGACACCACCCGAAACACCATCTCCGGCTCGGTCTTCGCCTTGAACCGCTTCCCGGCCGAGAACCAGAAGCTGCGCGCTGAGCCCTCGCTCATTCCCTCCATGGTCAGCGAGACCATCCGCTGGCAGACCCCGCTCGCCCACATGGCGCGCACCGCGACGCGGGATTTCGATTTTGGGGGCAAGACCATCGGCGAAGGCGACCGCGTGGTCATGTGGTACGTCTCGGGCAACCGCGACGAGGAGGTGATCGAGGACCCCTACGCCTACAGGATCGACCGGGCCCAGCCGCGGCGCCATCTCTCCTTCGGCTTCGGCGTCCACCGCTGCGTGGGCAACCGCCTCGCCGAGCTGCAGCTCACCATCATCTGGGAGGAGATCCTCAAGCGCTTTTCCGAGATCCGCCTGCTCGAGGAGCCCAAGCGGAGCTATTCGATCTTCATCAAGGGATATGAGGAGATGAAGGTCCTGATCCCGCGGCGGAACTAGGCCGATCAGCGGCGGCGGACGGCGATGCCCATCACCTCGTAGCGCGCCCCGAAGGTCAATCCCGCGACACCGATGAAGGCGCGGGCGGGATAGTGGCCGTGAAAATAGGTCCCGTAGACCGCATTGAAGGGGACATAGTCGGAAAGATCGGTGCAGAACACCTGGACCTCGACCACGTCATCCATGGTCATGCCGGCCATTTTGACCGTCTGCTCGACGCGATTCATGACGATGCGGGCTTCTTGGCTCGGGTCCGGCCGGTTCGCCTCGCCCGGGTCGACGCCGGTCGTTCCCGCGATATAGAGCGTCCTACCGACAACGACCCCGCTACTGAAAGGCAGGTTCTGGGCCTTGGCCAGCGGCGAGGCCAGAAAAACCGGCGCGGTGCGTGGCGCGGCCGTGGAGATCGGCGAGGCGACCAGCAGAGGCGCCAGAACGAGTGCGGCTTTCATGGCGAACGTCCCCAGATCGCGTTAGAGGCGCCGAGCCCGGACGCCTCGTCATTATGGCGCCGCTCGGCCGCCTCGCCTAGATTCCTCGCCGGCGATAGCGGGTGAAGAGGAGGCTCCCGGCCGCCTTGAGGCCGACGAGGTCGAACTCCGGCGAGGCCTCGGGGCTGAAGAGCGCGCCCTCGGCCAGCGAGAGCCGCGCCTCGCTCGCCTCGCGCCCGGCGATCCGGGGCGAAAGGGTGAGGAAGAGCTCGTCGAGAAGCCCTTCGGCCAGGAACGAGGAAAGGAGCGTCGGTCCGCCCTCGGTGAGAAGGCGGCGCACCCCGAACTCGTCGTGGAGCGCGTTCACCGCGGCGGCCGGCGAGACCTTGGCCCCCTCTCCTTCGGCGACGCGGACCTCGACCTGCGCGAGCCTCTCCCCATGAGCCGAGAGGAGCCGCTCGCGCCCCCCTGCGGTGGTGAGGATGACCGCTCTGACGCCTGGGGTGTGGAAGACGGCCTCCTCCGGATCGATGAGGCCGGTCGCGGTGACGACGACGTTGATCGGCGCCGCTGCGTCGCCGAGCGCGGCCGCTCTCAAGTGGGCGAATGCCTCACCCATGGGCGGATAGATCGCCTCGGGGGTTCGCACCGCGCCCGGATCGCCCTTGAGGGTGCCCGAGCCCACCAGCACCGCGTCGGCGCAGCTTCGAAGGAGCCCCATGACGAAGCGGTCTTCTTCCGAAAAGCCGCTGATCTCGTCCCCGCCGGCCCGGCCCGGGATTCGGTAGGAGACGATCCCGTCGAGCGTGGAGACGAAGTTGGCGAAGACCCAGACCCCGCGCGGCGGCGCGGCCGGAAAGGCGATTGGCCCGCCGTAGGCGGCCGCAAGCGCATCCGGCAGAGCCGCCGGGGCGGCCTCGATCGCGCGGTCGAGGAGGGTTTCGAGGGCCTGCATCGCGTCGAGGCTTTGGCGGGGCCTTTCCGATCAGACGGGCGCCGATGGCGCTTCGACGCCGGTCATCCGCGCCAGGCGCTCGGGATAGCGATCCCCCTCGATCCGGATCTCGGAGGCGGCCTGCTCGATCTGGGCCAGATCGGAGGCGGTCAGCTCCACCTTGGCCGCGCCGATGTTCTCCTCGAGCCGGGCGAGCTTGGTCGTCCCCGGGATCGGAACGATCCACGGTTTCTGGGCGAGGAGCCAGGCGAGCGCGACCTGGGCGGGCGTCGCGCCCTTGCGTTCGGCGATTCCGGCCAGGCGCTCGACGAGCGCCAGATTGGCCCGCCGCGCCTCGGCCTGGAAGCGCGGCAAGGCGGCCCTCATGTCCCCCGCGGCGAACTCCGCGCCGGCGCCGATCGCGCCGGTCAGGAAGCCTCGGCCCAGCGGGCTATAGGGCACAAATCCGATGCCGAGCTCCTCGCAGGCCGGCAGGACCTCCGCCTCGGGCTTGCGCCACCAGAGCGAATATTCGTTCTGGATGGCGGCGAGGGGCTGCACCGCATGGGCCCGCCGGATCGTCTGGACGCCAGGCTCGGAGAGGCCAAAGCCCCTCACCTTGCCCTCGGCGATCAGCTCCTTCACCGCGCCGGCTGCATCCTCGATCGGGACCTTGGGGTCGACCCGGTGCTGGTAGAAGAGATCGATGCGGTCGGTCTTGAGCCGCTTCAGGGAGGCTTCGGCCACCGTCTTGATGTGCTCGGGCCGGCTGTCGAGGCCGCCGCGACGCCCGCCATCGCCGATGTCGAAGCCGAACTTGGTGGCGATCACCACGTCGTCGCGGAGGCCCTGAAGCGCCTCGCCGAGGATCTCTTCGCTGGTGAATGGCCCATAGACCTCGGCGGTGTCGAAGAACGTGATGCCGCGATCGACCGCGGCGCGGACGAGGCCTGCCATTTCCTTGCGGTCCGGGGCTTCGCCGTAGGCGCCGGCGAGGCTCATGCAGCCAAGTCCGATCGCCGAGACGTGTAGGCCGCCGAGGGTTCGCTTCTTCATGGGGTTCTCCTTGTCAGACGCCGGCGTCTTCGAAAACCCGGCGCGCAATGCCGACCGCCGCGGCGGCGCACGGCCAGCCGGCGTAGAAGGCGAGATGAGTGATGGTCTCGACGAGCTCCTCCTTCGTCACGCCGTTCTCCAGCGCGCGCCGGAGGTGGAAGGCAAGCTCGTTCCCACGATAGAGGGCGATGAGGCTCGCCACGGTGATGAGGCTCCGATCGCGCTTGGAGAGCTCCGGTCGCTCCCAGACCTCGCCAAAGAGGACCTCGTCGGTCAGGCGCCCGAGAGCAGGGGCGATGTCGGAAAAGGGGCTGCGGCGCGGGGCGGGTTCATCGCTCATGAGGTTTTCTCCTGTGGGGGTTCATGCCGGCGCTCAAATGGGAAAGCCGCGGGCGCCGATCCCGGTTCACCCTTATCTTCGAGATCGGCATTCCGCCTATGATCCATGAGAGGGAAGAGGCTGATGGCGCGCATCTTCATCACCGGGAGCACCGACGGGCTCGGCCGGGCGGCCGCTGAGTCCCTCCTGGACGGTGGCCATGAGGTCGTCCTCCATGCTCGATCTTCAGACCGCGCCTCGGCGCTCGCCGACCTCGCGCCCCGGGCCGCCGGCGTCGCGGTGGGCGATCTTCGGAGCGCCGGGGAAACCAGGGGGGTGGCCGACCAGGTCAGTGCGATCGGCCGGATGGACGGGGTGATCCACAACGCCGGCGTCTACCGGGAGGCGAGCCGCGGCGCGACGGCGGAGGGCCACGCCGTCACCTTCGCCGTGAACACCCTGGCGCCCTATCTTCTGACCGCCCTCCTCGAGCGTCCCCAACGGCTGGTCTTCCTCAGCAGCGGCCTTCATCGCGGCGGGGAGGGATCGCTGCGCGATCTCGATTGGACGCAGCGGGCCTGGGATCCGGCCCGGGCCTACGCCGAAAGCAAGCTCCACAACGTCGTTCTCGCCCTGGCCCTGGCGCGGCGCTGGCCGGACGTTCTCAGCAATGCGGTGGATCCGGGCTGGGTGCGCACCAGAATGGGCGGCCCGTCGGCGCCGGTCGATCTTAAGACCGGACAGCGCACCCAGACCTGGCTCGCCGCCAGCCAAGACGCCGCCGCTCAGGTCAGCGGCCGCTATTGGCGTCATCTTCGCCAGGAGCAGCCGGCCGGCGAGGCGATGGACCCGGCGTTCCAGGACGCGCTCTTCGCCAGGCTCGAAGAGCTCACTGGCGAGGCGCTCTCCTGAGCTGGCGACGCGTCCCGCGAGCCTTCACCAGGCTAGCTGTTCCGTGATTTGAGCCTGGACGAATTTCCTCTCCCTGCAGGGGGAAACTATCGGTCGGAACGGATCCGCGGAGACGCCGCTCGAGCTCTCACCAGGCCAGGTCGAGGATTTCCCCTACCTGATCGGCTGAGGCGATCTTCCGCGGATTGGCCCGAAGGGACGCCTCGGCCATGGTCTTCTCGGCGATCTCGCCCAGGAGGTCGCGGCTGAGATTAAGATCGCGCAGGCGGGTGGGAACCTCGAGGCGTCGGGCGAGATCGGCGATCCCGGTAGCGAGGTCAGGGGGAAGGTCGCTCGCCGGGCTCCCAAGGCTGGCGAGGAGATCTTTCTGCCTCTCCGCGTTGGCCGGCGCATTCCATCGAAGGACCGCCGGCAGCAGAACGCCGGTGGTCTCCCCGTGCGCGACGCCCAGGCCCCCCAGGACATGGCCGATCGCATGGCTCGCGCCGACCGGCGATCCCGCCCCCGCCCCGACGATCGAGAGCCAGGAGGCGAACTGCAGGTCCTGGCGCAGCTCCGCTCCGTCCTTTGCGCCGCCCAGGCCCGGTAGGCCGCGCCAGAGGAGGTCCAGGGCCTTCACGGCGGCCGCCTCGGCGAGCGGCGAGGGCCTGATCGAAAGGGCGCCCTCGACGGCATGGTCCACCGCCTTCATGCCGGTCGTCTTGAGGAGCCGGACCGGCGTTCCAAGGGTGGCGGCCGGATCGAGCACGACCGCGGCGGGCAGGCAGAGGGGATGGCCGAGCCCTTCCTTCACCTTCCGCGTGGGATCGGAGACGCCGGCGAAGGCGGTGAACTCGGCCGCCGAGAGGAGGGTCGGGACCGCGATCATGCGGGTCGCGCCCTCCTTCGGGGGGCTCGGCCGCCGCGCGCCGGATCCGATGAACGCGCCGAGGTCCGCCTCGGACTGGACCCCTTCCCAGAGACAGACGAGCACGGCCTTGGCGCCATCGCAGGCCGAGCCGCCGCCGACGGCGAGGAGAAGATCGGCGCCGGCGCTCCTGGCCGCCTTCGCGGCGGCGACGACGTCGGCCCGCGGTGCGTGAGGCCTCATCTCCGAGAACACGCCGGCCAGGCGCGCTCCGAGCGCCGCCTTGATCCCGGCGAGGAGCTCGCCGGCCGCCAGCGAGCGGCTGGTGATCAGAAAGACGCGCTCGGCCCCTCGCTTCTGGGTCTCCTCGGCGACGACCTCGGCGGCCGGGCGGCCGAAGACCACCTTGTCGGGCGCGAAGTTCCGGTGGGTCCCGGCGATCAGGGTCATCCCCGGGTCGTTCCCTTCGCCTTGATCAGCATCTTGCCGGCGTTCCGCCCCTCGAAGAGGCCGATGAGGCCCTCCGGGGCGCGCTCGAAGCCCTCCAGGATCGTCTCCTGGTACTTGATGCGGCCCGATTTCAGCCAGGAGGTCATGTCGGCCTCGAATTTCGCGGCGAGGTGCGGAAAGTCGCCGCCGACGAACCCCTCCATGCGGATGCGGCCGTAGATGAGGGAGAAGAGGTTCCCCACCGGCGCCGGCTCGCCGTTGTACATGGAGATCATCCCGCAGACCGGAATCCGCCCGCGCGGGTTCATGCGGGCGAGCGCCGCCTCGAGATGAGCGCCCCCGACGTTCTCGAAATAGACGTCGATCCCCTTGGGCGTCGCCGCGGTCAGGGCCTCGAGGAGAGGCTCCTTCTTGTAGTTGATCGCCGCGTCCAGGCCGGCGACTTCGGTGAGCCAGCGGGCCTTCTCATCCGAACCGGTCGAGCCCACCACGGTGCAGCCCTTGATCTTGGCGATCTGGGAGGCGACCGATCCCACCGCCCCGGCGGCGGTGGAGACGAAGACCTGCTCGCCGTCCTTCAGGGCCCCCACCTCCAGGAGCCCACCGTAGGCGGTCATGCCGGTGCCGCCCAGGGCATGCATATAGACGCTGAGCGGCAGCTCCGGATCGCTCTTCAGGGCGCGCACTCCGGCCCCGGCGGAATTGAACCTCTCCCGCATGCCGGCGCCGTGGCGCACGATCTCGCCTTCGGCGAAATTGGGATGGCGAGATTTCACCACCCGGCCGATCCCCGATCCTATCATGGCCTCGCCGAGCGCCTGATCGGCGTTGAGCCTTGGGCGCATGTAGGGATCGACCGACAGCCACAGGGCCTCGATCTGGGCCTCGCCCTCGCTGGGGTCGGCGAGGTTCGCTTCGACCACGGCGAAGTCCTCGGGAACCGGCATGCCCTTGGGGCGGCGGACGAGATGGATTTCACGGGCGGTGGTCATGGGCCTCTCCTCTTCTCGCGCCAGCCAGCTATCATCTGAGCGCCTGCATCGCCCGCGCGAAAAGTGAAATATAGATGGAGCGGATCGCCCGCGATCGATGGACGTTGCGGGAGCTGGAAGATCGGAGAAGCGAGATGGCGAATACCCAAACGACGACGACCGACAAGCCCTTTCTGAGCGATGTGAAGGCCCTCAGGGAGAAAGCGCGGCGAAACCTGGGGGGCGGCGCGGTCACCCCGGCCTATGGCGGCGATCCCAAGAAGACGATCGAGATCCTCCAGAGCGTGCTGGCGACCGAGATCGTCTGCGTCCTGCGCTACACCCAGCACTCGATCGCCGCGAGCGGCATCTCCAGCCAGTCGGTGAAGGCGGAGTTCGCCGAGCACGCCAAGGAGGAGCACGAGCACGCCCTGGAGGTCGCCGAACGCATCACCCAGCTCGGCGGCACGCCCAACTTCGACCCGGAGGGCCTGGCGACGCGCTCGGCCTCCCAGTTCGCCGAGGGCGAGAACCTCATCGACATGATCAAGGAGAACCTCATCGCCGAGCGCATCGCGGTGGAGCACTACCGCGAGCTGATCCGCTATTTCGGGAACGACGACGCCACGACGCGGGTGATGCTCGAAGGGATCCTGGCGGTGGAGGAGGAGCACGCCGACGACATGCGCGACCTCCTCGAGGCTCATCAGGGCCAGCCCATGCTGCAGGAGGGCTAGGCCGGCCCTCAGGTCGCCGGCCGCGGCTGAAAGGATTTCGGCTCGAAACCCCTCCCCTCGTCCGGCTTGGCGCCCGCCGCGGGGCCTTCTCCGCCGCGCATGTAGCGCTCGAACTCCTCGCCGTAGCGCTGAAGGATGCGCTGCTCGTCCGCCGCCGAGACATTCTCCTTGAGATCGAGGAACCACTCGCTCTCCTCCTTGTAGACGTGATGGACGACCGCGCCCTCGAGATGGCCGAGCTTGTCGGCGTACTCCCGGCTGGCGGGATCGAGCCTCTCCAGGGCCGCCAGTTGCATCTTGGCGGCGACCTGCTGGAGATAGGCCATGTCGGCGTGGGCCTCCTTCCCGAGCCGGGCGAGCTCGGGATAGACCACCGCTTCCTCCGCCATGGAGTGGCCGTTCAGCACCGCGCCGAGGCGCTTGAGCGCGGCCTTCGCCTCGGCCGGCGGGGCCTCGCGCGCCACCCTGAAGGCAGCCTCCACCTTCTCGTGATGATCGAGCAACAGCGAGAGCCAGTCCCCCGGCGCAGAGGCGCGGCGGGCCGTGGCGTGGGCCTCGGCCCGCTCCTCGGCGGACTCGGGCGGGGCGATGGCGGCGACGATCTTGTCAAGCGTGGACATGGGAGCCTCATGGTTCTTGGCCGCCCCCACCCATAACTAATCCGAAGAACGGGCGGAGGTTTCCAGCCGCCGGCCGCGGGCGAGCTGAAGCGTCGTCAATCGGGCGCCCGGGTGGAAGGCGTGAACTGGCCGCTGTGGGGCCGAGGGGGCGGCCAGCCGCCCTTGGGCCGTTCAGAGGAGAACTAGGCGCCTCTGGGTTCGGGCGCAGCTTCAGTGGGCGGCGAGAAGTTCGACGAATTCGCCTTCGGGGTCCTCGATCATGGCGTCGACATGAGTCCCTTCGCCTCCTGGATGGGCTTCGCTTTCGGCCTTGAGCGATCCCTTGGTGAGGCTCGGTGCGATGGCGACCGAGATCCGCCGTGCGCCCGCACGCTCGCCAGCACCGGGGCCATCTCGGGGACGACGAGCAGAAGGTGGGCCCGCGCCCATCCCTGAAGGCCCGGCCGGTCTGTCGCCGCGCCGGCGGGATGGCTGATGAGGATGAGGGCCGCTCCGGGCGCAGCGCGCGCCGCCGCCGCGTCGGCTCCTGGCTTCAGGACGATCTCCAGGAACTGTGGCCTCGCATCGATCCGCCGGATCTCCTTGAAGCCGAAGACATCTTCGTAGAATCGCGCGTCGCGCTCGACGTCGACCGCGCCGATGGAGGCCGCGCCGATCGCTGCTCTGGGGAGGAGGGCCGCCGGTCGGTCCTGGGCTCCCGCCCAGCCGGCGAGGAGGACGCCGGCCAGGCCGGCGCTCACGGTGAGAGGCAGTCTCATCCTGATCTCCTTTGCGGAGCTGATTCGCCCCTCGGCTCACCGGGCCGCAGATCTCGGGGCTAGGCCTCGACGGTCTCGCGCGCCCTGAACGTGCGATCGAGCCTGGCGAGGATCGCCTCGGCCTCGGCGATGGTGCGGGAGATGAGCTCCCGCACCGTGGGGATGTCGTGGATGAGGCCCGCGACCATGCCGCAGCTCCAGCCGCCGGCGTCGAGATCCCCCTGCTTCATAATCCTGGGATAGACCCCGCCGACCTCCTCCACGATGTCGGCGAAGGTGATCTTGGGGCCGAGCTCCTTTTCCTTGGCGAGCAGCTTCTCGACCGCGGCGTTGGTGAGCACCCGCTCGGTGTTGCGCAGAGGGCGCATGATGAGGCGGGTGTCGAGCTCGCTCGCCGCCACCAGGGCCTCCTTCACCTTGTCGTGGACCGGCGCCTCCCGCGTGGCGATGAAGCGGGTCCCCATGTTCATCCCTTCGGCGCCCAAAGCCATGGCGGCGACCAGGCTTCGCCCGTCGGCCATGCCTCCGGACGCGACGAAGGGGATGGAGAGCGCCTCGGCCGCCCGCGGCAGGAGGATGAAGTTGGGGACGTCGTCCTCGCCCGGATGGCCGCCGCACTCGAAGCCGTCGACGCTCACCGCGTCGCACCCGATCGCCTCGGCCTTCAGCGAGTGGCGCACGCTGGTGCATTTGTGGATGACCGCGATTCCCGCCTCCTTGAGGGAGGGCAGCCACTTCTGGGGATTGTTGCCGGCGGTCTCCACGATCTTCACCCCGCCCTCGATGATGACTTCGATGAACCCGGGATAGTCGGGCGGGGTCATCGCCGGCAGGAAGGTGAGGTTCACCCCGAAAGGTTTTGACGTCATCTCACGGCAGCGGGCGATCTCCGCGGCCAGCCGCTGCGGCGTCCCCTGGGTGAGGCCCGTGATGATCCCCAGGCCCCCCGCCTCGCTCACCGCCGCGGCCATCTCGGCGAAGCCCACGTAGTGCATGCCGCCCTGGATGATCGGGTGCTCGATGCCGAAGTGTTCGGTGATGCGCGTTCTGATCGCCATGTCGGGTCCTCGCCCCTTCGTTGTTCGCCTCTGATGTAGGCCGTTCGCAACAAGGCGAGCAACTTGTCGCGACGACTCGCCCTGAAAAAGCTCAAAGCGGGCCAAGCTTCAGGGGCTGGGCGCCGGGACCTCGCCAGGGACAAGGGCTGCGGCGAGCCGACGATCGCGCAAGGTGGCGGAGATCTCCTCCTGGCGGGCCCGCGAGATGGCGTAGGGCCAGAAGATCGCCAGGGCGAGAAGGCCGATCAGGGCGGCGGCCGGCCCGTCGGCCAGCATGAGGCGCCTCAGGACCGGCTCGGCGATCGCTGCGCCGGCTTCGGAGGCGGCGTGGCGGGGAAAGCCGACGAAATCGAGTGCGAAGCCGGCGGTGAGCGCGCCCAGGCCCGAGGCGGCTTTGCCGGCGAAGCCGAGTCCGGCGAAGTAGAGGCCCTCGCGGCGCTGGCCGGAGAGATATTCGTGCTCGTCGGCGGCGTCGGCCATCATCGAGGGATAGGCGACGGCCAGGAAGCCGACTCCCACCCCGACGATGAGGCCGTTGGCGACGAGCGGCCAGAGCGCCTCGGCGCCGGTGAAATGGATAATCCCCAGTCCGCGAAGCCCGGGCAGGACGATCCAGTTCACCGCGACCATGATCACCCCGATGATGACCGCCGTCTTCTTCTCTATCCGCCTGGAGAGCGCCGGCATGAGTCCGACGCCGGCCAGGATCCCGACGAGATAGCCGTAGGTGAGGATCTGGAGGGTGTCGGAGCGGAGCTTCCAGACGAAGATCGCGGCGTGGTTGGCGAGGGTCGCGTTGAGGCCGGCGGCGACGGAGAAGACCACCGAGGAGACGAAAAGGACTCGGAACGAGCCGTTGCGAAAGATCTCGGCCACCTCGGCGGGCATGCGCCGCCAGAGCGCCCCACGGGCGGGGCGGGGACTGGGGAGGGCGGCCGCGAAGCGCCAGGTTCCCAGGCAGCAGAGGAGCGAGGCCGCGGAGATGACCGCGGCGACCGTCCAGCCGAAGGCGGGGTAGGCGCTGGCATGCCGAAGACCGTCGGCTCCTTTGAAGAAAAGCGAAAAGGCGATCGCGGTGAGGGCCACCCCGACCAGGATTCCGGCGACGGCGCGCCAGGCCACGATGCTCGAACGCTCCACGTAATCCGCGCTCATCTCTCCGCCGAGGGCGAAATAGGGGACGTTGAAGAGCGAGATGAAGCTGCGCACCGCGATCGTACCCAAGGTCAGCCAGGCGAACAGCGCGAGTTCGCCGATCCGGGTCGGCGGGGAGAAGAGGAACCCCATGGCCAAACCCATCAGCGGAGCGCCCAGGAGCATCGGGGGCAGGCGTCGGCCCAGGCGCGAGCGGATACCGTCCGACCAGGCCCCGACCACGGGATCGACCACCGAATCGAAGGCGAGACTGACCGCCAGGGCCGCTCCGACCAGAGCCCCCGAAAGGCCCAGGACCGCGGTGTAATAGAAGAACACGAAGCCGAGCGCGCCATCGAACCCGCCGCTCTGGGCGGTCTGGCCGATCGAATAGGCGAGCTTGTGGTATCGCGAAGGGCGGGGCGCCGAAGCGACCGCCGATTGCCTTGCGACCAGGGTTTCGACGACGGCCACGGCCTCTCCTCGCGAGCAAACCAGAATGGCCGCCGGCGCCGGAGCTGGCAATCTCCTCTCGAGGCGAAGTCGAAAGGCCCCGACGGCGCGCCCCGAAAAGACCGTTCAGGCGATCCGGGCGCGGATCTCGGTGCGGTCCTTGTAGAGCTTCCAAAACGCCTCGGCGATGGCGCCCGGGTCGATCCCTTCCGCGCTCCCGGCGAAAGGCGTCCCCTTCACCGCGCCGGCGACCATCACTTCGCCGACGAAGACGCCCTCGCCCTTCAGACGTTCGGAAAGGAGCCCGACGAGCTTGTGCTTGGCGGCGTTGGCGAGGCCCACCCCCATGGCCTTCATCTGGACCGTGAAGGCGTCGACCTGCGGGCTCGTCTCGCCGAAGGCGCCGTTGGTGACGAGGACCGCTCCATCGCCCGCGGCCTTGAGATCCGCCAGAGCGTCCCTGACCGCCAGGGCCAGTCCGCGCACCGCCGCATCGAAGAGCGGAGCGAAGGCGGCTTCGCCGGCGCTCAAGACATCGCCGACCTCCCTCCCGCTGATGGCGTTCCAGTGGAGGACGCCGAGGGGTCCGAACCGCTCTCGCGCGCCTTCGATCGCGCCGCGCACCTGGGCCGGATCGGCGGCGTCGGCGGGAAAGGCGCCCGCCGCGATCCCCTTCGCCTCCAGAGCCTTGGCCGCCTCGGCCAGGCGCCCGGCGTTGCGCGCGCAGATCGCGACCGCAAAACCCTCCTTGCCGAACCGCTCGGCGAGCCCCCGCGAGATTCCCGGCCCGTAGCCCACGATGAGGAGGGTTCTCGCCATGCTCTTGCGTCTCCTTGGCCGCGTGCGGCCTTATGGAAGCGGAAATGTCGGAAAGAGGGAATGGAGCTTCGTCCTTTTCAGAGCGTCGATCTTACCGACATCCTCGCGCTCTGCGAGGCGCTGGGCTGGCTCAGCCTGCCGGCCGACCCGGAGCGCGCCCGCCGCGCCCTCACCGCCCCGGGCGTGACCACCCTGGTGGCGCGCCAAGGCGGGGCGCTGGCCGGCTTCTGCCAGCTCCAGAGCGATGGCGAGATCCAGGCCCATCTCTCGCTGATCGCAGTCGATCCGGCCTTCCGAGGCCGGGGCCTCGGCCGCGAGCTGATCCGCGAGGCCCTGAAGCTCGCCGGCGGCCTTCGCATCGATCTTCTGACCGATGCCGCCGAAGCCTTCTACCGCGCCCTCCCCTCCATCGGCATGGCCGGCTTTCGGCTCTATCCCTTCTACACCGGCCCCGACCGCGACCGGAGCAATGTCCGCTGGGAGGACGGGCGGAAGGTGAAAGACCAATGAGGCTCCTCCACGACGACGCCCTTGGCGTCCCGCCGACTTCCCTCCCGCGCGAGGGGGATTCCCTCCTTTCCGCTCATTCCGGGCGAGCGCCGGGCGAGAGCCCCGGCACCCAGGCAAAAGCCTCCGACCATGGCGCGATGAACGGACAGGTGAGATGTGGCGCTCGCCCGCCTTCACTCCCTGCGCTCGAGGCGCGCTTCGGGGCGGCTCGGCTCGAAGAGCTCGATGGGATTGCCGGAGGGATCTTCGAGGAGGATCTGCTTGCCGCCGACGCCGGCGACGATGTCGTTGCGGAAGCGGGCGCCCTTGGCGCGAAGCTCGGAGACGATATCGGCGAGGTCGTCGACCTCGATGGCGAAACGGTTCCAGCCGCCCGGCTGGGGCCCGTTGCCGTCAGGCGCCGTCTGGCCGCCGCCGGGGGCCGGGTTGGGCGCGCTCAGCACCAGCCGAAGGTCGCCCCGCGTCAGCATGGCGAAGGGCGGCGCCGGATGCATGACCAGGCTGAAGCCGAGCTGCTCGGTGTAGAACCGGATGGCCGCCTCGACGTCATCGACGATGTAGCGCACCTGGACCGTGGCCATGGGCCTCTCCTCCTTTTCGCCATCCGCAGGAGAACGGCGACCATCCTCGCCTCGTTCGGTGGCGAGATTCGCCTAGGTCTTTTTTCCCCGCACTCGCCCCGTCCGCAAGGTCCGGCGCTTTCCCACGATTCCACGAGAAGGAAAGCGGAATGGCGAGACGGCCGCATGCACCGCTCGGCGATTGATTTGCTGTTCTACATGTGCATAACAGTGCCGCGTCCGTTCTCCGTGGGAGCCCCCGGTCCATGCCCTTCATCCCCCTCCCCCGCTTACCGAAGCTCGAGGCCCGGATCGCCGGCCTCCTCTACGTCCTGGTAATCCTGCTCGGCGGCTTCGCCGAGATCGGCGCACGCCAGTCGATGATCGTGGCCGGAAACCCCGCCGCCACCGCCCACCTGATCCTCGCCCATCAGGGCTTGTATCGCCTCGGCTTCGCCGCCGAGATGATGACCAATGTCCTCGCCATCCCCCTTACCCTCCTCCTCTATCGCCTGCTCGCCCCGGCCGGCCGCTTCGCGATCCTCATCGCGCTTGTCCTCGACCTCACCCAGAATGCGGTGAACGCGGTCAACGCCTGGACCCAGTTCGCCCCGCTCACCCTGCTCGGCGGTTCGCCGGATCTAGCCGCCATCCCCCACGGCGAGCTCGCCTCCCTCGCCCGTCTCGCCCTCACCTGGCACGACGTCGGCTTTTCGATCGGGCTGACCTTCTTCGGCTTCGCCCTGTTGATCTATGGGGCCGTGATCGCCCGCTCGCAGTTCCTTCCCGCCGCCCTGGGCTGGCTCTACGGCCTCGCCGGGGCCTGCTACCTCGTCAACAGCTTTTCGAACTTCCTCGCCCCGGATCTGCCGATCTTCCCCTGGATCCTCCTCCCGTGCCTCATCGGCGAAGCCGCCTTCGCCCTCTGGCTCCTCATCGTGGGCCTCGACGAGGCCAGGTGGCGCGAAGTCGTCGCCGGCCTCGCCGAGCCGATGTTCGTTGGAAGGTCCGCCGCGCCGTTGCCGACGCCCGCGCCCAGCGCTATCGGCTAAACCGACAGGAAAGCGGCTCCGGTATCGACCTCATGAGCGACAACGTCAGCGGCCGCTTCACCCACAAGGACGGGACGGCCTATCCGGACCGCTGACTTACGTCACCTGCTTTTCCACCTGCGCCAGCATGGAGAGCTTCAGCCACGCGGAAAGGCTCCTTTCCGCCCACCGATCTCCGGCCAGCGTCAGCCTGCCCTCGTCCTTCGCGGCCTGCAGCCGGGTGTAGCCCAGCCAGACCTCCGTCATGGTGCGAAGGTCGGCGACCACCCAGAGATCGACCTCGAAGCCCGGATCGATCTTGCAGAGATCCGGCTCCTCCCCTGGCGCCAGGACGAGCCAATAGGTCTGCTGGGCTTTGGGAGCGTCCGGAAAGGCGAACTGGATCGTCGTGCGCCGTGCCGGGCGAGGCTCGGGATTGATGTTGCGCCGGATGTCCCACATCAGAAGATCGGCATCGAGGCTCTTCAAGGTCGCCTCGGTCGAGACCCACCTTTGGCCCCACGCCCCCACCCCCTGGACGATCGGGAAGAGTTCTCTCCCCGCCTCGGTGAGCCGATATTCGACGCCTTCGCGCCGTCCGGCCGCCGCACGCGCCACCACGCCGGCCGCCTCGAGCTCCTTGAGGCGGCTCGAGAGCAGGGCGGGCGAGATCCTGGGAAGGCCGCGCCTGAGATCATTGAACCGGCCCGAGCCCATGAAGAGTTCACGCAGGATGAGCAGGGTCCAGCGCCCGCAGAGGATCTGCGCGGCCATGGCGAGGGGACAGAACTGGTTGTAGCTGCGCTCGGCCATGGGATCGCCTCTCCTCGCCCTCGCCCTCGCGCTGGCTATGAAAGCCCGGAATTCGCGCCGGTTCAATTCCTGAACTAGCCGGCTTTCCGGCGCGGTGCGAGGCTCCGCCTCCCGCCGCTGCCGAGGAATCCGCCATGTCGACCGCCGTCCTTGCTCCTGACCTTGGGGTCGTCAAAGAGCGCCAGCGCGCGGTCTGGTCGTCCGGCGACTACGCGATCCTTGGCGCGACCATCCAGATCATCGGCGAGCGGCTCTGCGAGGCGGCGGAGATCCGCGCCGGCTCCAAGGTCCTCGATGTGGCCGCCGGGAACGGCAACGCCACCCTCGCCGCCGCCCGGCGCTTCGCCCATGTCACCTCCACCGACTACGTCCCCGCCCTCCTCGAGCGGGGCCGCGAGCGCGCAGCGGCCGACCGCCTCGCCGCGACATTCCAGGAAGCCGACGCCGAGGCGCTTCCCTTCCGGGACGGCGAATTCGACGCCGCCCTCTCCACCGTGGGGGTGATGTTCACGCCCAATCAGGAGAAGGCCGCCGCCGAAATGCTCCGCGTGGTGCGAAAGGGCGGCACGATCGGTCTGGCCAACTGGACGCCTGAAGGCTTCGTGGGCCAGCTCCTGAAGATCGTCTCGCGGCGCCTGCCGCCCCCGCCGCCGGGCCTCCGGCCGGCCACGGCGTGGGGGACCGAAACGCGCCTCGCCGAACTCTTCCCGGGCCAGAAGATCCGTGCGGATCGGAGGAATTTCACCTTCTGCTATGAATCGCCGCGCCACTGGCTCGAGGTCTTCCGCGCCTACTACGGCCCGGTCAATCGCGCCTTCGGCTCGCTCGACGCCAATGGCCGGGCCGCGCTCGAAGGTGAAATCCTCGCGCTGCTGGAGACCTCCAATCGCTCTGGCGACGAGACCCTCCTCGTCCCCGGCGAATACCTCGAGGTGGTGATGACGAAGGAATAGAGCGCTACTCGGCCCGGTAGGTCAGCCGCCCGGCGATCCGGTAGCCGCCGGTGCGGTCGTTGGGGTGGGCGACGCCATCGAAGACCGGGACCTCCTCGAAGTCGAAGGGACTGACGCCGGCAAGGCACGCCACATTGATCGAGAACTGCGTCGGGTTGGAGCGGCGGCGGTGGAAGACGTGGATCCCGCACCGCGAGCAGAACCGGTGCTCGGCCTGCATGCTGTTGAACCGGTAGAGAGCGAGGAGGTCCTCGCCCGCGGTGATCTTCAGGTCCTCGGCCAGCGCCGAGACCACCACCGAGCCCCGCATCCGGCAATAGGAGCAGTTGCATCGCCGCGGGGCCGAAAGCCCCTCAGCCAGCGTGACGAAAAACTGCACCGCGCCGCAGTGGCAGCGGCCGCTTCGAGCCTCCTCGTTCATTCCGCCGCCGCCAGCCCGGCCTTCTTCGCCCGCTCGGCCAGGACCTCCTCGTGGCGCACGCAGAGCTTGGGCCAGAGGCCGCGCGCCTCCGGGACGTCAAGGCCGAGACGTTCGGCCAGGACCTGGGCGAACTCCTCTTCCGATTCGATCAGCCGATCGCTGCGTCCGGATGGCGTGATGGTGAGGAGGGTGCGCCCCAGGAGAAGGATCATGCCGCCCTCCACGAAGCGCGCGCACATGAGATTTTGGACGAAATGCGAGGCGGGATCGGTCTGAAGCTCGGCGCAGCGGCCTTCGAGCAGGCTCTCGTCGGCCGCCTCGAGGTCGAACTCGAACGTCGGCGGAAAGGCGAGCGGGTCGTTATGGAAGCGCCAGCGGCCTTCCTCCAGGGGCTCGACCCGGTAGGTGAACCCGCCGGCCGAAAAGCCGCCCTCGCGCACCGGAATGGGATCGAGAGGACCGGTGCAGACCCCGACGTCGGCGAGGAAGAGGCCCTCCCCGCCTTTTTCGGTCAGCTCGACGCGGAGCACCAGGTGGTCGCCGGCCGATCCGACCGCGCCGGTCGCGCGGCGCACGCAAAAGCCGAGCTCTCCGAGCGCCCAGCCGAAAATCCCGTTCATCTCGTAGCACCAGCCGCCGCGCCGCCGTCCCACGATCTTCTCGAAGATCGCCGGCCGCTCGATGGTGACCGGGCGGCCGAGTTGCACCTCCAGGTTCTCGTACGGGACGGCGCGAAGATGGGCGCGGTGGAGCGCCGTGAGCCCGGCCAGTGTCGCCCGCGGCCGCTCCGAGAGTCCGATCCTTTCCAGGTAGGCGTCGATATCCATGTCCCGCCCTTTTCGTTCGAGGCCAGATAGCACGCCAACAATTGAACCGCCCGTGATCGCGAGCCGCAAGCCTCAGCGGCCGGCGCGCCGCGCTTCGATCCGAGGATAATTGGCCCTTTTCTCAGTCCACGGACCGCGCGAGTCGCAACTAGGCCAAGTTGTTCTTTGACCAGATGACCGTTTCGATGCTATCGGTCAGTTGGTCACGGACGTTGAAGGTTCGGTCGCACGGCCGTCGCGCCGATCACTGCGGTCGGAAATCGTCAGCGGTTTGGATCGCCATGAGGACAATTGTGATGACTGGCGGCACATCCGGCCTCGGCGCCGTCGCCGCGCAAAAGCTCATCGGGCAACCGGAGACCCGAATGCTGCTTGGCGCTCGCAATCCGTCCAGCCTGAAGGGTTGCGAGACATATCCGCTCGACCTTGCCCGACTAGCCGACGTGCGATCCTTCGCCAATACGATCGTAAAGCGGCTCGGCGCCGCTCAAATCGATGCGCTAGTGCTGAACGCTGGTGGCGCATTCCCAAATTCGCGCACGGTGGACGGTTTCGAGACTACCTTCGCTGTCAACCACCTTGGACATTACCTGCTCCTGCGCCTGCTGCTGCCGAAACTCTCTGATGGCGCTAGAATAGTCATGACGACCAGCGGCACACACGATCCGGCAGAACAGACGATCATCCCGCCACCACGGCACGCCCATGCCTTTCGCCTCGCCTTCCCGGAGCGTGACCCAGAGCGAGACGCCTCGCCCCGAATCGCGGAAGGGCGCGCCTATTCCTCATCCAAGCTGTGCAATCTGCTCACAGCTTGCGCGCTTGCTGCAAAACCACTGGCGCGATCACGCCAACTCAACGTCATTGCGTTTGATCCTGGACCCACTCCCGGAACGCGACTCATGCGAGGCAGAGGCGTGATCATTGACTTCGCCTGGCGGCGAATTGGCCCGGCCTTGAGGCCGCTAATTCCGAGTCTCAACGGGCGGGAGGCGTCGGGCGACGCCCTCGCCAATCTGGCGCTCGGCCGCATGAGCCCGCCCGACGGGCGAATCTATGCCGCCCTGCGCAAAGGAAAGCTCACCTTTCCGGACCCTTCGGAGCTCGCCAGGCGCGTTGACGTGGGGGCCGCCCTGTGGCGTGACAGCGCGATACTCGTCGGAGTGAAGAACGCATCCTGGAAAGGAGCCGCGAAGTGACGCCCTCGACATCTTCGCCAACGGCGGAAGGCGCGGTGGAGTTGGAAGTCGCGCAAGACTCGATCCCCGAGGATAAGCGCGCCCGTATTCTTGATGCGGCGCAGGAGTTGTTTCTGCGCTATGGCGTTCGGCGTACTTCAATGGACGATGTGGCTCGCAGTGCGGGCATCGCCAAGGGCACCGTATACCTCTCGTTTCGTTCGAAAGATGCCCTCTTTGCCAGCCTTGCAGAGAGAATGTGCGCCGAAATCTTGGTGAGCGCACGCAAGGCTGCGTCCGCCCCATTGCCTTTAGCTATACGAGTCGTCGGCTATCTCGACGCCTACGTCGGAGCGATGAGCCGCTTGCTGGCCCGGTCGCCCCATGCGGCGGAGCTGATCGAATCGAAACAGGCCCTAGCGACGCCCGTCTTCGCCAGGTTCGAAACCCGCTTCCAGGAGGCGCTCGCCGCCCTTCTGCGAAACGGAGGCATCGAGCGAAGTGACGCCCCTCTCATGTTCCTCGCCGCCGCCCATGGCGCGCTCAAGACCGGCGACCTCTCCGAAGCGGCTTATCGCCGCCGGCTAACCCTCCTGGTGGAAGCCCTTATCGCCGGGCTCGAAAGGGAGCTTGGCCGGCCGGCCAAGCGACCAAGCGCTTTGCCGCCTCGGATCCAAAACGAGAGGCGAGGAGCCGAAAGCCGGGCCTCGGAACGCAACCGTTAGGTCACGAGCGCCATGAACGAGCTTCAGGTCAGGAATCACGTGGGGACGGGGCGGCGCCGGCTTTCGAATCGAGCCCAAGACCTTCAACGCCTCCGGCCAGCGTTGGTCGACGTCATCGCGCCAATCGTCGTCTATTTCGGCTTGCGCGCTCTAGGCGTGGGCGACTTGCCGGCCCTGCTCGCTGGCGGCGGCCTCGCCGCGGGGGACGCCATCGTCTCGCTCGCCTTCGAGCGACGCCTGCGCGGTCTGCCGATCTTCGTTTGCTGCATGTTTGCTCTCACCGGTGGCTTGGCTCTGGCGACCCACGACCCCCGGGTGGTGTTGCTGAAGGCCTCGATCGCCGCGGTCGCAATCGGCCTCTATTTTCTCGTCCTGGTCTGCTGGCCTTCCGCGCTCGGACGCGTCCTTTCGACAATGATCGCGCGGGGCTCGCCCGAACGCGCCGCACGTTGGGACGAGGCGTGGCGCTCGCAACCCTCGCTCCGCCGAACCCTGCGGCTCGCCTGCCTTCTCAACAGCCTCGCCATTTTCGCCGAAGCCGCTGCAAGGGCGGCGATCGTGCTTTCTTTCAAGATTGGCCTTTCAATCTTCCTGATGCATGCGCCCGCGGTAATTCTCGTCGTCGTGCTCCTCTTTATCGTCCGCTTCCTCTCTGCGCCGGCGGTCGCCCGCGCCATGGCCGACCAAGGCCAGCCGGAAAACTGAGGGGCGAGGCCGCCCCCCTCACCCATTTCTGCGGCTGACCGGCTTCGCGGCCCGGTCCGGGACCCAGCGGTAGGCCGAGCCGGAGCGCACGATCCAGCCGATGCCCGGGAACGGGAAATGCGGGGCGAAGAGGAGTTCGTGGCTCGCCGCGAGGCGCGAGAGCTCGGCCAGGCGCGTCGTCCGGCCTGCCTTGGGGTCCTCGTCGAAGCCGAAGAGCCATTGAGGATAGGCGAGGGAGAGGAAGGAGCTGTGGACGATATCCCCGACATCGATCATCCGCGCGCCCCGCGAAACGATCTCATAGCCGACGTGGCCCGGCGTGTGGCCATAGAGGGCGATGGGAGTGATCCCGGGAAGGACAGGAGTTCCGGGCTCGAAGGTCCTCACTTGCGGCGCGATCGCCTGGGCGAGCTCGGCCCCGCGTTTGGAGCTCTTCAGAAACGCCCACTCTTTGGCCGAGAACCAGATCCGCGCCTTTGGAAACGCCGGCTTCAGCTCGGCCGTGAAGAGTCCGCCGATGTGGTCGAAGTGGGAATGGGTGATGAGGATGTCGCTGACCTGATCGGGCTTGATCCCGGCGATCTTCAGGCTTTCCCGGAGCGCGCCATGGAAACGCGGCCCCAGGCCCGTATCGAGGAGGATGACCCGGCCATCCGGCGCTTCCAGCGCCAGGGCGTCGACGGCGAGGTCGATGTGATCGGTGGAAAGACCGGCGGCCTTGAGCACTTCGGCGACCGTGGCCGGCCCGACGTCCTGACCGAAATCCTTTCCATCGTTGGGGCTTGCAAAGCCGGCGTCCTTGAGCGCGACGACGCGAAGTGCGCCCAGCCTCATCTGCGCCGCTCCGGGCGGGACCGCAAATGGGCCGGAAGGCGCCGGGGCGCGCGCAGCGGCTCCTGCCAGGGCGCCGGCGAGAACCACTGCGGCGATTTTCAGAATTCCCATCCAGCCCTCCCGCGCCTGACCGGAAAGCATAGGCGGCGTTGACCGCCGCACGGTCAAGGCGTCAATCATCGCTCAGATGATCCCCTCCTTCGATCTCTACTGGTCGTTCCGCTCGCCCTATTCCTATCTGCTAACGCCCAGGCTCCTCGCGCTCGTCGAGAGCGGCGAGGCGGCCTGCGTCGTCAAACCGGTGCTGCCGCTGGCGGTGCGCACGCCTGAGTTCTTCGAGCGCCAGGATCCGCTGTGGACCTCCTATCTGCTGATCGACATCGTCCGGGAGACCAGGCGCCTCTCGATGCCGCTCAGCTGGCCCAGGCCCGATCCGGTCCAGAGGAGTCCGACGGAGGGATATCGCGTCCACCAACCTCACATCCATCGGCTCACCCGCCTGGGCGCCGCCGCCGCCGAGCGCGGGCGCGGCGTTCCGTTTCTGAAGGAGGTGAGCCATCTCATCTGGAGCGGCGAAGTCGTAGGCTGGCACGAGGGCGATCACCTGGCGGGCGCGGCGCGGCGAGCCGGTCTCGACTGGCGGGATCTCGCCGCCTCGGTCGACGCCGATCCGGAGCGTTACGCCGCGATCATCGAACAGAACCAGGCCGAGCAGCGCGCCGCCGGCCACTGGGGCGTGCCGATGACGGTGTTCGAAGGCGAGCCGTTCTTCGGCCAGGATCGCTTCGACGCGCTCCTCTGGCGCATGGGCCTGACCCCGCCCGGGGGGTGATTCGCCGGCGATTCAGAGCGTGTTGACGTCCGCCAGGTCGAAGGACTGCCCGCCAGGGTTTTTGCCGATCACGATCGACGTTGGGGTGATGGTGTAGGGCGGGACGGGAAGGTTCAGGGGCGCCGGCGATCCTTTCATCACCCGGCCGGCGAGGTCGTACCTTGAGCCATGACAAGGGCAAAGCCAGCCGCCGGGCCAGGTGGGGCCGAGCGAACCGAGCCCAGGCTCATAGGTGGGGATGCAGCCCAGGTGGGTGCAGATTCCGACCAGCACCAGGTACTCCGGTTTGATCGCCCGAGACCAGTTCTTCGCATAGGAAGGCTGCTGCTGGCTCTTGGAATTGGGGTCCTTGAGCTGATCGAGGTCGCCGGTCTTCTTCAGCTCCGCCAGGGCGGCGGGCGTGCGGTTGACGATGAAGATCGGGTTCTTGCGCCAGAGCACGGTGATCTGCTGCCCAGGCTGGACTTTGGAGAGGTCGACGGTGACCGCCCCGCCTTGGGCCAGCGTGTCGGCGGCCGGATTGAGCTGATCGATCAGCGGCCAGGCGACCATACAGGCGCCGCCAACCGCCGCCGCTCCGGCCATGATATGGATGAAGTCGCGCCGACCAGGGTCGGCGATCTCATGGGGATTGCCCCCGGGATCTCCCCGGGCCGTCGAGGCGCTTGCGTCCGCGCCAAAGGTTGAATCGCTCACGCCGATTCTTCTCCTCGATCCCCTGAACATTGGAACTTCCCGGCGAAACCGCGCCGTGGAGCCGTTCAATTGGCCGCCGCGGCCCTCGCGGTCAAGGCGCGGATTTCAATACTCCCCGGTCCGCTCCAGCGCCGGCGAGGCCGCGCCGGCCGCCTCCTTGGCCCTGGACCGCTCGGCGGCCAGGGGGTGCATCACCCCCGCCCCGGCCGGCCATTCGCCGGGCGCGGTGTGGACCCGCTCGCTGATCCGTCGGGCGTGAGGCGAGAGCCGCTCCCAGATCTCGAAGGGCATGGAGACCCTGGGCGAGACCGTCTCCTCGGCCCAGCCCGCGACGTATTCGACGTTGGGCATGGCGCGGATCTCACGGCTGACGTTCGGTGTTCCGCCATGCCAGGCCCTGGGATCGCGGAAGACCCCCGCCCCGGCCGGCGCTCCGACGATGGTCGCAAAGCGCATCCAGTCCGGCTCCTGGGCCTGGGTCGGCGGCGAGCCGGACCTCGCCTGAGTTCCGGGGATGGTGCGGATCGGGCCGTTCTCGCTCGTCTGGTCGCTCATCAGGAAGTTGATCGTGATCCGTGGGGCGACGCGCTCGAAGACGAGCTGACGGGTGCGCGCCGTCAGCTCGCCCGTCTCATCGCGGCGAAGCTCGATTCCCAGCGCCCGCGCCTTGGCGAGCCGTCCATCGGAGAGGGTCCAGGGCTCGCGGTTGTCGCTATGGAGCGTCTGGTACTCGATCGCGCCGGGCAGGCAGAGATCGCCTCCCGCCCCCAGCACCTGGTAGTCCTCGCCTCCGAAGAGCGCCGTCAGGATCGGCGTCGTGGTGGGAAGATCGATCATCTGGGCCCAGGTCTCCTCATGGAGGAGCTGGCGCGAGGCCGAGGCGGTGCCGTAGCTATATCGGTGCGGCAGGCGGTTGGTCTCGGTGACGTAGCGGCGCCCGTCGAAGCCGGGGATAGCGAGGATGGCCTCGAGCACCCGCGCGCTCGCCGCGCGGAAGGCGTCCAGACGCCCGGGATCGAGCAGATCCTTGACCACCACGAAGCCGTCCCGCTGGAAGAGGCGGCGGGCGCGCTCGATCTCCTCCGGAGCGACGATCTCCAGGCCCGGAAGACCGTTGCTGCTTCGAAGGCGCTCGCGCAGGGCGACCACTTCAGGATCGTCCCACACCCGCCTCTTCGGCGCTCGCGGATCGGCGGCCGAGAACCCCGCCTCCCGAATGAGAGGGCGGCCGTCGTCGTCGGTGGTTTCATTGGGCGGGGTGGCGGCGCACCAGCCGATCTCGCTCTTCCCGAAGACCTTGAGAACCATGTCCGGAGATTAGCAGCCGAATCCCGGGCGGGAATTCCTAATTTCCACTCATCCCGGGCGAGCGCTGGTCGGAGCGCGAGACCCGGAACCCAGGAAAAGTCTCCGCCTGAAGTTCATCCGGCTCCGCCACGGAGACTAGTCCCGGCCGTCGCGGGATGAGCGGATGAGCGTCAACTCCGAAGCGCGCGACCGGCCTTGTCCTGGGCCTTGCCGATCTTGTTCTGGACCGTCCCGGCCGCCTTCTCGGCCGCGCCCTTCGCCCTCAGGCTCTGGTTTCCCGTCGCCTTGCCGGCGGCGTTCTTGATCGCGCCTGAAGCCTTGTGGGCGGCGCCTTTGACCCGATTGGTGCTCATGTCTTTCTTTCCTTTAAGGGTTCTTCCCCCGAGAGGTTTTCCCCCGGTGAGCCAACGGGCCCGCCGCCGGCGGGTTCCGGCTCAGGAGGTCGGCGAAAGCCAGATCGGATTGCCGATCACCAGAAGCCTCCCTTCGCCATCGCGCAGGTTCACCCGCACCCAGGCTGGGCGCGCGGCCGCGCGAAGCGAAAAGCGTCCTCGCCCGTAGGAGTCGAGCTCGAGGCGGCCGAGTCCCTCCAATCCCTCGTGATCGCCCACCGCCTCGACCTGCGCACCCTCGACGCACGCGGCGGCGACCTCGAATTCCACCACCTCGCCCGCCGCGAGGCCGATCGTTCCACCCATCGCCGCCTCTCCTGCCTTGGAGCGCACGGTCAGGTCGAGGGAGCGTCCGGCGACGCCCTGAAGGTCGATCACTGCGCGACCGGCGAGTAGCGCGTCAAGCACCGCGCGTTCGGAGAGCTCCTCGCACTCCACCAGGGTGGTCGGCGTTCCCACCGCCGATGGGACGTCGGGGCGAAGGCTGGGATCGTGGTTATCGCTCCCTCCGATGCCGACGATCCGGCGGCCAAGGTCGAGCCTCTCGTGCCAGAAGGGGATGCCGCAGTAGGGCCCCTCGGCGTTTCCGTCCATCGCCCGGGTCGCCCCGCCGTTGACGACCTCGATCAGCCTGAGCCGCGCTTCGTCCGTTCTCTTGGCCGTCCATCCGCACCCCATGCACTTTTCCCCCGAGGGCAGCAGGGGATGGGCGATGGCGAAGAGCCCGCCCAGAGCTTCGGCCGTCTCCATGAGCTCCGCGGCGCTCGGAAGGCTTGACGATCCCAGGCGGAAGTCGATGAAGCCGGTCGGCCCCAGCACGTTGGCGTGGCCGAAGAAGGTGGTGATCTCGCGTCCCGGAATGAGCAGCAGACGGTCGAACGCGGGCTGCAGCTCGCGCATGGCGGGGAAGTGCGACGTCGTGTTGTGGTCGGTGATGGCGATGAAGTCGAGGCCGCGCGCGGCCGCCGCCTCGACGGTGCGATAGAGGGGGGCCGGGGCGCGCGCGCCGCTCTGGGCGCAGCATGAGCCGTCGGAATGGGCGGTGTGCATGTGGAGATCGCCGCGCCGCCAGGCCCTCCCCCTCGCCAGCGGCCTCTCGGAAAACGTCGAGGCCCCCGGCCGCGCGCCCGCCCGGCCGAAGACGACCTCAGCCTTCCAGCGGGACGCAACGCCATTTCGGATGTTCGGGACCCCGATGAGGAGCCGCCATTGGCCGGCAAGGATCGGACCGGGAAGATAGGAGGGCGTCGCCTCTTCGGCCGAGAGGGTGAAGACGCGCCGCTCCCCTCCGCTCCAGCCGCGGAACCGCTCCGGATCGAGAAGGCCGAGATCAAGGACGGTGCGGTGGGCGCGCTCGTAGTCGAAGGCCACCGTGAGGCGCTGGACGCCGACGGGGACCTCGAAGTGGATCTCGAGATAGGTCTCCTTGTCCTTCTCGGTGACCACGCCCTCCAACATCACGCCCGGATCGATCGCCTCGCCCATGGTCAAGTCATATCAGGCCCGGGGCGCTCGCGCCTCGCCGCCTCGAGCTTGCCGGACGGCGCGTCCCTACCGTCATCGGCGGGCCTTAGTCCCGCCGATCCATGCGCACGAAAAAGAGATGGACCGCGCCCGAGCGGTCGTGGAGATTCTCCCAAGTCCGCCCATCCCGGGCGAGCGCCGAGCGCGAGACCCGGGACCCAGGCAAATGCGTTGGCCGAACGCTGAACTGACAGTCTTGCCTGGGCCCTTAGCTTTCGCCGGGGAGAGCGGAAAGGTTGGAAGGCGTGCCGCACTCGCGCGATTCGCAGACCGGGACGTATACAGAGGTGGCTGGCGGGTATCGCCAGGCCATGACGTTGTCTTTTGAACAATCATGGCAGCCGCAAAACCTCAGAGCTCGAATTCGACCCCCTGGGCAAGGGGCAAAGCCGAGCCATAGTTCACCGTCGAAGTCGCGCGGCGCATGTAGGCCTTCCACGAATCCGAGCCCGCCTCGCGCCCGCCGCCGGTCTCCTTCTCGCCGCCGAACGCCCCGCCGATCTCCGCCCCCGAAGGCCCGGCGTTGACGTTGACGATGCCGCAGTCCGAACCCTCCGGGCCGACGAATCGCTCGGCCTCGCGAAGATCGGTGGTGAAGATCGCCGAGGCGAGGCCCTGGGCGACCGCGTTGTTGGCTTCGATCGCCTCATCGAGGTCGGCGTAGGGCATCACCCACAGGATCGGGGCGAAGGTCTCGCGGGCGACGACCGCGCTCTGCCTCGCCATTCGGGCGAGTGCCGGGCGCACATAGACCCCGCTCCCGGCGCCTTGGACGCGCTCGCCACCGAAGATCTGCGCTCCGTCGCCGCGCGCCTCTTCGAGCGCGGCAGCCATGGCCCCAAAGGCGCTCTCATCGATGAGAGGGCCGACCAGCACCTTGGGATCGCGCGGATCGCCGACGACGACGCTCGCCCAGATCCGCTTCAGCCGCGCCACGAGCTGGACCGCGATACTCTCGTGGACGAAGAGACGGCGGAGCGTCGTGCATCTCTGGCCCGCCGTTCCCATGGCCGAAAAGGCGATGGCCCGCGAAGCCAGCTCCAGGTCGGCCGTGGGGCAGACGATGGCGGCGTTGTTGCCGCCGAGCTCCAGGAGCGCGCGGCCGAAGCGGGCGGCGAGCTGAGGCGCAAGCGCCCTTCCCATCGCCGTCGAGCCGGTCGCCGAGACGAGCGGCAGACGCGGATCGGAAGCGAGCGCTTCGCCGACCTCGCGGCCGCCGTTCACCACCGCCAGCAATCCCTCGGGCGCTTCGCCGAAGCGCCGCCGCGCCCTCTCGAAGAGGGAGGCGACGGCCAGCGCGCAGAGCGGCGCCTTCTCCGAGGGCTTCCACACCGCCGGATCGCCGCAGACGAGCGCGATGGCGAGGTTCCAGGCGAGCACCGCCACAGGGAAGTTGAAGGCGGTGATGATCCCGATCGGCCCCAGCGGCTTCCAGGTCTCGGAGAGGCGATGCTCGGGCCGCTCGCTCGGCAGCGCCTGGCCGGCGAAGGACCGTGAGAGACCGACCGCGTAGTCGCAGATGTCGATCATCTCCTGGACCTCGCCGGCCCCTTCGCTGACGGTCTTGCCGACCTCCAGGGTGACGAGGCGTCCAAGATCGGCCTTCGCCTCGCGGAGGGTCTCGCCGAAGAGACGGACGAGCTCGCCGCGCCTGGGCGCGGGGACCTTTCGCCAGACGAGGAAGGCTTCCTGGGCGCGCCCCACGGCGGCGGCGATCTGGCGAGGGTCCGCCTCGGCGACCTCGCCGATGACTTCGCCGGTGATCGGGGAGGTCGCCTCGAGCTTGCCTTGAAGGGCCGCGGGCGCGACGCCGAGTCTCTCGAGGACCTCGGCGGCCTCGCGGGCAATGGCCGGGCTGTCGATGACCGCTTGGGCGCTCACGCCGCGCTCTCCAGGGCCGGGGCGGCGGCGGGCTCCAGGGGCGCGCGGTAGACCTTGCCGAAGCGGTTGGCGAGGAAGTCGGCAAGGGCGATCTCCTCCTGGCGAACGAAGCCGCGCGATCGAATAGCGCCGGCGGCGAGGAGATCCAGGACCGCGCAGGCCGCCGAGGCGGTGGTGATCTGGATCGCGCTCATCGGCCCGGCCCCGATGTCCCGGGCGTAGATCTTGTCGGCCCAGGTCTCCTGCAGAAGATGGCCGTCCCTGAGGCCCGATACGGTGACGAAGATCACCACCACGTCCTGGAGCGTGGAGGGGACGGCGTTCTCCAGGATGTCCTTCAGAAGATCGCGGCGGTCGCGCAGGCGAAGATCGTTCAGGAGCGCCTTCATGATCGCCGCATGGCCCGGGTAGCGGATGGTCCGGTAGTTGAGGTTGCGCACCTTGCCTTCGAGGCTCTCGCAGAGCGTCCCCAGGCCTCCGGAGGTGTTGAAGGCCTCATAGGCGACGCCGTCGAGGGAGAAGGTCTCGGCCTCCTCGAGCGCCCGGGTCGAGCGAAGCTCGCCGTCGACGATCGCCTCGCAGGGCTCGCAGTATTCGTTGATCACCCCGTCGGTCGACCAGGTAAGGTTGTAGTTCAAGGCGTTCGACGGATACTTCGGAAGCGCCCCGACCCGCAGCCGCACGTCGTTCAGCACCTCGAAGCGGCCGGCGAGGTCGGCGGCGACGATGGAGATGAAGCCGGGCGCAAGGCCGCACTGGGGGATAAAGACGCTCGCCGCGCCTTCGGCCAGCGCCTTCACCTTGGCCGTGCAGGCGACATCCTCGGTGAGATCGAGATAGTGGACGCCCGCCGCCGCCGCGGCCTCGGCGACGCGGAAGGTCAGGTGATAGGGCGCCGCCGAGAGCACCGCGAAGCGTCCGGCCACTGCGCGGGCGAGCGCGCCATCGTCGGCGATGTCGAGCGCCAGGGTGGCGAGGCGCGGCAGGCCCGCGGCCTCAAAAAGCGCCGCCGACTCGCGATCGGCGAGCGTCACCTCATAGTCGCCGCTCCCGGCCAGGAGCCTGGCGATCGCCATCCCGATGTGGCCTGCCCCTACGACGAGGATGTTCTTCATGGCTCTCTCCTTCCACCGGCTGGGTTGGAGAATCGCCTCGATCGTCGTCGATTTCCACTGTCGCTCTGCGCAATTCGAAGGGATAATCTCGGCATATGGCCAAGCCACCTTTTCACATCGACGAAAACGACGAGCGCCTCCTCTCGCGCCTGAGGGAGAACGCCCGCGCGCCGGTCTCCGAGATCGCCCGCTCGCTTGGCCTCTCGCGCACCACCGTCCAGAGCCGGATCGAGCGTCTGGAGCGCTCCGGCCTGATCGAAGGCTACACCGTGCGCCTCTCCGAGGCCGTGGAGCGCGGCGCGATCCGCGCTATCGTGCTCCTCACCATCGCCCCCAAGGTCGCCCCGGCGGTGATTGCGGCCATGCGCAAGATGCGGGCGGTGCGCCGCCTCGCCTCGGTGAGCGGACCGTTCGACTTGATCGCCGAGGCGGCGACGCCGACGGCCGCCGAGATGGACGCCCTGATCGACGCCCTGGGCGCGCTGGAGGGGGTCGAGCGCACCACCTCCTCGATCGTCCTCTCGACCAAGATCGACCGTTAGCTCGACGGTTTCACCGAGCGGTCGAGGGCGAGGTCCGGGCCGAGGCAGCCGGCCGGCAGGCGGGCGGCGACCTCGCGCGCGAGCCGCGCCAGCGGGCAGCTGTGCATAGGCCCTTCCGAGCAGCCCTCGAAGCGCAAGGGGAGGAAGCGGGCGTGGGCCGGCGAAAGATCGCGCATCTGGTCGAGCGTCTCATAGGCCATGACGGCTCGAACGAAGCGTCGGCCATGATCGTTCAGCAAAAGGAAGACCAGCGTCTGGGCGGGCGAGACGGTGTCCGGCTGGCCAGGGAGCGTCCAGGGGGCGATCCGAAAGATCGAGCCCTCGACGGCGATGTTGTCGTCGTGGCCGGCGAGCGCCAGGACGTGAACCTCCGGGCCGGTCAGTGCGCCAGCCTGGCCCGAAAGGGCGGCGAGAATCAGACGGGCCATGGGCGCTCCGATCCTCGCCGAGAGGTCCCGATCCTTCTCCAGCACTTGGTAGAACCGCCCGTGCGCGCCCATGATCGCCGCCACGTCCGCCGCCGAGCGGACCTTCCCCCAGCCGACCTCGTCGAGCGGCATCCCCTCGGCGTATTCGAGAAGGATGTCCTCGGAGAGGCTGGCGGCGGTGAAGAGCGGGCCAACGCCGCGGGGGCCCTGGGACGTCATCTCCACCTGGTTGGGGCCGGAAAGGCAGAGGCCCGGGCCGCCGGCGCAGGCCTTTGGCGCAAGCACGGCCTGGAGGTGATCGAGGGAGGCGCGGGTCGCCGGCGGGACGAAGCCCGCCGGCCCGACGGCGGCGAGGAGGTCGGCTTTGGCGGTCTTGGCGCCCGCCCGACAGGCCGGATCATGCGAGCCGCCGAAGATCGGATCGCGTAGTTCGGCAGCCGCCCAGCGAGCCTGAAGGCCGCAGCCGGGGGCGAGGCTGGCGCCGAGGGTCTCTCCCGAGCGGCGGGTGCGCTCGTCGGTCCCGTCCGCCCACACCCGGACCGATCCGGGAGCCGGACAGCCGGTCCTGGGGAGGAGCCCGGCCCCGGTCAAATCCTCGCGAAGGCTCGCGCCCATCAGGGCGACGACCTTTGCGCCATGCTCGGTCAGGTCTCCGGGTGGAACCGGCCACGCCGGCCAAGGCTGGGCGGAATATCTTAGCAGCGCAGAATTGGGCGAGGTCGGCGGGCGCACGCCATGTCGCTGGACGAGCACCGCCCGCTCGATGGTGAGCGCCTGGGTCGGCCCCGCCAGGATGATCCCGCCGAGGGCGGCGAGGAGGCCAAAGACAAGCACCGCCCGCAACATGAATTTGAATCCCTTCGCTTTGAGCTTAACTGTCGCGCCTCTGAAGCTCGCGCAAGGGCCGGTAGCTGATCGTCTCGGCTCCGCTCGCCGCCACCAGCGCCTTCATCTCCGGCGAAGCGAACCAGGCGGCGTCGCCGGCGCGCACTTCGGGATTTTCCAGATCATAGCCGCGCAGTTCCGGTCCGTCCTCCACCGGATGGGCGAAGATCTCGGTGACGCCTGGAGCGAGATCGGAGAGGACCCGCTCGAAAACCGCTTTCGTCTCGCGGCCCCAGGGATCGATGAAATGGTCGGTGAAGCAGACCCCGCGAGCGGCGGCCGGTTCGCGACTGGCGAAACCCAGCACCTCCTCGCCCCTCTGGCTCACCATGCGCAGCGGCAGGCGGAATTCCTGAGCGAGATCGAGATAGATTGAAAAGAGGACCGGCGAGATCTGCACTGTCCCCATGTGCGAATCGAGGTGGGTGACATCGGCCCCCCAGGCGAGCGCCTGAGCGACCTGGGCCCTACACTCGGCTCGGACCTCCTTGGGATCGGCCCTGGCGATGGCTTCGCCAGCGGTGAGTGGCAGGAATCCCTCGGCGTCATGGAGACTCGCCCCGCCGGTGAGCGAGCGCCAGCGGTAGCCGCGATATTCGGCGGTGAGAGTCAGGTGGACGCCGATGTCGAGGCCCTGGGTCATCCTGGCCGCCTCCCTGGCCCATGGGCAGGGGACCATGAGGGTGGCGCTGGTCGCCGGCCCGTCCTCGAGCGCGCGGACGATCGCGGTGTTGGCGGCGTGACTGGAGCCGAGGTCATCGCAATTGATGATGAGGAGCTTGGCGTCGGCGGCGCGACCCAGGCGTTCGGCAAGGCGTAGGGCCATCTTCACTCCCCTCCCACCAGGTCGCGGCGGACCTTCTCCAACTCCTCGGCGTAACGTCGCGTGGCGTAGGCTTCGGATAGGACGCCGAGCACATCGCCGTTTTCGTCGGTCACCGCCAGTTCATCGGCTTCGGTCCGATCGAAGACGCTCATGATTTCCTTGATGGTCATATCCGGGGCGAGGGTCTGGTTGCGATTGACGAGCTGGTCGCCGACCACGCCCGTGCGCTCGGGGTCGGCGAAGATCGTCGAGACCCGGACCATTCCGGCGTAGCGGCCACCGGCGTCAAGGGCGACGACGCGCCGGGCCGATCCCAGCGGAAAGCGCCGTCGGAACTCCTCGAGCGGGGCGGAGGCGGCGATGCTGTCGGGGGCGCTTCGCATCATCCGCCCGGCGGCGAGGTTGCGGATCCCGGCCACGTCGTGGGCGCTGCGGATGGTTTCGCCGCGCAGGTGCAGCCGCCAGGTCGAGAAGGAGTAGCCGAAGGTCTCCCTGACGATCAGGCTGGCGATCATCGAGGCGGTGAGGGTGGCGGCGGTGAGGCCGAAGTCGCCGGTCGTGTAGAGGACGAGGAAGCTCATGGTGAGCGGCCCGCCGATGATCGCCACCGCCATGGCTCCCATGCCGACGAGCGAGCCCGCTACCGGATCGATGCCGGTGTCGAGGCCCGCGGCGTTGAGCGCCAGGACGAAGAACCGGCCGACGAGCGATCCCAGATAGAGCGAAGCGAAAAAGAGGCCGCCGCGATAGCCAAACCCCAAAGAGACAATGGAGGCGGTCGACTTGGCCGCGATCAGCACCGCCAGGGCGGCGATGCTGATCGTGGAGACAAGATCGAGATGGAGAGCGCCGTGGCCCGAGGAGAGGGTGGTCGGCGTCCCCCAGGCGATCAGGCCCAGGAAGACGCCGCCGAACGCCGGACGCAGCCATCTGGGCAGGGCGGACGCGCTCGAGAACTTCTCGACCAGGGCGACCAGCCGCATGATCGCCACGCCGTAAAAGGCGCAGATCACTCCCAGGGCGGCGAAGAGGACGTAGTGGAGCAGCCGCATGCTGTCGGTGGCGACGATGCGGACGATCATCGGGTGGTAGTTGACGAGGTCGGTCACCACGCTGGCGGCGAGCGAGGCGGCCACCACCGGCACCACGTTGCCGAGCGTATAGGCGCCGATGATGATCTCGAAGCCATAGAAGGCGCCGGTGAGCGGCGCGCCGAAGGCGGCGGCGATGCCGGCGCCCGCCCCCGCGCCCAGAAGGATGCGCAGATCGCTGCGGCGAAGGTTGAAGGCGCCGCCGAGAAGCGAACCCAGCGCCCCGCCCGACTGGGCGTAGGCGGCCTCCAGCCCCACCGAGGCGCCGAATCCGTTGGAGATGATGCTCTGGACGCCGATCAGCAGGCTGTCGCGGCCCGAGAGACGTCCGCCATGCAGGGCGTTGGCCTCGACCGGGTCGATCGGCCGGTTCGGCCTCTTGCTCGTCCACAGCCAGGTGAAGAGTCCGAGGAGAAGGCCGCCCAGCGGCAGCACCAGGATCCGGGAAGCTGGAATATGGCCAATGGCCGACAGCCGCTGATCAAAGCCGATTCCATAGAACGCCGCCTGGAAGACGTGGGCCGCCCCGCTGATCGCGATGGTGAGCAAGCCCGCGCCGGCGCCGACCAGGGCGGAGAGAAGAACCAGGCCCGTCTCCCGCGCCCGGACCGCGCTGCGCACGAGCGCCAGGAGCGAAATCCAGAGCCGCTTGGGCCTTGGATGGGCGAGGGAGTGGACGAGATCCTCCGAGCCGCGGGCGAGCGCGCTCCTTCGACGGCCGTTGCGGCCGCCGACCCGATGACGGACGTGGTCCTTGGCCGGCGAATCCATGTTCTCTTCGCCCCGAACCCGAATCTTAAGCCGCGTCGGTGGGGCGCCTAAAGTGAAAACCGTCAAAATTCAGGGCGGACTTGGAAATCAGCTCTTCTGCCTCGCCCTGGCGCGGAGCCTCGGCCTCGTTTCCGGCGAGGCGGTGGCCATCGATTGCGGCAGCTACGAGGCCGAGCGGTTCGGGCGACGATTCGAACTCGCGGAGCTCGCCTGCGCATTCGGCCTTAAGATCGTCCGTCGTCGGCCGATCCCGAGGCTCGCCCGCGCGCTCCTGCGCGCCCTTTCGCTCGGGATCACCGAACCGGAAGCCGGCGAGAGCGAGCTCGCCAGACTGGCGGTTCGGAATGGCTATTTCGACGGCTATTGGCAGGACGAGCGGTGGATCGCCGACCCCGAGCCAGCAAAGCAGCAGGTCCGCCGATTCGTGGCGGCGCGGGCGAGCGCCCTTCCCGCTCCGCGCCTTCTCCTTCACTACCGGACCTACGCCGAGGAACCGAGGATCGCGCGGCGCGGCGCGCCCTCGGCGGCCTGGTGCGAGGAGGCGGTGAGGATCGCCGAGGCGCGGCTCGGGGGCGAAGGCGCCATCGCCCTCATCTCCGATGCGCCGGCCCTCGCCCTGGAGCGCCTGGGGGCGCTGGCTGAACGGCTTGAGGTGCTCGAGGGCGATCCCTTCTCGCATTTGGGGGCGATGATGCGGGCGCGGGCCCTCATCCTTTGCAACTCCTCGTTCTCCTGGTGGGGCGGGTATTGCTCGGCGGCCGAAGTCATTCTCTGGCCCCGTCGAGCGGCGATGGCCCACTATCCCCGCCCCGCGGCGCGTTTCGACGTGATCTGAAGGCGCCGCCTTCGCGGCCGGAGCGGTGGGCCTCAGAACGTCACCACGGCCCGGATGCTCTCGCCCCGCCGCATCAGCTCGAAGCCTTCGTTGATCCGCTCCAGCGGCAGGGTGTGGGTGATCAGCGGATCGATGGCGATCTTCCCTTCCATGTACCAGTCGACGATCTTCGGAACGTCCGTGCGGCCGCGCGCCCCGCCGAAGGCGGACCCCCGCCACACCCGGCCTGTGACGAGCTGGAAGGGCCGGGTCGAGATCTCCTGGCCGGCCCCGGCCACGCCGATGATCACGCTCTCGCCCCAGCCGCGATGACAACACTCCAGAGCCTGGCGCATGGTGGCGACATTGCCGATCGCCTCGAAGGAGAAGTCCGCCCCGCCCTTGGTGAGGTCGATCACCGACTGGACGATCCTGTCCGCGCCGATCTCCTTCGGATTGAGGAAGTCGGTCATCCCGAAGCGCCTCGCCATCTCCTCGCGGGCGGGATTGAGGTCGATGCCGATGATCTGCTGCGCGCCGGCCATCCTCGCCCCCTGGATGACGTTGAGGCCGATGCCCCCCAGGCCGAAGACCGCGACCTTGGCTCCCGGCCAGACCTTGGCGGTCCAGATCGCCGCCCCGATGCCGGTCGTCACCCCGCAGCCGATGTAGCAGGCCTTCTCGAACGGGGCGTCGTCGCGGATCTTGGCGAGCGCGATCTCGGGAAGGACGGTCAAGTTGGAGAAGGTGGAGCAGCCCATGTAGTGGCTGATCGGCTCCCCGCCTATGGAGAAGCGGCTCGTCCCATCTGGCATCACGCCGCGGCCTTGGGTGGCGCGGATGGCGGTGCAGAGGTTGGTCCGGCGCGAGAGGCAACTCTCGCACGCGCGGCACTCGGGCGTGTAGAGCGGGATCACATGGTCGCCGGGCGCGACCGAGGCCACGCCGTCTCCCACTTCCAGGACCACGCCGGCGCCCTCATGGCCGAGGATGGAGGGAAAGAGCCCCTCCGGATCTCCGCCCGAGAGGGTGAATTCGTCGGTGTGGCAGATGCCGGTGGCCTTGATCTCCACCAGGGCCTCGCCGGCCTTTGGCCCTTCCAGGTCGACGGTCTCGATCGAAAGGGGCTCGCCCGCCTTGAAGGCCACCGCCGCGCGCGTCTGCATGGGCCTCTCCTGCCGCCGCTCGCCGAGCGGCTTAGCCCGGCGTTTTGGATGCGGCAATCGGCCGGTCTAAAGAGCGGCCATGATCCGGCCTTTGGAGCGGCTCTCGGTCGGCATGGCCATCCCTTTCGGCGGCGACCGAGCGGCGGTGGTCGGCCCCGAGCTCGCCGCCGAGTTCCAGAAAGGCGACCGGCTCCTTGTCATTCAGGAGACCGGCGAGCTCCTGCGCGTTCCGGCCGCCTTCCACGCGCTGGCGGCCGAGGCGGTGGAGGAGGCCCTTGGCGCCTTCGACGCGCTCAAATCGGCGAGCGAGGAGGCTCTCTCGCGGTTCTTCGAAGGGGCCGCCCGCGCCCTCGCCGACGAGGAGGTCTGGGGGAGGATCGCGAAGGCCAACGCCGCCGACCTGACGGCCGCCGCCGCGCGGGGCCGTCCGACCAACCGGCTCGAGGCGAACGGGGCCATGCGCGCCGCGATGATCGCTGGCCTTAAGGCCTGGCGCGATGCGCCGCCCCTGCGGGGGCGCCTCACGCGCCGGATCGAACATGAGGGCTGGTCGCTTTGCGAGGAGACCGCGCCGCTGGGGGTGATCGGCTTCGTCTTCGAGGCGCGGCCGAACGTCGTCGTCGACGCCGCCGGAGTGGTGAAGGGGGGCAACGCCGCGGTGCTTCGGATCGGCGCCGATGCGCTCGCCACGGCCGGCGCGATCCTCGATCTGGCCCTGGCGCCGGCGCTCCTCGAGGCCGGCCTGCCGGCGGCGGCCGTGACGCTCCTGCAGAGCCCGGCGCACGCGTGCGGCTGGGCCCTCTTCTCCGATCGCCGCCTTTGCCTCGCCATCGCCCGCGGCTCGGGGCCGGCGACGACGCTGCTGGGGGCCATCGCGCGCCAGTCCGGCGTTCCGGCGAGCCTGCACGGGACCGGCGGCGCGTGGCTCCTCGCCGACCGCTCGGCCGACCTCGCGCGCTTTTCCGCCGCCGTCGCGGCCTCGCTCGACCGCAAGGTCTGCAACACCCTCAACGTCTGCTGCATCCCATCGGAACGCGCCGGCGAGCTGGTCCCGGCCTTCCTCACCGCGCTCGAGCGGGCCGGCGGGGAGGCGGGGGCGCGCCTGCACGTCCTCGAGAATGCCGCGCCGTTCGTCCCGGAGGCCTGGCGCGGCAAGGCCGAGGCCCTCGCCCCCGCCGATCTTAGCCGCGAATGGGAGTGGGAGAGCGCGCCCGAGGTCTCCCTCGCGATCGTCGAGGACCTCGAGGAGGCAATCTGCCTTTTCAACGCGCGCGCTCCGCGCCTGGCGGCCTCGCTGATCGCCGAGGATGCCGCCGCCCAGGCCCGCTTCTTCGAGGCCGTCGAGGCGCCTTTCGTGGGCGATGGCATGACCCGCTGGGTGGATGGCCAGTTCGCCTATGGTCTCCCCGAGCTGGGACTATCGAACTGGGCCGGCGGCAGGCTCTTTTCGCGAAGCGCCGCGCTCACCGGCGAGGACGTTTTCACGATCCGCGCCAGAATGCGCCAAATCGATCCAGGACTGCGCCGCTGAGGGCCTAAAAGGCGCCGCGCAGCGCCTCGGCGAGGTCGGTCCGCTCCCACGAAAATCCACCATCGGCCTCGGGCTGACGGCCGAAGTGGCCGTAGGCGGCGGTGCGGGCGTAGATCGGCCGGTTGAGCCCCAGGTGCTCGCGGATCGCCCTGGGCGTCGCGCCGCCGATCATCTGGGGCAGCAGGGTCTCGAGCTTGGCCGGGTCGACTTCGCCCTCGTCATGGAGGTCGACGTAGAAGCTCAGCGGATGGGAGACCCCGATGGCGTAGCCAACCTGGATCGTGCACCGTTTCGAGAGGCCGGCGGCGACCACGTTCTTGGCGAGGTAGCGGCAGGCGTAGGCGCCGGAACGGTCGACCTTGGTCGGATCCTTGCCGGAAAACGCCCCGCCGCCGTGGGGCGCGGCCCCGCCGTAGGTGTCGACGATGATCTTGCGGCCCGTGAGGCCGCAGTCGCCGTCCGGCCCGCCGATGACGAAATTGCCGGTGGGGTTGATGTGCCAGTCGGTGCGCTCGTCGACCAGGCCCTCGGGGAGCGAGGAAAGGACATAGGGTCTGACGATCTCGGCGACCTCGGCCGGGGAGAGGCCCTCGCGATGCTGTGTGGAGAGCACGATCGAGGCGGCGTGCACCGGCACGCCCCCTTCGTAGAGGAGGGTCACCTGGCTCTTGGCGTCAGGCTCCAGCTCCGGCCGCTCGCCCGAATGCCTGGCGCTCGCCAGCGCCTTGAGGATGTTGTGCGAATACTGCAGGGCGGCGGGCATGAGCTCAGGGGTCTCGGCGGTGGCGTAGCCGAACATGATCCCCTGATCGCCCGCCCCCTCGTCCTTGTTGCCATGGGCGTCGACGCCCATGGCGATGTCCTGCGACTGGCTATGCAGATGACAGGCATAGCAGGCGCTTTTCCAGTGGAAGCCCTCCTGCTCGTAGCCGATGTCGCGGATCGCCGCGCGCACCTTCTCCTCGAGGCTGAGGATCACCCCTGCCGGGCCTCTGACCTCGCCGGCCAGGACTACCCGGTTGGTGGTGACGAGCGTCTCGCAAGCGACACGCGAGACCGGATCGGCCGCGAGGAAGGCGTCGACGACAGTGTCGCTGATGCGATCGGCGACCTTGTCGGGATGGCCCTCGCTGACGCTCTCGCTGGTGAAGAGGAAACCGGAACGGGCGGAATTCATGCCTTCATCTCACCTGGAGGCGTAGACCGTGACCGGCCAACCGCCGGGCGCATTGAAGGTGAAGCGGCGCTCGTGGAGGCCCTCCCGCTCGGGGCCTGGCGAAAGGCCCAGCCTCTCCGCCTCCGCCCGTACGGGCGCAAGGTCATCGACCTTGATCATGACCCCGGCGCGATCGGAGTCGCGGTCGGTTCCGGCGAGGGCGAGGCGGCCCGCTGGCGAATCGAACCTCGCCCAGCGGTCGCCGTCCAGGATGCGCGGAGCCGCGCCCAGGAGCGCGCTCCAGGCCTTCACGGCGCTCTCGAGATCGGCGACCGGCAGGACCGGGCTGAGGTTGAGAATCTGCAAGGTCCCGCCCAAATTAGAGGAGCGCTTCGGCTGGCCCAAGGCGAGCGAGGTGTCAAGCCGTTCGATGCGCCAGGAGGTTCACTCAAGATGCGGCTCTCGCTGGCCAATCTCGCCATCGCCGCCCTGGGCTTGGCGGCCTGCGGCGCGGCTCCGGCCAAGCCCCTCGTCATCTCCGCCTTGTCGAAGGCCGCGCCGATGAAGCTGTCCTGCCCGGCGATCGGCGCCGGCGGCAAGCTCGCGGCAAAATATTCGGCCAGCGGGGACAACATCTCCCCACCGATGAGCTGGCAACCGGTGAAGGTGGCTAAGGACTACGCCGTCATCGTCGAGGATCCCGACTCGCACGGGGCTACGCCCTTCGTCCACTGGTTGATCTGGAACATCCCAGCCTCGCGCCGGTCCCTTCCGCCGGGCCTCGCCGACGCCCAACGCCTCGGCGATCCGAAGGGGGCGATCCAGGGCGCCAACGGCCGCGGCCGTCCCGGCTGGACAGGTCCTTCGCCGCCCGCGGGCGATCCGCCGCACCATTATCACTTCGAGGTGTTCGCGCTGAGGGCTCCGCTCGCCATCCCGGCCGACTCGCCGGTCGCCAGCGTCGCCGCGGCGCTGAAAGGTGACGTCCTGGCCGCTTCCCAATGCGTGGGGATATTCCAGACGCCCGCCGCCTGACCCGAGAACTTGACCCCGCGGCGCCATGGGCCGTGCGCCTATTCCTCTGCTAGGTTTGCTCAGGCCAGCCGAAGGAGAAGAGCCATGGATGACGTCTCGGTGGCCAAGAGCCTCGACCGCGAGTCGCTCGCTGGAGCCGGTCCCCTTCTCGATGGAGTGGTCGCCGCCGGCGATCTATCGGGAGCGGTCACCCTTATCTGGCGCAGGGGCGAGATCGTCCAGGAGCTGGCGGTCGGCCGCCGAGACATCGAGCACGATCTTCCCATGGAGCGCTCCACGCTCTTCCGCATCGCCTCCATGACCAAGCCGGTCACCTCCCTCGCCGCCTTGATGTTGATGGAGGAGGGCAAGCTCTCCCTCTCTGATCCGATCACTCGCTGGGCGCCCGAATTCGCCGATATGCGGGTGCTGAAGTCGCCGTCGGGGCCGCTCGATCAGACCTATCCGGCGCCGCGCGACATCATCGTCGAAGACCTGATGACCCATCGGGCCGGGCTCGCCTACGCCTTCAGCTCGGTCGGCCCGATCGCCCAGGCCCACGAAAGGGCGCTTGGCGATGTTCTCAACCAGCAGATGAGTCCGGACGTGTGGATGAAAGCGCTGGGAAGCCTGCCGCTCAGCTTTCCGCCTGGCGAGCGCTTCCATTACAGCCACGCCACCGATGTCCTGGGATTCCTGGTCGGCCGCGTCGCCGGGACCGGCTTTCGCGAATTCCTCTTCGAGCGCATCTTCGAGCCGCTCGGCATGGACGATACCGACTTCTACGTTCCCCCCGAGAAGCGCGACCGCTCGGCTGCTGTTTACAGGCAGGATCAGGAAACCGGTGCCCTCGAGCCCGTCGCCTTCAAGGCCTGGGACTCGCCGCCGAACTATTGCGGCGGGGGCGGCGGTCTCATCTCGACGGCGGAGGACTACCTCAAGTTCGCCCGGATGCTGCTCAACGGCGGCGTCCTTAACGGCCTTCGCCTCGTCAGCGAGGAGACGGTGCGGGCCATGCGGACCAACCGCCTCACCGACGCCCAGCGGGAAATCCCCTTCCTCGGCATGCCGTTCTGGGCCGGCCAGGGATTTGGTCTGGGCCTCTCGGTGATCACCGATCCGGAGAAACAGGCCTGGATGGGCCCCGGCTCCAAGGGCGCCTACGGCTGGCCGGGGGCGTTTGGGACCTGGTGGCGAGTCGATCCGCAAGAAGACATGATCCTCATCTATCTCATTCAAAATTCGATGCCGCTGGGCCCGGAGGCGGTCGCCAACATGGGCCAGGCCCAGCGCATGGGCGCGCGCCTCGCCCTGCCGATGTTCCTCAACACCGTCTATTCCGCGCTCGGCCGTTGAGGGCCGCAGGCTGAGCGCCGGCTACGCCACCGATCTCCCGGCGCGGCTCGACCGCCTCCCCTGGTCTTCCTTCCACACCCTGATCCTCGCCGACCTGGGGGCGAGCTGGATCCTCGATGGCCTGGAAGTGACCCTGGTCGGCTCGCTCTCGCCGGCGATCGCGGCGAGCCTGCGCCTCACCGACGCCCAGATCGGCTGGACCGGCACCGCCTATGTCCTGGGCGCGGTCGCCGGCGCGCTCGTCTTCGGACGCTTGGCCGACCGTTTCGGACGGCGCCGGCTCTTCAGCATCACCGTCTGCGTCTACCTCGTCGGAACGCTGGCGACCGGGATTTCGTGGAGCTTCGCTTCCCTGGCGGCGTTCCGCTTCCTCACCGGGGCCGGGATCGGCGGGGAATACGGGGCGGTGAATTCGGCGATTGACGAACTCATCCCGGCCAGGGTCCGCGGGCGCATCGACCTGGGGGTGGCGGGAACATTCTGGCTGGGCGCCGCCCTTGGCGCGGTCGCCTCGGTGGCGGCGCTCGACCCCGCGCTCGGGCTCAAGAGCGCCGGCTGGCGCATCGCCTTCGTGATCGGCGGACTCCTGGCCCTCGTCATTCTCTGGCTGCGCCGCTACGTACCGGAAAGCCCGCGCTGGCTCCTCATCCACGGCCGTCCCAAGGAGGCGCAGGCCATCGTCGCTGCCGCCGAAACCGTCGCCTGGCAGGGGGGGCGTCCGCCAGCGCATCTTCCCGCGCCCGCCACGATCCGCCTCGAGGCGCGCGGCTCGGCACCGTGGAGTGAGATCATCCGCGTCCTTTTCCGCCGCTATCCCAAGCGCACCCTGCTGGTCTTCGTTCTGATGGCCGCCCAGGCTTTCTGTTACAACGCCGTCTTCTTCACCTACGCCCTTATCCTGGCGCGCTTCTTCCACGTCGGCGCGGGCGCCGTGGGCTGGTACATCCTGCCCTTCGCGGCCGGGAATTTCGCAGGGCCGCTCATCCTGGGGCCACTCTTCGACAGCCTTGGCCGAAGAGTGATGACCGCCCTCACCTATGGGCTCGCCGGCGGCCTTCTGGCTCTGACGGGCTGGCTCTTCGCATTGGGAGTCCTTGGCCCCGCGTCCCTCACGCTCTTATGGAGCATCCTCTTCTTCTTCGCCTCGGCCGGAGCGAGCGCGGCCTACTTGGCCGCCGGCGAGTGCTTTCCCCTCGAGATGCGTTCGATCTCGATCTCCCTTTTCTACGCCGCCGGATCGATCCTCGGAGCCATTGGCCCAGCTCTCTTCGGGGCTCTGGTGGGAACCGGCGAGCGCGGCGGGGTCCTCGCCGGCTGCCTTCTCGCCGGCGGTCTGATGGCCCTCGCCGCCGTCGTCGCCCTCCTCTTCGGCGTCGCCGCCGAGCGAGCGCCGCTGGAGGCCGTCGCCCCTCCCCTCTCGCTCGTCCACGCGCCCAGCTTGGCGGGTGACGGCGGGGCGTCGAGGGACTAGAGAGCCGAGCGGCCAAAGCGGGAGCGTCGATCCATGAGCCAGAACGTCCTCATCACCGGCTGTTCGAGCGGTTTTGGCCTGCTCTCCGCCGAGCGCTTTGCGCGCGCCGGCTGGAAGGTCCACGCGAGCCTGCGCAGCCCCAAGAAGGCCGCCGCCCTCGAGAGGCTGAAGGACGAAGGGCTGCCGATCGAGATCGTCGAGCTGGACGTGACCGAGCCCAAGAGTGTCGAAAACGCTGTGGCGGAGGTGAGCGCCGCCGGGCCGATCGATGCGCTGGTCAACAACGCCGGCTTCGAGGTTTCCGGCCCGGTCGAGGACCTCACCGATAATCTGATGCTGCGCCAGTTCGATACCAACGTCGCCGGCGTGGTGCGCATGGTGCGCGCCGTCGCCCCCGCCATGCGCCGGCGAGGCTCGGGCCGGATCATCAATGTCTCCTCGGTCGCGGGCCAGATCGCGGCGCCGTTCTCGGGCGCCTACTCGGCGAGCAAACACGCGCTGGAGGCGCTCTCAGAGTCGCTCTGGTACGAGCTGCGCCCCTTCGGCGTCGGCGTTGTGCTGATCGAGCCCGGCGGCTTTGCGACCAGCTTCTCGAGCAACATCATCGAGGCGCCGGCGCAAGATGAGAGTTCCCCCTACGAGGCGATGCGGACGCGCTTTCGCGAAGCCATGGCCGGTTTTTCGGCCGGTCCGCCGCAGGACCCAAAGGAAGTCGCCGATCTCGTCTTCCAGGCCGCAACCGAGCCCGATCCGAAGCTCAGGATGCTGGCTGGGGACGATGCAAGGATGCTGGTCCCACTGCGCCAATCGCTCGGTTTCGAGGGTTTCTCCGCAGCCATGATCGGGAGGCTTGGGCTGGCCGATATCCTTCCGCCACCGGCTGCGGATGGTTGAGCGGGACGTTCTTGTCGGTCGCATCGCGGCGGCGTTTCCGGAACTAGCCTTTTCCCACGCCGAGCTCATCGAGACAGGCGACGACCATCAGATCGTCCTCCTCGATGGTGAGTGGGTTTTTCGCTTTCCAAGGACCGCCGAGCGCGAGCGTCTGTTCCGCGTCGAACTCGGCCTTCTCTCCACCTTGCGCGGCCGGGTCCTCGCCGCCCTTCCCGATTACCGCTTCGTCCCGCCCAGCCGAGACTTCGGCGGATATCGGCTGATTCAGGGCGAGCCGCTCGACGGCGCGCGCTTCGCGTGCCTAGCCGCCGACCGGCGCGAACGCATCCTCGCTGAACTCGCCCAGTTTCTGAGCGCCATCCACGCTCTCTCGCCGCAGGTCATCACAGGCGAGGACGCAGAGCCCGCCAGGGAGTCGACGCCGGCGATGTGGCGAGAGCGATACCGCCAGGGCCGCCGAACAGAAATCTACCGTTCGGTCGAGGGATCCCGGCTCGCCAGGATCGACCGCTTCTACGACGCCTACGTGGATCGTCCGTCGAGCCGACGCGAAGCCGTGATCCACGGCGATCTCGGAGGCGACCACCTCCTGGCGGGCCAGGAAGGTCCGCTCGGGATCATCGACTTGGGCGATGCCTGCCTGGGCGATCCGGCCTACGATTTCACCTTCTTCTTCGCCTGGGGCGAGAGGCCGGCGCGGCGCATCGCCGAACTCTACGATCCGGAGCGGAGGGATCCGGGGCTGCTTGACCGCGCGCGATGGAGTTATGCGCGGTCTCGGATCGAGAAACTCCGTCGCGGCCGGGACGAGGCGGTCATCGCCGAGGTGGAGAAAACTCTCGCGAGGCTAGGCCTCTGACGGCACAACACTCCCTCGCCCGTTGCCGGTGCGAGGGAGGGTTGCTCGGGACCGGCGGAACGGGCCGCCGGCTCTGCTCTGGTTCGGTTAGGCCCTGCGGAAGAGGCGCAGGAGATTGCCCGAGAGGGCCGCGCCGCTCAGCGTGATCGAGATGCCCGCGATGAGCAGGCCGACCATGGTGAGAACCGACGGATACGGGAGGTTCCGGCAAAGGGCGATGATGCCCAAAGCCAGGGTCGCCGCGCCGGCCATGAGCTGGGCCGCCGCCGCGCCGGAAACCGCGCGTCGGGCCATGCTCTGGACCGCGGCCGAGAGGTTGTAGACCGAAGCCGAAAGGTCATTGAGCCCCTGGACCGCGCCGGCGGAGAGGATCAATCCGGCGCCCGCCACGATCACGGCGATCGGCAGCAGATAGGCATTGGCGATGCCGATGAGGCTGAGAATGCCGAGCACCGCACAGCCGATGCCGGTCATCACCTCCACGGTCACTCCGCCGCCCAGCTCCATGCGCTGGATTTCTCCGGCCGCCGCCGCGTCCATGAGGGCCGTCTGCTTGGCTCCCAGGGCCGCGCCCTCGATGAAGAAGGCGACGCCGAAGACGATGGCCGCGATGGGCGCAAGGATCGCCGGAATGATCCCGACCAGAGAAAGGATGGCCAGGACGATGACGGCGATCCCGCCCATGCTCTCGGTGGCCGAGCCGCTCGCCCCGATGGCGGCCCCTTGGCGAACACCGCCGTGTTCATATGCTGATGTCATTTCTCACTTCTCCCGAGCGCGAAGCGCTCTGTGCTAACTCACTGATTGATCGAACGCGCAGGAGCCATGAGCCGTTCCGGAAGGCGGGCCTCGCTCGAACGTCAATCTGGGTGGCGCTCGGCGCCCGGTGGAGCGAGGTAGGCCGGAAAAGCGGCGGCCAAAGGCTCGTATTGGGCCCGGGCGCGATCGGCCCTGTGCTGCATCTGGCGGGCGATCTCTGGATGACGCCGGATGACGCTGTAGGTCTCGCCCGGATCGATTGAGAGATCAAAAAGCAGCGGATAGCCATATCCGCCGAGGTCGATGTCAAGGCGCCGGTAATAGGCTCGCTCGACCCACTTCCAGCGCGCTGTTCGCACCGCGGCGACCTTGGCGTTGTCGAAGAGGATGATCTCCTCGTGAGGGGAAGGCTCAAGCCGCGTCAGGACCCCAGAAATGTCGCGTCCGTCGATTGGCGTCTTGGAGGGCATCTCGGCCCCGGCCATGGCCAGGAGCGTGGGCAGGAGATCGAGGTTGCTGGCCAGTGCGCCGCTCACCTGACCGGGGGGAATGACGCCGGGCCGCCTGGCGATGAAGGGGACGCGGAAGCCTCCGTCCCAGCCCGAACCGCCTTTTCGGTCGCGGAAAGGCCCGCTGGAGCCTTCGAACCAGGGGCCGTTGTCGGAGGTGAAGACGACCAGGGTCTGCTCATCGACGCCCATTTCGGCCAGGCTCGAGAAGAGCCGCCCGACGTTGAGGTCGATCTCCTCGACCACCTCGCCGTAGGCGCCGGCCGGCGAACCCGACTCGGCGTCCGGATTGGGAAGGAGCGGGGTGTGGGGCGCGGTCAGCGCCAGGAGAACGAAGAACGGCGAGGATCGATGATCGGCGGCGAAGGCGAGCGCGCGGGTGAAAAGATCGGCGGTGAGCCGCGCGAAATCGACCCTGCCCTCGATCCTCTCGGCTTCGCCGCCACCGGCGTCCCACATGGCGATCGGGCGCATGTCGTGGCTGTAGGGGAGGCCATGAAAGACATCGAAGCCGAAGAGCGTCGGCGGCCAATGGGGCGGCACATGGCCCAGGTGCCATTTGCCGAAGAGAGCTTTGGCGTAGCCGGGACCAAGGCCGCGGGGGATGGTGAAGGCGCCTGGGGGCAGGCCGATGTCGTCGGACGGCTGGATGACCTCGTGGGCAAGCCCGTGTCGAATGGCGTAGGCGCCGGTGAGAAGGCCGGCCCGCGAGGGCGTGCAGACGTTGGCCGAGGCATAGAAGTCGGTAAGGCGGACGCCCTCCTCCGCCATACGGTCGAGGTTCGGGGTGCGGATGATCCCGCCGCCGTCGCAGCCGAGGTCGCCGTACCCCAGATCGTCAGCGAGAATGACGATGAAGTTCGGCGTTCGCCCCTCAACCATTCGACCGCATCAGCGTGCGGCGGAAGAAGGTGACCACCGACTCATCGAATTGGCGATGGAACCGCGGGCGATCGAAGCCTGGACGGGAGAAGCAGATTTCATGGGCCGCCTTGGCGAGGATGGGATCACAGGGAGCGAGGAAGTCGTAGTGTCTGGCGTTGGCGACGACGTGATACTGCGGCGGCCGCAGCAGGTCCCTGCGCACCGCCTCGGCATAGTCGGGATTTGGCAGGACCTGATCGGCGCCGGCCCGCCAGAGCTGGACCGGTACCCGCACCCTGGCGAGGCCCTGCCGTCCGAAGGCGAATCCAAGCGCCGGGGCGGCGACTACGGCGGCGCGGATTGTCGGATCATGCGCCCAGTCGGAAGCGGATCTCATCCGGCGAAGCGCGGTGGAGCGCTCACCTGGCGACGCTTTCAGCCAGAGGCTGCTGTCGAACCAGGTCGGGTGGGCGCGGACGTGGGACGGAAAGCGCGAGAGACTGGGTACGCCGCCTGCGAGGACCAGAACCGTGAATCCACCGGCCGAGAAGCCGAAGGCGCCGAGACGCTTGGGATCGAGCCTCGCTGCGCCTGGCCAGGAGCCGAGCATATAATCGATGAGCGCTTCGAGCTGGCGCGGACGCCGGTCAATATCGATGGCGCGGCTTGGGTCCTGATAGGAATCGCCGGCATGGGTCACCGCCGCGACCACGAAACCAGCTCGGGCGAGCGCAAGCGCGGTGTCGTAATGGCCGCCGTACCAACCCCCCGAGCCATGCGACATGACGACGAGAGGCAGATCTCGGCCGGCGATCGCCGCACCGGGAGCGACATCCTGGGTGAAGGTTCCGAGCTTGTGAGCGGAGGCGGGGGACCGGGTCGGGTACCAGATCCCGGCGAGAAGAGTATTCCCAAACGGGCCGGGGAAATGCACCTCCTCGAAGCCGACCTGCGCCCTGGCGCTCGCCGGGGCGAGAATCAGAAGGAAGAGCGCCAGCGCCAGAAGCTTCATTTGCCCCACCGGATCTGAAAGTCCCGCCCACCATAGGGCGAAGCCTGGACTGGGGTAAGTTCGCCGCGCGGACTTTTGGCAGCGCCCTGACTCATGTGCCAGCGAGGCGACGCGCCGAATCGCTGCTAAGCTTCTGATTCGGTGTACCATCCGCCTGACGGAGAAGGACCATGAGCGTCCTGGAAACCGACCTTGTGGACTACATCTACCTCGAAGAGGAGACCGAGACTCCCGTCCTCGTCGTCTCCGACCCTCTGGGCTGGCGCCCGCCCGCCGACGAAGCGCACCTCGAGGCCCTGAGGGACAAGCTCAACGCCCAGATCGCCTTCGTCGAGACCGGTCAGATCCGGACGATCTGGCCGCCGTGGGATGGGCGTCTGGTGCGAGTCGAGGTGGTGGCCCGATGCCCCTTGAGTCGCGCCGCCAGCGATTTTTACGGCTTGGCCTCGAGCATCATGGCAAAGGCCAACATGGAGCTCTGTTTCCAGCTCTGCGACGGCTGAAGGTAAGAAGGCGCAGGCGCTCTTCCCTGGCGCGCCGCAGGAGGGTTTTCCGAGGCGCGAAACCGCGTTTGGGCGCCTGGACGAGGCGAGGGAGAGCGATGGAGCCTCGAACCGGCCTGGTTATCGTCTTCGCTCTTTATCCTGGCGTAACCCAACTCGATTTCACCGGACCGATGCAGGTCCTCTCGCGCGTGCCGGGAGCAAAGATCATCCTCGCCTCCAAAGCCGGAGGAGCGATGGAAGCCGATGGTCTTCGCCTGTCGGACCTGGCGGTGCTCAAGGAGCAGGCCCGCTGCGACGTGCTCTGCGTCGCCGGGGGGCCGGGCGCGACGGCGGCCGGTCTCGATGAAGGCTTCGTGGGCGAGATTCGCCGGCTCGCTAAGGGAGCGCGTTTTGCCGCCAGCGTCTGCATGGGATCTTTCGTGCTCGGCGCGGCCGGCCTGCTCGAGGGGAAGCGCGACGCCTGTCATTGGGCCTGGCGCCACCTACTGGCCCTGTTCGGGGCCCAGCCGGCGGACGAGCGTGTGGTCAGAGATGGAAATCTCCTCACCGGAGGCGGAGTCACAGCCGGCATCGACTTCGCCCTTACCCTGGCGGCCGAGATCGCCGGCGAGGAGATCGCTCAGGCGATCCAGCTCAGCCTGGAATACGCCCCCACCCCGCCTTTCGACGCCGGCAGGCCGGAACTGGTCTCGGCGGAGGTCCTCTCGCGAGTCGAAAAGGGTCTCGCCAAGATGCGCGGCACGCGGGTGGCCGAAGTCCGGGAGGCCGCCCGCCGGCTCGGTCGTTAATTTCCGACCACGTCGAGCCCGATGTCGAGCGCAGGGGCCGAGTGGGTCAGGGCGCCAACGCTGATGAGGTCCACCCCGCTCGCGGCGATGGCGCCCACGGTGGAAAGATCGACTCCGCCCGAGGCTTCGAGGACGGCCCGGCCGGCGGTCAGGCGCACGGCCCCCGCAAGATCGGCAAGAGCAAAATTGTCGAGCAGGATGGTCTCGCATCTGAGGTCGAGCGCTTCTTTCAATTGCTCAAGGCCGTCGACCTCCACCTCGATCTTCATGGTGTGCGGGGCCCGAGACCGGGCGCGGTCGATGGCCGTCGCCAGCGAGCCGCAGGCGGCGATGTGGTTGTCTTTGATGAGGATGGCGTCGGAAAGTCCGAAGCGGTGATTGGCCCCTCCTCCGCAGCGCACCGCGTACTTCTCGAGGAGCCTGAGGCCCGCGGTGGTCTTGCGGGTATCGACAATCTTCGCCCGGTTTCCGGCGACGGCGGCGACGAACGCCTCGGTGAGCGTGGCGATGCCGGAAAGTCGGCTCAGAAGATTGAGCGCGACCCTCTCGGCGCCCAGCAGCGCGCGGGCGTCGGCCTCGACGTCGGCGATCACCGCTCCAGGCGCGAGGCGATCTCCATCGGCCAGCCTCGCCTCGAAGCGGGCAGTCGAATCCAGGGTGCGGATCGCCAGTCGCGCGCACGAAAGCCCGGCGACCACTCCGGCTTCACGGGCCGCGAAAACCGCGCTGAGGCGCGAGCCGGGCTCGAGGCAGGCCTCACTGGTGACATCGCCGGCGCCGAGATCCTCAGCTAGGGCGGCGCGCACGAAAGGTTCAACGAGGATATCGGCCGGCGGCTCGATCCTCATGCGGCGAGATCGGCCGCCGCGCCGGCGAGGCGCGTTCTGGAGGAGACCGGCCGGGCGGCTCTCTGGTGAAAGTCCGAGCGGAAGTGAGCCCCAAGGCTTTCCTGACGCGCAAGGGCGGCCGAAGCGATGAGGCGTGCAGCCACCAATGGAAGGGCGTCTGCGAAATCCTTCCTGGCCCCATCGATCCAGGTGAGAAGGCTGGTAAGGCCCTCCGCCTCGCGCACCACGCCGGCGCCTTCGCTCATCCGGCGGCGGAGTTCGACGAGGAGCGTCGCCGGGAGCCCGCGATTCGGGTGTGGCGCTCTGGCGGCGAGCGCCGATCTTGGCCGAGCGCGCAGGGCGGCGGCGCGGCCGGCGCGGGCGCCGAAGACCGCCGCTTCGACAAGCGAGTTCGAGGCCAGGCGATTGGCCCCATGGACGCCGCTGCAGGCGGCCTCTCCGACCACGAAGAGGCCGTCAAGCGAGCTGCGCCCCAACGAATCGACGGCGATCCCGCCCATGTGGAAATGCGCGGCCGGTGCGATCGGGATCGGCTCGGAGCGAGGATCGAGGCCCCCCGCCATGCAGGCGGAAAAGACCGTGGGAAATTCGCGTGCGATCCCTCCTCCTGGCCTTTCGCGCGCATCGAGAAAGGCGCCCGCGCCCGAAGCGATCTCGGCGGCGACGGCGCGCGCGACGATATCGCGCGGGGCCAAGTCGCTCGCTCCGTGGCGGGCGGCCATGAACGTGATTCCGCGGCCGTCGACGAGCCTTGCGCCCTCGCCGCGCAACGCTTCAGTGGCGAGAGGAGCCGGGTCGACCCCGATGACGATGGCGGTGGGGTGGAACTGGACGAATTCGGCGTCGCGCACCTCCGCGCCGGCGAGCGCGGCCATCGCCAGGCCCTCGCCCAGCGCCTCGCGCGGGTTGGTGGTCACAGCATAGAGCGCCCCCGCGCCTCCGGTGGCGAGAACGACGGCGTGGGAGACGATTTCGACCAGCCGTCCGTCTTTGCGCCGGACCAAGACTCCGGCGACCCGATCCGAACCGTCCTCGATGAGCCGAAGGGCGCGCCAGCCTTCGCGGATCTGGATGTGCGCCGCCGAGCGGGCGGCGCCGATGAGCGTGGCCATGATCGCCCGGCCGGCCCCATCGCCGCCCACCCTGGCGATGCGGGCGCAGCTGTGGGCGGCCTCAAGCCCCTGGGCGAACGTCCCGTCGGCGCGTCTTTCGAAAGGAACGCCTATCGAGGCGAGCCAGCGCACCGCGGCCGGCGCTTCGGCGGCGAGAATGGCGGCCAGCGACGGTTCGGCCAGTCCCGCCGCGGCGGCGAGGGTGTCGACCGCGTGGGCCCCCGAAGAGTCATCATGGGCAAGCGCGGCGGCCATGCCGCCCTGGGCCCAGGCCGAGGCGCACCCTTCGCCGAGCTCCGAGGCGGCGAGAATCAGTGTCGGACGCGGGGCGGCCGACAACGCCGCGGAAAGTCCCGCCAGGCCGGCGCCGATCACCAGGACGCCGTCGAAGACGAAGCGCTCATGAGCCATTCTGGATTGCGAACCGGTCATGGCGACTAGATGAGTTCAACGTCCACGGCCCGGGCCGCGCGGACCAGATCGTACCTGGCCGGCGAGGCGGGCGGAGGCAGAGCAATCATTCGCTCCACCGCGATGCGGGCGCGGCGCGACACCTCTGGCTCCAGGCGAATCTCGTGGTGTCCCGACGCCAAGGAGTCGTGGATCGCCTCGAGTGTGATCCGCTTCATGTGCGGGCAAAGGTTGCACGGGCGAAGGAATTCGGTCTCCGGCGCCTCAGAAGCCAAATTATCAGCCATCGAGCACTCGGTGAGGAGGACCACCCGGGTGGGCCGCGCCTTGCGCACGTGATCGGCCATGGCGGCCGTCGATCCGGCGAAATCCACCGCCGCAAGCACGTCGTCGGGACATTCCGGATGGGCCAGGATCATGGCCCCGGGAAAGGCTTCTCGCATCTCCGCCACATCTTCGCCGGCGAACTGCTCGTGGACCTCGCACCGGCCCTTCCAGGCCACAATTCCGACCTCGGTCTGGCGGGCGACGTTTCTGGCCAGGAACTCGTCAGGGAGCAGGACCACCCGCTCGACGCCCCACTCCGCGGCGATCCGTTCGACCACCTGCACGGCGTTGGCGCTGGTGCAGCAGATATCGCTCTCGGCCTTCACGTCGGCGCTGGTGTTGACATAGGTCGCGACGGGCAGGCCGGGAAAACGCTCGCGGATCAGGCGCACGTCGGAGGCGGTGATCGAAGCGGCGAGCGAGCAGCCGGCGCGAAGATCCGGAAGCAGGACCGTCTTTTCCGGGCAAAGCACCTTCGAGGTTTCGGCCATGAAGCGCACGCCGGCCTGGACGATCACGTCCGCCGCGCAACGCGCCGCCTCCCTCGCCAAGCCCAGGCTGTCGCCGGTGAAATCGCCGACCCCGTGGAAGATCTCCGGCGTCATGTAGCTGTGCGCGAGGATCACCGCGTTCTTCTCACGCTTGAGGCGATTGATCTCATCCACCAGAGGCGCATGCAGCCGCCATTCCAGAGGCGTGATGCGTGTCTTAACCTTCTCCCAGACCGCGGCCGTGGCGGCCTCGACCTCAGGCGTGAAAACCATCACCGGCGAACCGTCCGCCATGAGGATCACTCCTTTTGCTCACTGTGAGCATTAGAGGCGTCTCAAAAAGGCGTCGACGAATCGTCGCCGACGCCAGCCTTATGCTGAAAGTGAGCATAAGCTCTCCTCCATATAGGCCCCGCATAGGCCCGGGGAAAGCCCAATTTGCATGAAGGGCCGCCGCGCCTTTAGGATCGCGGGCTTGCCGAGCTTGCCAGGGAAGCCGCAGCCAGAATGAACTCTCCTCGATGCGGGCGCGCAGAGCCGCGGCGTTTCCGCTTCCTTTCCTGGGCGGCTTTCCAGTGGGCGATGATCGGCGCCGCGATCCTCGCGCTCGGGGCCTGCGCCAAGCCAGACCCGCCTCCCTCAAGCGCACACCTGAAGGGACTCGCCACCGAGGTCGGCGGATTTTCGCGCGGCGGCCTTGCACGTCTAGAAGACCGTATGGGACCGGCGAGCGCCGCGCTCGCCGAACGGTTGGATCAGGGGCCGGAAGGCGATCTTGGGGCGAGGACGACGGGCTGGGCGCGCCTGGACATCGCCGACGACCCCGGCCTTGGCCTTGGCCGCATCAACAGCGCCGAATCCCTGCAACTGAACGGGTTCATCGTTCCGGAAGGCGCCGCGGGCGGCGCACCGCCCTTCGTGCTCCGGACCTCTGGGGCGGAGCGGGCCCGAGCTCTGCTCTGCCTTACCCAGGCGATCTACTATGAGGCCGCCCTCCAGCCTCTCGAAGGCCAGGAGGCGGTCGCCCAGACGATCCTCAACCGCGTCCGCAACCCCGCCTTTCCCCACACCATCTGCGGCGTCGTCTATCAGGGTTCGAGCATCGTGAACGGCTGCCAGTTCTCCTTCGCCTGCGATGGCTCCAAACAGCGACCGCCGATCGCGCCCTTCTGGCAAGAGGCCGAGACGGTAGCCAAGCAGGCCGTCTCCGGTTTCGTGCTTCGCGAGATCGGGACGGCGACGTCCTATCACGCCGACTACGTGTTCCCGAACTGGAGCCCGACCCTGGTCAAAATCGCCAGGATCGGCAGCCACATCTTCTACCGTTTTCCCGGCCCGGCCGGGCTGTGGTCGAGCTTCAATCAGAGGTATTCCGGAGGCGAACTGAGTGTCGCCATCTCCGGCCCGTCAGCGACCGCCCTTGCCGCGGCCAGGGCCGCCGGCGCCATCCGGGCCTTCCCCAGCGCCGTCGTCGCCCTGGCCGCTGTCGATCCCGTGGTGGCTCAGGCAGGAGCCGAACCTGCCTCCGCCGAGGACATCCGAGAGCAACGGGCTCCCACGCCCGACGAGATCGCCCGGATCAACAAATCCCTGGCGGCGATGGAGGGTCCCGCGCCGCCATCCCTCGACCCTTCGCACTCCGCCAAGGCCGGACTCGCCGACTAAGGCCGCCAAATTTCAACCCAGGGTTGGACTCCGCTCGAAAAAAGGAGTCATGCTCATGCTGAGGCGCTCTGCCGGTCGCAGGGCGTCGCCAGAGGTTTGACGGATGGCGAGGCGCAAGGCGGGCGGCGCCGGGGGACTGAGGGTTCTCGTGGTCGAAGACGAGAGCCTGCTCGCCATGCTTCTCGAGGACATGGTCACCGAGCTCGGATGCCGCGTGGTGGGTCCGGTGGGAGCGCTTTCGGAGGCGCTCGAGATCGCCAAGGGCTCTCCCCCTTTCGACTGCGCGATCCTCGACATCGACCTTCATGGCGTGAAGGCCTACCCGATCGCCGACGCGCTCGCCGAACGCGCTATTCCGTTCATTTTCACCACCGGCTACGGCCGCGAGCGCCTGGCTGGCCGGTTCGAGGACATCCCCTTTCTTCAAAAGCCCTTCCAGATTTCGCAGCTTCGGGACGCCATCGAGCGCTTCTATCGTCCGATGGACGTCTGAGGGCGATCAGGCGAAGGCAGCCGGCCAGGCGACGGTGAACTCGCCATCGAGCGCCCCCTCCTCGATTTCCACGGCCATGAAGGCGGGCGATCCGGAATAGGGCGAGGAAAGGCGCGCCGCCGCCGCCGTGGAGAATCCGAAGCGCGGATAATAGGCTGGAATGCCAAGGACGATCACCGCCTGAACAGCCTTGGCGCGGCAGGCCTCAAGGCCGGCGCGTACGAGGGCGGTCCCCAAGCCCTGGTTCTGGCGCGCCGGTTCGACTGCCAGGGGCCCTAGCGCCGCAAAGGCGCGGGGCGGCGAAACGGCCATTTGCGAAAAGAGGACATGGCCGACGACGGCCCCATTGATCTCGGCGACCGCCTCGAAGAGGTCCTCGCCGGCCTCCCGAACGCCCTCGACGATCTTGGCCTCGTGCGGGGTGTCGAAGGCCGCTTCGAGGACGCGCCGGATAGAGGTGAAATCTCCGGGCTCCGAAGGCCGGATCCTCACCAGGCGCCGATCTTCCTCGCCTCGCCGGCGTCGAGCGCATGGTGGGCGGCGGCGTGATCCTCGGCGGCCAGAAGGCGTACCGCGTCCAGCGCCGCCATGCAGCCCATGGCCGCGGCGGTCACGGCCTGACGATAGTCGTCATCGGCGACGTCGCCGGCCGCGAAAACGCCCCCGACCGAGGTCCTGGAGCTTCCCGGCTCGATCTGCACGTAGCCGAAGGGGTCCATCGGAAGTTGCCCCGCGAAAAGCTCCGAGGCCGGAGCGTGGCCGATGGCGACGAAGAGGCCGTCGCAGGCGAAGCGACGTTTCTCTCCGCTGGCGACGTCTCGCAGAGCAATCCCGGTGACGCCTCGCGGCTCATCTGTTCCCAGAACTTCCTCGACGATCGCCGACCAGATGACCTCGACCTTGGGATTGGCGAAGAGCCGCTCCTGGAGGATCTGTTCGGCGCGAAGCTCGTCGCGGCGGTGGACGAGGGTCACCTTGTTGGCGAAATTGGTGAGGAAGAGCGCCTCCTCGACCGCCGTGTTGCCGCCGCCGGCCACGGCGACATGTTTGCCGCGATAGAAGAAGCCATCGCAGGTGGCGCAGGCGCTGACCCCAAATCCCTTGAACTTCTCCTCGCTCGCAAGGCCGAGCCATTTGGCCTGAGCTCCGGTGGCGATGATCAGGGTCTCGGCCAGAAACTCGGCTCCGGAATCGCAGGCGATGGCGAACGGGCGGGCCGAGAGATCGGCGTGGACAGCGATCTCGGGAAGGACTTCGCAGCCCACATGCTCGGCCTGGGCGCGCATCTCATTCATGAGCCACGGGCCCTGGATCACCTCCGAAAAGCCGGGATAGTTCTCGACATCGGTGGTGATGGTGAGCTGTCCGCCGGGAGCGAGACCGGCCAGAAGCACGGGAGCGAGCATGGCGCGCGCGGCGTAGATGGCCGCCGTATAGCCGGCGGGCCCGGCGCCCAGGATGAGGCAGCGGACCTTCCTGGGGCTCAAATCCACTCCACCTTGGTGATCTCGTAGGCCTTGACGCCGCCCGGCGTGTTCACCTCGACGACATCGCCGCGCTCCTTGCCGATCATCGCCCGGGCGATGGGCGAGGCGATGGAGATCTTTCCCGAGCGCACGTCGGCTTCATGTTCGCCGACGATCTGGTAGCGCGCCTTCTCTTCAGTGTCCTCGTCGATGACGCTGACCGTGGCGCCGAACTTCACCTGCGCTCCGGAGAGCTTGGAGACATCGATGATCTGGGCCCGAGCCATGCGGTCCTCGATCTCGGCGATGCGCGATTCGATCCAGCCCTGTCGATCCTTGGCGGCGTGGTATTCGGCGTTCTCGGCGAGGTCCCCGTGCTGGCGCGCCTCACCGATGGCCGCGGTGATCGCCGGCCTCTCGCGGGTCTTCAAACGCCTCAGTTCCTCGTCGAGGCCATGAAAGCCCTCGGCGGTCATGGGTACCTTTTCCATCATTCCGGGTGCTTCGTTCCGCCCTAACCTGTCCCCACGCTTCCGGCCGCGGGCGCGGACGTCCGGGGCCGAAAAGGATAGGGTTGCTCGCCTTCCGGTTCAAGGTCGCCGACGACTCACCCGACGACTCCGGCGCAGACTCCGCTTTGCCCGCCTAAAGAGCGAGGCCGCCGCCGCGGAAGACGAAAAACGCTCCCGCCGCGATGAGGGCGAACCCCACCAGATGATTCCAGGTGATCCTCTGACCAAGGTAGAAGACGCAGAACACCGAGAAGACGGTCAGGGTGATGATCTCCTGCATCGCCTTGAGCTGCGGAGCCGAATAGACGGCGCTTCCCCATCGATTGGCCGGCACCGCCAGCCAGTATTCGCAAAAGGCGATCGACCAGCTCACCAGGACCACCGCCCATAGCGGCTTTTCCTTGAACTTCAGATGCCCGTACCACGCGATGGTCATGAAGATGTTCGAGCCAACGAGCATCAACGGGGTCAGCAGACGCTGGGGAATCGCGGGCATGGCGGCGAAGATTAGGGCCGCTACGCGACCGGGCGAAACTCCTGGCCCTCCAAGCCGTTTCCCGCCCGCCTCCGGCGCGGCCGGAAGCCACTTTGAAGGAAGATGGACATGACCGAGCCAAGCCTCGATGGACTGAAGGTGGCGATCCTGGTCGCCAAAGGCTTCGAGGAGGTCGAGATGACCCAGCCCCGGGAGGCTCTCGAGGAGGCCGGCGCGCAAACCATCCTTGTCTCGCCCGAAGAGGGCAAGGTCAGGGCGTGGAACCACACCGACTGGGGCGGCGAGCACCACGTCGACGAGAGGCTCGAGGCCGCCGATCCGAAGGCCTTCGACGCTCTCCTCCTACCTGGAGGCGTGATGAACCCCGACCGTCTGCGCATGAACCCCGACGCCGTCGCCTTCGCCAGGGCATTCTTCGATGAGCAGAAGCCGGTTGCGGTGATCTGCCATGGCCCCTGGACGGTCATCGAGGCCGGGGCGGCCAAAGGTCGCCGGATGATCTCCTGGCCTTCGCTCAAGACGGACCTCAGGGACGCCGGGGCCGAGTGGGTCGACGAGGAGGTGGTGCGCGACGGCAACCTCCTCTCCAGCCGCAAACCCGAGGACATCCCGGCCTTCAACCGGGCGATGCTCGACCTTTTCTCCCAGGCGCGCCAGGCGTCGCCGCGCGAAGTCTGATCAGGGCGCCACTTCCAGGCGCTCGAGGCCTCGGAAGAACGGCAGCATCCGCCATTCGGGGTCGGCCTCGGGATTGGAGAGCCGAAGGCCCGGAAAACGGGCGAAGAGGGCTGCAATGGCGACCTGGGCCTCGAGCCTGGCCAGAGGGGCGCCGATGCAGATGTGCGCGCCGCCGCCGAAGGCGACGTGAGGGGCGCGCTTCCTGCCGACCTCGAAGCGATGCGGATCCTCGAAAACCTCCGGATCGCGATTGGCCGCGCGCAGGGAGAGCGAGAAGGCCTGGCTCTCCTTCACCTCGACCTCGCCCACGGTCATGTCGCGCGAGGCGATCCGCCCGGTCATGTCCACCGGCGGCTCGAAACGAAGGATCTCCTCGACCACGGCGCTGGCCAGCTTGGGTTCGGCCATGAGCTTGGCGCGCTCGGCGGGATGGAGCAGGAGAAGGCGCACGCCGTTGCCGATGAGATCGGTGGTGGTGAGATTTCCGCCAATAAGGAGGGCGTTGAGATTGTTCATCAATTCGATGTGCGAGAGCGCAGCGCCACCGGCCTGGAGCCGGGTCATGTCGGAGATGAGATCGTCCCTGGGTTGCGCTTTGCGCGCGGCGAGGATCTCCTCGAAATAGCTCACGAGCGCCGCGCTGGCCGCTTCCATTTTGGCGGTCTGCTCTTCGCTTCGGAAAGGATTGAGGGACTGGATGACGTCTTCCGACCAGGCGCGGAACTCGCCAAGGCGGCTGCGATCGACGCCCAGGATCGAGGCGATGACATCGATCGGAATCGGAATGCAGAAGCGGCTCATCAAGTCGAAGGATCGGGTGGGGTCGATGGCCTGGAGGGTCTCCTCGACGATGCGTTCCACCTCGCCTCGGAACTTCGCGACCCGAGCGTAAAACGCCTGAGCGAGGGGGCGGCGGATGCGGTCGTGATCGGGATCATCGAGGAGCAGGATGCTGGTCGTCTCTCCACGAGGTTGATCGGGGGGCGTTCCCTCGATCAGTTGGCGCTGGAGACGGGCCGCCCCTTCGGCCCGCATCGGGTCGCGCCACAGGCTGTTGTCCGAGACGAGGCCGCGCACGTCGGCGTAGCGGGTCAGGATGAAGGTTCCCGAAACCTGGTCGCGATGGACCGGGCAGCGGCTCCTCATCGCATCGAGCGCGGCGTGGGGATCGGCGCGGAAGGCGGGGTCGAGCGGCGTGAGTTGGAGGATGGTCGAAGGAGTTTCGGTCATGGCGTCATCCCGCTCCATGGCGACGCTGCGCCCCGGACTCTCTATCGAGCCGGGATCGCGCTTCGTCAAATGACCGCGGAATGCCAGCGATGAGCGCGGCCCTCCTCGCCAGCCTGATGATGCTCGTCTCGGCCGGCGCCCACGCGGCGGTCAACACGGCGTTCAAGGCGGGCGGCGACAAGATGGCGAGCCGCGCCCTGATCGATCTTTGCTCGGGTGTCTTCATTGTTCCGCTCGCTCTGTGGTCGCCTCTGCCGACCGGCGCCTGGATCTGGCTCGCCGGTTCGGGGGCGACGCATCTTGTCTATCTCTACGCTCTGGTGCGGACCTTCGAGCGGGCGGACATGATCCTCGCCTATCCGATCTTCCGCGGAATCGCGCCGGTGCTCACGGCGATCGGCGCGGTGGCGATCTTCGGCGAACCCATGAGCGGCGCCGTGGCGGCGGGCGTCGTCCTCGTCTCGCTGGGGGTCCTCGCCACCGCCCTTGGCCGGCACATGAATGCCAGGAGCCTCGCGTGGGCGATCTTCACCGGCGCGGCGATCGCGACCTATACGGTGATCGACGCGCATGGGGTGAGGCAGGCGCCGACCGCGGGATCCTATATCGCCTGGTCCTTCCTCATCGACGGAGCGTTGATCGGCGGCCTTTTCGCCGCGATCCGGGGGCCGATCTTCCTCAAAACCGTGAAACGACAATGGCGATCGGGCGCCCTCGCCGGGGCCGGCTCGATCGTGAGCTACGGCCTCGCGCTGGCCGCCTTCCGGATCGGCGCGACGCCCAGGCTCGCCGCCCTTCGCGAAACCTCGGTCCTTTTCGCCATCGCCTTCGCCGCCTTGTTCCTCAAGGAGCGGGCGAGCTTCTCGCGGCTTTCCGGCGCAGCGGTGATCGGGGCGGGGGCGGCGGTCCTGGTGGCGGCTGGCTGAGTCCAAGCAACGTGTCGTCAGGATGCCCCGTCAGCGGACGGAAAGACCTCCATCGACCACCAGCTCGGCTCCGGTGACGTAGCGGCTCTCCTCGCTCGCCAGCCACAGGACGGCCTCGGCGACATCGCGCGGAACGCCCTTGACCCCGAGCGGCACGGCCATGGCGGAGAGCGCGTCCAAATCGGGCGGAGCGTTGCTTCCCCCCGGAGCGCCGGAGATTGTGAGCCAGATCGGGGTCTCGATGATGCCCGGATGGACCGAATTGACGCGAACGCCATCCTTGGCGTTGGCGCACTCGAGCGCGATCGCCTTGGTGAAGAGGCGCACCGCGCCCTTGGTGGCGCAGTAGGCGGCGAGCGTCGGCGAGCCCTTGAGCCCGGCCACCGAACTCATGTTGATGATCGAGCCGCCATGGCCGGCCCTGCGCATCAGCGGCAGAGTATGCTTGATCCCCAGGAACACGCCCTCGACGTTCACCGCCTGCTGGCGACGCCAATCGGCCAGGCTCATCTCGGTGATCGAGGCGGCGCCCAGGCCAATGCCGGCGTTGTTGACCAGGATGTCCAGACGGCCGAACTCCTCGTCGACGGCGCCGATCACCTCCTTCCAGGCGTCCTCGGAAGTGACATCGCAGCTCATGAAACGCGAGCGCCCGCCCAGGGCGCGGGCGAGCGCCTCGCCCTTCGAATCCTGGACATCGCCGACGATCACGCTCGCCCCTTCATTGGCCAGGCGCTCGGCGCAGCCGGCGCCGATCCCGCTCGCCCCGCCGGTAACGAGCGCCACCTTTCCGTCCACCCGTCCCATCGCCGTCTCCTTGGATTGCCAGGCCAGCGGTTCTACACGCCAGATGCCCGCCGCCAAGCGTGGCGCGAGGGGAAAGCGCCGATGTCAGACACGGGGATCGGCCCCGGGATCAATCAGGAATCCGGCATTGTCCTTTGGCGTTCTCTCGCCAGCCGATCGATCTTCGCCCTCTGGATGCTCGAAGAACTCGGCCTTCCCTATCGGAGCGAAGTGGTCGGCCGGCCAAGACCGGCCGCGCTACTGGAGATCGAACCCTCGGGCCGGGTCCCGGTCCTTGTCGCGGAGGGCGAAGTGGTGAGCGAGGCACCGGCGATCTGCCTTTTCCTCGCCGATCGCTATGGGGAGGGACGTTTCGGCCCCGGACCGGGCGAGAAGGGACGAGGCGCGCTCCTCAAATGGATCGTGTGGTCGACCGCCGTCCTGGAGCCGGCGCGGGAGCTCGCCGAGACGCAGATCGCGCCCAGGCGCAACGGCTGGGGACCCGGCTGGCCCACCCTCGACCTCGCCCTCGAAGATCTCGTCCGGGCGCTCATGGGCCGCGCCTTCCTGCTTGGCGAAACCTTCACCGCCGCCGACGTGATGGTGGGCGGCATCGTCTCGATCGGTCTTTTCTGCGAACTCTTGCCGCCGAACGAGGCGCTCCTCGCCTATGACGGGAGGCTCCAGGCCCGACCGGCGTTGCAGCGGGCGAGCGCCCTCAACTGGCCGGCGGCGACGGCGCCCTCAAGCGCCTGACGGGCTCGCCTCTCCCATGCCGCGTCTGGCGAGGTCCGACCTCACCACTTCGATCGGATCGCGCAGGTCGTCGACGTAGCCCAGCGCATAGGCGCCGCGGCGATAGCCCATCAGCTTCAGAAGAGGCACGGGAAGCTCGCGGGCGACCTCGAGAGGACAGGAGAGATACTGGTTCTCCTCCTGCCGGAGCCAGGAGACGCAATAGGTGATGTTGATCCCGATCCGGACCTGGTCGGAGCGGTTCGCTCCGCCGCCATGATAGACCCGGCCGGTGTAGAAGAGCGCCGAACCTTTCTCCATCTCCGCCGCGACCGTGTCCGCCTCGGTGAATTTCAATCGATCGGCTAATCCATTGCTTCCCGGGATGATCCTCGTCGCCCCGTTGTCCTTGGTGAAGTCGGTCATCGCCCAGAGCGTGTTGCACTGGACCTCGTAATCCTCGGGAAACGGGAAGAAGTCGAACGCCCACTGGTCGCGATGGATCGGCTGGGCCGGCTCCCCCGGGCCGATGGCGATCGCCTGGGTGAGATGAAGCTGGAAGCTCGCCGCCTTGGCGAGGAGATCGCCGGCGGTCGCCAGGACGAGGGGACTCATGACCAGGTCGCGGCAGGCCGGCGAGCGGGCGATGAGACCACCGGTCCGTGTGGTGTGGACGCCCGAGAAGGCGTCGGGGCCGAGCGCCGTCGCGGCGATCCACGGCGCGAGCTCGGCTTCGATGATTTCCATCGCCTGCGTTGAGGCCAAGTGTTCGATGATGACCGCGCCGTCGCGCCTCAGGAATTCCGCGGCCTTTGTCGGCTCACAGGAGGCGGCGAGGCGCTCGATCTTCATGGAGCGACCTCTTCCCCGGGAGCCGACGCCCGCATCGCTTCTTCGAACGCCGCATCGCTCACCACGTTGCGGGCGATCATCACGCTGCACCTCACATGGTCGCTGATGTAGGCCCCGGTCGGCCCCGACCACCACCGCTCGAGCATGCTTCGCTTGCGATGTCCGACCACCACCAGATCGGCGCCGATCTCGCGGGAAAAGCCGCCGATGGCCTTGGCCGGATCGCCGAAGACGAGCCTGGCCTTGGGCTTCATCCCCAGCGCGATGAGGCGGCTGACGCCTCGATCAAGAATCTCCTGGAAGCGACCGGTCTCCTCGACCACCGCCCCGCCGTGCGCCGCTTCGGCGACGTGGGCCCCGACCCCGCCGGGAACCACCGAAAGCACAAAGACCTGGGCGCCCACCCGACGGGCCAGGATCGCGCCTTCGCGCAGGGCGACCGCGCCCTCGAGGCTGCCGTCGTACGCGAGGAGAATCCGCTCGTACATGTCCGTCCCTCCCAGCCGAACTGGGAGGAGCCTACATCATTCGGCGGGGACGCGCCCTTCCGAATAGCTCTGCAGAGTCCGCACCTCGAGCGTTCCGCCCGCCAGCGCCTCGATCGCCTGGGCCGCGGCGAGCGCGCCGGCGGCGGTGGTGTAGTAGGGAATCTTCATCATCAGGGCCGTGCGGCGGATCGAGAAACTGTCCTCGAGGGACTGGCGACCCTCGGTGGTGTTGAAGACGATCTGCACATCCCCGTTCTTCATCGCATCAACGACGTGGGGCCGGCCCTCGAGCACCTTCCTGACCGGCGAGGCCTCGAGGCCCTGGGCGGACAGGAAAGCGCACGTGCCGCCGGTGGCGAGAATGCGAAATCCGCGGGCGGCGAGCAGCGTGGCCGGCTTGATGATCCACGGCTTGTCGGCGTCCTTGACCGAGACGAAAACCGTCCCCGCCGCCGGGAGGACGACGCCGCCGGCGAGCTGGCTCTTGGCGAAGGCGCGGGCGAAGGCGGGCTCCAGGCTCTCGCCGTCGCGCCGCCAGTCGATTCCCATGACCTCGCCTGTGGAGCGCATCTCAGGACCAAGCACGGTATCGACGCCGGGAAACTTGGCGAACGGGAAAACCGCCTCCTTCACCGCCACATGATCGCCGGCCACCCCGACGAGGGCGAAATCGGCCAGGCGCGAACCGGCCATGATCTTGGCCGCGATGGCGGCGATCGGCGCCCCGACCGCCTTGGCGACGAACGGGACGGTGCGGCTCGCCCTTGGATTGACCTCGAGGACGAAGATCCGGGGCGACGAGGAGAGCGGCTCTTCGATGGCGAACTGGACGTTGATGAGGCCCCTGACCCCGAGCGCCAGGGCCATGGCTCGGGTCTGGCTCTTCACTTCGGCGATGGTCTCGGGGCGAAGCGAAAACGGCGGCAGAGAGCATGCCGAATCCCCCGAATGGACGCCCGCTTCCTCAATGTGTTCGAGAACGCCGGCTACGAACACCTCCTCGCCGTCGGTCAGAGCGTCGACGTCGATCTCGGTGGCCCTGGAGAGGTACTGATCGATGAGGACTGGCGAGCTCCCGGAGACTTCGACCGCGCCGGCGACATAGCGGGCGAGCTGATCGGAATCTCTGATGATCTCCATGGCCCTGCCGCCCAGCACGTAGGAGGGCCTGATCACCACCGGATAGCCCACCTTGCGGGCGGCCTCGAACGCTTCTTCGGCGCTGCGCGCCATGGCTCCGGGCGGCTGGGCGATGGCGAGACGTTCGAGCAGGCCGTGGAAGCGTTCGCGGTCCTCGGCAAGATCGATGGCCTCGGCGCTCGTCCCCAGGATCGGCGCCCCCGCCTCTTCGATGGCGTGAGCGAGCTTCAGAGGGGTCTGGCCGCCGAACTGGACGATGACGCCGGCGAGATCCCCCCTCGATCCTTCGACGGCGAGGATTTCACCGACGTCCTCGGCGGTGAGGGGTTCGAAGTAGAGCCGGTCGGAGGTGTCGTAGTCGGTCGAAACGGTCTCCGGATTGCAGTTGACCATGATCGACTCCACGCCGATCTCGGCGAGCGCGAAGGCGGCGTGGCAGCAGCAGTAGTCGAACTCGATCCCCTGCCCGATGCGGTTGGGCCCCCCGCCCAGAATGACCGCCTTGCGGCGGACCGTCGGCTCGGCCTCGCACTGCGCCTCGAGCCCGAGAGGCGCGGTCTCATAGGTGGAATACATGTAGGGGGTAATGGCGGCGAATTCGGCGGCGCAGCTGTCGATGCGCTTGAAGACCGGCCTCACGCCCAGGCGATGGCGGGCTGAGCGAACTTCCGCCTCCTTCTGGCCGGTGAGGCGGGCGAGCCGGGAATCGGAAAAGCCCAGGGCCTTGAGCGCGCGCAGGGCGGCGCGGTCGGCGGGAAGGCCGTGCAGGCGAAGCCTTTCCTCCTCGCCGACCAGAGCCTCGATCTGGCGAAGGAACCACGGCTCGTAGGACGAGGCGGCGGCGACCTCCTCCACCGAGAGCCCGAGGCGGAAGGCCTGGGCGATAACGCGCAGCCGGTCGGGGCTCGCGGTCCCCAGCGCGCGCACCGCGGCCGCTTTGGCCCCGCCCGGATCGGCCGCGCCTTCGATCTCGATCTCATCGAGGCCGGAAAGGCCGGTCTCCAGCGAGCGCATCGCTTTCTGGAGGGCTTCGGAGAAGCACCGCCCGATGGCCATGGCCTCCCCTACGCTCTTCATCTGGGTCGTGAGGTTCGCGACCGACCCGGGATACTTCTCGAAGGCGAAGCGGGGAATCTTGACCACCACATAGTCGAGCGTGGGCTCGAAGGAAGCCGGGGTGGCGCCGGTGATCTCGTTGGTGAGCTCATCGAGCGTGTAGCCGACGGCCAGGCGCGCGGCGACCTTGGCGATAGGAAAGCCCGTGGCCTTGGAGGCGAGGGCCGAAGAGCGCGAGACACGCGGGTTCATCTCGATCACCACCATGCGTCCGGTCTTCGGATCGACGGCGAACTGGACGTTGGATCCGCCGGTCTCAACGCCCACCTCGCGCAGCACGGCGATGGCCGCGGTGCGCATGCGCTGGAACTCCTTGTCGGTGAGGGTGAGGGCCGGTGCGACGGTGATCGAATCGCCGGTATGCACCCCCATCGGGTCGACGTTCTCGATCGAGCAGACGATGATGCAGTTGTCGGCCCGATCGCGGACCACCTCCATCTCGTATTCCTTCCAGCCGAGCACGCTCTCTTCGATGAGCACTTGGCCGGCCGGCGAGAGGTCGAGGCCGCGCTCGACGATCTCCCTGAACTCCTCGAGGTTGAAGGCGACCCCCCCGCCGGAGCCGGCCAGGGTGAAGGAGGGCCGGATAATGGCCGGAAGTCCGATCTCGGCCTGAGCGTCCAACGCCTCCTCGAGCGATCGCGCGAGCACCGAGCGCGGACTTTCGAGGCCGATGGAGTCCATCGCCTCGCGGAATTTCAGGCGATCCTCGGCCTTCTCGATGGCGGCAGGGGAGGCGCCGATCATCTCCACGCCGAAACTCAAAAGGACGCCGCGCCTTTCGAGCTCCATGGCGACGTTGAGGGCGGTCTGGCCGCCCATGGTCGGGAGCAGGGCGTCGGGCCGCTCCTTGTCGATGATCATTTCGACCATCTCGGCGGTGATCGGCTCGATGTAGGTGGCCGCCGCGATCCCCGGATCGGTCATGATGGTGGCCGGATTGGAATTGACCAGGATCACCCGGTATCCCTCGGCTCCGAGCGCCTTGCAGGCCTGGACGCCGGAATAGTCGAACTCGCACGCCTGGCCGATGACGATCGGCCCCGCGCCGATGATCAGGATCGAGGCGATGTCGGTCCGCTTGGGCATGCATTCTCGCGCGCAGAGACGCCGCACGGCAGGGCGCGCGGGAATCGTTGTTTAGGTTTCAGGCTAAGCGTCTCGTTTAGAGGCGCGTCGCAGGCTGCGCAAGCGGCTCGGGCGCGGGTATTCGCCAGTGGTTGCGACCCATCTTTTCCATCATCGCCTGCCTCGGCTCCGCCATCCGTGCCTTGCCGGAGACGATCCCGCCGGTATTCCGCTCGGCGATGGCGGAGGGAGGCGTTCGCTGGCAAGGCCTATGATGGAGCGAGGCTGGCCTGGCTGTGACGATTAGGGGAGCTAGAAAACCTCTGACGCCGAGATGGCCGGGAGCCACTCCTGCATAAAGTCGAGAACGCGACGCGGATCGACGGTCGGCGCGCCACTCAAGCCGCGTTGAATTGCGGCGACATTGGATTCGATGGAACTCGTCTCGAGGTCCACCATCCATCCACAAAATTTGGATGCCAGCGCCGCCATCTCCCAACGCGCGACCTGACGCTCGTAGTACCACTCATGCGGTCCGGGAATGGGCTTGGCAAACAACCGGTTCACCTCCGGGATGACGCAGGCGGCCCCTTGCCAGAGAGATTCCGACACCGTCGACTTGCCGACACCGGGCGCGCCTTCGATGGCGATGATCATCGGCTGGATCCCCCGGGCTCAGGCGCACTGCGCGAGCCAGGTCTCCTCGACATCGCGCAGCTGGTCCTTGCCGAAGAACATCTCCTCGCCGACGAAGAAGCTCGGGGCGCCGAAGACGCCGCGGGCGACCGCTCCTTCGGTTGCGGCGATCAACTCCTGCTTCACCTCGGCCGTCCCGGAAAGCGCGATGAGCCCGACCGCGTCGAGCCCCGCCTGCTGAAGCCTCGAGCGGAACACGTCCGGATCATCCATTTTTCGCCCCTCGCTCCACATGCCTTGGAACACCGCCTCGACGTAGGGCTCGAAACAGGTGAGGCGCCGCGCCGCCAGCGCTCCGCGCATCAGGGAAAGGGTGATCACCGGAAAGAACGGATTTGGCCGATAGTCGGTGATGCCGTGGCGGGCGACGAACCGGCGCGTCTCCACGGCCATGAAGGCGAGCTTGGCGGGAACGCCGGCGAAGACCTCGCCGGGCGAGCGGTTTCCGGTCGCCTTGAAGACGCCGCCCAGCAGCATGGGCTGGTAGGAAAAACGCGCGCCGGTGCGCGCCTCGATGGCCGGAATGGCGCGATGGGCGAGGAAGGCGTTGGGGCTGCCGAAGTCGAAGAAGAACTCGATCGTCTCTACTCCTCCTGGCATTTCACCACCGCTCCCCAAAGGGCCGAAGGTCGAGTTCGTGGGTCCAGGCGTCGCGCGGCTGGACGTGAAGGCTCCAGTAGGCCTCAGCGATGGAGGCGGGGTTCACCAGTTCGTCGGGGCCGACGGCATCGCTGCCGGTGCGCTCGCGCCGCCGCTCCCGGACCCAGGCGGTGTCCACCCCCGCGTCGATCACCAGATGGGCGACATGGATTCCCTTGGGCCCGAGCTCGCGGGCCAGGCTCTGGGCCACGGCCCGGAGGCCGAATTTGGCGGCGGCGAAGGCGGCGTAGCCGGAGCCGCCGCGCAGGCTGGCGGTCGCCCCGGTGAAGAGGATCGTACCGCGCCCGCGCGGGGCCATCAGGCGCGCCGCCTCGCGTCCGCTCAGGAACCCGGCGTAGCAGGCCATCTCCCAGACCTTGCGGAAGACCCGTTCAGTGGTCTCGAGGATGGGGAAGTTGACGTTCGCCCCGACATTGAAGACGCAGACCTCCAGAGGCGCGAAGCGCTCGGCCTCGGCGAGGAAGGCGACGATCGCCTCTTCGCTGCGGGCGTCGAGCGCGCGTCCAAAAGCCTTGCCGCCTTCAGTCTCGACCGCGGCGAGGAGCGGAGCGAGTTTGTCGCCCTGGCGGCGGCCGGCGAAGACCGCGTAGCCGCCTTGCGCGAACCGGCGGGCGATCGCAGCGCCGATGAAATCGCCCGCCCCGATGACGGCGGCCGAGGCGTCGCGTGGCGTCTCCACAGCCGGCTCCGGCGCGGCCGCTCAGACGGCGCCCAGGAAGTCGCGTTTGCCCAGATCGACGCCGTTGAACCGCAGGATGTCGTAGGCGGTGGCGAGGTGGAAAAAGAAGTTGGGGATGGCGAAGCCGAAGAGGAACGACTCGCCGGTGAACTTCAGCTCGCCCTCGCGCATCTTCAGGACGACCTCGCGGCTCTCCGATCCTTCCAGGCGCGAAGCCGAGAAATCCTTGAGATAGTCGCGCGTGCGAGTGATGCGATGGGATAGATCGAAGAAGGTCGCCTCCTCGTCGGGCCAGGAAGGCATTTCCTCGCCGGCCAAGCGCGCCGCTGCGCCCCTCGAGGTATCCGAGGCGATCTGGACCTGACGGGAGAGCGGGAACATGTCGGGGGCCAGCCGGGCGGTGAAGAGCACCATCGGCTCGATGGACTTCGCCGCGGCCCAGTCCTCGCCCTTCTTGAGGATCGCCGCCAGGTTGGAAAGGCCGCGATCGAACAGCGGAATTGAGGCCTGGTGCATCGAAAGCGACATGGTGGGGCTCCGTTCTCGGGGGTGGGCTCGCCGGCATGAAGGATCGCACCCCTCCGGTGTCAAGCTGCGGCCAGCACAATTTCCCGCGCCTTGGCGATGGACTCGGGTGCTCGACTGCGCTCTTGAGCGCAGCGCCAGGAGGTTCTCGATGAATTCCCGCACCCACGCCCAGGCGGCAAAGCGCAAGGCGCCCGCCAAAAAGCCCTATGGCCGCCAGGACGTCTTCCGCTCGGTCCATGTCCAGGACGCCGCGCTTTCCGCAAATGGCGCCTTCGCCATCTACCAGCTCTCCGAGATGGTTCCGGGCAAGACTGCCGACGAAGACCGTCAGATCTCTTCGCTGTGGCGGCTCGAGCTTCGCGGAAGACGGCCCCGGCGGCTCACCGCGAAGGGGCGCCAAGCGAGCGCCCCGGTCATCTCCCCCGATGATCGTTGGGTCTATTTCGCCGCCCCGGCCGAGGCGCCCTCCAAGGCCCAGCAGATCTGGCGCCTGCCGCTCGACGGCGGCGAAGCCGAACAGGTGACCAGCCTCGAGCAGGGGATCGGGGTGTTCGCACTCTCCCCCGACGGCAAGGAGATCGCCTTTTCGGCCCTCGCCGCCCCGCCCAAGCCGCCCGGCGCCCATGATCATATCCGCATCAGCCGCGTCGCTTGGCGTTTCGATCCGGTGGCAGGCTATCTCCACGAACGGGACCAAGCCGTCCACCTCATCGCGGCGCGCGGCGGCAAGGCCCGGGCGATCACGCCCTTCGGCGGCGTCATCCAATCTCTCGCCTTCTCGCCGGCGGGCCAAGAAATCGCGGCCGTGATCCTCGGCCGCGCCGAGCGCGAGCACGTCGCCTTCCTGGGTGATCTGGTGGTCGTCGACCGGAGAGGCGAGGCGCGGACCCTGCTCACGAAGACATGGATCTCATGCCTCAGCTGGACCCCCGATGGCGCGGCCATCGCCTATTCGGCGCTCGCCGCGGACGGAGAGTTCTCCCGCCAGCCGGCCCTCTTCGTCATCGAGGCCGTCGGCGGCGCGCCGCGGCGCACGTCCGATCCCGACCTCGGCGCAGTCGGTGGCGCGATCCAGTCGGGCAGCCCGGGCGGGGCGGCGCGCAGCCGCCTTGTCCCGGCGCAGGACCGCGGCGGGGTCATCGCCGCAGTCACCCAGGGCGGCGCGACCGGAATTTTCGAGATCGCGATCGAGGGCCGGCAAAATTCCAGGCGCCTCGTCGGGGGAGAACGGACCTGCAAGGTCCTTTGCGACAAAGGGACGACGCTCCTTTTCGCCTCCGAGGACTTCACCACGCCTTCGGAGCTGTGGACCCTCGACCTCGAGAGCGGCGAGGCGCGGGCTCTCACCCGCCACAATGAGGCCTGGCGCAAGGCCATCGCCTGGCCGAAGGTGGAGCGGGTGACGGCGGCGAGTGCTCCGGGAGTCGAGATCGAAGGCTGGGTCTTGCTGCCGGCCAGAGGCAGACCCCCGTTCAAGACGATCCTCTTCATCCATGGCGGTCCGCACGCCGGCTGGGGCTGCAGCTTCAACGAGGATTTCCTCGAGATGGCCGGCTCCGGCTGGGCGGCCGCTTTCTGCAATCCGCGCGGCTCGACCGGCTATGGCGACGACTTCTCCGGCGCCATCGTCGGCCGCTGGGGAGATCCGGAGCTCGAGGATTTCGAGGCCTTCGTCGATGAACTCGTCCGAAGGGGCCTCGCCGATCAGGATCGCCTCGGCGTCACCGGCGTCTCCGGCGGCGGCCATCTCTCGGCCTGGCTGATCGGCCACACCGACCGGTTCAAAGCCGCCGTTCCCGAGCAGGGCGTCTACAACATGCTTTCGATGTACGGCGTCTCAGACGTCGGGGTCGAGCTCCTCACCCATGAACTCGGCGGCGCGCCGCACGAGGCGCCAGGGACCTACTGGGAGCGCTCGCCGATCGCCCACGCCCACAAATGCACGACGCCCGCCCTCCTCATTCAGGGCGAGAACGACGTCCGCTGCCCCATGGAGCAGGCCGAGCAACTCTACACGGTCCTGAGGCGGAACGGCTGCAAGGCCGAGCTCCTGCGGCTTCGCAATTGCAACCACGGACTCCAGGTCTGGGGCCCGCCGCCGCTGCGGCGCGCCCGCATGGACGCCATGAAGGACTGGTTCAGCCGCCACATCCGATGAGGCCAAGCGGCCCGCGAGCGGGCGTCAGGCCGCCGCTTCGATGCTCCGCGAGGCGCGCTCGGCCGCCCCAGCGCCGGTGAGGCGAGCGATCTCGCCAATGAGACGTTCGGGGGAGATCGGCTTGGCTACCACCGCATCCACGCCCGTGCGACGGTAGAGATCGAGCTGGTCGGGCAGGACATTGGCGGTGGCGGCGAGAATGGGGATCCTGCCTTTTGGCGGGGCCATGGCGCGGATTCGCCTCGTCGCCTCCACCCCATCCATGACCGGCATCTGAATATCCATGCAGACGAGGTCGAAATCGGCGCGCTCGACGGCCGCCACCCCCTCAGCGCCATCCTCGCTCGTCACCACCTCGATCCCCGCGCCCTGGAGAATGACGCTGGCCACCATCCTGTTGACCGGATTGTCCTCCACCACCAAGACGCGCAGGCCCTCGAGACGGGCGGTCGCGGGTGCAGGCGCCTCGCAGGCGCGAGCGGGGATTTCGAACCAGAAGGTCGAGCCCTTTGAGGCGACGCTTTCGTAGCCCACCTTGCCGCCCATCAGTTCGGCCACTCTCCTGGTGATCGCCAGCCCCAGGCCGGAACCTCCGTGGCGGCGGGTGCGCGAGCCGTCCGCCTGGCTGAAATGTCGGAAAAGCCGTGACCGGGCGCTGAGCGGCACGCCCTGACCGGTGTCGGACACTTCCAGCCTCAGGCGACGCCCGGCGCCCTCCCCGATCGCAAAGAGCCGCACTTCTATACCGCCGGCGCTGGTGAACTTGACCGCGTTGGCGAGAATATGGCTCGCCATCTGGCGAACGCGATCGGCGTCGCCGCGCATCCACCCGATGCCCCTCGCCGGTTTAAAGGAGAACGCCAGGCCCTTGGCCTTCGCTTCGCGGCGGAAGGGAGCGATGGCGCGGCGAATCTCGGCGCACGGATCCAAAGGCTCCTCGGCCAATTGCACCTGGGTCGACTCAATGTCCGAGAACTCGACGATTTCGGCGAGCAGATCAGAAAGCCTGGCCGCGCTGGCGATCGCCTGGCGGATCAGTTTGCGACGCCTCGGCGGCGGCGAATCGGCCAACAGGAGATTGAGCATCCCCAGGACGCCGTTCATCGGCGTGCGCAGTTCGTGGCTCATGTTGGAGAGGAAACGGCCCTTTGCCTCGGCGGCGGCGAGCGCCGCCTTCTCGCCTCGGCGCGCCAAGTCCCTGGCTCGGACCAGGGAGGTCACGTCCTCGCTGATTCCGACCAGTTCGAAACCGCCCTCCTCGAGCCGGCGGGAGCCGCGCCAGGCCGAGCGGATGTTCCGCCAGCCGCCGCGGCTCGTCCACTCCCGATAATCGACCTGGGCCGGCTCTCCACTCGCCTGGCTGGAGCTGAAGGCGGCTTCGACGGCCGCCGCGTCCTTGGCATGGATCCGGGTGAGCACCCCATCGCCCAGGATCGCACCCTCTCGCCGCTCGCCCTCGGTCACAGCGGCGAAATCGGGATTGAATTCGAATTCGCCGGTCCTGGGATCGTGCCGCCAGATCGTGACGCCGGCGGTGTCGCGCAGAAGCGCCGCCACCTGGCGCGCCTCGGCGCTTCTTTGTTCGCGTTCGTGCTGAAAATGAATGTCCCGGATGATGCCGATTATCCAGCCCGCATCGCCCCTCGCCCAATGGCTGCGCACCCACAGCCAGTTTCCCGACCGCGAGGCGAGGCGATGCTCCTCCACGGCTTCGGCGCCGGCATGGGCAAGGCCAGCCAGCGCGGCTCGCAGACGCTCGGCGTCCTCGGGATGGACAAGAGAGAGGAGCGGTCTTCCTTCGACTTCAGCCTTCTCCCAGCCGGTGAGGCGGTGCAATCGGCCGGCGATCGTTCGGACGAAGCCGTTGCGGACGCCCGCGAAGACATCGAGGCTGTTTTCGAAGAACCAGAGGACGGCGCGGGTCGCCCCGTCATCAGCTCGGGAGTCTGGGCCGTCAGCACCCATGGCAGGCGCCTATCGATGAAGTTGCGGCAGATCATCCTCGGGCGGGATGAACAATCGATTGCCGCGAGGTCAGGCGCGCTCAGGCGGTCGCGCCGGCCTCCTGATGGATGGCGACGTTGAGGCGGTTCCAGACATTGATGAGGGCGATGGAGACCATGAGGGCCGAGAGCGCTTCCTCGTCGAAGAGCTTGCTCGCCGCGCTCCACACCCCATCGCTCACCGGATCGGGGCGATCGGCGATGCGCGTCATGGCTTCGGCAAGGGCCAGGGCGGCCCGCTCCTGCTCGGTGAAGAAGGGCGCGTCGCGCCAAGCGGCGACGGCGTTGATGCGCCTCGAGCTCTCGCCCATCTCCTCGAGTTCGCGGGCGTGCATGTCGACGCAGAAGCCGCAGCCGTTGATCTGGCTGGCGCGGAGCTGAACGAGCTTGTGGATCGCCGCCGGAACGCCCGGAGCCTCCGCGGCCTTGCCGAGGGCGAAGAGCGCCTGCATGGCCTTGGGAAGCACCATCACTGGATTTCTCATGCGCGCGGACATCTGTGGATCCTCCTGGGCTGGGGGCGGATGGGAAGAGCGCGGCGCCCAAAGTCAAGCGCGGCCCTGGACGGAGGCCATCAGCGGCGCGAGACTGACGATCTCATTCGAGAGGGTTGATCGTGAGATCTGGACATCGCGCCGTGCTGCTGGTCCTCGCCGCCGTCATCGCCGGCGCGCCGCTCACCGCCGCGGCGCTGGGTCCCGGAGGCGATGCGGTGCCCGCCCATGCTTACACCGGCTACGACGCCAACGAGGCCTATCGCGATGGCGTCAGCCGCCTGCAAGCCCATCAATACCACTTGGCCGAAGAGGATTTCCGCAAGATCCTCGCCGACATTCCCAACCAACCGATCGCCCTCTACGATCTGGGCGAGGCCGAGGAAGGCCTGGGGGACCTCCGTGGCGCGGCGGGCGCCTGGGAAACGAGCCTGTGGGCCGATCCGACCCAGTATGGACTGGCGAGGGACCTCGCCCTTCTCGACGTCAAGCTCGGCCGAGCCGGCAAGGCGCGAAAGATCCTCGCCAATCTCGAGAAGGACGCCCGCTCGTGCGGGGACTCCTGCCCCCAGGCCGGCTGGCTCGAGACCACCATCGAGGCGGTCAAGACGGCGCTGACGGCTCCCGCCAAGCCCGCATCGTAGGGCCGCCTACGTAGAGAGATTGTTGACCTCGACCTTCGCTATGCCCCCGGCCGGGTCGAACCCGAAAACCTGGCCGTAAAAGGAGAGCTCCGCCTCGGCGCAGGCGATGAGGGTCTCGGCCTTGCGGAAGCCGTGGCTTTCGCCTTGAAACTCCAAGAAGGCGACCGGCGAGCCCTTGGCGAGGAGCGCGTCGCGGATGGAAAGCGCCTGGGCGCGCGGCACAATCGGATCGTCCGCTCCCTGGAGGATGATGAGCGGGGCGGAAAAGCCCTCCAGGTGGAAGAGAGGCGAGCGGGCGTCGTAGACCGCCTTGGCCTGGGGCCATGGGCCGATCAGACCGTCCAGATAGCGGCTCTCGAACTTGTGGGTCTCGCGGGCCAGCGCCCCGAGATCGGCGACGCCGTAGTAGCTGGCCCCCGCTCCGAAGACGCCACCCTTGGTGAGGCAGGCGAGGACGGTGAAACCGCCGGCGCTGCCGCCGCGGATCGCCAGGCGGGCCGGATCGGCGAGGCCTTCGGAGACGAGGAATTGCGCCGCGGCCCTGGCGTCGTCGACATCGACCAGCCCCCACTGGCCCTCCAGCCGCTTGCGGTAAGCCCGCCCGTAGCCGGCCGATCCACCGTAGTTCACATCCAGGAAGGCGAATCCGCGGCTGGTCCAGTACTGCGTCGCCAGACGAAAGCCCGGCCCGGCATGGCCGGTAGGCCCTCCATGGACCTGAAGGACGAGCGGCGGCTTCTCGCCCTTGGGTCCCTCGAACCGCCCATTGGTCGGGGGATAGTAGAAGGCATGGGCCTGCGCCCCGCCTTTGGTGGGAAAGCGAACCGCCCGCGCCACCGAGATCTCTTCGGTTGTGAGGCCGGCCGCAGACGGGCGCCGGACGATGCGCCAGGCGCCGCTCTCGATGTCCAGGAGCACGACCGACGGCGTGTCGTCGGCCGAGGCCGCGATCATCGCCGCGCGGCGCTCATCCAGGCGCACGAGCCCGGAAAGCTCGACGAAGGAATGGGAGAATTCGCGGATCTTTCCGCTCGCGGCCTCGATGAGGGCGAGGACCGGCGCCCCCTCCCCGCTCCACCGCGCCAGGACGCGATCGGGGCCGAAGAGAGCATAGTCGGAGTGGCCAAGCGTCCAGGCCGGCCCGGCGAACTCGGCGTCCTTGCGAAGGGTCGGACGCGCCTCGCCGCCCTCGCTCCAAACATGGAGGTTCCACCAGCCGCTCTCGTCGGAAATGAACCACAGTCGCCCGTCCTCGCCCCATTGCGGCTCGATCGCCGAGACCCCGGGGCCGCCGGCGATCCGCCGAAGGCCCAAAAGCCCCTCCGGGCCGAACTCGCCCACCATCAGCGAGGTGTCGTCCCAGGGCATGTTCGGATGGTCCCAGGCGACCAAGGCGATCCGCCGCCGTTCCGCGTCGGCTCTGGGCGAGGCCACGAAATCGGAGGCGCCGAAGAGGACGACGCCCTCTTCGCCGGGCGTGCACGAGAGCCGCACGGCGGCGTTCCTGGGCTCGCCCCCTCCTCGATGGTCCTCGCGCACCGCCAGGAGACCTCCGGCCGGTCCCGGCGCAATGTCGGCGAAGCGCAGGCCCGGGGTCGTCACCGGCTCGGGCGGCTCGCCCGGCGACTGACAGTAGAGCCTTTGGTCGGCGAAATTGGCGAAGACCAGGCCGTTTGCGCCGGCGAAGAACGGCGCGCCGCCGTATTCGTGCACCCGCGTGCGGACGTTGAAGGCCCTGGGAGTCAGCTCTTCGATCGCTTCGGCGGAGCCGTCGTTCGCCCGCATGACGACGCCGCGGCCGCCCTCGGCCGGCCGGCTCTCGACCCAGTAGACATCGCCCCCCGAGACCCGAAGATCAGAGACCGCGATGGCGCCTGCGGCCAGCCGATCCGCTCCGATCGGCGAGGTCCAGCATCCGAAAGGCGCGATGTCCTTCATTCTTCGAGGCTCCCCGTCTTCAGAAGATGAAAAAGGATCCGACAAAGAAAAACGGGCCGACGCTCGCGCGCCGACCCGTTCTTCGAAGATTCCGGGCGACCGATCGGCTCGGCCCGGAGCGAGGGCTCAGCCCTGGAGCTGGCCGGCGGCCATTTTGCCGTTCTTGGCGTCCCGCTCGAGTTCGTAGGTGATCTTCTGACCCTCGCGAAGGGTTCCGAGCCCCGCGCGTTCCACGGCCGAGATGTGGACGAAGACGTCGGCGCCGCCAGCGTCCGGCTGGATGAAGCCATAGCCCTTCTGGCCGTTGAACCATTTTACAGTACCGGTAGGCATCTAGATTTAGTCCTTGTCGATGGAAGACCGGCGCAAATCGCGTCGGCCTCAGGTTTCATAGGAATCAAAATCGGTCTGGATCGGAATGCGGGTCCGGATGCGCCGTGGGAAGTGTTGCGCGCCAGGAAGAGCGGCCGAACCCTATCGAATTCGATTGCCGACACTATGGGCAAAGATCGGCCCGATCGCAAGCGCCGAACCGAATCGCCTGCGGCCGCGCTTGGATCGGTCGAGGCTCGACCCGATATCTGGAAGATCGGCATTCATCCTGAAAGCGTCCTCATGAGCCTTATCGACAAGATCCCGCAGATGGATGACGCCTCGCTCAAGAACCTTCTCGACAACGCCCGGCGCCTGGGGGCCAGCGGGAGCCAGGCCCAGCAGACCCAGGCCGCCGAACTCCTGCCGGCGATCGAAGAGGCCGTCGCCGAGCGCCGCTCCAAGAAGCTCGCCCAGGCCGCCGAGCGCCGCTCGCAGAAGAAAGTCCCCGCCACCAAGCCGCGGGCCTGAAGAGGGCTTTCGGCGCGAAGCGGCGAAGGAGACTTCAGGGCCGATCTTCCAGGTGGTAGCCTCGCGCGTGCTCGAGCTTCGGCCCAATTGCGAGTGCTGCGATCGCGACCTGCCGCCACAAAGCGGCGAGGCGATGATCTGCACCTTCGAGTGCACCTTCTGCGCCCCATGCGCCGAGAGCCGGTTCGGCGGGAGCTGTCCCAACTGCGGGGGCGAACTGGTCCGCCGCCCCACCAGGCCAGCGGCGCTGCTGGCCCTCCATCCGGCTTCCGAGCGGCGGGTCAGGAGCTCTCATCCGGCCTGCGCCTGAGGCTTTCGGCAGCCACCCGCCGCGCCATGGTGCTATAGCTCGCCGGGGAAGCTTTCCTGCCCGCGAGGAGGAACTTCATGCTGCGAGCGCGCCGCAAGCTCGAGGTCGTCGAAACCGGGCTCGAGCCCACGACGATCACCATCGCTCCGCTCAATCCGGTGATCGGGGCCGAAATCGGCGGCGTCGATCTCTCCAGGACGCTCGCCGACGAGCAGTTCGCCGAGATCGAAGCAGCGTTCAATGCCCATCATGTGCTGATCTTCCGCGACCAGTCGATCACCCGCAAAGACCACAAGCGCTTTGGACGCCTGTTCGGGCCTCTGCACGTCCACCCCTACCACGTGAAGAACACCGCCCCGGAACATGCCCGCGCCGGGCCTGCCCCTGATCCGGAGATCCTGGTGGTCAAGGCCGACCAGGCCTCGCGCTTCGTCGCCGGCGAGGAGTGGCACAGCGACGTCAGCTGCGACGCCGAGCCGCCGATGGGCTCCATGCTCTACCTCACCCAGACCCCGCAAAGTGGCGGCGGCGACACCTGCTTTTCGAGCACCATCCGCGCTGTCGAGGCGCTCTCGTCGACGCTGAGGGTATTCCTCGAGGGCCTCACCGCGACCCATGACGGCGCCAAGCCCTACACCGGCGGCTACGGCGAGGTCGCGCCCCCCGGCGGCTGGCCCAAGACCTCGCACCCGGTGGTCATCCGCCATCCCGGCAACAGCCGGCCATCGCTCTTCGTCAACCGCGGCTTCACCACCCGGATCGACCAGCTCGACGCCAAGGAGAGCGACGCCCTGCTCGAATTTTTGTGGCGGCACGTCGAGACCCACGTCGAGTTCCAGTGCCGCGTGCACTGGGCGCCAAACACATTGGTCTTCTGGGACAACCGGGCCGTCCAGCACCATGCCGTCTGGGACTATTACCCCTGCGCGCGCTACGGCGAGCGGGTCTCGATCGTGGGATCGCGGCCGGCGGCCTCCTAGGCGGCCGCATCCGGCCATGAGAGAGCGCGCGAAGCTTGAGCCTCAGTGAGCGGACCGCGGCGGTGAAGTCAGACCTCCTGGCGAGGCCCGGCGTCGCCGAGGAGCGGCCCTTCGGCCCGGGCGTCATTGTCTACAAGCTCATGGGCAAGATGTTCGCCCTCATGCCGGCGGACGGGGCCGCAAGCATCAGCCTCAAGTGCGACCCGCACCTGGCCGAGATCCTGCGCGATCAATACGAGGGCGTGACGGCCGGCTACCACCTGAACAAGCGCCACTGGAACACCGTGCGGCTCGCGGCCGATGTGCCCCAGGCCGAGATCCTGCGCCTGATCGGCCATTCCTACGACCTGGTCCGCGCCAGCCTCACCCGCCGCCAGCGCGCCGACCTGCAGGCGGCCGGCGAATAAACCTGCTCCGGACTTGATCGCCTGCCGCAGCGGCGGCACGATCGAAGGCGAAGACGGGGGAGAAAGACATGTCCAAGCACGAACAACGCTCGGGCCTCGGGCGCCGGGAGGTTCTGGGGCTGGCGGCCGCCGGAGTCGCCGGGATGACCGCGAGATCGGCCGCGGGCGCCTCGCCGCCGCCGGGCGCGGTTCAGCCGGGCCAGGCGGCGGTGGGACCAGGAATTCCGGTTCCAACTCCGCGCGTGCAGACCCGCAGCGGCCAGGTTCAGGGCCTCGTCATTGACGGGGTGCTGAATTTCCGCGGCATCCGCTATGGCGCCGCGCCGATCGGCCCTTTGCGCTGGATGCCGCCCCAGCCCGCCAAGCCCTGGACCGGCGTCTACGACGCCTCGGCCTTCGGCGCGCCGGCGATGCAGGTGACCGGCGGGGTCGAAATCGATGCGCCCAACGACTTCGCCTTCCAGATGCACCAGGTCTTCACCACGCCTTCGGAGCTGAAGGTGATGAACGAGGACTGCCTCTATCTCAACGTCTGGACGCCGGCAGCCGATGAGAAGAAGCGACCGGTGATGTTCTGGATTCACGGCGGCGGCTACGCCTTCGGGTCCGGCAGCCAGCCCATCTACCAGGGCGACGGCCTGGCGAGGGCCCAAGATGTCGTCGTGGTCAGCGTCAATCACCGGCTGAATGTGTTCGGCTATCTCTACCTCGGCGAGGCGATGGGTCCGGCCTACACCTCCTCGGGCACGGTGGGGATGCAGGACCTAGTGCTCGCGCTCCAATGGGTTCGCGACAATATCGCCGGCTTCGGGGGCGACCCGGGCAATGTGATGATCATGGGTCAGTCGGGAGGGGGGGCGAAGGTCTCGACGCTCCTCTCTATGCCGAGCGCCAAGGGCCTCATCCACAAGGCCGCCATTCAGAGCGGACCTGGACTGACGGTCGGGCGCAAAGACGAAGCGAGCCGCGAGACCGGCAGGCTGCTCGAGGCGCTTGGCGTCAAGCCGGGCGACATCGCGGCGCTCCAGGCGATCCCGGCCGAGACCATCATCTTGGCCGCCGAGCGCCTCGGCGGCGGCCCCGGCGGCGGCGGAGTGGGCGGCGGCCCGATCCTCGATGGCGTGGCCGTGACCAGAGACCCGTTCACGCCCGACGCGCCCGCCGTCTCGGCGGACGTCCCGATCCTGGTGGGCTGGTGCAAGGACGAGTGGACTCTGTTCACCGTCGGCGAGCCCTGGTTCGGCCGGATGACCGAGGACGACCTGCAGCAGAGAATCAAACCCTTCGGCGAACCTGGCCAGCGGCTTCTCGCCGCCTTCCGAGCGGCCTATCCGACCTATTCGCCGACCTACCTCTGGATCCAGATGATCTCGGCGCGGATGATGCTCGGCTCAGAGGTGCTCGCCGCCCGCAAGGCCGCCGAGCACGCGGCGCCGGCCTATGTCTATATGATGGCCTGGGAGACGCCCGTGGCGGGCGGAGTTTTCAAGACGCCCCACACCATGGAAATCCCCTTCATGCTCTACAGCTACGACAAGGTGCGGACCTTCGTTGGCGAAGGGCCGGGACTGCGCCACATGGCCGACCAGATCGGCGGGGCCTGGGCGGCGTTCGCCCGCACCGGCAGGCCAGACCACCCCGGCATTCCCCATTGGCCTGCCTTCAACCTCGCCGAGCGTCCGGTGATGGAGTTCAACACGACGAGCCGAGTTGTGGACGATCCGCTTTCGGAAGTTCGAAAGGCTCTGGAGGCCATGCCGCAGGCCACGATGCTCCGCGGGTAGCTCGAGGGCGCACGAAGCCTGAGCTCACCCCATTGCAGAGGTTGAGGTCCGCCTCGCCTCCATCATCGCCGCGAAGCGGGTAAAGACGCCGAGCGAGTCGCGGGGTCCAGGCGAAGCTTCGGGATGGTGCTGGACCGAGAAGACCGGCGCGCCGGTCAGCTCCAGACCGGCGTTGGAGCCATCGAAGAGCGACACCTCCGTCTCGGCGAGCGCGGCCGGCAGGCTGGCGCGGTCGACGGAAAAGCCGTGGTTCATCGATACGATCTCGACCTTGCCGGTGGAAAGCTCCTTCACCGGATGATTGGCCCCGTGGTGGCCCTGCTCCATCTTCACCGTGCGCGCGCCCAGCGCCAGGGCGAGGAGCTGGTGGCCGAGGCAGATGCCGAGCAAGGGAACCCCGCTCTCGGCGAGGGCCCGGATCTCGCTCGCGGCTGTCCTCGCCGTCGCGGCCGGATCGCCCGGCCCGTTGGAGAGCACGACGCCGTCGGGCGTGAGGGCGAGGATCTGGGCCGCCGTGGCGCTCGCCGGGACGACCTCGACCCTGGCCCCCACCGCAGCGAGCTCGCGAAGGATGTTGCGCTTGGTCCCGTAGTCGATGACGACCACATCGAATGCCGGCCTCTTCGGCGCGAGATAGCCCTCCGGCCACGACCAGGAGCCCTCGCTCCAGTTCGAGGTCTCGCCAAGTCCGGCCTGGTGGGCGAGATCGGCCCCTTCGAGACCGGCCCAGGCGCGGGCCGTCTCGATGAGCGCGGCGACATCGAAACGACCGGCCGGATCGTGGGCGATCACGGCCTTGGGCATGCCCTTTTCGCGGATGGCGCGGGTGAGGGCGCGGGTGTCGATCCCGCAAAGGGCGACGACGCCGCGCCGAGCCAGCCACGCCCCAAGGTCACCGCTCGAGCGCCAGTTGGCCGGCGGGCTGGGAGGCTCGCGGAAGACCGCGCCCAGGGCGGCCGCGGGCGAGGCGGGGGAAAGCTGCTCCAGATCCTCCTCGTTCACCCCGACATTGCCGATGTGCGGGAAGGTGAAGCAGACGATCTGGTCCATGTAGGAGGGATCGGTGAGGATCTCCTGATAGCCGGTCATGGCGGTGTTGAAGCAGACCTCGCCCACTCTCTCGCCCTCGGCCCCCAGGCCTGCGCCGACGAAGACCGTTCCATCTGCGAGGGCGAGGATTCCGCTCGTCCCGGGGGGAACCTCGATGAGTGGGAGCGCCATAGCGGCCGCGAGTTAGGGGATTTCGGCCTGACTCGCCAGTGTCGTGATTTTGGCGCCCTTCCCGATTTCGACGGTCGACCCTCGTTCGGGCCAGCCTTCGCCCGGAGCGGATCGAACGCCGGAATCGGGACACGAGTGGCTCACACTGCGCCCGAGGCGCGCAGGGCGGCGATTTCGGCTTGGCTGAAGCCGAGCTCGGAGAGGATCTCTTCGGTGTGCTCGCCCAGGCGCGGCGCGCGACCGCCGATGGCGCCGGGCGTTGCGGAAAGGAAAATCGGGGCCTTTGAGAGCGGCGCCGGGCGGGGAAGGCCCGGATAGTCGACCTCCTGAAAGAAGCTCATGGCCCGCACATGGGGATCATCGAGCGTTTCCTGGGGCTTGAGGAACGGCGCAGCAGGGATCATCGCCTTTCCGAGGAGCTCCACGGCCTCGGCCGAGGTGCGATCGGCGCACCAGCGGCCCATCCGCTCGGAGAGAATCGCCCCGTTGTCGCCGCGCGAGATGTCGTCCTTGAACCTGGGATCGGAGAACCAACCCTCCTCGCCCATTAGTCTGGCCCAGCGGCGGAAGAGCGGCTCGCCGATGACGTGGACGAGGATCCAGCCGTCCTTGGTCCGGAAGACGTCGGCGGGGCCGGCGGTCTGGCTGCGATTGGCCGTGGGGACGCGGTCGATCGAAAGCACCGCCTGCTCGATGAGAAGAGGACTTCCGACCATGAGCGCGGTGGCGAGGAGCGCGCCCTCCACCACTTGGCCCTTGCCGGTTTTGTCGCGCTCCATGAGGGCGAGGGTCGTCCCGAAAGCGCAGTGGAGCGCGGTCGAAAAATCGACCCAGGGCGCATTGAAACGGAACGGTCTCTCGCCTTCGGCCTCGCTTGTCATCCAGGCTGAGCCGCTCATCGCCTGACCAATGCCGTCGAACCCTACCCGCTCGCTATAAGGCCCGCCGCGGCCATAGGCGGTGACCAGGGTCAGGATGATGTCGGGCTTGATCGCGCAAAGGCTTTCGTAATCGAGGCCCATGGCTTTGAGGGTTTGCTCGGGAAGGTTGGCGAGGACCACATCGGCGCTCGCTGCGAGCCGGCGGACGACCTCGGCTCCCTCGGCCTTCATCGGATTGAGGGTCATGCCGCGCTTGCCGCGGTTCATCTGCAGGAAGAGCCCGCCTTCCTGATCGGCGTTGAGGGGGGCCTGGTAGCGGTCCTCGCTCCCCGAGCGCTTCTCGATGCGGATCACCTCGGCGCCGAAATCGGCGAGCAGCATGGCGCAGTAGGGCCCGGCGATGTAGCGGCCGAAATCGAGCACCCGCACGCCGCTCAGAACTCCCGCCATCGCGTCAACTCCTTCGCTTCGCCAGTTTCCGATTAGCGCCTCGGCGGGACCGATCAAGCCACGCCAGTAGGGACATGGGCGGCCAATGATCGGCTGATGATCGGCGATTGATCGGTTCGAGGTCCTGTCGGCAAAGGGTCCAGACGCGCTTTGCTCCCCCCATCGCAAACGGCCCCTTCGGCTCCCTCACGGAGCTCGGGGCCAACCACTGGGAGAGCACATAATGAACCGTTCCTTCAGCCTCATCGGCGCCGTCCTCGCCGCCTCCGCCGCGCTGGCGCTCGCCGCGCCCGCCTCGGCCCAGACCGATCCGGGGATCAGCGTTCGGGTCCAGACCGCGGACCTCGATCTTTCCACCTCAGCGGGCGCCCACGCGCTTCTGCAGCGCATCGACTGGGCGGCCGACGCGGCTTGCGGCGGCGCGCCCGACATCCGGCTCCTGAGCCAGGTGCAGCAGTACCAGTCGTGCCGCAAGACGGCCATCGAGGGCGCGGTCAGCCAAGCCCACTCGCCGATGGTTGCGGCCGTCGCCAAGGGCGACAAGACGTTCGTCGAAGCTTCTCGCTGAACCAAGCCGCTACGCAACGTCCATTGGAGGGCGTCGGCCGAACCCCCGGCCGGCGCCCTTCGCGTTTCTTCACCAGCATCGGCTCAGGACGCTGGCGCCTTTGCCCTGCGCGAGTGGTCCGGACGGCCGACCGCAACCGGTCTTGCCAGCGCAAGCGGCGGGGCCGAAGACTCACCCATGCGCTTCGACGAGCGATTCCTGGACGAGATCAAGTCGCGCGTCCGCCTCTCCGAGGTGATCGGCAGGAGCGTCAAGCTGCGCCGGCAGGGCCGCGAATGGGTCGGCCTCTCACCGTTCACCAAGGAGCGGACCCCGTCCTTCTTCGTCAACGACGACAAGGGCTTCTTCCACGACTTCTCCTCGGGCAAGCACGGCGACCTCATCGCCTTCCTGCAGGAGGCCGAGCGGCTCACCTTCATCGAGGCGGTGGAGCGTCTGGCCGCCGAAGCGGGCGTCCCGCTGCCCATGCCCGATCCGGCCTCCGAGGCGCGGGCCCGGGCTCGCGCCTCCCTTGCTGACTGGCTGGAGGCCGCGGCGCAGTTCTTCGAGGCCGAGCTTCGACGGCCTGCGGCCGAAGCGGCTCGCGCCCATCTCGCCGATCGCGGCCTCGCCGAGGTCGAGTGGAAACGCTTCCGTCTGGGCTATGCGCGGGCGGACCGCACCCATCTGAAGGATCATCTCGTCGCCAAGGGCGCCCTTGCCGATGAGCTTCTCGAGGCGGGGCTTCTGGCGAGGCCCGAAGGCGCCCAGACGGCGGTCGACCGGTTCCGCGACCGGATCATCTTTCCCATCGCCGATCCCCGGGGCCGGATCGTCTCCTTCGGCGCCCGCGCGCTCGATCCGGCGGCGCGGGCCAAGTACCTCAACGGGCCGGAGACGCCGCTCTTCGACAAGGGTCGCACCCTCTACGGCCTTACCGAGGCGCGCAGGCTCCTCGCCGAGGAGGGGTCGAGACCGATCGTGGTGGAAGGCTACTTCGACGTCATCGCTTGTCAGAGGGCCGGCCTGCCGGCCGTGGCGGCAATGGGAACCAGCCTCACCGAGTCCCAGATGGAGATCCTCTGGCGCCTCTCTCCAGAGCCGATCCTCTGCTTCGACGCCGACCGCGCCGGGGACGCCGCCGCCTCGCGCGCCATCGACCGCGCCCTGCCGCTCCTCACGCCGACGCGCAGCTTCGCCTTCGTCATGCTGGAGGGTGGCAAGGATCCCGACGAGATCCTGCGCGAGAAGGGCTCCGCGGCGCTCCGCGCCCAGCTCGCCGCCTCGCGGCCTCTCGTCGAAGCGCTGTTCGCCCGCGAGCGCGATCGCGAGCGGCTCGACACGCCGGAGCGCAAGACCGGCCTTCGCGCGCGCCTCCGCGCCGCCGCCGGCCAGATCGCCGACAAGGAGCTGCGCGCCGCCTACGCTGAAGCTCTGCTCGCCCTCCACTCTCAACTCCTGGCGCCCCCCACGCCGCGTCCGGCGGCCGCCGACTCCCGCCGGCGCTTCGATGGCGAGGGGCGCGCAAGCCCGCTCGGGGCGAGCCGCGAAGGCCGGGCTGCGGCCAAACGCCTCGCCCGCGCCCTCGATCCGCTCGCCGCGGCTCTCGCCCGGGGCGTTCTCGATGACCCAGAGCTCATCGACGAGGTGCTCGAGGCTCTGCCGCAGGGCGGCTTCGGCGATCCCCATCTCGAGGCCCTGGCGAGGGAACTGGTCGCGGCGCGCCTTGGAAACCCGCGCCTTGACAGCGCGGGGGTGCGCAACCATCTGCGCGAGCGAGGATTTAGCGCACTGCTTTTCGACATCGACCGGGCCGCCGAGCTCTCGCGCGCGCCCTTCCTTAGAGAGGATGTCGATTCCGCCGCCGCCGGGTCCCAGTGGTCGCACGCCTTCGCGGCCCAGCGCCGCGCGGCTGCGCTCGACGACGCCCTCGCTTCTGCCAAGGCGGAGATGGCGAAGGGCCAGAGCGCCGCCGCCCTCGCCGGGCTCAAGAAGGAGCGCGACGCGCTGCGCCGGGCGATCAAGTCAGGGACCATTTGGACATCGAGGGGGCCGGATTGAGGACCAGCCCTGGTAAAGGGCCTCCCGATCCAGAAAATTCACCGCGCCGCGCCTGCCCGACGCGATCGGGGGCGCCCGCCGCCGGAGACGCCATGACCGCAACCACCACCACCGCCGAACAGCCCGAAGCCGAAGCCCCGGCGGTCGTCGACGGCCCTCTGCTCGACCTCACTGACGCCGGGGTCAAGAAGTTCATCAAGCAGGCCAAGGCCCGCGGCTACGTCACCATGGACGAGCTCAACAAGGTCCTACCCTCGGAGGAGGTGACCAGCGAGGCCATCGAGGACACCCTGGCCATGCTCTCGGAGATGGGGGTCAACGTCGTCGAAGCCGAGGAGGACGCGGTCGAGGCGGGCGAAGCGGGCGAGGTGGCGGTGCGCGAGGAAGTCCAGGTCGTCGAGACGACCGGAAAGCCGAACGCCTTCGACCGCACCGATGACCCCGTCCGCATGTACCTGCGCGAGATGGGCTCGGTGGAGCTGCTCTCCAGAGAGGGCGAGATCGCCATCGCCAAGCGCATCGAGGCGGGCCGCGACACCATGATCAGGGGCCTTTGCGAAAGCGCCCTCACCTTCGAGGCGATGATGGTCTGGCGGGACGAGCTGGCCAGCGGCCGCATCCTGCTGCGCGAGGTGATCGACCTGGAGCAGACCTACGGCGGCAAGGTCGCCCAGGCGCTCTCCGACGCCGAGGTCGCCGGCGAGGCCGAGGACGCCGAGGCCGCCGCAACGCCCGACGAGGGCGATGAGGACGAGGAGGCCGCCTCCCTCGCCGCCGCCCGGGCCGCCGAGGAGGACGATTTCGACGACGGGGCCGGCCCCACCATCAGCGCCATGGAGGGCGAGCTGCGCGAAGGCGTGATGGCCACACTGGACGCCATCGCCGCCGAGTTCGAGGCTTTCCGCCGCCTGCAGGAGAAACTGGTCGAGCATCGCCTGACCGGCAGCGACCTCGTCGAGGAGGACCGTCGCGCCTACGAAGCGGCGACGGGCACGATTGTCCAACACCTGAAGACGCTCAAGCTCAACAACAATCGCATCGAGAGCCTCGTCGACCAGCTCTACGCCATCAACCGGCGCCTGATGGCGCTCGAGGGCCGGCTGCTGCGCCTGGCCGACAGCTACGGCATCTTGCGAGGCGAATTCGTGCGGACCTATTTCGGCTCGGAGACCGATCCGGCGTGGAGCGAGACCGTCTCCAAGCTCGGCGTGCGCTGGAACCGCTTCGTCCGGAACGACGCCCATCAGATCGAGGTCATCCGCCGCGAGATCGCCAGCCTGGCCAAGGATTCGGGGGTGCCGATCGACGACTACCGGCGCATCGTCCACACCGTCCAGAAGGGCGAGCGCGAGGCGCGTCAGGCCAAGAAGGAGATGGTCGAGGCGAACCTGCGCCTGGTGATCTCGATCGCCAAGAAATACACCAACCGCGGCCTGCAGTTCCTGGACCTCATCCAGGAGGGCAACATCGGTCTGATGAAGGCGGTGGACAAGTTCGAGTACCGCCGCGGCTACAAGTTCTCCACCTACGCCACCTGGTGGATCCGCCAGGCCATCACCCGCTCGATCGCCGACCAGGCCCGCACCATCCGCATCCCGGTCCATATGATCGAGACGATCAACAAGATCGTGCGCACCAGTCGCCAGATGCTCCACGAGATCGGCCGCGAGCCGACCCCCGAGGAGCTGGCCGAGAAACTCGCCATGCCGCTCGAGAAGGTGCGCAAGGTGCTCAAGATCGCCAAGGAGCCGATCAGCCTGGAGACCCCGATCGGCGACGAGGAGGACAGCCACCTCGGCGACTTCATCGAGGACAAGAACGCCATCCTGCCGATCGATGCGGCGATCCAGTCGAACTTGCGCGAGACCACCACCCGGGTCCTGGCCTCGCTCACCCCGCGCGAAGAGCGGGTGCTGCGCATGCGCTTCGGCATCGGCATGAACACCGACCACACCTTGGAGGAGGTCGGTCAGCAGTTCAGCGTGACCCGCGAGCGCATCCGCCAGATCGAAGCCAAGGCGCTGCGCAAGCTCAAGCACCCCAGCCGCAGTAGGAAGCTGCGCAGTTTCCTGGATAGCTGAACGCGCAGGCGATCGCTGATCGCCCCGCTCAGGGTTTGCTGATACCCTCGCCCGGCCCAGACCGGGTCGAGGGCGGGCGCATGAGTTCGAGCCACTCGCCGATAGCCGATGCGCGAACCTCCCAGGCGCCGATTGAACTGGCGCGCGAGGCGCGCTTTCGCCTGAGCCGGCTCACCGTCGAACCGGCGCTGCGCAGCGTCGCCCATGATGATGGCGGCGAGGAGATCCTCCAGCCCCGGGTCATGCAGGCGCTGGTGGCGCTCGTCCAGGCCGAGGGACGCATCCTCACCCGCGATGACCTGCAGGCGCGATGCTGGAGCGGCGTGGTGGTCGGCGAGGACGCGATCACTCGGGTCCTCGGCCGGCTGCGGCGGTTGAGCGAGACGATCGGGCGGGGTGAGTTCGCACTCCAGACCATCGCCAAGGTCGGCTACCGTCTGACGCGCGGCGAGCCCACGCTCTCGCCTCGCGCGACCGAGCGTCCATCCGACGCCCCGGATGTTCGGCCGCGGGTCTGCGTTCTTCCGTTTCTCAACCTCAGCGATGATCGGGAGCAGGAGTATTTCTCCGACGGGATCAGCGAGGACATCATCACCGATCTCTCTAAGGTCTCAGCCTTGCAGGTCACGGCTCGCAACACCGCCTTCACCTTCAAGGGCAAGGCGGTCGAAGTGACCGAAGTGGCGTCGAAACTGAAGGTCAGCCACGTCCTCGAAGGCAGCGTTCGCAAGGCCGGCAACCGCGTGCGGATCACCGCCCAGCTCATCGACGGGGCCACCGGCAACCACCAGTGGGCCGAGCGCTACGACCGCGACCTCACCGACATCTTCGCTCTTCAGGACGAGATCTCGAAGGCCATCGTCGCGGCGCTCAAGCTGAAACTTCTGCCGGAAGAGAAGCGGGCCATCGAGCGACGCGGAACCGACAATGCCGAGGCCTACGACCTCTATCTGATGGCAAGGCAGCACTGGGCCAGCGGCAACGAGGGAGATCCCCGCCGATTGGAAGCTATGATCCGCCTGACACGGCGGGCCGTCGACATCGACCCAAGCTACGCTCGCGCATGGGCCCTCATGGGGCGGGCGCAGACGATTTTGCGCTTCAACCACGCGGTCACGGAGATCGACAGTTGGGCGACCGTGGAAAAAGCGCTGTCGGTTGATCCGTATCTGGCTGAGGCCCACGCACTCAAGTCTGTTCATTTGCGATATGAAGGCCGCTTCGAGGAGGCAGAGTCGGAGGCGCTGATCGCTCTGCGCCTTGACCCCGAGTCTTATGACGCGAACCGGGCCGCCGCCTCCCTTTATTTCAGCCGCGGGCGCGTCGCGGACTCCGTTGCTTTCTGGGAAAAGGCGGCGGAGTTGGCCGACACCGAGTTCACCTGCTCGGCGATGCTGCTCACTTGCTATACCGCCCTAGGGGATAGCGAGGGCGTGCGCCGCGCAGCCCTGAGAACCGTCGCCAGGGCGGAGGCGGCGCTGGCCCAGGACCGCAGCAATGGATCGGCTTTGGGGCATATGGTTGGGTCGCTGGCCGTTCTCGGTGAGCCCGACCGGGCAAGGGACTGCGCCCGACGGGCGGTGCAAATCGATCCGGATAATCGCGATATGCGCTACAATATCGCTTGTGGCCTGAGCGCCCACCTTAGGGACACCGACGCCGCCCTCGACATGCTTGGTCCTTTTTTCGCCAAGGCGACCGAGGAAGATGCGGTGAGCCATGCCAGAATTGACCCGGACCTCAACCTGATCCGCAACAATCCGCGTTTCGAGGCCATGATCGCCGAGGCCGAGGCGCGGCTGGCGGCGGGCGCGTGAGAGGCGCGGCTGGCGGCGGGCGCGTGAAATGAGCGACATTTTCATCTCCTACGCGAGATCGACGGAGGTCCAGGCTCGCGCCATCGGCGAAGCGCTGCGCGCGCTGGGCTATGACGTCTAGCGCGACGACGAGCTTCCCGCCCACCGGGACTATTCGGAGGTCATCGAGGAGCAATTGCGCTCCGCCAAAGCCGTGGTGGTCGTCTGGTCGGCGGAAGCGACCAAGAGCCAATGGGTGCGAGCCGAAGCTGATCTGGCCCGCGAGGCCGGAACGCTCGTCCAGCTCAGCGTCGACGGCGCTGCGCTTCCCATGCCCTTCAATCGTATCCACTGCGCCGATCTGGTCGGCTGGACGGGAGATGCCGACGCGCCGGGCTGGCGCAAGATCGTCGCCAGCATCGCCGAACTTGTGGGCCGCGAGGCGCCGGCGAACGCGCCCAAGGCTTTGGCGCGCAAGCACTCGATCTGCGTGCTGCCGTTCGCCAACATCAGCGGCGATCCGGAGCAGGAGTACTTCAGCGACGGGATCAGCGAGGACATCATCACCGACCTCTCCAAGATCTCGGCCCTCTTCGTGGTGGCGCGCAACACCGCCTTCACCTTCAAGGGGAAGGCGGTGAAGGTCGTCGAGGTCGCCCGCGAGCTGGAAGTCAGCCACGTCCTCGAAGGCAGTGTGCGCAAGGCCGGCAACCGGGTCCGGATCGCCGCCCAGCTCATCGATGGAGCAAGCGGCGGGCACGTCTGGGCCGACCGCTGGGACCGGGATCTCGATGACATCTTCGCGGTCCAGGACGAGATCAGCGAGGCGATCGTCGGAGCCTTGAAGCTCAAGCTCCTGCCCGAGGAAAAGGAGGCGATCGAGCGCCGCGGCACGGACAATGTCGATGCCTATGACCTGTATCTGATGGCGCGACAGTACTGGGTGTCGGGCAACTTTGGGGATTCGCGCCGCGAGCAGGCGATCATCCGGCTTTGTCGCCGGGCGGTCGGGATCGACCCGGGCTACGCGCGCGCCTGGGCCCTGATGGGTCTGGCGCAGGAGGACCTGAGGATGCGCCATGGCATAGGCGAATTCGACAGTGCGGCGGCGGTGGAAATGGCCCTGACGCTCGATCCGGGTCTGGCCGAGGCCCATGCGCTCAAGGCCGCTCATTTGCGGAACGAAATGCGACTGAGCGAGGCAGCCGGAGAGGTCGAGATCGCCTTGCGACTTGATGCCGGATCCTATGAGGTCAATCGGGTCGCCGCCGCCGTGAAGTTCGGTCAACACAGGCTCGCCGAAGCCGCTCCACACTACGAGAAAGCAGCGGCGCTGATGGACACCGACTTCAATTCCCCTGCGCTGGCCGTCACCTGCTATACAGCGCTCGGAGAGGCTGAAGCGGCTAGGCGGGCGGCGCAGACTTGCCTGTCTCGCTGCGAGATCGCGCTCGCCAAGGACCGAGGCAACGGCGCGGCCTTAGGCACGGGAGCGTGCATGCTGGCGGCCCTCAAGGAGGCGGAACGGGCCAGGGACTGGATCGGACGTGCGCTGCTGGTCGATCCCGACAATCGCAATATGCGCTACAACCTCGCCTGTGGACTGAGTCTCTACCTTGGCGACACTGACGGGGCGCTCGAGGTGATCGGTCCATGGTTTCCGACCGCCAGCGCGTCGTGGCTGGCGCACGCCAAGGTTGATCCGGACCTCGACCCCATCCGCGAAGACCGTCGCTTCAAGGCGATGCTCGTCGAGGCCGAGGCCAGGCTTGGGGCCGATGATCGCAACAACGTCTGATTACTGCTAGGCTCGGCGCGACCCAAGGTGGCCGATAGGCGGGCGCATGAGTTCGGACCGAGGGCCGCAAGCCGACGCTTCCCAGGCGCCCATCGAGCTGGCGCGGGAAGCGGACTTCCGCCTGGGCGCGCTTTCCATCGAGCCGGCGCTCCGAAGGCTCGCCCACCCGGATGGACGCGAGGAGATCGTTCAGCCGCGGGTCATGCAGGTCCTGGTGGCGCTCGCCAGGGCCGAAGGGCGCATCCTCACCCGCGATGACCTGCAGGCGCGATGCTGGAGCGGCGTGGTGGTCGGCGAGGACGCGATCACTCGGGTCCTCGGCCGGCTGCGGCGGTTGAGCGAGACGATCGGGCGGGGTGAGTTCGCACTCCAGACCATCGCCAAGGTCGGCTACCGTCTGACGCGCGGCGAGCCCACGCTCTCGCCTCGCGCGACCGAGCGTCCATCCGACGCCCCGGATGTTCGGCCGCGGGTCTGCGTTCTTCCGTTTCTCAACCTCAGCGATGATCGGGAGCAGGAGTATTTCTCCGACGGGATCAGCGAGGACATCATCACCGATCTCTCTAAGGTCTCAGCCTTGCAGGTCACGGCTCGCAACACCGCCTTCACCTTCAAGGGCAAGGCGGTCGAAGTGACCGAAGTGGCGTCGAAACTGAAGGTCAGCCACGTCCTCGAAGGCAGCGTTCGCAAGGCCGGCAACCGCGTGCGGATCACCGCCCAGCTCATCGACGGGGCCACCGGCAACCACCAGTGGGCCGAGCGCTACGACCGCGACCTCACCGACATCTTCGCTCTTCAGGACGAGATCTCGAAGGCCATCGTCGCGGCGCTCAAGCTGAAACTTCTGCCGGAAGAGAAGCGGGCCATCGAGCGACGCGGAACCGACAATGCCGAGGCCTACGACCTCTATCTGATGGCAAGGCAGCACCTCATCGTCGGGGGAGGCGTCGGAGACCGGGGTCGCCTCGAAACCATCCTTCGCTTGACCAGGATGGCGGTGGAGATCGATCCCGAGTACGCGAGGGCCTGGGCGCTTCTGGGAATCTCCCAGATCTCGCTGCGCTTCAGCTACGGCCGGAGCGATTTCGACAGTTGGGAGGGCGTCAAGAAGGCGCTGGCGATCGGGCCGGACCTGGCCGAGGCCCATGCCGTCAACGCCTACCATCTGCGCTGCGAGGGCCGCCTGGAAGAGGCTCTCGCTGAGGTTCTGACGGCGCTCGACCTCGACCCGCAGTCGTATGAAGCCAATCGGTCTGCGGCCAGCACGCTTTACATGATGGGCCGGTTCGCAGCCGCCATTCCGTTCCTGGAAAAGGCCATCGCGCTGATCGCGCCGGACTTCTTTTCGAGCGCCTTGCTGGTCAACTGCCACGTCGCGCTGGGACGCCCCGAGCTCGCCCGCCAAAAGGCGAAGGAATCCCTGGCCAGCGCCGAGGCGGCGGCGAGCAAGGACCCCAACTTCGGGATGGCGATCGCCTGCGGCGCCAACGCCCTGGCAGCGCTGGGCGAGACCCAAGCCGCTCGGGACTGGATCAGCCGCGCGCTTCAGATCGACCCGGACGATTACTGGATGAGGTATCACCTCGCGCGCATTGTCAGCTTCCATCTGCGCGATGCCGACGGCGCCATCGAACTGCTCGGTCCGGTCTTCGCCAAGGCCTACGACGCCCACGCCCGGATCGTCCCGGACTTCGAGCCGATCCGAAAGAACGGTCGCTTCGCAACAATGCTCGACGAGGCCGAGGCGCGGATGGCGGGAATCGAAAGAACAGTTGCAAGCGGCCGTCCTCCTTCCCCTGGCCCCTCCGCCTCTTCGGGGTCACCCTCCTCCAGAGGGGGAGGAGAAGCTCGGCGCTGGCCATAGGCCGCCGCAGCGCCTACCTTGCGTTCATGAACCGTTCCGCATCCGAAGCCGGCGTCCAGGACGTCTCGGCGTCCTTCGTGCGCGACGTTTCGTCGAACAACGCGCCGGCGCTGTGGACGCCGCATCGGCCGGTGCGCCCCGAGAAGAGCGAGGGCGGGCGGCGCTTCGAGCTGTGCGCCGACTACGCGGCGGCCGGCGACCAGCCCGCCGCCATCGGTGAGCTTTCCGGAGGCATCGCCGCCGGCGAGCGCGACCAGGTGCTCCTGGGGGTCACCGGCTCGGGCAAGACCTTCACCATGGCCAGGATCATCGAGGAGACCCAGCGGCCAGCCCTGGTGCTCGCCCACAACAAGACCCTCGCCGCCCAGCTCTACAGCGAGTTCAAAGCCTACTTCCCGAACAACGCCGTCGAATACTTCGTCTCCTATTATGACTACTATCAGCCCGAGGCCTACGTCCCGCGCACCGACACCTACATAGAAAAGGATTCCTCGCGCAACGAGCAGATCGACCGCATGCGCCACTCGGCGACGCGAGCGATCCTGGAGCGCGACGACGTCATCGTGGTCGCTTCGGTCTCGTGCATCTATGGCATCGGCTCGGTGGAGACCTACAGCGCCATGACCTTCACCCTGAAGGTCGGCGACAAGGTGGACGACCGGCGCCTGATGGCCGACCTCGTGGCCCAACAGTACAAGCGCAACGACCAGGCGTTCGAGCGCGGCTCGTTCCGGCGGCGCGGCGACACCCTGGAGATCTTCCCCGCCCACTACGAGGACCGGGCGTGGCGCATCTCGCTCTTCGGCGAGGAGATCGAGGCGATCAGCGAGTTCGATCCCCTGACCGGCAAGAAGACCGCCGACCTCGAGAGCGTGAAGATCTACGCCAACAGCCACTATGTGACGCCCAGGCCCACGCTGCGCCAGGCGGTCGCCTCCATCAAGGCCGAGCTCAGGGAGCGGCTCGACTGGCTTCACTCCAAGGGCAAGCTCCTGGAGGCCCAGAGGCTCGAGCAGCGCACCGTCTTCGACGTCGAGATGATCGAGGCGACGGGGAGCTGCGCGGGGATCGAGAACTATTCGCGCTATCTCACCGGCCGCCGGCCGGGCGAGCCGCCGCCGACCTTCTTCGAGTACACCCCAGACAACGCCTTGCTCTTCGTCGACGAGAGCCACCAGACCGTGCCTCAGCTGGGAGCCATGTACCGGGGCGACTACAACCGCAAGTTCACGCTCGCCGAATACGGCTTCCGCCTGCCCTCCTGCCTCGACAACCGGCCGCTCAAGTTCGAGGAGTGGGAGGCGATGCGGCCGGCGACCCTCTTCGTTTCGGCCACGCCCGGTCCCTGGGAGCTCGCGCGCGCCGGCGGGGTCTTCACCGAGCAGGTCATCCGCCCCACCGGCCTCATCGATCCGCCGGTCGAGGTGCGCCCGGTCGCCAAGGGCGGCTTCTCCCAGGTCGACGACGTCATCGCCGAATGCCGGGAGGTCGCCCGGGCCGGCTACCGGACCCTGGTCACCGTCCTCACCAAGAAGATGGCCGAGGACCTCACCGAATACATGCACGAGCAGGGGCTGCGGGTGCGCTACATGCACTCCGACATCGACACCCTGGAGCGGATCGAGATCATCCGCGATCTTCGCCTGGGCGCCTTTGACGTGCTGGTCGGGATCAACCTTCTGCGCGAGGGCCTCGACATTCCCGAGTGCGGCCTTGTCGCCATCCTGGACGCCGACAAGGAGGGGTTCCTGCGCTCGGAGACCAGCCTCATCCAGACCATTGGGCGGGCGGCGCGCAACCTCGACGGCAAGGTCATCCTCTACGCCGACACAATCACTGGCTCGATCGAACGGGCCATGGCCGAGACGGCGCGGCGTCGCGACAAGCAGGCCGAGTGGAACGCCGAACATGGCATCACGCCGGCCAGCATCAGGAACCAGATCAAGGATCTCCTGGCCAGCCCCTTCGAGCGCGGCGACCGGGTGACGGTGGACGCCGGCGTCGCGGAGGATTCCAAGCCGTTCCTCGGCTCCAACTTCCAGGCGACCTTGCGCGACCTGGAGGGCAAGATGCGCGCCGCCGCCGCCGACCTCGAGTTCGAAGAGGCCGCCCGCTATCGCGACGAGATCAAGCGGCTGAAGATGCTCGATCTCGAGTTCGCCAACGACGCCCTCACCGGCGAGGGCGAGAGCGTCGACCGCGCCCTTCCGGGCCGGGCGCGCAGGGCCGCGCGCGCCGAGCGGGCCGACCGGTTTCGGAGAGGCCGGCGATAGGCGCGGGGCGTCCTAGTGGATCGTAGCAAACGGATGGTTCCCATCCGTTTGTGGTCCCATCCACGTCGATTCAAGGTTTTGTGGTGCGACTCCGGCGTGATCGGCCGGATGCGTTTGTGCGAGTCGCACCACTAGCGGAGGAACGGAATCAGCATGCCCGTGCGGGCGGCGTAAGCGTCGTAGGCTTGGGGGCCGAGCTCGGAGCGCAGGAAACGCTCCTCGATGCGCGCCTTGACCCAGAACCCGGCGATGAGGAGGGCGAGGCCGACGAGTGAGGTCCACCGCGACTCGAGGCCCGCGGTGGCGGCGGCGGCGAGGATCACGCCCGAATAGATCGGATGGCGGACAAGGGCGTAGGGCCCGCTCTCGATGACCCGGTGGTCCTGCTTGCGGCTGACCCAGCCCGACCACAGGCTGCCCAGGTGGATCCGCGCCCACCAGCAAAGCGAAAAGCCCAGGACCGCGAGCGCGACGAGCACCCACTCGAGCGCCGGGGGCTCGACAAGCCCGCCCGGCCGGCGGCCGAAGCGACCGAAATCGAAGATGAGGAAGGCGCCGCCGAAGGTGAGGACGATGTAGCGCGCCTAGTCGAACACCCCCGGCCGCGCCGCCGCCGGACTCGACCACAACAAGGCGGCGAGCATCCATGAGACCATCCAGGCGATCCAGACGCACTCCATGGCCCAGAACGGGGCCATGGGCTCAGGTGGCGACTGGAAGCGGGCCGGAGTGCTCCATGGCCTTTTTGAAGGCGGGTCTCGCGGTCGCCTTGTCGAGCCAGGTCATAAGGGCCGGGTCGAGCTTGTCGGCCGCCCCAATGTTGCGGGCCAGGCCCAACGGATAGGCGCAGGAGATGTCGGCGGCGGTGAAGGTCTCGCCGGCCAGCCAGGGGCTCTCCTTCACCCGGTCGGCCAGCACCTGGCTCTTGCGCACGAAGTTGTCGACCGCGAACTGCGCGCCCCAGTTCTGCTTGTGCTCGGCGGGCGCGAAGAAGCGGGAGGCCATGGTGATGTTCATCGGGGCGGCGAGCGAAGCCTCGCCGAAATGCAGGAAGGAGAGGAACTTCGGATAACTCGCCTCCTTTGGCCCCGGGACGAGCGGAGTCGGCCCATATTTCGTCCCCAGATACTCGAGGATCGCGCAGGATTCGCTCATCCGCACCTCGCCATCCTTGATGGCCGGAAATGCGCCCGTCGGATTGGCGGCGAGGAACTCCTTGTCCTCGAACCTGGTGGCGAAATCGACTTTGCTCACCTGGTAGGGAAGGCCCATCTCTTCGAGCATCCAGATCACTCGAAGAGCCCGCGTCGGCGGGGTCCCATAGACCGTGATCATCGCTGAATTCCTTCTCGTTGCGGCCCCAAAAGTGACCTTAGCGGCCGGAAGAGAGTGGGGGAAGTCGACGTCGCGGAAGCTTCCGGCGGCCACAGGATGCCCGCGATCAGGCGGCCGACATGCAACCGCGTCCAGATGTCAGCGCCCGCGAAGCTGGGCCGCGCCTGCATCGCCCGCCAGTAACGCCTAAGAGCCGGGCGCACAGCGATCTCCGCACCCATGCCGGCGAATTCGATACGGCCGAGGAACACCGTCCAGACCACGTCGGCGAGGCCGTAGCGCGCCGGGACGATCGCATCGCGGCCATCGGCCAGCGTCGTCTCCAGCCGATCGAGAAAGGATCTCGCCTCGCTCTGCCGTCGCGCCGCGAGGGCGATCGCCTGGTCAGGCTCGAAAGTGGCGACGCGTCGGGCGAACACCGCCGCCCGCGCGGTGTAGATCTTGGCGAGGTCCGGGTTCGCGGCGGCCATCGCCTCCAGCCGCCGTTCGGCGCTCGCCAGCCGCCTTGGAATGAGGACGCGGGCGAGGCGACTGCGGGCAAGGAGATTTCCGAAGGTCAGCTCCTCGATCGGAAAGCCGTAGTGGAGGGCGAGCCAGGCTCGCGTCTCGGCGTCCAGCTCCGCCTCGCGCTGGCCCAGGGCGAACTCGGCGATGGCCCGGCTCTCGATGAGCACGAAATCCGGCCCCACCAGCGTCGGCACGGTCATGTTCGGGTTGAGGCGGGCGTAGCTCGGCGCCTGCTGGCTCGACCGGGCGTGGAGATCCATGAAGACCGGCGCATAGGCGAGGCCGGCTTCGGCCAGGCTGAGGCGCGCGATCATCGAATAGTACGACGACGGCGCATGATAGAGCCGCACGGGTAGCGTCGAGGCGCTGGTCTCGCTCATCCCGCGCCGCAGCTACACCGCAAGGGCGAGGGCTTCAAACGCAGTGCGTTCCATCGTGGGCCTCTCGTGCTGACGCCTGGGCGAAAGAACGAGCCCCGCCCGGGGCTTCTCGCAAGCCCGTTCAGGAACCGGCCGGCCACGGTCTCCATTGACGTAGCAGTGGGAGAGCTCGCGTGACCCGTTACGACGTCATAGTGATCGGAAGCGGGCCGGGCGGGGCCTCGCTCGCCCACCGCCTCGCTCCGAGCGGAAAGCGCATCCTGATCCTGGAGCGTGGCGACTACCTGCCGCGCGAAGAAGACAACTGGAGCTCTCAGGCGGTCTTCGTCGAAGCGAAGTACCAGGCCGCCGAAACCTGGACCAACGCCAAAGGCGACACGTTCAGCCCGGCGCTCCATTACTTCGTCGGCGGCAATTCGAAGGTCTATGGCGCGGCGCTCCTGCGCCTGCGCGAACGCGACTTCGGCGAGGTCGTGCATGCCGGCGGAGTATCTCCGGCGTGGCCGGTCGGATACGACGTTTACGAGCCCTATTACACCGAGGCGGAGCGGCTCTTCCATGTGCATGGAAAGCGCGGCGAAGACCCGCTCGAGCCGTGGGCGAGCGGGCCCTACCCTCACCCGCCGGTCAGTCACGCGCCCAAGATCGCCGAACTGGCCCGCGATCTGGAGGGCGCCGGCCTCCATCCCTTCCACCTGCCCCTGGGAATCCTCCTCGATGAGAATAACGGAGCGCCGATGCCGACGAGCACCTGCATGCGCTGCAGCTTCTTTGACGGATTTCCCTGCCTGCTCAATGGAAAGGCCGATGCGCAAGTGGTCTGCATCGATCCGATGCTGGCCGAACATCCCAACGTGACCTTGCTGACCGGCGCCTATGCCTCGCGACTGGAAACAGACCCGTCCGGCCGCACCGTGAGCGGCGTCAGGGTGACGCGCGGCGGACAGGACGAAGTCTATTCGGCCGACATCGTGGTGGCGGCCTGCGGCGCGCTCTCCTCGGCGTTGTTGTTGCTGCGCTCGGCCAATGAGGCCCACCCCAATGGTCTGGCCAACGGGTCAGGCCAGCTCGGCCGTAACTACATGCGCCACAACATGAGCGTGCTCATGGCGGTCATGCCTGAGATCAACGATACGGTGTTCCAGAAGACGCTGGCGTGGAGCGACTTCTACTTCGGCGCCGAGGACTGGAACCATCCTTTGGGGTTCATTCAGATGTGCGCCAAGTCGCACTCCGATCAGATCAGGGCCGAAGCGCTCGCTGAATGGCTCGAGTGGCTGCCCGAGACGCCCTTCGAGATGATCTCGCGCCGGGCCATGGACTTCTGGCTCCAGGCCGAGGATCTGCCGCACCCTGACAATCGAATCTATTATCGCGACGGCAATGTTCATCTCGATCTGGTGGAGACCAATCCGCAGGCGCTCGCCCATCTCAAACGCAAGCTGAAGGAGGTGCTGGAACGCGCCGGCCACAAAACCGTGATGCTCGAACGATCCCTCTACCTCGGCAAGAACATTCCGCTCGGCGGCACTGCGCATCAGGCTGGCACGGCGCGCTTCGGTCCTGACCCGGCGACCTCGGTTCTCGATCTCGACTGCAAGGCGCACGAACTCGACAATCTCTATGTCGCCGACGCGAGCTTCTTTCCCGCCATCGGCGCGGTGAATCCGACCCTCACCATCATCGCCAACGCCTTGCGGGTCGCCGACCGCATCGCCGAGAGGCTCAAATGAGCGCCGCAGCGATCGTCACGCTCGTGGTCCGCTATGGCCTTGTGATGCTGTTCTTTCCGTTCAGCGCCCTGGACAAGATCTTCGGCTACGCCGGCGCGGTGAAGCAGGCGCAGGAGGTCTTCAAGGCCCGCAGCATCGCCTCCGCGGTCCTGCTGACGGGTCTGGGAATCGAAATCTTCATGTCGCTGGGCGTCGTCACCGGCGTCGCCGACCGCGCCTGCGCAGTGGTGATCGCCGGCTACTGTGCGGCGACGGCCGTGCTCTTCAAGCGTTTCTGGGCGCAGGGCGACTTCTGGGTCGCCGGCGACAGCAAGGGGCGAGGTCTGTTCTGGGATTTCCTGAAGAACCTGTCGCTCGGCGCCGGCTTTCTCCTGATCGTGATCGGGACCAATGGTTCGGGTCTGGCTCCCTTCCTGGCCCACCCGCTGGCCTCCAGCCATCCTTACGCGACGGCGGCGGAGGTCCGATGAGCGATCCGGGACGACGGCCGTCGGTTCCCTATTGGCATCTCTATGTCGACGAGAACGGCGTCAGCCATCAGCGCGAGTGCCGCCTCACGGAATACGAATTTGCCGGGGTCGGCCCGGCCGAGCCGCAATGGAGCGACAAGCAGGGAACGCATCCCTCGACCGTCGTCTTCACGGTTCAGCCGGTGGGCTGGGTGGGAGACTGGCACGAAAACCCGGCCCCGCAATGGATCGTCGTGCTTTCCGGCGCTTGGTGGATCGAGAGCATGGACGGCATGCGCATCGAGCAAGGGCCGGGGGACGTCTCCTTCGGAGAGGACCAGGGCTGCACCGAGAAGGACGGCAAGAAGGGCCACCGTTCGGGCACGATCGGCAATGAGCCCGCCGTGCTCATGACCGTGCAGCTCCACATCGATCCGCAGCGAACGGCCTGCCCCATCCGTTGAGACGGCGATGAACCAGTACGAGATCTGCGACGATCGCTTTCGCGCCATGGCGCTTCCCAACGCCCCGCTCGAGACCCTCGCGGAGGGGTTCGGCTGGCTGGAGGGACCGGTCTGGTTCGCCGATCATGACTGTCTTTATTTCAGCGACATTCCCAATGACCGCGTCCTGCGCTGGAGCGAGGCGGGCGGCGTTTCGCTCTATCGCCAGCCGTCGGGCTTCGCCAACGGCCATACCCGCGACCGGCAGGGCCGCCTGATCGGCTGTTCCCATCAGGACCGCTGCATCACCAGGACCGAACTCGATGGGAGGGTCACCAAGCTGGTCGACCGCTATCGCGGCAAGCGGCTCAATTCACCCAACGACATCGTCTGCAAGTCCGATGGATCGATCTGGTTCAGCGATCCGCTCTACGGCATCGACACCGATTACGAAGGGGGCAAGCAGGTTTCGGAGCTCCCGCCCGCGCTCTACCGGTTCGATCCCGAGACATCGGACCTGACCGTCGCGGCAGACGATTTCGAGGGGCCGAACGGCCTCGCCTTTTCGCCCGACGAGCGCGTCCTCTACGTGGCGGAGAGCGGGCGGCAGTTCGATCCCGATCCCAAGCAATATATCCGCCGGTTCGAGGTCGAGGCCGACGGGGGGCTTTCGGGGGGCGGGCGCTTCCACAAGATCGAACCAGGCTTCGCCGACGGATTGCGCGTGGACGAAGAGGGCAACCTTTGGTCGAGCGCGGCCGACGGGGTTCACTGCATTGCTCCGGACGGCGCCTTGCTGGGCAAGATTCTTACCCCCTCGTTGGTCTCCAATCTGGAGTTCGGCGGGCGAAACCGCTCACGCCTATTCCTCTGCGCCTCGCACGCCTTGATGGCGATCTACACCAACGCCCGGGGCTGCGCGCGCCCATGACGGCCGGCCTCTCGGCGATCGCGGCGTTTCGCCTGACCACCGCCGAGCCCGAGCGGCTGATCGCCTTCTACCGGGCCATCGGCTTTACGGTGGGCGAGGCGGTGGCGATCTCGCCCCAGGAGATGACGCTGCTTGGCCTTCAGGGCGGGGGCAGGCGCATATCGCTGGGCCTGGGGGCGGGGCGCCTCGAGCTCGAGATCTTCGATCGTCAAGGCCGGCCGTATCCGGAGGGGGCCACCGCCGCCGATCTCTGCTTTCAGCATTTGGCGCTCCTCGCCGAGGACGCCGCGGCGGCCTGGATCAAGGCCCGCGGTTGCGGCGCGAGGCCGATCTCCGCCGATGGCGCGGTGCGGCTGCCGGCCTCCGCGGGTGGGGTCACCGCGGTCAAGTTCCGCGACCCTGAAGGTCATCCGCTGGAGTTTCTTCAGTTTCCCGCCGGAGACGCCGCCAGCCGGATCGGCGGGCCGCGCATCGACCATTCGGCGATCAGCGTCTCGGATTCCGGCGCGAGTCGCCGCTTCTACCAATCTCTTGGTCTGGCCCCGGGCGCGTCCTCCCTGAATCACGGTCCGACGCAAGCCGGCCTCGACGGCCTCGCCGATGTCCGCGTCGAGGTGCAGGCGATGACGCCGCCCAGAGCCGCCCCGCACCTGGAGCTGCTCGGCTATCGCCATCCGGTGGGGCGTCGCTCGCCGCCGTCGCCGGCCAATGACGTCGCCGCCACCCGCATCCTCTGGAAGGCCGACCGCAATGCCCTGCTCCGCGATCCCGACGGGCATCTGCACGTGCTCGAGCGCTAACGGCGTCGCTCCTCATTTCACGCTCGCCGCCCGCGGGATTCCCTTCACCCCAGGCCTCAGGCGAAAGAGCGCCCCGGCGTGGGGCTCGCGCCGCTTCTGCTCTGCGCTGAGGCCGTCCGAGGCGCTGGTGACATAGAGCGAGCGCAGATCGCTGTCGCCGAACGCGCACATCGTGGGCTGGCTGACCGGCATGGCGATTTCGCCATCGAGGACGCCGTCGAACCGGTAGCGGCGGATGTGGCCGCCGCCATGCAGGGCGCACCAGTATCCGCCCTCGGCGTCCACGGCGGCGCCGTCGGGAATGCCGCGCCCCTCGCCCATCTCGGCGAAGCGGCAGCCAGCGCCGAGCCTCCCATCGGCCAGGTCATAGTCGTACGCGTAGATCGCCCGCTCATAGCTGTGCGAGAGGAAGAAACGGCGGCCATCGGCGCTCCACGCCATGCCGTTGTGGAGTTCCGCCTGATCCGGCTGCGCTCGCAGGCCCCCGGCCAGCGTGAAGCTATGCAGGGCGCCTTTCCTCGGCGACGTCGACTCCTCGAGCGGATCGAACATCACCCCCACCCAGAAACGGCCCGCCGCATCGCAGATCCCTTCGTTGAAACGAAACAGCTGCGGGTCGAAGGGAGGGGGCGCCAGCAGCTCGAGCCCTCCGTCTTGGAGATCGAGGCGGTAAAGGCCGTCGCGCAGCGCGACCAGCGCCGCTCCCCCATCCATCAGGGCGAAGGCGCCGATGTCGCTGGTCACCGGCCATTTGCGATTTGTCCCCGCGACCGGATCATAGCGCTGCAGAGCCGGCTCCTTGACGTCGATCCAATAGAGCGCCGACTCCGCCGAGCTCCACGTCGGCGACTCGCCGATCACGGCGTGCGCATCGAGAACGATTTCGATTTTCATCGGCGTTGCTTCACGTCCTTTCCCGCCCGCCGCCAGAGCGCGACCAAAAGGCGGACCGCCGGTTGCAGGGCGATCCGATCCGGCCCGGCTCATGCTTCACGTCGACCGCTCCGCCTGAATGCATCTGGCCGTTGACGTTTTGCGGATCGGCAAAGGCTGGAACGCCCCGCCCGCCCCGTCGTTCGGTTTTTTGTGGAGACGGGACTGCTCAGAGACCAACGGATTCTGATCGCCGAGGACGAACCGATCATCGCGCTCGATCTGGCCAGCGCCATCGAGGAGGCCCTCGGCGAGGTGGCCGGGCCGGTGGCGAGCATCGAAGAGGGCCTCGCGATCCTCGCCGCGAAGGAGGTGCACGCCGCCATCCTCGACGTTCAGCTCGCAAACGAGGAGATCACGCCGCTCGCCTTCACCCTTCTCGGCGGACGCAAGGTGGTCGTCTTCCATACCGCCACGGTCGTGCCGGCGGCGATCCTCGAGCGGCACGGCGAGGTGAACGTCTGCCGAAAGCCGGCCCATTCGGGCGAGGTGGTGCGCCGGCTGGCGGAGGCGATCGCCAGGGCGCGGTGAGGGGAAGAGCGCGGGTTTATCAGCTTGGCGTGCTTTCGCTCGGATGCTTCTCGCGCTTGGCGCCCAGGTCGGATTCGAAATTCTCTCCGAGAGACTGAAAAGCTCATCTGTCTATTTCACCCTGGAGGTGGTGACCCGAACCACGGCCACGCTTCGTCATCAACGCAAGTTGGGACCCTATTCATCCAGTCAAATTCCCGCGCCCAACTCGAGGAATTCATCGGCCGATAGTCCATGGGCCGGAGCAGCTCCGAGCTCCGCGGAGGCCATCCAAGACGCCAGACTGTCGACCTGGACTGAGATCTCCGGCACGGCCACAATCTCCCACCAAGCCGGACAGGTGGCCGGCCCGATCGCGAACAGCCATTCCGATGCTTGACGTGCGCTGTCGAGCAGGGCGCCATTGGCGGTCTCCAGTCCAAGCCCCAGGGCATCGGACAGCATCAAGCCTCTTTGGCGCAATGAGGTCAGAAGCGGATCAGCCAAGTCTGCGAGATCGCGGCGCGGCCCTGTACAGTTGATGATCCAACGTGCGCGGAATCGTCGTTGCGCGCAGGCTGGGCCTTTCAAGGCGACCGTAAGCGCGCCCTCATCTCCCCGGCCGCACCGTCGAACGCCCACAATGCGAGTGGCCCGGACTTCAAGACGACCGCCGTCGATCAGACCGTGAACGGCGGTGGCGATACGCGGGGCCATCCGGTGACGATGGACATCCCAATGTCGTCGGAGGTGGCGGAGGAACTGGCGTTTTGCGGATAGATCCCAACTATTCCAGACCGCAGGGATTGCCGGCCGCGCCGCGTCGAACACCCTTTGCCAGGGAATTCCACACTGCTCGGCAGCCGCGACCTGCTCGCGAATGAGACGGGTTAGGCTTCGCGGGGATGTGGGAAGGGCGCTCTTGACGTAGCGTGGCCACTCACCGCCGCCGCGATGGATATGAGGCAGCAACCCCCGGCGGGAAATCGCCAGCATCGAGCCTTCACGCCCGCCGGCGGACAGCTTGAGGGCGATGTCCACCATCGTGAGTCCGGCGCCCAGCAAAAGGACGGAATGGTTCGATCTGACGTCTGCGAGCGCATCGGCCGCCCACGGATCGGGGATGAAGTGCTCAGTGTCGTAGATCCAGTCGTCCGGCTCGCCTGGACGACGCGGAGGCAGGTTGCCCATCGCCAGGACAATTCGATCGGCCTCAATCGCCCGTCCGTCCCTGAGGCGGAGACCCCGCCGCGGGGTCTCCAGCAGCCCGACCGCCTCCCCACGGACCGCCGCAATACCTGGCCCAGGCCTGACGGTGAGCGCCTCGGCAAACCTCTCCTCCATGTAATCACCGAACAGTTCGCGCGGGATGAAGGCCGATTGGAGATCGCCGGGGCCTTCCGCAACGAATGCGCGCAGGGTGTCGGACGTGGACCGAAGGCCGCGGAGCCAAGCGCCGAACCGGGGCGTCAGACCGACCTCCATCCGGCTCACCGGCACGTTCAGGAAGTGGTCGGGCGAGCATGCCCCGTAGGCGACGCCGCGCCCGATCCGACGCCCCCTCTCAATCACCAGGATCCTGAATTTGCGCGGCGCGATCCGATGGAGTTTTAGGGCGAAAAGTGCGCCGCTGAATCCGCCGCCCACAACCGCAACGGTTTTCATCGGCAGGGCGCTCCGGAATTGGATCGAGAATACGACGGCGTTCAGAGCCGTGGTGCCCCAGGTCGGACTCGAACCAACACGCCGTTGCCGGCAACAGATTTTGAGTCTGCCGCGTCTACCATTTCGCCACTGGGGCGGCGCTCGGGCCGATGTAGCCCGCCCGGACGCTCCGCTCAAACCATTGGCGAGCGTGGGACTCAGAGCCAGCCTTCGCGCCTGAGGCGGGCGCTGTGGTTGCGGCTGACCGGAGCGGTGAGGCCGCAAGCGAGGCGAAGCTCGCCCCGCCCGCGTCGCCAACGAGCCCCTTCGATGGCGTCGGCCGCGACCCACCAGGAGCGGTGCGTCTGGCCGCCGGCGTCGCCTTCGAGCTCGTGCAGGGCGTCGGCGAACCGCAGGGTGATCAGCTCATCGCCGGCATCGGTGTGGACGCGCAGGTAGTGGTCTTCGGCCTCCACCGCGATGAGGCGAGCGGCGCGGCGCCTGGCGGACAACCTCCGGCGGAAGGCCTCGGCCGGGTCGCCTCGCTCCTCGGCGGCCGAATCGTCCGGGTCATGGGCGCGGCGCTCGGTCCACAGATCGCGCCAGGCGAGCTGGCGCAGGGCCATCACCGCGAAGCTGATCACGAACACCTCGAGCAGCAACGAGGCGAAATGGGGCTGGTCCGACCGCGGCCCCAGCAAGAAATAGGAGACCGCCGACACCAGCAGCGAGACGGGCACGGTCATCAGAACGACATCCGCCAACAGAGGCGCCCAGAAACCGGTGAGGCGCCGCCGGATCGGGATGTCGATGGCGAGGCCGATCACCCCGCCGCCGACGATGACGCTCGGCCAATAGACGAGGTCGACGACCGGTCCACGCGCGATGGTCCCGAAGGGGCCCAGGAGGCCCAGGAACACCCCGGCCGCCAGCATCAGAGCGGCCTCGGCGGCGGCGCGGCGACGGAGCTGGAGGATTCGGGGCTTCGCCATCGCGGTCATTTTGGCACGCGCCAACGGGATCGGGCGATCCGTTCACGCAAGAAAGGGCGCGGTTCGCGTCTTGGCGATTGCGAGGCTCAAAGCGCTCTTCCAACCAAGCGGCGCTGGGAAACGGAGCCTGTCGATGTCAGCCAAGACCAAGCGCGTGCGGGCCGGCCTCTGGGAGCTGGTGGCCGTCTCGAGCGTCGGCGGCGCGCTCTTCTCGTACCGCTATCTCGCGCCCCACCCGCCCCTGGTGGGCCACGACATCGCCGCAAATCTCTTCAAGCGGCCCTGGCTGGCCATACACGCGAGCCTGGCGGTGACCGCGCTTCTCGTGGGCCCCTTCCAGTTCGTCTCGCGGCTGCGGGCGCGCTCGCCCAGGACCCACCGCATCCTCGGGCGGGTCTATGTCGGCTCATGCCTCGGCGCGGCGCCCGCGGCGCTGGTTCTGGCCGCAGGAACCGATGCCGGTCCCATCGCCCAGGCGGCTTTCAGCACCCTGGCGGTCATCTGGTTCGTCTTCACCTTGAAGGCGGTGCGGCTGGCGATGGCGGGGCGGATCGCCGAACATCGGCGATGGATGGTGCGCTCCTTCGCCCTCACCTTCGCGGCGGTGACGCTTCGTCTCCTCCTGCCCTTCCCGCCGCTTCTCCTACATGCGAGCTTCCTCGACGGCTACCGGGCGATCTCCTGGATCAGCTGGACCTCGAACCTGCTCATCGCTGAGGTCTGGCTGAACCGGACCTCTCTGCTCGGCCTCATCCGCGGCTGGGGAAAATCCGCCGCCGACGGCGAGGCGGAGCGCGTCCAGGGCTCGCTAGCGTCGTGAATTTGTCGTTCGTTTTCCGCTTGGGGGAGGGCTCCGTGACGAACGTCAAATTCGTCAACGACACTAGATTCATTAGCTGGCTAGCAGCCTTCTCGATTCCGATGTTCGGCCGGCGTTCGCCCCAGGCGGGTCGAACCTCGGAATCGGGCTGCTTGCGCCGGGTTGACTTGGCGGCTGTGTCGGGGCGCATGTTTTGCCGTCATGCACCGCTATTGGACTCTGTCGGGCCAAAAGCTCGGCCCCTGGCCGAAGGCCGCGGACTACGAGTTGCGCCAGCGCGAGGATCCCGAGCCGGGGCCAGGACAGGCCCTGACCCGGACGATCTACGTCTCCCTCGATCCCTATCAGTGGGGATATCAGAAGCGCGGCGCGGTCCCCGCCGGCGCGCCATGCCATGCGCGCACCGTCGCCCAGGTCATCAAGAGCCGGGTGGATGACCTCGCCGAGGGCGACTTCGTCTTCTGCACCAACGGCTGGGCGGAGAAGGCCCTGATCGGTGAGGGGATCGAGCGGCCGGCCTACATGATCCCGCGCCGGCTCGATCCGGCCGAGGGGTCGATCTCCATGGCCGTGGGCGTCCTGGGAATGCTGGGGCTCACGGCCTGGTCAGGGATGATCCTGCAGGGCCAACCTCGGCCCGGCGAGACGGCCGTGGTCTCGGCGGCCAGCGGCGGGGTGGGCCAGATCGCCGGCCAACTCGCCAGGGCGGCGGGAGCGAGCGTGGTGGGGATCGCCGGGCGCGAGGAGAAATGCCGCTATGTGGTGGAGGAGCTGGGCTTCTTTGCCTGCGTCTCGCATCTTTCGCCAAGCCTGCCGGCCGACCTCGCCGCCGCCTGCCCGGCCGGGATCGACGTCTATTTCGAGAACGTCGGAGGCAAGGTCTTCGAGGCGGTCCTGCCGCTCCTCAACCCGGGCGCGCGGATGACGATCTGCGGCCTCATCGCCCACTATGGCGAGGCGGGCGACGCGCGCACTGCTCTCCTGAAGCGCGGCGAGCGGATCTTCGCCGAGCGCGGGATCACGGTCCAGGGACTCTTCGTCGGCGATTTCGTGGAGAAGCACGAGGCGGAGTTCCTCGCCCACATGCGCCCGCTCGTCGCCTCGGGCGAGGTCAAGTACCGCGAGGACGTTCGCGAAGGGATCGAGGCGCTTCCGGCCGCCTTCGCCGCCATGCTCAAGGGCGAGATGTTCGGCAAGGCGCTGGTCCGACTTGCCCCCGACCCGACGCCGTAGAGGCCGGCTTTCCGCTGATCAGACGACCGATCGGGCGGATTGCAACCCGAGGTGCTCGACAAAAGGATCGAAGTCGCGATCGGAAGAGAGCAACTCATGCTCATCGACGATACATCGCGTGGCGATGAGGATGTCGATGGTCTTGCGGATCGTCACGCCTTGCGCGCGAAGGGCGCGGAAGTTGCGGGCGGCCTGAATGGCGAGGTCGTGGCCGCCGATCTCGACTGCGGTGAGCGAACCTAGAAGCCGGAGCGCAAGGTCGAACTCGCGATCATCGTCAAAGCCCTGCAGCACCTCAGCCAGCATGAGATCCCCAATCGCCAGCAATCCGGTCGCGAGCAGGGCATGAAGAGTGTCGGCCTGAGGCGTCGAGGCGCCGCGGAAGTAATCGATCCACACACTGGAATCGACCAGGATCACGAGTCGGTTCGCATCGCCTCCAGATCACCGCGCCAGGGGAGCTTGCCGCGATAATTCCTAATCTCCTTCTGGCGCTCCAGGCGCAGGAGCGTCTTGAGGCCAAGTTCGACCGCCTCCCGCTTCGTTCGCGCGCGACTTGCGCGCATGGCCGCGGCCATCAGCTCATCATCAATTTCGATGTTGGTCCGCATGATGTGTATCCGTTGGCCCTCGAATACACATACGCGCGCTGAGACGCGCTTTCAACGCCTTCAGTGGCTGGCGTGGTGTTCGGCGTTGCGCTTGCGCGTGGTGGCGGCCTTCTTGGCGCTAGCCGAGCGAGATGCGGCGCTGCGGTGGGCCGAAGCCGCCCCGCCCTTCTTGCCGCCCTTCTTGGCGGCGGGATGGCCGGTGGATTTGCCGCGCCCCGAGCCGCCAGGGTTCTTGCCTCCGCCGTCGTCCTTGTTGACGGTGGCCCAGGCGCGCCGCTCGGCTTCCTTCTCGGAAACGCCGCGGCTCTCGTAGCTCTTTTCGATGTGCTCGGCCTTACGCTCCTGCTTGGGAGTGTATTTGGAGTTGTCTCCGCGGGGCATGACGCCCTCCTCCGGATAGCGCCCCCGCTCCTGTCGAAATGAGCCGGCGCGCCAAGCGGTTCCCTCCAGGGCGGCCGGCCGGTCCCGGGCTCGCGTTCACGTCCTGGCTAGAGCCTCGATGCGGGCCATCTCCTCGGCGGCGACCGGCTGGACCGAGAGGCGCGAGTTCTTGACCAAAGCCATCTCTCGCAGACGAGGATCGGCCTTGATCTCGGCAAGGCTCACCGGACGCGCGAGCGGCCGCACCGCCTTCAAGTCGACGGCGACGAAGACGGCCTTGGCATCGGTGGGATCGGGGTAGGCCTCGCGGGCGACCTCGCTGACCCCCACCACGGCCTTTTCACCGCCGGAGTGGTAGAAGAAGACCTTCTCACCACGCCGCATCTTGGCCAGGTTGAGCTTGGCCTGGTGGTTGCGCACGCCGGTCCAGGCGTCGGCGCCCGCCGCCGCATGCGACTTCCACGGCCAGACTTCCGGTTCCGACTTCACCAGCCATGAGGCCATCGCCGTCCTCCAGACCTTCTTTTGGAGACATCATGGATCAATTTCAGGCGGCTCATAGGGGTTGGCTGAAGGCGACGAGGCGGACCTGCGGCCACTCCACATCGAAGATCGAGACGGACAGATTGTCCGCGGCGAAGAACGACTCGCCGCCGTGAAGGGGCGCCGCGCCGCTCATCCGATAAAGAAAGTCGACCACCCCGCCATGGCAAACGGCGAGGATCTCCGATCCGGGGGGATGGGCCGCAGAGACTTCGCAGAGCCATTGGGAGAGGCGCGCCAGGTGCTCGGCGCGGGATTCGCCCTGCGGAGGCGCGAAGTCGGCGTCGAGCCGGACAAAGGCGGCGAAGGCCTCGGAGTGACGAACCCGGCACTCCTCCAGCGTGAGGCCGCCCAGGATGCCGAACCGGCGCTCGGCGAGGCGCGGCTCCTCGCGCCAGACGGCCAGTCCCAGTCCGCGCGCGGTGTCGATGCACCGCTGCGCCGGACTGGCGTAGATGGCGGCGAAGCGGCCGGCGTCGAAGACGAGCGCGCTCAGCACTGCGGCATGCTCGGCGAGGATGGGCTCATCCTCGGTGGCGTAGAGTCGCCCGGCCGCATTGCTGGCGGTACGGCCATGGCGCACGACATGCAGTCGCACGCCTCGCCCGGAAGGCTCCTCAGCCAACCCATCACCTGGCGTCACGCCGCGACGACCTTCTGCTCGATGGCCCCGAAGATCGAGCGGCCGTCCTCCCCGCGCATCTCGATGCGCACCTCATCGCCCACCGCCAGGAACGGCGTCTTCGGCTCGCCGGAAAGGATGGTCTCCACCGTCCGCAGTTCGGCGATGCAGGAGTAGCCGCGCCCCCCTTGCGAGATCGGCCTTCCGGGCCCGCCGGCGGCGTCGCGATTGGAGACGGTGCCCGAGCCGATGATCGAGCCGGCGCAGAGCGAGCGGGTCTTGGCGGCGTGGGCGACGAGGGTCGGAAAATCGAAGGTCATGTCCTCGCCGGCCTCGGCGCGGCCGAAGGGCGCGCCGTTCAGCAAGACCTCCAGGGCGCCGAAGAGCTTGCCGTCGCGCCAGGCTCCGCCGAGCCCGTCGGGCGTAACGGCGACCGGCGCGAAGGCGGACGCGGGCTTCGACTGGAAGAATCCGAAGGACTTGGCGAGCTCGCCCGGGATGAGGCCGCGCAGGGAGACGTCGTTGACCAGCATGACGAGACGGATCGCGGCGAGCGCCTCCTCCCGGCTCGCCCCGGCCGGCACATCGCTGGTGATGACCGCGACCTCGGCCTCGAAGTCGAGGCCCCAGGCCGGATCGGCGAGCGGGATCGGCTGGCGCGGGGCGAGGAAACCATCGGAGCCGCCCTGGTACATCAAGGGATCGGTCCAGAAGCTTTGCGGCATCTCCGCGCCCCTCGCCTGGCGGACCAGGGCGACATGGTTCACATAGGCCGAGCCGTCTGCCCACTGGAAGGCGCGGGGAAGCGGGCTCGCCGCTTCGCGCTCACGGAACCTCTGGCGAGGGACCGCGCCCGCCTCCAGCCCCTTGGCGAGGGCCCGAAGCGCCCGTCCGCACGGCTCTCCACCATCGAGCGCCGCCTGGAGCGTGGGGGCGACGGATTCCGCCCCGACGCACCAGGCCAGATCGTTGGAGACGACGACGAGGCGGCCGTCGCGGCCGTCCTTGAGCGAGGCGAGCTTCACCCTCCCGCCTTCACGCCTGGGGCGGCGGGAAGGACGCCGCGGCGGATCTGGTCAAGCTCGATGGATTCGAAGAGGGCCTTGAAGTTACCCTCGCCGAAGCCCTCGTTGCCCTTGCGCTGGATCATCTCGAAGAAGATCGGGCCGATCATGTTCTCGGTGAAGATCTGCAGGAGCAGCCCCTGCCCCTCGGCTGGCGCTCCGTCCACCAGGATGCGGTCGGCGCGCAGGCGCTGGAGGTTCTCGCCGTGACCGGGGAGGCGCCCTTCGAGCTGTTCGTAGTAGGTGTCCGGCGTCTCCTGGAAGCGCACGCCCCGATCGCGCATGGCCTCGACGGTTTCGAAGATATCGCCTGTCCCCAGCGCGATGTGCTGGATTCCCTCGCCCTTATAATCCTTCAGGAACTCCTCGATCTGCGAGTGCTCGTCCTGACTTTCGTTCAAGGGAATCCGGATCTTCCCCTCGGGGCTGGTCATGGCCTTGGAGAAGAGACCCGTCTGGGTCCCCTCGATGTCGAAATAGCGGATCTGGCGGAAGTTGAAGATGCGCTCGTAGAACTGCGCCCACCTAGCCATCTGGCCGCGGTGGACGTTGTGGGTGAGATGGTCGATGACCTTGAGGCCGACGCCCTCGACCCGATCCGGAGCGCCCTTCAGAGGCACGAAATCGACATCGTAGATCGCCTGGGCTCCGTAGCGGTCGACGAGATAGAGGTTCGATCCGCCGATCCCTTCGATGGCCGGGATGTTGAGCTCCATCGGTCCCACCGGCCCTGAGACTGGCTTGGCGCCCCGCTCCACCGCCATCCTCAAGGCGTGGCCGGCGTCCTGGACCCGGAAGGCCATGGCGTTGGCCGAGGGGCCATGGGCGGCGCGGAAGGCCGCCGGCTGGCCGGAAGGCTCCATGTTGAGCAGGAAGTTGATATCGCCCTGGGCCAAGCGCAGCACGTTCTTGGAGCGATGCCGCGCGATGGCGGAAAATCCCATCTGCTCAAAGAGGCCCCTGAGCCGCTCGGGCTCCGGAGAGGTGAACTCGACGAATTCGAAGCCGTCGGTCCCCAGGGGATTGTCGAAGGATTCATCCATCGTCGGCATTTCCTTTTTCGGCCCGTTGAACTTCGCTGGGGCGGGGCCATTTTCGGCGCGCCATGCCGCCTTGCCAAGACGCCGCGAGGCAGCCGACAAGACCACTCGCTAGCGTCGTGAATTTGGCGTTCGTTTCCGGTTCGGGGAGGGCTCAGTGACGAGCGTCAAATTCGTAAACGACACTAGAATCATAAGTTTGCTAGTGTCCTTCTCGATTCCGACGTTCGGCTGGCGTTCGCCCCAGGCGCATCGAACGTCGGAATCGGGACACTAGCGCCCCGACTCAGAAAGCCCATGCTGCGACGACTCTATGATGCGACTCTGAGGCTGGCGGCCTCGCCCAGGGCGCCGATGTGGCTGGGGATCCAGGCCTTCGCCGAGGGCCTCTTTTTTCCGATTCCGCCCGACACTCTGCTCATGCCCCTGGTGCTGGCCAGGCGCGAGCGGGCGTGGATCTACGCCGGCATCTGCCTTTCCGCCTCGGTGCTTGGAGGCTCGGCCGGATTCGCCGTCGGCTATTTTCTCCGCCCGGTCGGAGCCTGGCTCCTGGCGCTCACCGGAACCTCGGCGAGCGGCTTCGAGCACTGGTATGGGCACTGGGGCGTGCTGCTGCTCGCCCTCCCCATCCCCTACAAGATCACCGCGATCGCCTCAGGGATGTTCAAGCTCAACTATCTCCTCTTCATCACTGCCTCGATCTTCATCCGGGGCCTGCGATTTTTCGCGGTCGCCGCGCTCATCCGGACTTACGGCGCTTCGATCCAGAGCTTCGTGGAGCGGCGCCTGGCGCTGGTGACCGGCGCGGTCGGCCTGGCGGTGATCGGCCTCTTCGCCGGCTTGCAGCTGCTTCGCTAGGCAAGGGCGACCCTCGGAATTGGGGGTCGGAGGGACAAGGCGGCGGCGAGCCGGTATATCGGCCGCCATGGTGGGAAAGCTTCTCGACCGCTGGCCGATCTGGGCCCTCATCCTGTCGGCCGTGGCGCTCGCCGTCGCCCACGCCTTCCAAACCTTCGGCCACCTGCAGCCTTGCGAGCTCTGCCTCAAGGAGCGGGAGGTGTGGTGGGTGGCCCTGGCGATCTCGGTCGTGGGGATCATCGCCATGGCCCTGCCGAGAACTCCGATGAGCCGCAGAGGCGCGAAGATCGCGCTCGCCGTCACCTTGCTCTTCGGGGCGGGGCTGGCCGCCTACCACGCCGGGGTGGAATGGAAGTGGTGGCCGGGCCCCGCCTCGTGCACCGGCGGGACGACCAATCTTTCCATCGCCGACCTCGAACAGTCCCTCAATCGGGTCGCCACGCCCTCGTGCGATATACCGGCCTGGGTGTTCCTGGGGATCTCGATGGCCGGCTGGAACGCCATCGTCTCGCTGATCGGCGGGGCGTTCAGTATCGCCGCCGCGGCGAGGAGAACCCCGACGTGAGCGGCTCCCTCAAGCCGGTCCCGCCCCGGCCGGGGCCCCACTGGCCGACCCAGCGCATCGCCGAGATCCTGCGCGTCGACCACGCCGGCGAGCTCGCGGCGGTCGCCATCTACCGCGGCCAGAAGGCGGTGATGGCGGCAGCCCCCGATCGGACTGCGGCGGCGGCGGACTTCGCGCGTCTGGAGGCCGAGGAGCAGGTCCATCTGGCGCGCTTCGAGCGCCTGATCCTGGAGGCCCGGACACGTCCGAGCCTTCTTGCGCCGGTGTGGCGGACGGCCGGTTTCGCGCTGGGCGCGGCCACGGCGCTCATCGGCGAGACGGCCGCCCACGCCTGCACCGAGGCGGTGGAGAGCGTCATCGAGGGCCACTATGCCGCGCAGATCGCCGAGCTCGAAGAGGCCGCGCCAGAGCTCGCCTCCGAACTCGCCCGCTTCCGCTCCGAGGAGAGCGATCACCGGCTCGAGGCCCAAGCCAAGGGCGCGAAGGAGGCGCCGGGCGGGAGCGCGATGCGCGCGGTCATCCGAGCAGGGTGCCGGGCGGCGATCCGGATCGCGGAGAAGCTCTGACCGGCCGTAAAAAAATGGAGAGGGGGAATGGTTGACATCGAGAACATGCGCCGAGAGGCCGAGACGCCGTCTCTGGCGACTGAGCGCGACCTCGAGGGGGTCGCGGCAGACCTTTCCGCCGCCTTCAGCGACGACGTGCTCCTCGACTGGTTCTTGCGAACGGACGGCCGACGGGCGGCCGCCCGTCTTTCCTTTTTCCGCTATCTGGTGAGGAACGTCGGCTTCAGGGTCGGGCGCATCGAAAGACCCGCCGGCGGCGGAGCGGCGGCGATCTGGATGCCCTTCGAGTTCGTCGGCCCCATGCCGCTCCTCCAGGAGCTGCGGCTCGTTCCCATGCTGCTGGGGGCCACCGGCTGGAAGCGCTTTTCGCGCTTGAGCGCCCTTCGCGAGGATATGGACCGACACCACCCTTCTGATCGAAGGCACGCCTATCTGTGGTTCCTGGGGGTGACGCCGGAGGCCCAGGGCCACGGGGTGGGCTCGCGCCTTCTGGCGCACGCCACCGCCCGCCTCGATGCCGAAGGCGAGGCCGCCTACCTGGAGACCCAGACCGAGCGCAACGTCGGCCTCTACCGCCGTCACGGTTTTACGGTGATCTCCGAACACCGGGCCCGGGCCGACGCGCCGATGATGTGGTCGATGTGGCGCGACCCCATACCCGCGGCCTGAGAGGCCATGGCCCGTCCCCCGGCCAAGCGGCTCGATCCGATGTTCCTGGTCAGCCTCGAGCGGACCGACGGCGGAGATCCGCTGGAGGACGAGGAGGCCAGCGCGATCCGTCTGATGGGCGAGGCCCTCGTGATCGTTGGGACGAGCGGCGTTCTTTTCAGCGGCGAGGCCTGGGCCTGGGTGGAGATCCGAAGGATCAGGGAAGAGCGGCGGCTGGCGGCGAGGTTCTCCCGCGACAATCCCTCCACGAAAGCCAAAGAGCGACGTAGACCGGCTCGCCTGCGCACCCATCGCAGCGAGCCCGCCTGAACCCCTTGCCAAGCCTGAGCGTTAGGACCATCGAGGTTCACCGCTCAAACATGGAGCTTGGACACAGTGATGCTGAAGTCATCTCTTCTCGCCGGCGCCTTCGCCCTCGCCGCCTCCGCCGGCCTCGCCGCGCCCGCGAGCGCCCAGACCTATCACCACTATCGCCACTATCGCCACCACCGCTACTATCACTCCTGCCGCCACGCGCGGCGCAGCCACGCCACCACCGGCACGGTGATCGGGGCGATCGGCGGAGGAGTCGTCGGCAACGGCATCTCCCATGGCGTCGGCGGCACGCTCCTGGGGGCCGGGGCCGGGGCGCTGGTCGGCCACCAGATCGGCAAGAACACCGTCCACTGCTGACGCCGGCCAGCGCGGAGCGCCGGCGCAAGATTCAGGCGGCGCGCTTCTCGGCCTGACGCTTGTCGCCGCCTCGCCCGAGCCGCCAGCCTGAGAGCCCGGCCATGCCGCCGGAGGAGAGCAGGCCCACGTCGGCCATCAGGATGGGGATGTTCCACCGATGCGGGGCGGCGATGTAGCGGGGCTGCCAGACCGGATCGTACTTGTCCTTGTAGCGACGCACGCCGCGGAAGTTATAGATCTCCTCGGCTCGCTCGAAGAGCAGCCGCCCCACCCGCGAGAGGAGCGGCGCAAGGGGCCGGTCCTCCAGGCCGGCGAGCGGGGCCATGCCGAAATCGAAAGCCACATAGCCCTGGGCGAGCCCCCAGCGCAGGAGCTCGACGAAGAGGAAGTCCATGACATTGTTGGCCGCCTCCTCGCCGTAGCGCATGAGGTCGATGGAGAAGGAGGTGCGGCGCGCCGTGGTCCACAAGGTGGCGAAGGCCATCATCCTTCCTTCGACCCTGACCACCGCGACGGGAAACTCGCAGATATAGTCGGCATCGAACCCCCCCATGGAGAAGCTCTTTTCGCCGCCGGAGTGGCGGGCCAGCCACTCATCGGAGGTGCGCTTGAGTTCGTCCATGATGGCGCGGGCCGCGCCGACCGGAACGACCTCGAATGAGGCGCCGCCCTCGCCGGCCTTGCGCCAGCTGCGCCGGACGTTGCCGCGCCGGGCGCCCTCGAGCGAGAAACTGTCAAGCGGGACCGCGGCCGTCTCGCCGATCTTCTGAATGGCGAAGCCGAGTTCGACGATGTCGGCGAGATCGTCGGCCCCCATGCCATAGACGCCCGGCCGCGCGGCGTGGGCGTCGGCGAGTTCGCGGAAGCTCCACAGGAGCTCCAGCCGCTCATCGCGGCGGCCGACCGGCGAGCCGAGCGCGATCCATGAGCGGCCGCGCACACCGAACATCAGAAAGGTCTGGCCCGAAGGCGAGAAGAGGAAGCGCTTGTCGCCGAGAAGGGCGAGATTGGAGCCGGGCTCGGCGGCCTCCGCCCCGGCGAGGATGGCCCTCACGCGCTCGAATTCCGGATCGGCCTCTCCGATCACCGGAGGGGTCGCGGGGGTGGCGAAGAGCCGCCAGGCTCCGATAGCCAGAAGGAGGACCGCGGCGGCGGCGGAATCGCGGATGGCGCGGTCCGGATCGCCAAGATCGATGAGCACCGAGTCGCTGGCCCGGTCGAGATTCTGGAAGGACCACCAGCCGGCGAGCGCCGCGCCAGCCAGGGCGGCGGCGGCCGAGAGGATCCAGCCGGGAGTGATCTCCATCCGCGAGAGCCGTGCGGAGCGGGGGAAGGCGCCGCCGAAGGGCGCGATGATGACGAACACGACGGCCAGCGCGATCGATTCCTCCCAGTTGAAGCCCTTGGTGAGGGCGAGGAGGGCGCAGATCGGCAGGATGGCCATGGACGCCGCCCAGGCCGCGCCCAGGCGGCGCGACAGGCCAAAGGCGACCATCACCAGCACGACGCCCAGAAGACTCGAGGCGAAATGGCTGACCGCGATGAGCAGGATCGGGACGTGGCGGACGAGCCAGGCGAAACGGCTCGGATCGGAGGGCGTGGCCCCCGAGACGATGAGCATCACTCCGGCGGCGGCGACCAGGACCGCAAAAAGGCTCGGGGCCGCCGCCATGACGGCGGGACGATATTCGCGCAGCCAGCGCATGCGGCTCCCAAAGGCGGCGGCCAGCGGCCGGCTCTTGTGGCGCGACTATACCCTTTGGCGCGGCTGGAGTCCCGATTCCGACGTTCGATCCGCCTGGGGCGAACACCGGCCGAACGTCGGAATCGAGATGGACGCTAGCAAGCACTCGATTCCAATGTCGCTTACGAATTGACCTTCGTACCGAGCCCTCCCCAAGCTGAAACGAACATCAAATTCGTAAACGACACGGGCGTATGCCGGCCGGAGGACGCGGCGCAGAATGCGAGAGACTTGCGGCCCTGGTTGTCGGCGTTAATCTAGCTTTTGGTCTCTGAGGAAACGGCGAGCGGCGGGAAGGAAGCGATGGCGGATTTTGGAGCGGGCGAGGTCGACGCCTTCCGGGCCGAGATCCGGTCCTGGCTGGCGGCGAACTATCCCGACGAGCTCAAGGCGCCCCGACCGAAAGTCCACCCCGAAGCGATGTGGGGCGGGCGCGCCTTCGAAGGCAGCGATGATCCCCACATCCGGTGGATGCGGGCCATGGCCTCGCGCGGCTTCACCGCCCCCACCTGGCCCAAAGCCTACGGCGGCGGGGGCCTGACGGCCGCCGAAGCCAAGGTCCTCTCCGAGGAGTTGGCGGCGGGAGGCTACCGCGCGCCGCTCGCCTCTTTCGGCCTTTGGATGCTGGGTCCAGTGCTCCTCGAATATGGCGACGAGTCGCAGAAGGCCGAGCATCTTCCCAAGATCGTGCGGGGCGAGATCCGCTGGTGCCAGGGCTATTCCGAACCCGGCTCGGGATCGGACCTCGCCTCGCTGCAGACGAAGTGCGAGGACGCCGGAGAGGACTGGCTGATCAACGGCCAGAAGATCTGGACCTCCTACGCCAACCGCGCCGACTGGTGTTTCTGCCTAGTGCGGACCGATACGACCAAGAAGCACGAAGGGATCAGCTTCGTCCTCATCGACATGGCGAGCCCCGGGGTCGAAACCCGGCCAATCAAATTGATCAGCGGGGAATCGCCCTTCTGTGAGACCTTCTTCACCGACGTGCGCATCCCCAAGAGGAACCTCGTCGGCAAGGTCAACGGCGGCTGGGAGATCGCCAAGCGCCTGCTCCAGTATGAGCGGCAGAACATTTCCGGCGGCTTCGGCGAAGGCGGGGGCGCCGGAGGCGCGGCCGGCGATCTCTCCCACATCGCAGCACGCTACGTCGGCAAGGACGAGACCGGCGCGATCGCCGATGCTGACCTGCGTCGGCGTATCACCGACAACAAGATGGGCTTCCAGGCCTTCCGGCTCACCATCTCGCGGCTGGCGGCCGAGAGCCGGGTCGGCAACGGCCCCAACGTGGCCACCTCGATCATCAAGTACGCCGCCGCCGCCCTGGCCCAGGAGCGCTCCGAACTGATGGTCGAGGCCATGGGCGCCCAGAGCCTGGGCTGGGAAGGCGAGGGATTCACCCCCGGCGAGCTCCTCGCCACGCACGGCTGGCTGCGCTCCAAGGGCAATTCGATCGAGGGCGGCACCTCCGAAGTGAACATCAATGTGGTGGCCAAGCGCGTGCTCGGCCTGCCGGACCCGAAGTAGCCTCGAGACTTGCGGCGGGCCGGCGTCGCGCTAGAGTGAAATTCAAAACATCCGTTTGAGAGTGGGAGACGAGGTCATGGCCGACGGTGAAGTTGGGCTGGAAACCTTTCGCGCCGAGGCGCGCGCCTGGCTGGAGGAGAACTTTCCCGCCTCCCTGCGGCGAGACCCCGATCGGGTGACCGAGACCCTGATGGGCGGGGGCAAGCTTTCCGGAGATGCCGAGCTGTGGCGCAAGCGGATGGGCGAAAAGGGCTGGGGCGCGGCCACCTGGCCGAAGGCCTATGGCGGCGGCGGCCTCTCCGGCGCCCAGGCCAAGATCCTGGCCGAGGAGATGGCCCGGATCGGGGCGCCCAACCCGATCATGGGCATGGGCACCAGCATGTTCGGCCCCACCCTGCTCGAGTACGGGACCGAGGATCAGAAGCAGCGCCACGTCCCACCCATCGTGCGGGGCGAGCTGCGCTGGTGCCAGGGCTACTCCGAGCCGGGCGCGGGTTCAGACCTCGCCTCGCTGCAGACGAAGTGCGAGGACGCCGGCGACCATTGGGTGATCAACGGCCAGAAGATCTGGACCAGCGGGGCGCAGTACGCCGACTGGTGCTTCTGCCTGGTGAGGACCGATGCGTCCAAGAAGCACGAAGGGATCAGCTTCGTGCTCATCAACATGCATCAACCCGGCGTGGAGACGCGGCCGATCAAGCTCATCGCCGGCACCTCGCCCTTCTGCGAAACGTTCTTCACCAACGCCCGCGTCGAGAAGAACGACATGGTCGGCCCGCTCAACGGCGGCTGGACGGTCGGCAAGCGCCTGCTCCAGCACGAGCGTTCCGGCCAGGGCGGCGGACGGCTGATGGGCCAGGGGCCCTCGATCCCCGAGCTCGCCAAGAAGTATGTGGGGCTCGATGAAGATGGCCGCCTCGCGGACAAGGACCTGCGCTCGAGGATCGTCGCCCACATGATGGAGGCGAGAGCCCACACCCTCACCCTGCAGCGCGCCATGGCCGAGGCCAAAGGCAACCTCAATCCCAGCGCCACCACCTCGATCATGAAGAACTCGGGAACCCGGATCGGCCAGGAGCGGGCCGAGCTGGCGCTCGAGATCATGGGAAGTCGGGGCCTCGGCTGGGATGGGGAAGAGTTCACGCCAGAAGAGAGGACGGCGGTGAGGACCTGGCTCTCAGGCAAGGCGACGACAATCTTCGGCGGCTCCTTCGAGATCCAGAACAACATCATCTCCAAGCGGATCCTGACCCTGCCCGATCCGCTGGGGGCGGCGTCGCACTAGTGTCGTGAATTTGACGTTCGTATCCGGTTCGGGGAGAGCTCAGTGACGAACGTCAAATTCGTCGACGACACTAGAATCATCAGCTGGCTAGTGTCCTTGTAGATTCCGACGTTCGGCAAGTGTTCGCCCCAGGCGGATCGAACGTCAGAATCGGGACACTAGCGACCGGACAAGCGTTCAGAGAGGAAAGACCGTCGGCATGGCCGTACTCAACGAAGAACAGAGCATGCTGCGCGACGCGGCCAGGGCATGGACGCAGGAGAAGTCGCCCGTTTCGGCCTTCCGCAAGATGCGCGATTCGAACGCTCCGCTGGGCTATGATCCGGCCGCCTTCGCCGAGATGGCCGAAATGGGCTGGACCGGGGTGATCATCCCCGAGGAATACGGCGGCTCCAACTTCGGCTATCTCTCGCTTGGCCTCATCCTCGAGGAGACCGGGCGCACCCTCACCGCCTCGCCGATCCTCGCCTCGGCCCTGGCGGCGGCGAGCGCCATCGTCATCGGCGGAAGCGAGGCCCAAAAGCAGGAGTTCCTTCCCAAGATCGCCTCGGGAGAGCTGGTCGCAACCCTCGCGGTCGACGAAGGCCCAAGGCACGATCCGGAGCGCACCGCGCTCGAAGCGAAGAAGAACGGCAAGGGTTGGACCCTCTCGGGCCAGAAGACCTTCGTCCTGGAAGGCATGGCCGCAGGCCTCTTCGTGGTCGCGGCGCGCACCTCTGGAAAGGCCGGCGAGAAGGAAGGGATCACGCTCTTCCTGGTTCCGGCCGGGGCCAAGGGGTTCTCCCGCACCCGGCTGACGCTCGCCGACTCGCGCGGGGCGGCCAACTTCTCCTTCAAATCCGTCGAGGTCGGGCCCGACGCCGTGCTCGGCGAGGCGGACAAAGGCTGGGATCTTCTCGAGGCGACGCTCGATCGGGCCCGCGCGGGCCTCTCGGCGGAGATGCTGGGATCGGCCGTCCAGGCCTTCGAGACCACCCTCGACTACCTCAAGACCCGGGTCCAGTTTGGCCAGGTGATCGGGGCGTTCCAGGCGCTGCAGCACCGGGCCGCCAAGATGTTCACCGATCTCGAGCTGGCCCGTTCGTGTGTCGAGGCGGCGCTGGCCGCCATCGACGACGGCTCGCCGCAGGTTCCCGAGCTGGTCTCCCTGGCCAAGGCCAAGGTCGGGGACACCCTGCATCTGGTCTCCAACGAAATGGTCCAGATGCACGGCGGCATCGGCATGACTGACGCCCATGACGCGGGTCTCTATCTGAAGCGGGCCCGGGCCTGCGAGACCGCCTTCGGCGGCCAATCCTATCACCGCGACCGCTACGCGAGAATCCAGGGGTATTAGGCCTCACGCGAGGCGAGCCTGCCTTTCCAGCGCGCTCTGGCTAGCGGCCGAGTAAGATCGCCCGGCCGACGCACGCGATCCTCAGCGTCGCGCGGTGAAGTCAGGCGCGATCGCCCGACCTCACCGCGCCTGGACCTCACTTCTTGCCGCCGGCCGCCTTGCTCTTCTTGGGCTTGCGAGTCTCGCGGTTCGACTTGTTCTTCTGATCCTTGTTGGCCATGGCCATCTCCTCCGATCGGGCCCGTTGGGCCCTTGAGCTTGCCCGGATTCCCCGCTTAAGGCGAGAGCGCGCCCATGCGTTCCCGGGCGAGTGCGGCGATCGTCTCCGAAAGCGAAGAGCGCCAGTGCGGAGCGGGTCCGCCGAGCCGTCGCCACGCCTCCGAGCAATCGAGCACGCTGAAGGCCGGGCGGCGGGCGGGCGTGGGCCAATCGGCCGAAGCGATGGGGGTCACGCTCGGGCTCCTTTCGAGCAGTCCGCGGTCGAGAGCTTGGTCGGCGATGGCGCAGGCGAAGTCGTACCAGGAGGCGCATCCGGCGTCGGTCAGGTGCAGGACGCCCTTGGCGCCCACGCGGGCGAGACCCCATAGGCCCCTGGCCAGGGACGCGGCCGAGGTCGGCGCCCCGATCTGATCGGAGACGACGCGCACCTCTTCGCGGTCGGCCATGAGCCTGAGCATGGTCAAGAGGAAATTCCGCCCACGATGGGCGTAGACCCAGGCGGTGCGCACGATGAGGGCATCGCCGCCCTCCTCGAGGACGGCGCGCTCGCCGGCGAGCTTGGAGGCGCCGTAGAGATTGACCGGCGCGGGAACATCCTGCGGCCTCCAGGGGTGGGGGCGCTCACCATCGAAAACGAAATCGGTCGAGACATGGATGAGCCGAGCGCCGACCTCGCGCGCGGCTCGAGCGAGATTGGCCGCGCCGTCCCGGTTCACCCTGAACGCCTCGGCGGTCTCGCTCTCGGCCCGATCCACGGCGGTGTAGGCGGCGGCATTGAAGACGAGGTCTGGCCGCTCACGCAAAAGCGCCTCTCGCACCGCCGCCTCATCGGCGATGTCGAGCTCGGCGCGCGCCAGGCCCACCGTCTCGATCCCCGGCCCGGCCCCCTCGAGGAGGGCGGCGCCGAGTTGGCCGCCGGCCCCGGCGATGAGCGCCTTCACCGCTGGACGCCCTCGCCCAGCAGCGCGACGAGGTATTCGCCATATCCGCTCTTGGCGAGCGGCGCGGCGAGGCCGGCGAGATCGCCATCGGAGATCCACCCGGCCCGCCAGGCGATCTCCTCGGGGCAGCAGAGCTTCAGGCCCTGGCGCTCCTCGGTGATCCTGACGAAAAGCGCCGCATCGAGGAGCGCGGCATGGGTCCCGGTGTCGAGCCAGGCGTGGCCCCGGCCCAGACGCTCGACCGTAAGATCGCCGAGTTCCAGGTACTTGCGATTAAGGTCGGTGATCTCGAGCTCGCCGCGGGCGGAAGGCTTCAGGGAGGCGGCGAGCTCCGGGGCGCGCGAGTCGTAGAAGTAGAGCCCGGTCACCGCCCAGTTGGACTTGGGCTGGGCGGGCTTTTCCTCGATGGCGAGGGCCCTGCCGTCCTCATCGAAAGCGACGACGCCGTACTGAGTGGGATCCTTGACCTGGTAGGCGAAAATCGCCGCCCCCGAGCTCCGCGCATCGGCCTGCCGCAGGATCGCCTGGAGGCTCGCCCCCACGAAGAGGTTGTCGCCCAGGATGAGGGCGGAGGACCGGCCGTCAAGAAAGGGCTCGGCGATGAGGAGGGCCTGGGCGAGGCCCTCCGGCGCCGGCTGGACGGCGAAGGAAAGCGAAAGACCCCACTGGCCTCCATCGCCGAGGAGGGCTTGAAATGAACTCTTCTCGCCCGGGGTGGTGATCACGAGGATCTCGCGGATCCCGGCCAGCATGAGCACCGATAAGGGATAGTAGATCATCGGCTTGTCGTAGACCGGCATGAGCTGCTTGCTGGCCGCCCGCGTGAGGGGATAGAGCCTCGTCCCCGATCCGCCGGCCAGGATGATTCCGCGTCTCGCCATGTTCCCGCGCGCTAGCAGCCCGATTCCGACGTTCGATCCGCCAGGGGCGAACGCGCGACGAACGTCGGAATCGAGAAGGCTGCTAGCCAGCCAATGATTCTAGTGTCGTTGACGAATTCGACGTTCGTCACTGAGCCCTCCCCGAAGCGGAAACGAACGTCAAATTCACGACACTAGGCCTTTCCGATCGAATGGCCCCGATTGGCTGATCCTTCCTTGCCGTGCAAGGCTCTCTCCGGACGCGCCCCGGCGAAGCCGCCTGGGAATTTCCCCGCAGTAATGCATCAGGAGCAAAGCTGTGGCATCCAGGCGCGCCGGTTTGAACCTTAAGAGTCTTCGATGAGCGACACCGCCCACGCGCATGGATCGCCATCGGGCCCTCGGCGCGCTCCGCCGCCGAGGCCTCGCAGCCGGCGGCGCACCCTCTTGGCCATCGTCATCGTCATCCTCATCGCCATCGTGATCGGCTTTGTGCTGAGCCGCTGCGCCGCCAGGGGCGCACGGGGTTTCTCCGGCCGGCCCACGACCACGGTGGGGATCGCCAAGGCAAGCCTCGGAGACGTGCCGATCCGCCTGGACGCCCTGGGCACAGTCACCCCTGAGGCCACCGACCAGATCACCCCGCGCGTCTCGGGGATGCTGATCAAGGTGCTCTTCCAGCAGGGTCAGAGGGTCGTCCGCGGCCAGGATCTGGCGGAGATCGATCCAAGGCCCTTCCAGGCCGCGCTCGACCAGGCCAAGGGCCAGCTCGCCAGGGACCAGGCTTCGCTCGCCGACGCCAAGCTCGATCTAGGCCGCTATCGGACCCTGTTGGCGCAGAACTCGATCGCCCGCCAGACGGTCGACACCCAGGCCGCGCTTGTGAAGCAGGACGGCGCCACGGTGGCGTCCGATAAGGCCAATGTGGAGACCGCGGCGCTCAATCTTTCCTTCTGCCACATCGTGGCCCCGGTCGCTGGGCGGGTGGGGCTCCGCCAGGTCGATCCCGGAAACCAGATCGTCGCCAATAGCGCGACGCCGATCACCGTCCTCACCCAGATCGATCCCATCGACGTGGAGTTCACCGTTCCCGAGGACGCGATCGCCGAGATCGTCAAGAACGGCAGCGGACTGGGCGGCGGCGGGCTGTCGGTCACCGCCTACGACCGCACCGGCGGCGCCGCCCTGGCGCAGGGAACCCTGCTCACCCTCGACAACCAGATCGACACCACCACCGGGACGGTGAAGGGCCGGGCGCGCTTCACCAATCCGAGCGGGACGCTCTTTCCCAACCAGTTCGTCAACGTGAGCCTCCTCGTCGAGACCCTGAAGAACCAGGTGATCGTCCCCACCACCGCGGTGCGCCATGGGCCGCAGGGCGACTATGTCTGGCTGCTCGAGACTGGCCAGACCGTGCACGCCCAACCGGTGACGGTTGGCCCAGCGACCAGCGAGAACGTCTCCATCCTCACGGGCCTCCAGGCGGGCCAGAGCGTCATCACCGAGGGCGGCGATCGCCTGCGCGAGGGCGGCCGGGTGGTCCTGCCCGGCCAGCGCCCGACCTACGGCGGGCGGGGCGGCCGTCGCGGCCGTGGGCGCGGCGGTCATGGCGGCCATCGGCGCGGGGGCGGCGGCGGGTACGGAGGCGGCGGCAGGGGTGGGAACGGGTCGGGTCCATGAGCGCGGACGACGCCTGAACCGTGAGTCCCTCTCGCCCCTTCATCCGACGGCCGATCGCCACTTCGCTTCTGATGGCGGCGATCCTCCTGGCCGGCATCGTGGCCTTTCGGTTCCTGCCGCTCTCGGCTCTTCCCGAGGTCGACTATCCGACCATCCAGGTCACCACCTCCTATCCCGGCGCCAGTCCGGAGGTGATGGCGACCACCGTCACCGCGCCGCTCGAGGTCCAGTTCGGACAGATGACCGAGCTGGACCGCATGAGCTCGATCAGCTCGGGTGGCTCCTCGGTGATCACCCTGCAGTTCGACCTGAGCCTCAGCCTGGATGTCGCCGAGCAGGAGGTCCAGGCGGCGATCAACGCGGCCGGAAGCTTGCTCCCCACCGACCTTCCCGCCCCGCCGATCTACGCCAAGGTCAATCCCGCCGACGCCCCGGTCCTCACCCTGGCGCTGAGCTCCAAGACCATGCCGCTCACCGACATCGAGAGTTTGGCCGACGAGGAGCTGGCCCAGAAAATATCGCAGCTCCCTGGGGTGGGCCTGGTTTCGATCAGCGGCGGCCACAAGCCCGCAGTGCGCATCCTCGCCGACACCCGCCAGCTCGCCTCCTACGGGCTCAGCCTCTCCCAGGTCAGCGCCGCCATCGCCTCGGCCAACGCGAACGGCGCCAAGGGCAATTTCGAGGGGCCGACGCGCTCCTACTCGATCGACGCCAACGACCAGCTCCTCGCTCCGGCCGACTACGCCAACCAGATCATCTCCTATCGCAACGGCGCGCCGGTCAGGCTTTCGGACGTGGCGACCATCGTCGCCGGTTCGGAGAACACCGAGCTTTCCGCCTGGTACGACAAGACCCCCGCCGTGCTGCTCAATGTGCAGCGTCAGCCCGGCGCGAACGTCATCAGCACCGTCGACCGCATCAAGGCCTCGCTGCCGAGCCTCACCTCGGGCCTCCCCCAGGCGATCAGCGTGAAGGTGGTCAGCGACCGCACCACCGGCATCCGCGCCTCGGTCCACGACGTCGAATTCGAACTCGTCCTTTCGGTCGCCCTGGTGGTGGCGGTGATCTTCCTCTTCCTGCGCAGCATCCCCGCGACGTTCATCGCCAGCGTGGCCGTGCCGGTGTCGCTGGTGGGCGCCTTCGGGGCGATGTACCTGCTCCACTTCTCACTCAACAATCTGACCCTGATGGCGATGACCATCGCCACCGGCTTCGTGGTCGATGACGCCATCGTCATGATCGAGAACATCTCCCGCTACGTGGAGGCGGGCGAGCGGCCGATGGAAGCCGCGCTCAAGGGCGCCGAGCAGATCGGCTTCACCATCATCTCCCTCACCGTCTCCCTGATCGCGGTGCTGATTCCTCTGCTCTTCATGGGCGATGTGGTGGGAAGGCTGTTCCGCGAGTTCGCGATCACCCTGGCGGTCACCATCGTGATCTCGGCGATCGTTTCGCTGACCCTGGTGCCGACACTTTCGGCGCGGTGGCTGAGGAGCCACGACAAAGTCGAGACGACCGCCTTCGGCCGCAAGAGCAAGCAAGTCATTGATTCCGTGATGGGCGGCTACGACCGCGCCCTCACCTGGGTGCTCGATCGCCAGCCCCTGACGCTCGCCATCGCGGTCGGCACCCTGATCCTCACCGTCATCCTCTTCCTGATCATTCCCAAGGGCCTCTTCCCGACCCAGGACACCGGCATGATCCAGGGGGTGACCCAGGCGAGCCAGTCGATCTCGTTCTCGGCCATGTCCCAGCTTCAACAGGAGCTCGCCGCCAAGCTCCTCACCGACCCCGACGTCGAAAGCCTCACCAGCTTCATCGGCGTGGACGGAACCAACACCACCCTCAACAGCGGCCGCCTGGAAATCAACCTCAAGCCGCTGGGACACCGGAAGAGCTCGTTCAACGCGATCCTCAACCGGCTGAGCCAGGAGGCGCAGGACGTGCCCGGCATCCAGCTCTACCTGCAGCCGGTGCAGGACCTCACCATCGACGCCTTCGCCGGGCGCACCCAGTACCACTTCGCGATCCAGGGCTCGGACACCGCGACCATCGCCAAGTGGTCGCAGGCGATCGTCGCCAAGCTGCAGAGCGAGCCCAAGGTGCGCAACGTTTCCTCCGACCTGCAGGAGGATGGCCTCTCGGCCTTCATCGACATCGACCGGGCCACCGCCGCGCGCCTGGGGGTGACGCCGGCCAGCATCGACGACACCCTCTATTCGGCCTTCGGCCAGAGGATCATCTCGACCATCTTCACCCAGTCCAGTCAGGAGCGGGTGATCCTGCAGTCGGCGCCCCAGACCGCAGTCAGCCCGGCGGACCTCGGCAATCTTCAGATCCTCGCCGCCGGCGGCAAGGCCATTCCGCTCTCGACCATGGCCACAATCCAGGTCCAGACCGCGCCCCTGCAGATCATCCACGTCGGCCAGTTCCCCGCCGCCGACATCTCCTTCGACACCGCGCCGGGGGTCTCGCTCGGACCGGCGGTCAAGGCGATCAGCAAGGACGAGGCGAAGATCGCCGTCCCCAAGACGGTCACCACGGTCTTCCTCGGCGCCGCCGACGCCTTCCAGGCCTCGCTTCACAACGAGCTGTGGCTGATCCTGGCGGCGATCGTCACCGTCTACATCGTCCTTGGCGTCCTCTACGAAAGCTACATCCACCCGGTCACCATCCTCTCGACCCTGCCGTCGGCCGGGGTCGGCGCCCTGCTCGCCCTCCTCATCGCCGGCCAGGACCTGGGCGTGATCGGGATCATCGGGATCATCCTTCTCATCGGCATCGTGAAGAAGAACGCGATCATGATGATCGACTTCGCGCTCGACGCCGAAAGGATCGAGGGAAAGGAACCCAGGGAGGCGATCCACCAGGCCGCCCTGCTGCGCTTCCGCCCGATCATCATGACGACGCTCGCCGCCCTCTTTGCGGCCCTGCCGTTGATGCTCGGCTGGGGCATGGGCTCGGAGCTTCGCCGTCCGCTGGGGATCAGCATCGTGGGCGGGCTGATCGTCAGCCAGGCCCTCACCCTCTTCACCACCCCGGTGATCTACCTCGAGTTCGACCGCCTGGCCCGCAGGTTCGGCGGCAAGAGCCTGCGCAAAGGCGAGGCGAGCCCGAGACTCTCGGAGACCCGTCCCGACCCTGATCCGGCCTCATGAACATCCCGGGCCTCTTCATCCGTCGGCCGATCGCCACCGCGCTTCTGACGCTTGGCGTCGCGCTGGCGGGCATCGGGGCCTTCTTTCTGCTTCCGGTCTCGCCGCTCCCCCAGATCGACATTCCGACCATCTCAGTAAGCGCCGCGCTCCCCGGGGCGAGCCCGCAGACCATGGCGACGAGCGTCGCCACGCCGCTCGAGCGACATCTGGGCCTCATCTCCGATGTCTCCGAGATGACCTCCTCCAGCCGGGTCGGCCAGACTCGCATCACCCTCCAGTTCGCGCTCGACCGCGACATCAACGGCGCCGCGCGGGACGTCGAGGCGGCGATCAACGCCTCCCGCGTCGACCTTCCCGAGACCCTGCGGCAGAACCCCACCTACCGGACGTTCAATCCGGCCAATGCGCCGATCCTGGTCCTGGCGCTGACCAGCAAGACCCGCACCCCGGCCCAGATCTACGACGACGCCTCGACCATCATCCAGCAGCAGTTCTCGCAGGTGAAAGGGGTGGGCAATGTCACCATCGGGGGCGCTTCCCTGCCGGCGGTGAGGGTCGATCTCAACCCCATGGCGCTGGCCCAATACGGCATCAGCCTTGAGGACGTGCGCGCCGCCCTCGCCTCCTCGAACGCCAACCGGCCCAAGGGCGTGATCCAGAGCGGGCGAGAGCAGCTGCAAATCTACACCAACGACACCGGCCTCGCCGCCTCGATCTATGCCCCGATCGTCATCGCCTACCGGAAAGGCGCGGCGGTGCATCTTTCCGATGTCGCCCACGTCTTCGACGGCGTCACCGACGTCCACAACCTCGGCCTCTACAACGGCCAGCCGGCGACCGTGGTGGTGGTCTACGGCGCGCCGGGGGCGAACATCATCAACACCGTCGACCGGGTGAAGGCCCTCATCCCCACGCTCGAAGAGGTGCTCCCGCCGGACATCAACCTGCATGTCGCCATCGACCGCACCATCACCATCCGCGCCTCGGTGGCCGACGTGGAGCGCACCGTCCTCATCGCCACGTTGCTGGTCATCGCGGTGGTCGCCTTCTTCCTGCGCAACGGCCGGGCGATCCTCATCCCTTCGGTGGCGGTGGCGGTCTCGCTGCTGGGCGCGATCGGGGTGATGTTCCTGCTCCACCTTTCTCTCGACAACCTTTCGCTGATGGCCCTCACCGTCTCCACCGGATTCGTGGTCGACGACGCCATCGTGGTCCTCGAGAACATCACCCGCCACGTCGAGGCGGGCATGGGGCGGCTGGAGGCGGCCATGCTGGGGGCCAAGGAGGTCGCCTTCACGGTGACCTCGATCAGCATCTCGCTCATCGCCGTCTTCGCCCCGATCCTTCTGATGGGCGGGATCGTCGGGCGATTGTTCCGCGAATTCGCCATCGTGCTTTCGGCCGCGGTGCTGGTTTCGCTGGCGGTCTCGCTCACCACCACCCCGATGATGAGCGCCTATCTGGTCGATCGTCCGCCTCCGGGCCGGCGGGCCGGTCCCATCGGCCGGTTCTCCGAAAGCGCCCTGGGATGGATGCGATCGCACTATGAGAAGGCGCTCGACTGGTCGCTCGATGCAGGCCCGGTCATGCTGGTGGTGCTGGCCGCCACCATCGTCCTTTCGGCCTGGCTCTTCATCGTCGTCCCCAAGGGCTTCTTCCCCGAAGAGGACACCGGCCAGATGATCGGCGGCCTTCGAACCGACCAGGCGAGCTCGTTCCAGATCACCAGCGGCAAGATCCGCCGGTTCGCCCGCATCATCGGCCACGATCCCTCGGTCCAGACCGTGGTCGCCTTCCAGGGCAACAGCGCCGCCGGCGGATTCTTCATCGTCGGTCTCAAGCCCCGCAACGAGCGCAAGGGCGGGGCCGAAGCGGCGATCGCGCGCCTGCGCCCCAAGCTCGCCGCCGTCTCCGGAGCGAGCCTCTTCCTCAATCCGGTCCAGGACGTGCGGGTGGGCGGGCGCCAGAGCAACGCCACCTATCAGTACACTCTGGAGAGCCAGAACCTCGATGAGCTCCGCACCTGGGCGACCAAGCTCTCCGACGCCATGAAGCTCCAGCCGGCGCTCGCCGACGTCAACACCGACCAGGAGGACCATGGCCTCGAGAGCTACGTCCTGGTCGACCGCGACAAGGCCGCGCGCCTGGGCCTTACCGATGTCTCGATCGACAACACCCTCTACGACGCCTTCGGCCAGAGGCAGGTCTCGACCATCTACCAGGAGACCAACCAGTACCATGTGATCATGGAGGCCGCCCCCGCCTACACCCAGGATCCGACCGCCCTCAACTACATCTACGTCTCGACCGGAACCGCCGCTCCGACCTCCGCCGCCGCGGCGCCCCCGAGCCCCGCCAGCGCCTCCACCGGCCCCGCCCAGATTAACGGCAACGTCCCTGGATCATCGAACACCGCCGGCCAGCCCGGCGCCCTTCCGGCCAATCTCGGGGCCGCGGTGGCGGTGGGCGCGATCGCGGTGGCCGGCCCCGCCGCGCCGCCGGGGCGGGCCGCCTCCCAGGGCGTGGCGGTGAGCACCAGCCCCGAGACCCTGATCCCGCTCTCGGCCTTCGCCCATTGGGCCGACTCCTCGACCCCGACCGCCGTCAACCACCAGGACACCCAGCCGGCGACCACCATCTCCTTCAACCTCGCCCCCGGCGAAAGCCTCGGGGCGGCGACCCGGGCCATCCAGCAGGCCCAGGCCGACATCGGCATGCCGGTCGACGTTCACGGGGGCTTTCGCGGCACGGCCCAGGTCTTCCAGCAGTCGGTGGCGAGCGAGCCGGTGATCATCGTCGCAGCCATCGTGGCGATCTACATCGTGCTGGGCATCCTCTACGAAAGCTACGTGCACCCGTTCACCGTGCTCTCAACTCTGCCTTCAGCGGGCATCGGGGCCTTCATCGCCCTCATCATCTTCCACATCCAATTCACCATCATCTCGCTGATCGGGCTCATCCTACTGATCGGCATCGTCAAGAAGAACGCCATCCTGATGATCGACTTCGCCATCGTCGCCCAGCGCGAGCGGGGGCTTTCGCCCCACGACGCCATCCGCCAGGCAGCCCTCACCCGTTTCCGCCCGATCATGATGACCACTTTTGCAGCCATGCTTGGCGCGCTTCCCCTGGCGATCGGCGGCGGCGAGGGATCGGAGCTCCGCGCCCCGCTCGGGGTCACCATCATCGGCGGGCTTCTGGTGAGCCAGCTCATCACCCTGCTCACCACCCCGGTGGTCTATCTCTACCTCGATCGCCTGCGTCGCCCGGACGATCCCTTCATCCGCCGCCCGCCGGCGATCGAGCCCGACCGGGCCGCGGCGTGAGGACCCCGCCGATGCGTTCAGCTGAAATCGCCGTGGCGGCAGCCGTCGCGGTCTTCCTTTCGGGCTGCATGGTCGGGCCCAATTACAAGAGGCCGCCGGTTTCGACTCCCCCAGCCTTCAAGGAGGCCGCCGGCTGGGCCCCGGCCAATCCTTCCGACGCCGCCGAGCGCAGCGACTGGTGGACGGCGTTCGGCGATCCGACCCTCGATTCTCTGGAGGCGCGTGTCGCGGTCTCCAACCAGAACCTCGCCGCCGCCCTCGCCGCCTACCAGCAGGCCCGGGCCCTCGTCGCCGAGCAGAGAGCGGCGCTTTTTCCGACCGTGGGTCTTTCCGCCCAGGCGAGCGCGGCCGGCGGCGGCCGGGGAGCGGCCAAGGCGGGCGGCGGATCGGTTTCGACCGCCTCCTACCAGGTCGGGGCCGACGCGAGCTGGGCGCCTGACATCTGGGGAGCGGTCAGGCGGGCGGTGCAGAACGCCAGGGCCAACGCCCAGGCCAGCGCCGCCGATCTGGCCAACGCTCGGCTCTCGGCCCAGATGGAGCTCGCGGTCGACTATGTCACGCTGTGCGAGCTCGACCAGCAGAAGCGCCTGCTCGACGCTACGGTGACCGCCTACACGATCTCGCTCACCATCACCCAGAACAAATACAAGGCCGGCAATGTCGCCCTCTCCGACGTACTCTCGGCCAAGGCGCAGCTGGAGGCGGCCGAGGCCCAGGACGCCGATCTCGCCAACCAGAGGGCGGCCGACGAGCACGCCATCGCCATCCTCACCGGCGTCCCCCCCGCCGATCTCACCCTCCCCGCCGCCGCGTGGAGCCTCGCCCTGCCGGCGATCCCCACCGAAATCCCCTCCACCCTGCTCGAACGCCGACCGGACATCGCCGCAGCCGAGCGGCAGATGGCGGCGGCCAACGCCGAGATCGGGGTCAATGTCGCGGCCCTCTACCCGACGCTCAACCTCACCGGCGAAGCCGGCTTCGCCTCCAGCAGCCTTTCCACCCTCTTCAGCGCCCCGAGCTTCGCCTGGACGGCGGCCGCCTCGCTGGCCGAGACGATCTTCGAGGGCGGCTTGCGCCACGCCCGGATCCGGGCCGCCAAGGCGGCCTTCGACGAGGCGGTGGCCAACTACCGCCAGACCGTGCTCACCGCGTTCGGACAGGTCGAGGACAATCTCGCCGCCCAGCGCATCCTGGGAGGCGAAGAGGCCTATCGCGCCGAAGCTTCCGCCGACGCGGACCGGGATGAAACCATCGCGCTCAACCAGTACCGCGCCGGCCAGGTCGACTACACGACCGTAGTCACCGCCCAGGCGACGGCCCTCTCCGACCGCGTCTCCCTGGCGCAGATCCAGGCGAGCCGGCTCACCACCGCGGTCGACCTCATCGCGGCGCTGGGCGGCGGCTGGAGCGCGGCGGATCTGCCGAAGAAGCCCTAAGGGAGACGCTGGCCGATGGGCATCCTCACCGAAGACATGCGGCGGGTGATCGAGGAGCAGCGGTTGGGCTTCGTCGCCAGCGTTTCGCCCGATGGAACGCCCAACCTTTCGCCCAAAGGCACCACCGCGGCTCTGGATGACGACCATCTGGTCTTCGCCGACATCTGCTCGCCGACGACGATCGCGAACCTTCGGCGCAATTCGGCGGTGGAGATCAATGTGGTCGATCCGGTGAGGCGCAAGGGCTACCGGTTCAAGGGCCGCGCGGAAATCATCGATGGGGGCGAGGCCTTCGCCGACCTCCTCGCCTTCTACCAGCGTCGAGGCTCGACAACGCCCAAGCGCGCGTTCGTGGTGGTGCAGGTCGAGCGGGCCTTGCCGCTTATCTCGCCGGTCTATGATTCCGGCCTAGGTGAAGACGAGGTCGCGGCCCAATGGGGCGCCTACTTCGAAGGTCTCTGGACCCGGCGGGAGGGAGAACCGCAGCCGCCGGATCCGCCAGCTCAATAGCCGCTGTCGTGCTCTTCATGCTCGCGTCGGCGTTCGCGCCGAATGCGTCGCCGCTCGTGATGGCGGTGCTTGGCGACGTGGTGGCCCACCACCGCTCCACCCACCGCTCCGACCACCGCGCCTGGGGGCCCAGCGACCACCGCGCCTCCGACCGCTCCGGCGACCGCGCCGTTGGTGGTCGGTCCGGCCAGGGCCGGCGCCGCAAGACCGAGCGCCGCGGCAAGGGCGGCGCCTGTCATCAGCCTTCTCATCTCCAGTCTCCTTGCAAAAACGCGTGAAGTGAGCGCGCCCGGCGGCGCTTGGTTCCAGTCGATCGAGCCGATGCGCAGCCGAGACCGCATCGCGTATATTCCTGCCCAACCCTGCCCAGTTGATTAGGAAACCCCATGTCCAAGACGCTCCTCACCACCCTCGTCGCCGCCGCCCTGCTGGCGATGACCGGGACCGCCGCGGCTCAGAACGAGAGCCCGCGCCGGGCCTGCCGGGCCGATTACGAGAAGCTCTGCGCCAATCAGACTAACGAGCGCCCCGGCCGCTGCATGATGGAGCACAAGGACCAGCTCTCCCAGGCGTGTCAGGACGCGATCGCCAGGGCCCGCGCGGCCCGCGCGGCTCGCAAGGCGGCCGCAGCGGACCAAACTCCGCAACCCTGATCGCCGCTGTCTAGGGGGCCGATCCCGCGGTAGTGTCTCAGTTTGAAAATCCCTAAACCACGTCCGATCGAGTTCATGGTGCGAGGCCACTCCCTAGCGGTCGCACTGGATGCGCTGGCGCGCTGGGAAACTATGAGCGACGCGGAACTGGAGGCGCTAGGGTTTAAGCCGCCTTCTGGATCGCCGCCTCAATGCCTAGCAACTAAACGCGCAACCGTTCATTAGCTGCGACCGACTCTAAAGCCGTAGCGATCCGGTCAAGGTGAGATTCAATCCGGTCAGCGTAATGGGTCAGGTATTCAAGGCTGCGCTCAACGCTCTGCGGCGCACCCATGGGCTTATTGATATCGCCCATGGGATTCATCGCGAAGGGAACCTTGTCGCGTGCCAGCGATGGAGATTTCATATCGATCCTCCGGGGTGGGGATCGGTCTATAGCACGACCTTGGCGTGCTTCTTGTAAGGTCCGCGCTTGCCGGTTTTCGGACGCCGAGCTTCAATCCTCTCGGCGATGTCTTCCATCGTCCAGAGCGTCGAGCTGATCCCCGCCGCCATGGCTGGCGTCATCCGAAGCGTCTTATGGATGCGAACGAAATTGTAGAAGACGAAATAGAGCGCCAGGGCGTGAACGTGGTTCTGGAATTTCTTGGAGAAGGCGTTCGTCAGCCGCGTGAACCGGCGGTTCTGCATCCGGATCGAAAGGTTGGCCCGCTCGACGTAGGAGGTCGAGACGTGGCGCGGATCGGGAGCGCCCTCGACCGTGCGCGTGTGCGTTCCAATGCACACCGGCGGGCTGTAGCGGCCCCGCGCCGCGGCCGGATCAGTGCGATAGACCTTCTCCAGCGTCGCATAGTCGGCGTCGGCCCCGAACGCTTCCTCAATGGCGCGAGGATAGGCGCTGTGGGCGTCCGTGGTGAGCTGGATGCGCTCACTGGCGATCCGAGCGCGCATGTCGTCCGCCAGGATCATGGCCGAGGCGCTTGAGCGGTCGCCGACGAAATAGGAGATCATGAGCTTGGTTTCGGCGTCCATCGCCGTCCAGGTCCACACATCGCCGGCGCCCTCGACGGGCTTGCTCGCGGTCGCCACGTTCCTCGCCTTGGCATAGCAGAAGGACCAGATTTCATCGGCCTGAACGCGCTGGGCCTTCACGCCCCGGACCATCTCGTCATGCAGCGCCAGGCACGTCTCGCCAGCGTCCACAAGGAGCTTCGTCACGGTGTTGATCGACACGTCGGCCACGCGGCTGATCGACCGCATGGACGATCCTTCGCAGAGCATCGAAAGGATTTGGACGCGCTTGGCGAGGGGCAACTTGTTCATGCCCAGATTTATATGCACTTTCATGCTTAGCGTCAAGCATAAATGTTCATACTAACTCGGCAGATTCCGCATCGCTTAAGGGCTCGACGGAGTAGGCTCCTTTCCTTCCGGGGACGCTGTGAATCATCCCCTTCTGTGTCATTCTGTAAAGTCGCTGGTTAAGGGGCGTCCGTTTGTGGATCTCTTTCGTCTCGTTGAAGAGGTGAACGATGAGCTTGTCTAGAGACGTGACACCGCCCAGCGCCTGAATTGCGCTAACAAGGCTGAACTCAAGCCGATCAGAATCGGACACGCTCAATTCCGACAAAACCTCGGGCGGCAATCCATCGATCTCTTCCCAAGTGAGGGAGAGCCTTTGGGGATGGGACTTGCGCTCCATCCAGTGCGGATGGGCAGTCTGAAAGTCGCTTAGCCAAATTAGGTCGCCAAGGAGATTGCGAAGCCCTTCGGCAGTCGCCAAATGCATAACTGCACGATGCCGCTGGTTTTCAAATTTGACCGCCGACCGCTCATGGAACTCCAGTTGGTTCTTGACCACACTGATATGTTCCGCTAAGTCCATCATGTCGCTTCCTCCATAGGGTGCGGCGGTGGGTGTGGGATTCGAACCCACGGTCCCAGAGGGAATGCTCTGGAACGGCCCGTTCGCAGCGGGCTGTCTTCGACCACTCGACCAACCCACCTCACCATACAATCGGCACCATCGCCGAAATCCGCATTGTCAGTGTCTTCCTTAGGTCACGTGAGAAATCTCGGGTGGGCGGCCCGGCTTCCGGGCCGCCCATTCCATTGGTGTCTAGCCCAACAGCCTTCGCTTTGCAATCCCCGCGCGAGTTATCCGCGAGAAAAGAAAAAGCGAGCAAAAAAAATCTGAAATAGGAAATTAAGGGTCTATTAACCCCGCCAGCGCTTTTCGGCCGCCCGGCGGGCTATCTCGGCGCGCCGGGCTGCAGTCATCTTGGCCGCTCTGGCTTTGCCTCCCTTTCGGCCAAGCGCCTGAGGGGCAGTGTCGACCGGCCTGTCTTCCGACAGTTCCCCCGTCGCGATCTTGGCGACCATGATGGCCGCGCCCACAACGTCGCCTGGGCGCTTCTCGCCTCTAGGTCCCTTGGGCACGGGCTAGAACCCTTTCGAGATAGGCGATCTCTCGCTTGAGCAATTCGGCCTGTCGGTGACTGTCGGCCGCTGCCTCAGCGGGTGACGCTCTGGCGCGGCTCCATATCATCGAGCCGTCTTCAAGGCGCTTAACCATTTGGCGCAGGGTCGCCAATTCGTCTTCCCGCTCCGACATGCCTAGAAGATAGCCCCGCGCCCTACCAGGCGCCATGCTTGTCAACGGGGGCGGATTTCAAACTGAGACACTACCGATCCCGCGCCCCCATTGCCGGGCGCGAGAGGAACGGACTCAGTTGGGGCCGGCGCCTGATCGCCGGGGCGCGGATCCTCCGCCCGGGCGTGCTGGCTTTCATGCTTGCGATGCTTGAAGAGTCGATGGCCGGCAAGGGCCCCGCCGACCGCGCCCACCACCGCCCCGATCGGGCCGGCGACCACCGCGCCTCCAACCGCGCCGGCCACCGCTCCGTCGGAGGTCGGCCCGGCCAAGGCGGGGGCGGCGAAACCCAGCGCCCCGATCATCGCCGCCGTGCTCATGATCCGCTTCATTTTCGTCCTCCTCCGAAAGGCCGGGGCGGGACCGCCCCTCGAGGCTTCCAGATTCACGGGAGGGGATGAGAGGCTTGCTTCGTAAACAAAGCTTAAGCTGGCCCCGCTGGACGAACGCGTTGACCCTGCTCGCCTGGAGGGGCGAAATCACCGCCAAGGACGCGGCATTTTGTGGCATTATTGCGTCTTTTCCGAGTGTTATGCGCAGAATGCCCGTCGCTCGCTCTTGCTCGCTTCTGCTCGTTTCCGCTCCCATCGGCTCGCCTCCGCTCGCGCTTGCACGGAGGGGCTCGCGCCGGCTCGGTTCGGCTCCGCATCGCCCCCGATCGGCTCGGGGGCGGCCGAGGCGAGACTTGGCGGAGCTGCGCCCATGCGTCGGCGCCAAGAGTCTCGCTCCCATGGCGTCCGCGGCCACTTGCGAGCACGAAATCGGGAGAATTTCCGCCGCGATTCCAGAGGCTTGAGCGGAGGTTCGGCGGCGAGATTCGGAGTCTCATTTCGTCTCGTTTTGTCTCGTTTCGTCTCTTCCAGTGTCCGCAGAATCTCGGATCGGGTCGCAATTGTCTCCGATAATCTCGGATCATCTCGCAGGCGAGACGAAGGTCGTTGGACGCGACACAGGGACGCGCTCCTCCGGCGGCAGAGAATTGCAATATGCGATGACGGCCCCAAATTGTCAACGTAGAGTTGAGGCCAAAACGCGAACACCCCTTTCGGTGGCCTGAATGTCAGTTGGAACGGGGGCACCCTTGGATCGTGCGTCAGATCTCCTGAGCTACAATTACGCGGTCCGCGGGATTGTGCGGACTGGAGAAGTATCCAATATCGGCTTGGAACGATCGGGGTGACAGCGATGGCAGAAGACGGTCAGACAGGCGCAGTTCGCCTCGCAAGTTTCACCGTCTCCAAACTCTTTGGAGAGTTTAACCACCACATCCCCTTAAGCGCCACGTCGCACGTGACGGCTTTGATCGCTCCTAATGGAATCGGCAAAACGGCGTGCCTGAAATTGATAAACGCGCTCTTCAGGCGGCGATGGTCGACCTTTACCACAACCGACTTCCAGCAAATTTGCTACGTATTCTCGGATAATACAAAGGTCATTGTTCACCATAGTGCGGCAGAAGATCAAGGACCTGATGCGGACCTCGGTCTCACGATAGAAACCATCGCCGAAGACGGTGACGAAGTCTGGCGGCCCAAATTCCCCGACCAGTCCTCCCCACGCGTGCCTCGCATTGACCATTTTTTACCGTTTTTAACCCGCGTCGGCCCGTCCCGATGGGTCCACGATTACTCGGGTCAGAACTTTTCATTTCAGGAAGTGATAGAAAATTACTCGGATCAACTGCCAGATAGCGTTATCAATACCATTAACGAGCGACCTCCGCCGCGTCTTATGCGAGTCATCGAACTTATCGATTGTCACCTCATCGAGACCCAGCGACTTCTCATACTCGGTGACGACGACGCTCCACACTTTCGCCGCGCACCGTCGACGCTGACAATATCCAAAAAGGCCCGCACGCTACGCGAAGTCATAGCAACCGAACTAACGGCCTATGCCGCCCTCTCTCAATCACTCGACAGATCCTTTCCCCGACGAGTCATCCAAGAGACGCCTGTTCAGCCGACTGACAACTTGGCGGCTGGCTTGGCTGAACTCGACCGAAATCGCCGTAAACTAATGGACGCCGGCATTCTCGATACGGAAGAAGATGAGCCATTGCTCCCGCCCGGTGGCGTTGATCAAGCAGTGGCGGCGGTGCTGAGCGTGTATGTGGATGACACCAAGCGAAAACTCGATTCTCTCGCGACCATCCTCGCGCGCATTACGCTGTTTAAGGAACTAATAGACGATAGATTCAAGTCTAAGACGATCGAGGTGGACAAATCGGCGGGCTTTTTAGTCAAGCGCGGTGCCGACGTTGCCGTCCCTTTGGAGAAACTTTCGTCTGGTGAACAACATCAACTCGTTTTGTTCTTCGAACTGCTATTTGAGCTTCGTGGTAACGCTCTGATACTGATTGACGAGCCGGAGCTTTCCCTTCACGTGGCTTGGCAGAAGAAATTCATACCCGACCTTCTGCGAATTATAGAGCTGAACAAATTTGACGTTCTTCTCGCGACCCATTCCCCGCAGCTAATTGGGGGCTGGTTGGACCTCGTTGTTGAATTGGGCGATGTGGAGGCCGCGTGAGGTCCATTTCCTCTCAAATGGACGGCCCGACTATCGTTGCCGAAGTAAGGATGCAACGCCAGACCCATAAGGGCGCGTTTCTCCTCGTGGAGGGATGGACCGACGTAAAGCGATTTGAGCGAGTGGTTGACCAGACGTGTGCGTTTGTGAACTGCTTTGGGAAGGTAAACGTGTTATATGCAATAGACTCCCTGTATGATGACGGATTCGAAGGTGCATTAGGTTTGGTCGACGCCGATTTCGACAGACTACTTGGCACCTTACCGGTTCACGAAGGCATTGTAGTCTCTGAGACACACGATTTTGATCTTGACACAATTACAACTACGATTTTTGAACGATACGTTTCTGAAGTAGCTGATACAAAAAAAATAGCGGCGCTCGGAGGTGCAAGGAAATTTCTTCTAGCTATACTTAATTCAATAAAGCCGCTTGCGGCGATGAAGTTCACGAACGTCAAGCATAGACTCGGCTATAGCATGAGCGATATTGACCTTGAGCAATTCTTCAATGGACGAAAGATAGACCTGACCAAGATGATAGATCGATGCTCACAGGGCAAGCTTAGTGGCCAAGTCGCGAGGGAAACCCTCGAAGCCAACATAAGACGGTACTTGGGCAGTGGGATAGATATATATCAAATTGTAAGCGGTCACGATTTCTGCGCAGCTCTTGGAATAGCACTTCGTAACGTAGCAGGGACGCGGAAACATCCGCAGACGTGGAGATCGGAGATCGAGTTGCACATTCGATTGGCTTTCGATTTCGATCATTTCCGAGAGATGCAGGCTTTTCCGCAAATTTCGAAGTGGGAGGCGGAAAACGTTCCGCGGCGAATTGTTCGCCAATGAAGCCAACGAACGAAGCCAACGGGGCCCTCCGTCGTCCCGATCCTCTCACTCCGGGCTCGGGCCAACGCATGGCGACTTCCTCCGGTGCCACTTCACTCGCAAAGGCCATGCGTGACCTTTGCGTGCGTCGGGGCGCTCGCGACGTTCTTCGGCTTGGCGTAGCAGAACGACCAGATTTCATCGAACTGGAGGCGCTGGGCCTGGCCAGCTACTGCTTGGGCATCGCAAGCTCGAGAGCACGGTTCGCTCCCTCGGCATTGAGGTAGATGACGCTCCGGCCCTTTCAGGCAGGTCGAACTCTGAGGGTGCGCCCGCGGCCCGTGAGCGGCCGCGGGCGACTTCGGCTCCCGGGGGGAAATTTGCCGACAGCGCATGGCCGCCGAAGCGGCCGCTCGCTCAGACTGATGCGAGGCTTCGATCAGTCGTGCGGCGGCGGCGGCGGCGTTGTGGCTGCGCCGGTGACGGCGCCCGTGCCGCCACCTATGGCGGCGCCTACCGCCGCGCCAGGGGCGCACCCGATCGGAAGCGTCACGATACACCCGATTGCCGCGCCTAGACCGGTGCCCGCCGCTCCGCCCGCCAAGGCGCGCGCGCCCGGATCCGCGCGCCAACTCCCTTCACGGTCGTAATACCCACGGTCATTGTCCGGGTCGGCGAGCCAGTGCACATGGGCGTCGCTTCGGTGGGCGTCATACCAATCGGAATTGTAATAGATGATCGGCGCGTCGGGCCCGTAAGCATACCTTTCATGCACCCGCCAGCAGTCGCCGTACTGATTGCAGGCGACATAGGTCCGTTCGGCGGCGCTCGCCACCGTCGGCATCATCGAGATTCCGCCCAGAATGGCGAGAAATGAACTCAATCCGACGGCGGTGGTAAGAATTTTCATCGTGTCACCTTTCTTGGCGATAGGCCGCAGCCCCGCCAGACGTACGTTCGGGTTACAACGAGGCCGGAAAGACCTTGGTTCCAGTTATGTATGGGGATGAGAGGAATCCGCGACGATGATCCTGTGACGGGAGCGCCATGTCGCCGGTCTGGCTCGCAGCGCTGTTCGCGACCCAGTGCGGGCGGATTAGGGTCAGCGCAGCAGAGGTGACGCCATGCAGACCCAAACCGATGAGATCGCGCCGGACATCTTCAGGTTCTCGACGCTCGTTCCGGAGATCATGCCGGGCGGATTCAGCTTCAATCAGTTCCTGATCCGGGCCAAGGAGCCGATGCTGTTCCACTGTGGGCCCAGAGCGATGTTCGGGCCGGTGTCGGAGGCGGTCGCCAAGGTGGCGCCCCTCAGCGAGTTGCGCTGGATCGGCTTTGGCCACGTCGAGGCCGACGAGTGCGGCTCGATGAACGCCTGGCTCGCCGCCGCGCCTAGGGCCGAGGTGATCCACGGCGAGATCGCCTGCAATGTTTCCCTGAACGATCTGGCCGATCGGCCACCGCGGATCCTGGCGGACGAGGAGACGCTGGACCTCGGCGGCAAGCGCGTGCGGTTCCTCTACACCCCTCATGTGCCGCATGGCTGGGAGGCGTGTGTCTTCATGGAGGAGACGACGCGGACCCTCCTCTGCGGTGATCTGATGACCAACGCCGGCGCCGGACCGGCCGTCACCGAGAGCGATCTCGTCGGCCCGGCCGTGGAGCTCGAAGGGATGTTCCACGCCATGTCGATGGCGCCCAACACCTCCGCCGTGCTCGAGCGGCTGGCGGCTCTGGCGCCCACGACCCTGGCGGTCATGCACGGCTCGTCCTTCCGGGGCGACGGCGGCAAGGCCCTCGCCGAGCTGGCGGCGGCTCTGGCGGGCCAGGTGTAATCAGGCGACGCGCGAGCGGCGGGCGCTCCGATCGGACCTGAGCGCCACTGGCCGGCGCGAAGGACGAGGACGAAGAAAACCGCCGATGCGGCGAGGCAGACCGCCAGCGCTGGCAGCAGGGCCTCCGGACCGAACGGGCCGCCGGTCATCAACCTGGCTCCGGAAAGACGCGTGACGGGCTCGCGGGAGAGGTCGAGCTCGTCCACGTTCCGCCGCTCGGCGGCGGTCGACTTGAGACGGCGCCCTTCAGCCGCGCTCTCGAATGCGCTGATCGGCGAACGCCTGGATATTGCTCGTGCGCCGCTCGAGCATCTTCTGATGGCGCGGATCGGTGAGAATCAGGAACTGGCGATCAGCGACCGCCTGGAGAACAAGGTCCGCGACTAGGGCCGGCTCGGCGGCCGCCGGGGAATAGGTCTCGTCGAGCCCAAGGTCGGACGTGTCCGTCTCATTGACGGAAACACGTCTCAGATCGAGGCCCCTATTGGTGGACACCCCACCCGGACAGAGGACCGAAACGCCAATCCCCTTCGGCTTGAGATACATGTAGAGAGTCTCCGAGAGTCCCACCAAGGCGAACTTCGAGGCGCTATAGCCGGCGCTATGTGGACGCCCGCCCATGAGGCCGCCGATGGACGCGGTGTTGATGATGTAACCATCGCCTCGCGCGATCATGGCCGGCAGAAAGGACCTCAAGCCGCGAACAGGGCCGAGGAAGTTGATCCCGAATATCCACTCCCATTCCGCGATGGCTATTTTCTCGATGTGACCGCGCAACATGACCCCGGCGTTGTTCATCAGGATGTCGACCTGACCGAACCGTTGCACCGCGCGCGCGGCCAAGGCGTCGACGTCGTCATCGCTGGAAACATCGCAGTGAACGGCGAGACCCTGCGCGCCCAGCGCCGATATCTCGGATTCCACCTCGGCAAGCCCCGCATCATTGACATCGGCCGCCACGACGTTGGCGCCCGCTCGTGCGAAGGCGAGCGCCGTTGCACGCCCAATTCCGCTCGCGCCACCGGTGATGACGACGGTCTTGCCCTTGAAGGAAGGCTCGCTCATGACTGAGGATCCTTCGCGGCCGGCCTTCTAAGGACGCCTTTGCGATCGGGAAGAGTCCGCCGGACGCGGATTCGCCAGCCTTTGGGCGTCTTGACGAGTTCATCCTCGTAGACACTGGTGAGGCCGGGGACGGGCGCCTTCTCGCCCTCGCTCGTCATGACCAGAAGGTACGTGCGGGCGAACGCCTCGGTGTCGCTTTGAGAGACGATCATGGTGTTGGTCTGGATATGGCGGTTCTGGCGATCCCCGCGCCTGGAGATGGCGTTGGCGGCGAAGGCGACCAGAGCCTCACGGCCCGAGACGGCCCGCTCATCCGGCATGCCCACTCGCCCAATGAAAGTGCCGTCATCGGTGAAGCAATTGGCGTAGGCCTCGGGATCGACGCCGTCCGCAGCGTGCGAATAACTGGCGATCAAATTCAGGATCTGAAGCCGATCCTCGATCCAGGTCGTCATCTCTCTCCGTCGCGCCAAAGCAATCAGTGTGCAGGTTGACATGATCCACGCGCACACCCGCCGCAAGGCTCATCGCACCTGTTTCCACCGCTTGGAACGCGGACTGAGCTCGAGTTGGCGCTGAACGGCGGGCGATGCCGGTTTGGCTGTGGTCCCTCGCCCTGGTCGAAGGCCTTGGGCGTCGGCGGCGGCTATCTGCTGGTCAAGACCCGGGGCAACATGAAACCTTCCAGAGCGTCGTACTGGGCCTTTCGGAAATGGGCCTTGGGTCCAAGGTCCTCGCCGACGCCGAACTCCATCAGCGTATCCGATACGGCATTGTAGGCCGGCCAGGTCGCCCCGTCGCAATCCGGCGCGCCGGTCCTGGCGAAACCCACCCAGCAGCTGTGGATCAAATGTCCGAAGGCGACTCCCGCGGCGCTCAGGTGATGGCCGGTCGCACGGGCGCCCTCGGACGCCGTGCCGAAGACCCACATCAGCTCCCTGCCGTGGCCCGCGCCTGGCGTCTTGCCCCGTTCCCACTCGGGTACATAGGAGAAGTAATAGAGGTAGGAAGGCGCGCCGCCCGACTCTCGGGCGGCGATCCATCGCGCCGGCATACCCATGATCAGATCGGTGAACAGACGCTGGCGCAATGCCGTCTGGTCTGCATCTTCGTGCGCATAGGCAGCCTTGATCGCCGGATCGGCGAGAAGCATGCGAAGCTCCGTCCCTCCGACTGCGCCGGGGTAGGCCCTGATTAGCGAAGCCTCGAAGGAATTCGAGCCGATGAGCAGGGGAACATCCGCGGCGCGCCCTGACGCAAAAGCCTCGGAAACGCCCTCCTTCATCAGCCGGCCGTCGACGATCTCTCCGTACCTGCCGTTCCCGGTAGCCTTCACGAGCGTCGTGGCGGGAATCGCCCGAAGCTGAGCGGCAGTGGCGTCGGCGCCGGGAAGACCCAGCGAAGTGGCGATTCGAACCCCTTGCGCCTCGGCGCGCGCGAGGCTGGGGGTCTTGCCGAGACCGCCGCCTGATTCCGATATCGCCTTTTCAAAGAGGCCGCGCGCCGCCGGAATGGTCATGAGGGCCAGGACGCTTTTTCCGCCCGCCGATTCGCCGAATATCGTTACGTTCTTCGGATCGCCGCCGAACGCCGAAATATTGCGCTGGACCCATTTCAGCGCCGCGATCTGATCCATGGTTCCGTAATCGGCGAGCGGCGCCTTGGCGTTTGCTTCTTTGGTGAGTGCGGGATGGGCGAAATATCCGAAAGCGCCGAGGCGATAGTCGATGGCGACCAAAATCACCCCGTCCTGGGCGAAGTGCAGCCCGGTATGCAGCGGGGGAGAGGAAAAACCTCGCTTATGCCCGCCGCCATGGATCCACACCATGACCGGCGCATTTCTCGCGTTCGCCGGCGCCCAGACGTTGAGGTAAAGACAATCCTCGCTCTGGCGCGTGTCGCCCATCAGCGCGACGGCGAAGGCTGGAAGCAGCTGCGGGCAGAGAGGGCCGAATCTGTCGGCGTCGCGCACGCCGCTCCATTTCGCCGGAGCCAAAGGCGGCTCCCAACGCAAGGGACCTACCGGCGGAGCAGCGTAAGGAATGCCCTTGAAGACCTCGACGGATCCATTCCGGGTCCCAGCGAGCCGCCCTGTCCTAATGATGACGGTGGGTTTGGAGCCAAATGACCGCGCGGGTGGAGCGGCGTGGGCCGACGCAACCGCTCCGAGAACCAGCATCGCAAGGAGAGCGAGACGCTTCCTCATCATGCTCTCTCCTGCATTTACTTCGCGCCTACCCGTCCGGCCCACCACCACCGGTAGATGAATTCGAGCAAGATCGTGCTGACGGACGAGCGAGGCGCCGGGCAAACCGAGTCTCTTGTAGCCGGCGTCGACCAAGGCTGCGACGGCGAAGCGCTTTTCCATGGTAGGAGCCGCCTCGCCGGTGTCCTTTCCGTCGTTCGACGCTCGCTTTCGCGACCGTGAAGTCGATTGAATTTGCACGGTTCCTCCGGCAGGGCTCCTTCGGTCACCTCCTGGCGTCGATGCGGACTCCTCGTCGTTCGACCGAGTACCGTCATTGCCGAGCCGGCCGCGGATCTCGCACGGAACTCCTGCGGCGCGGCGTCAAGCATTGGCCGGCGCGTCCGCGCGTTTCGAGAGGGGAACGAGGGCCGGCTTACCACCTATAGGTCAGGTCGACGCCGAACGTCCTCGGCTCGTTCCACCGCGCCGTGGTGAGGACGACTCCTCCTGCCGCGCTCCGCTGCACGTTCTGGAGAATGCGAAAGTTCTGGTTTGTCAGGTTCTGTATGACGAGAGCCGCCTCGAAACGTTTGAAGTCGAGGCCGGCCCGAAGGTCGAAGATGTTTTCGGTCGACAACTCGAAGTATGGCAGTGTCGCCGTGACCGTATCCTGCGCGCCCCCCCATTGGCCACGGTACTGCAAGTGGAAGAACCCGGTCACCTCCTCGCTCAACACATGGCGGTAGTCGACCGTAGCCGAGGCCGTCCAGTGCGGATTTTCGGGCACCGGGGAGCCGAGGAGCGGACCTCCGATGAGAGCGGGCGTGAGCGAGTAATAGCTGGCGGTCTGATCAGCGCCAGTGGCGTGCAAGGAAAGACGTCCGCCGCCGAGCTGAAAGTCCGAGGACATCGACAGTTCCACGCCGCCCGCATGGGCGCGACCGGCGTTGACGTTGAAGGTCGTCGCGCGCACCCCGCAGGCGTTGAGCGGCGAGCATCCGTCGCTGACCTCCGCGATCACATCGCGGGTCCTCGAGTAATAGGTCGCAAGCGTGAAGTAGACGTTCGGCGTAATGTCTCCCTTGAGGCCCGCCTCGTAGCTGGTCGTGTACTCGTCGCCGTAGAACGGGACGAGCGGGGCCGGAGCGGCCGGATTGGCTATGCCGAAGTTCAGTCCGCCGACGCGGTAAGCCGATCCGAGCTTCGCATAGAGCAGATCGTGCCAGGAGTGCGGGATGAGGTAGCTCAGCGTGAGACTGTAGCTCCACGCGCCGCCCTTCAGACTCGGGGAACTCGGAGGACCGGAAAGAGTGGTCGTGTAGAGATTGTAAGTCTGATCGTTGCCGCGTCGGTCGTCGTACGAATACCTCAGTCCGCCATCGACCGTCAGTCCGGACAGAATCTCGTAGCTGACGTCGGCGTAGGCGGCTTCGGAGTTGTAGTCGTCCTCCGAAGCTTCGTTGGTGCCGAACGGCAACGGAAAGGTTGCAGGGCACGGGGTCGAGGTCCGAAGGACCAGAAGGCAGAGAGGCGCCGTCGGCGTGCCTGCGCAAATTCCCGCCCCTAGCTTGAACGTACAGGGGCTCGTCGTGAGCTGGGTATTCGCAGAATCATGGACCGCGAGGATCTCGACGCCGAAGAGCCAGTTCAGGCGATGCTGGAACGCCGCCCCGCCGAGGTGCAAATCTTCATAGGCGCTCGTATTGCGGGGATGAAAGTCGCCTTGGCCGAAAGGCCAAACGCCGGTCTCGTGCAAACTCTGCAGCTCGGCTTCCTGAGCGAGATCGACTCCATCCGTGTCGTAGCCCAGCCTCCCCGAGTAGGAACGCACCATCGTTGTCGATGTCAAGGTGGCCCAAGAGAATTTGTAATCCGCCAGCAGGAAGGCGTTCGCGAGCTTCTCTTTCAAGTAGTCGTTGCCGTTGTGCGCTATAACGTATTCGGGCTGGACCAAGCCCAAAGGAACTGCGGCGATCGTTCCAGGGGCGATATCGAAACTGCCAACGAACGCGGGGCCCGTGATGTCCTGTGCGCCAAGTTCGAGATCGACATCGAGCGGGCCGTGCCGGTAGCGGATCTGGGCCCGGCCGATCCACCCGTTCTGAGAATCCGGATGCTTGTTCAAGTCCGGATTGTAGAAGAAGCCACGCGTCTGCGAGATGTCCTGAACGCCCAAGCGAATCGCGAGATCGTCGCTTATGGCATGATTGACCACCGCCGAGACCTGGTTGCGGTCGAGTCCGCCAGTGAAGGCGTCGTCAACGTAGCCCGAGTCCTTGAACTCGGGCTTGGCGTGGATGAGATCGACGATGCCGTATTCAGCGTCCCGCCCATAGAGCGCGCTTTGCGTCCCCTCGATGACTTCAATCCGGTCTAGGTCGAAATAGTCGAGGGGCTCGAAACCGCGACCGGCGTTCGTCGATCCGACGTAGGCGCCGTCGACGAACAGCCCCACGCCCGAGTCGGCGGCGTCCGCGCGCTCCGACCCGGAACCTCGTATCGAGATCTCCTCGAGAAGGGGGCTCCCGAGGCCATTGAACCGCACGCCGGGAACCGTCATGAGCAGGTCGCCCGCGGTCATGATCGGTCCGTTGGCGGAGAGAGCTTGTCCGGAAATGGCATAGACGCTCGCTGGAATGTCGCGGATGTCCTCTGCGCGCTTTTCCGCGGTCACCACTATGGTCCCCACCGTGGTCGGCTCGGCGCTCACTTGCTGAGTCCCCGCGGGAGCGCGATCGGCGGTCTGCGCATTCACGATCGAGGGCGCCGCGAGCGCCAGCACGAGGGCCGCTCCCCACAACGACAATGCGCGGCTACTTGTGCTCACGCCGGAATGGCTGTCGTTTGAACCCTTGTCCGGGATCCGGGCGACTGGCCCTCCGCGCGGGGACTCGAACCAATGATGGGCGATCGAGACGATCGCGCCCACGAGAGCGCTGAAGGCCGGAACGATCCCGGGCGACCAGCCACGGTTCATGCTCCGCGAACATATCATGCTTCGTTCCACTTCTGGGTCGGTCGAGCCTTACAGCCGCCGCTGCCCGCTAGTCGCCTCGGCTTTGACGCCCCGGCTTTTGATTTGGGATCGGGCTCAATGCGCCCATTCCAACGCGATTGCTCTGGGTTGATGCCCATGGTCGAAATCCGCGAAATGGGTTCGGCGACGCGCCCCGGATCAACCTTTGCGAAGCCATCCGGGGTGACGAATCTGAACCTCGTCGACCGAAAGCGCCCCCCTTTGCGTCCAACTGGAAATAAACTGCCACCCGGTTGCGCCTGGGTCTAGTGCGCTTCCAAATCGCTTCGCCGGTTTTCCGCGATGCGGTATTGGAGAACTCGACCCTTGTGATGGCGCCTTGGTCGCCTCGTCTCCCGGCAGGAACGACCGCTTCAGCTTTGTCGCGCCGAGGAAGAGTTGGCGGCGTGGGTCGAAGATCGTCTGGGAATACGAGGTTCTGTGGACAAGCTGCCTGACCCATGGTCGAGCAGAAGCGTCGAGGACGAAGCCGACCCATGCATCCCATTGACCTCGGCGGAGTCGCACCACAAGGCATTGAATCGACGTGGATCGGACCACAAACGGATGGGAACCATCCATTTGCTACGTTCCACTAGGTAAGTGTTTCTGACCCGATCTGCGTTTCCGCGGCAGCGGCAATGGCCGCTGCACCCGCCAACTGTCGCAAGTTGTCTTCATGCTGACTGCGGTTCAGTCGGTAGAACATGAGCGTTGCGACGGCGACGAGCACAAAAATCGTATGGATAGGCAGGAAGATCCACACCAGATGGGTCAGGATCTGCACGCTGACATGGCCAGGTCGGGCGTGCCTTGGGAAGGCGACGATCGCGAGAATGAGGCCAGGAAGAAGCGCCGCGAAGCTCGTCGAAACCTTCCGCAGAAGCGACTCTGCCGCATAGAGCAGCCCTTCGGACCGCCGCCCCGTCTTCAGCTGGCTCGCTTCCACCACGTCGGCGATCATCGACGCAATGATGATGAAGCCGATGGTGGCCAGCGCCGCTACAAACAGGCGGTCGACGATCAGGACCGGCAGCACCCACGGTGCGTGCGGCGGCATCAAACCGAGCAGCCAGGCGCCAAGCGGGACGACGCCCGAGAGAATGCAGAGAAGGAAGGCGATAATACAAGCGCGTTTCTTGTCGAAAAGCCGAGCCGTAGCCGGGGCGAGAAAGACCCCGGCCAAGCTCGCTGGCAGTATCGAGAGGCGAAGGATCAGAAGCGCCTTGGACCCAAGTTCGAAAACATAGGTCTCAAAATAGAAGTTCAAGCCGCCTGCCAGGCCCTGTGCAATTCCGTATAGCAGCAGCGAGCCGGCAAGCGACATGAAGTTTCGGTTGGAGAGCGCGGTCCCCATAACGCGAAGAAGAGCACCGATCCTGAGGCGTTGCCGAACCGGCTTGTGTAAGTATGGAATGAAGCGATGGGTGGCTACGCCCGAGGCAACGACAGCAACCAAGCCTATGGCGGCGATCGTGATCGCGTAGGGCCCATAGCCCGCTTCGTTGAATTGGCCAAACGGATTGGCTTTTGTTCCGCGCAGGAAATAGCCAAATCCCAGTACGGCTGCAATAAGTCCTCCGATTGCGCCAGTAAATATGAATCTGTAGCTCTGTAGATTGGTCCGTTCTTCATAATCCTGCGTCAATTCCGGGGCGAGGGCGACTCCAGGAATGTCATACAAACTACTGAACATGCGCATGGCGATGATCATGCCGAGTAGGTAGAAAAACAAGGCAGGCGCGGACCATCCAACTGGCGGCATGAAGAGCAGGGCGAAGCACATTGCCGCCGGCAGAACTGCTCCGTAGATATAGGGGTGGCGGCGTCCCCATCGGGTTCGGGTGCTATCGGACATCTGCCCGACGATCGGATCCCAGATGGCGTCGATGAATATGGAGATCGCCAGCGCGCCGCTCACCCACGACGCCGGCAGGCCGACCAATTGATTGTAGAAAAGTAGCAACAGGCCAAGTAACTGAGCGCCGGCGGCGCCGCTCAGCGCGCCCATTCCATAGAAAGTCTTCACCGTTTTTGTCAACGGCGGGCGCGCCGAACGATCGACTTCACGTTGCTTATTCAACGAAACCGTAGTCATGTGGCGATCACAAAGCCCATGTCTATCCCTCAGTACAACTCGGCTCTCGACGACCCTATCGGCGCTCGGGATGCGAGGCCATCGAAAACCTGATCAGAAGGTCTTGGCGTCAGCACAATTGCTCGGCCCGCGTTGGTCGTTCATCGATCGCTCCTAGTGGAACGAATTTGACATTCGCTTCCCTCCCCACATCGGCCGCCGAGCGAATGTCAAATTCCAAGCTCCACTAGGAAATCGGAGAGCCGCTAGTGGTCCTTCGCGATTCCAACATTTGCCAAGCGGACAGTATCGGGCGGATGCAAATGTTGGAATCGGACCATTAGATCGGATTTCTGCGGCTCCGCGCTTCAAGCGAACGATTCGGTCATCGCCGAATAGACCAGCGCGCGCAGGTCTCGGCGAAGATTGAGGCGCGCGGCGGCGCCCATGACCTGGGTCATGGATACGACCGCCAGATCTTCGGCTGGATCGATCCAGAAGGTGGTGGCGGCCGCGCCGCCCCAGAAGTACTCGCCAAGTGAGCCCGGAACGCGGGTGCGGGCGAGGTTGATAGTGACGGCGCAGCCGATGGAAAAGCCGATCCCATAGAAACCGGACTCGCTGTAGCGGCCCGGTAAGGCCATGTCGGCGAGTTCGCGACCCTCCGGCAGATGATTCAGGCTGAACAAAGCCACGGTCTTGGGACTGAGAATTCGGGCGCCATCCAAAACGCCCCCCTGCAGCATCATACGGCAGAAGCGCATGTAGTCATGAGTGGTCGAGACGAGGCCGCCGCCGCCCGACTCCAAGGAAGGCGGGGCCGCGAAGGTGCTGGCCTGGGCGTCGTCCTGTAGTTTCAGGCCGCGTCCGCCCTCTCCCGCTCGATAACATGACGTGAAGCGGCCAGTCTTCTCGGAGGGACAATGGAACGCCGTGTCGTGCATGCCCAGAGGCTCGAACAGGCGCGTACGCAGGAACTCGCCGAACGACATTCCTGAAAGCTTCTGAACCAGATAGCCCACGACATCGATACTGAGGGAATAGTTCCACTTGGTTCCGGGCGAAAATTCGAGCGGCAAAGCCGCGATTTGTTCAATCATGGCGTCCAGGCCGCCTGGAGTCTGGAAGTCGCCAATCTTGGCCCTGCGATAGTTGTAAGCGACCATGTTCCGCATCATGAACCCGTAGGTCAGACCCGAGGTGTGGGTGACCAGGTCCGCCACTTTCATGGGGCGCTCGACGGGCGAGGTGATGAAGCTGGGCGGCGCGTCGGCGGCGAGCGCGGGCATGGCGCTGACATAGACCGCCAAATTCTTGAACTCTGGGATATGGATCGCAACCTCGTCGTCGAGGCCGACCAGGCCCTCCTCGGCGAGCATCATCAGTGCTACCGCAGTGATCGGTTTGGTCATTGAGTAGATGCGAAAGATCGCGTCCTCGCGCATTGGAACGTCGCGCTCGAGGTCCATGTGGCCGAAGATCCCTACGTGAGCGAGTTCGCCCCGCCGATAGACGTGAGTGATCATGCCCGGCAGATGGCCGCCATCGACATATCGGCGCTTCATGACCTCATCGAGCCGGGCCAGTCTGGCCGTCGACAGACCTACCTCCTCCGCCTTCACGCGCATTTCCTCCTCGAGCGGCGGAGGAAAACCCCAATCATTCGGGCTCACCGATGTCCAGCGCGCTGCGACGCCTGAACACGGTGATCCCGGCAAGGCATGCGCCGCCCGGCGCCTGCCGGCTCTCGGCTGGGGCGGGCACGGATGGGTGTTTTTCACGATACGGAAAAGGCCGGATTTCGATCGGCGTCGGCTATGGCCGCCTCGATGAGACGTGCCTAATGGCGATCGGGAGATCGCCCATGACCCCGAGCAGCATTGTGGGACCGATCGCCCGCCATGCTCGCACCGACAGGCGTCGCCACCTTGTTGCGCGTCGCGATTTTGGAGAGAGAGTGACCATGACGCGGCCCACGGTTATCAGACCGGAGCGTTGCGAGCGATGAAGCGGACGCCCTCGGCGTATGACGCGGCGCTGAGCTACGCGAAGAGTCAGCGGACGACCGGTTTCCTTGTCATGCGGGACGACCAGATGCTCGTCGAAGAGAACTGGCCCGTCGCGGCCGGCGCGCCGGAGGGTTTCTTCCGCACCTTCGGGGTGGATGCTCACGCAGCTCTTTTGGAAGATGTCGCCTCTCAACAGAAGAGCTTGATGTCCATCCTGGCCGGCGCAGCCGTCGACAAGGGCTTGCTCGACGTAATGGAGCCCGTCTCGACTTATGTCGGCGCCGGTTGGTCCAAGACTTCGCTTCAGCAGGAACAAAGAATCGCGGTGCTCAACATTCTTGAGATGAACACCGGACTAAAGCCTGACTTTACGTTCGATGCTCCACCGAAAACGAAGTTTTTGTATAATACGCCTGTCTACACGATGCTGGGCAAGGTGCTGGAAGGCGTCTCCCACCAGAAGCGCGATGATTTTACCCGCCTCTGGCTGACCGGGCCGGCCGAGATGAACGACACGAACTGGTGCGAGCGGGGCGTGGAGTTCGCCGGGGTCGGCAATCCCCTCGGTTTGGTGACTACGCCGCGCGACGTCGCCAAGCTGGGCCGGATCATTTTGGGTCGAGGGATTGCGGCGAACGGCCGCCGGATCATTTCCTCACACCAACTCCAAGCGATCCTTTCGCGTTCGCCGACGAACCCTGGCTATGGCAGGCTGTGGTGGCTCAACGGCGGCGACTTCGCCATCAGGCCCGGGAGGCCGAGGACCGAAGGACCGCTCATCGCCGCCGCTCCTGCCGACCTGGTCGCCGCGCTCGGAGCGATGGGCCGCAAGCTCTACGTTGTTCCCAGCTTGCGCCTCGTCATCGTCCGCGTGGGTCAACAGCCCTCCGATCCCGCCTTCGATCAGCATTTATGGATCCGCCTGATGAAGGCCGGGGGCGATTAGTCGTTCCCTCGGGACGATCGATCTGCCGGCTCTTGATGACCGAAGCGGAATTGGCCGCCGCCCATGACGAAGCGGTGCGAGTTCAGAGCCCGCGACCTCGTGAAATAGATCGGCAGCTGCGAATTCCGCGGCTCGGAAATACCCGAACCCAACGACGGAACCTGCCCGGCGCGTCGTATAAGGACCGTGGCGATCGGGATTTCCTGTTCGGCTGGACGGGGGTGGGCGGTGGCGAGTCGACATCGGCGGACGGCCTCCGGATTTGCGGGCGCATGAGCCGGGAAGATGACCGCGTCAATTGCTGAAGACCGTCCTCAACGAGTCCTTTCTTCCTCCCGACAAATGCCCGTCAGGACCAGGGAACTCGAAGTCGGCCAGGGGCGATGGTCGCTGGATTTGCGCGCTCGAATGCGACGCTCCCCGAGGCTCGACGTCTCGACCTTCAGCGCCCTTTTCACTCGAACCATCTGAAAGGAAAGACCATGTCCAAGATGCTGCTTCCCCTGTTGGGCGCCGCCGCCCTGGCGGCCTCGGCCTGCTCAGCGGCGCCTCGTGGCGGCGGCGGGCTGCGTCAGGCGTGCCGGGCCGACTTCCAGAAGCTCTGCGCCAACCCGACGCCTGGCGAGCGGCCCATCCGCTGTCTCGTTGAGCACCGCGACCAGCTCTCCCCCGCCTGCAAGAGCGCTCTCGACCAGGCCCGCGCCGCGCACGCTGGATCCTGACCTCGCAGTCAGCGCCGGTCGATCCTCGTGCATTTCCCGGCGAAGCGGAATCGCTTCGCCGAGGAGGAAATGCACCCGATTCAAGAGCTTGAGCGCATCCTTCTCGCAAACGTATTTCCCGCTTTTGCGGGATGCGCTCTGGACTGCCGCGCGTGAGCGGCGCATTCGAGGCGCTCAGGCGTCGATCGGCGACGGCGTGCTTTCGGCGTATTCGGCCGCGGCGGCGGAGGAAACCTGCGCGGCCAGAGCCCTCACGGGCGCAAGATAGCGGCTGACGGCCTCCCCTTCCGAGATCACCGACCGGTACCAGAACATCACCAGAGCCGCAGCCACCTCGCCGTCCCAGCTCCCACTCATGACCGGAACGGCGAAGCTGCGATAGGGATTGGTGCGTGGGCGTCGGATCGTTGCGTAGCCACGGGCGCGCACGGTTTCCACGATCGAGCGCACCATCTCCGGGTCGTCGGCGAGATCGGCATCGTCGGCGGCGGAGGCGCGGATCAGCTTGAGGATGACTTCGCGCTCGTCCTGAGGGCAGAACGCGAAATAGGCTTTGCCGAGGGCGCTATTCAGTATTCCGCAGGAACGCTCGAGATAATTGGTCTCACGCGAAAAGGGGCTGATGTGGCGGGTCGTGGCCCGGACGACCATTTTCGGGCCTTCGCGCGTGGCCAGCGAGACCTGCCATTTGTGTTCGCGCGTGAAGCTCTCCATCAGAAGGCGGGCGGCGTCGACCAGGACATCGCGGTGGCGCACCCCGGCCGAGAGCCGCATCACCCCGGCGGTCAGCGAATATCCTTCGCGCCGCGAGACATGGAAGGCGTAGCCGGCCTCCACGAGCGTCTCGAGAAGCCTGAGGAGAGTTGGCTTCGGCAGGCCGGTAGTCCTGTGCAGGGCGTGCAGCGAGCTGACCCGGCGCTGGTTCAAGGCCTCGACCACGGAAAATGCGCGGACGACCGACTGGACGGCTCTTTCCTTCTCCATTGGCCCCGCTCGCGATCGCAATGGACCCCCACCTCCCGCATACGCCAAGATCGCTCCAAGACGAAGAGGCGACCAAGGTCGCCGTCCGCTGATTGGCCGGCCGGGAGCTTTGCCGCCAGACAATTCCGCAGACCGGAATAGCGCTCAGATTGCTTGGCCCGTCCGGACGCCACGGCCTATTCTCGAAGATGCGATGAAGAGTGGGCTGAATCGGAGCGCCGTCCCTGGGCGAATGCTCCGACCGTTTTGGCGCGCCGACCGGCGCCGGGACCGGCGCAGACTTTCCGGGCGAAAGGGGCATTGAGATGAGCCGCAATTTTCGCAGGCGCGGGATCGGCGCCCTTGCGGCGGCTCAACACGGTGACCGGCCAGCCGGTATTCGTCCCCAGCCAGCAGCGCCTGAGCCTTCCTCGGACCATCGCCCTGGAGCTGACCTATAAGTGGTGAAATCGCCGTGGCCGAGGCTGCGCCCGCCCGATCCGTCAACCGCCGCGTCGCGCTCGGCCTCTCGGCCGGGGCGCTGATGGCGGCGCGCGGCGCGATCGCTGGGCCGCGACCCTCGTCCCTCGGCCAGGCGCTCTTTGCCGATGTAGCGGCCTACGACGCTCTGGGCGAGCATCGAACCGCGAGTCGCGCGGACGTTGCGACATCCGCCTGGCTGGCCGAGCGCCTGAAGCGCGCCGGAATGGAGGTCTCCCTTCAAGGATTCTCCGCGCCGCTCTTCCGGCCGGGGCGCTGCGTGCTGGAAGTGGGCGGTCGCGCTGTCGAGACCTTTCCCGCCTGGCCGCCGGTGGCGACGCCGCCGGGCGGGATCAAGGCGACGCTCGCAGCCGGGGCCGCCGGAGATCTTTCCGATCGGATCGCGCTCGTCGTTCTGCCCCATGGGGCAGGAGCGAGTTGGGCCTCACCCCGACTCGGCGAGCCGGTGATGGGCGCGATCAAACGCGGCGCCGCGGCGGTCGTCGCGGTCACCGAGGGTCCGACCGGCGATATCGTCGCGCTCAACACCGCTCCCGGCCGGTACAACTGGCCCGTTCCGGTCGTTCTCGCCCCCGGGCGCGAGGCGAAGGCGCTCGCCGGAGACGCCGCCGCGCATTCCCCGGCCCGACTGGTCTCGAGCGGCGCCATGGATGCCGCCGCGCAGGCCGACAATGTGATCGCGCGCCGTCCTGGACGCGGCAAGACGGTGGTGATCTCGACGCCGACGAGTGGCTGGTTCCATTGCGCCGGGGAGCGCGGCAGCGGCGTCGCGGTCTCTTTCGCCCTCGCCGACTGGCTGACTCGGGAAACCGACGCCGATCTGCTGTTCGTCGGCGCTTCGGGCCATGAACTGGGATATGCCGGCGCCCGCGCCTTCCTCGCCACGGCGCCATCGCCTGAGGCCGTGAAGGCCTGGCTGCACATCGGCGCCAACGTCGCGGTGCAGGAAGTGACGTTCTCGAACGGCGCGGGATTCGGAACCGGCAAGCCTGTCGAGTTGCGCCGATTGGCGGCGACGCCCGAGCTTCTTGCGCCGGCCGAACGCGCCTTCGCCGGTCTTGGAGGCTACGCGCGACCACAGCCGCTCAGTGCACACAACGCGGTCGGCGAGTTGGAGTTGTTCCACGCGGCGGGGTACCCTGAGCTCTGCGGCATCGTCGGCGCGGGTCCGCTCTTCCATACCCCGCTCGATCGCACGCCGCTCGCGACCACGCCCACGATCCTCGCTCCGGTCGCTCTGGCGTGCCGTGCGCTCCTCACCTCTCTGACGTGAAGGCGCCGGAGCTCTACGCCAAGGCCCGCGATGGGGTGCGGATCGCATACCGCGACGAGGGCCCTCGCGATCGACCGGCGGTCCTTCTGTGCACCATGGGCGGGGGCTCCTCCATGGGTGTCTGGGAGAGCCTCGTCGGACCGCTGAGCGTCCAATGGCGGGTGATCCGCCACGACCGCCGCGGCGACGGCGAAAGCGATCCGGGCGTTCCGGAGAGCCACAGCTTCTCAACCTATGTCGCCGACGCCCTCGCCGTCCTCGATGCTTTGGCCCTGGACCAAGCGGTGATCTGCGGCATGGCTTTTGGGGCCCGGGTCGCTCTCCATCTCGCCCGCGATGCGCCTGAGCGAGCCTCGGGGCTCATCCTCTTCGACGCCACCGGAGGTCCACCCGCCCCGGAGGCCGAGCGCCGGGCCGGCCAGATCGAAGCCAGGCGTCTGCGGGCCGAGGCAGGACTCGCCGAGCCCAAGCGCGATCGAGCCTGGTTCGAACGTCGCGATCCCGCCGGCGCCGGTCTTTCCCGCAACGCCTTCCGCGACCTTCCGCCCTGGACCCCGGGACTTGCCGCGATCACCGCGCCGAGCCTCATCGCTTGCGGCGAGCAGGACCCCAACCTCGAAGGCGCGCGTCGCCTGGCGCGCGAAATCCCCGACGCGCGCTTCGCATCCATGCCCATGTGCGGCCACGCCTCGATCCTCGAACGGCCGGACCTGGTTCTCGATCTGGTTCGAGGCTTTCTCGAAGCAGACTCTTCGGACAGAAAAGCGCGGCGGCGATGAGCTTTGCAGGTCAGGTCGCCCTCGTCACCGGAGGGGCGGACGGGATCGGCGCGGCGGTCGCGACACGGTTCGCGCGCGCCGGCGCCGCGGTCGCCATCGCCGACCTGAAGATCGACAAGGCGCGCAGCCTGGCGGCTTCGCTGGCAGATTCGGGCTGCACGGCCAAGGCTATAGAGCTGGACGTCACCGACGAGGCGGCGGTTGAAACCGCGGTCCAGAAGGTTCGCGACGACTTCGGCGGCCTTGACCATGTCATCGCCTGCGCCGGCATCGCCTCGCGCCATCTGATCTCGCAGATGCCGGTCGAGACCTGGCGGCGGGTGATCGATGTCAACCTCACAGGCGCCTTCATCGCGATCAAATGCGCCGAACCCCGCCTGATCGAGCGCGGCGGCGGCTCGATCACCCTCATCTCCTCAATCGCCGCCGAGCACATCGCCTATCTGAGCGGGGTCCATTACGCCGCCAGCAAGACGGCCCTGATCGGCCTCGCCCGCCACGCCGCCTTCGAACTGGGCAGGCGGAACATCCGCGTCAATGTCGTGGGGCCTGGGCCGATGACCAACCGCATGGGAGGCGGCGTGGTGGACCCCGAGCGGCGCAAGGCGACAGCGCGCAACCTGCCTCTCCAGCGCATGGTCGAACCCGAAGACATTGCCGAAGCCTGCGCCTTCCTCGCCAGCGGCGCTGCGCGCGCCATCACCGGCGTCTATCTGCCGGTCGACAGCGGCTTCCTGACCGGCAGGGGCGTTTCCTATCCCCGCTATTTCGAGGGGCACGGCGAGGCGCTCTGACCGACGCCCCTGCGCCGCGGACGAGAGCGTTCCGCCGGAGAGTCGGCCGGATGCGGGGGCCACGTTAACTCAAACGAGCCCCCGTTTTGCGTGATTCAAAGGCTGTAGGGGTTCCGAGAGTCATCCCAGGGCCAGCGATAGTAACTCTCCGGACGATCGGGCGTTGGGTTGGGCAGGAGCCGTAGCGGCTGATATTCAGGGCTCGGCTCTCCCATTTTCTCCAGAGCCCCGCGCGCCGCCTCGTCTGCGTCAAACTCGAGAGCGGCCAAAGCGTCGAACGGCCGAAAGATCGCATATTCTTTCTGAATGAGCGAACCGTTTCTCCCTGGCGTCGAGTGGTTGGCCGTAAATCCGCAAGTGTCGTCCGACCTGACCAGGAAGAAATAACGATCCTTGGCATGACTATCGTCGTATAAGTGAATCGCTATTCTGTGATCGTTCGTGTTGTCCTTATCATAGACTTCCACAAATTGCGCAGCCGCTGCGGGAATTTTGGCGAACTCCCCGCGCGTGATCTGGAAGGAGTACCATGGCGCAAGCTCCATCAGGAACGCGCCCTTCCTTCCCCAGCCTTTCTCGACCAAGCCCTCATGGGCCATGGCCGGCACGGCGCCCCCACCGAAGGAATGACCGATGAACGCGACGCGGCTCAAATCCATTCGCGAATGGAAGCGCGCCGCCGCCGCCGCGAATCCTCGCCACAGGCTGTCATAGCGATCGCCGATCGAGACCCCCATCATCGGATAGGTGGAGAACACGACGACGTAGCCTTTGCTCACGATGTGTTTGATGAGATCCGCATAGGTCGCGGTCAGCCCCGGCCCGAACCCGTGCGCAAAGAAGACAACCGGTCTTGGCACGGCAACGCCTTGGGGGAAATAGACTGTCATTTCATTGTTTTCGTCGCCCGGATTGACGAGGTGTTCGGTCTCGATTCCATAGACGCCATTGGCGCCATACCCTGCAGTGATCGGCTGTGCGCCGCATCGAGCGGATGCGGATGCGGGGGCGGAGGCCAGGCAAAACGAAAGCACTGCGGCAGTCGCGATAAGCCGTTTGATCATGCGGCGCCTCCCCTCGCAGCGCCGGCGCGTGCGCCCAGGGCGCGGCCGGCGAGGAAATAGATCGGCGCTGAAAGCAGAGCGAAGAGAATGACCGGAGTCAAAGCGTAACGCAGACTTTCGGCGCCGAGAATAGGGCGAAGATAATCGCTCAATGAGCCCACGATGAGCGGCCCAACCCCCAGTCCGAGAAGATTGATGATGAAGATCGCGATGGCGGCGGCGCGGGCGCGCATGCGCAATGGCGTGAGGTTTTGGATGACCGCGGCGGTCGGGGCGAGGTGAACCGCGCTCAATGCCGCCCCCAAAGTCATGGTGATCGCAAGAATGACGACGTTATGGACGAACAATACAGCAACTGAACAGAATGGCGTCAGCAGCATCGCCACGCTTGCAACCCAAAGGCGCCAGCGCTCATCGCGCATACCCAGAACATCCGACAGGCGCCCGCCGGCAATCGTTCCCGCCGCGCCGCCGACGCCAGCGGCGAGACCCAGCAGCAATCCCGCCTTGGCGATGGAGAGATGATGTGACCGGACGAGGAACGAGGGCAACCATACGCCTTGCGTCTGGTTCGCCATGGCGCAAAGCGCGATGCCGAGGAGCGCATAGCGCAGGGAGCGCGTGTACCAAAGATGGCGGAGCACCTCGCCGAGACCGGAATAGGTCGTCAAATGCGAAAGTTCGTCGTCGCTATGGCCGCGCTCGGGCTCGGCGACCGTGAACTGGATGAGTGCGGCGACGGCCAGGCCAGGGAGTCCCACGACGAAGAAGGTCCTCCGCCATCCAAGGTGCTGGACCAGGAATCCGCCCAGGGCGAATCCCACCAACACGCCCAGATAGACTCCAGCGGAATAGACGCCGATGGCGAAGGCGCGCTGTTTGGGCGGGAAGAGGTCGGAGAGCATCGAATGGGTGGGCGGGGTGAGGCCCGCCTCGCCGACCCCAACGCCTATCCGCGCCGCCAACAACTGGGCGAAACTTCCCGCCACGCCGCAAATTGCGGTCATCGCGCTCCACAGCGCCACCGACAGAGCGGCGATCCGGCGCCGGTTTCCGCGGTCAGCCAAAACCGCAATGGGAATGCCCAGGAGGACGAAGAAGATCGCGAACGCCAGACCGGAGAGAAACGCGAGCGCCGCATCGCTCACCGCGAACTCTCGCCTTATCGCCGGTAGGAGGACGCCCACTATGCTCCGGTCGACGTGGCCAAAAGCATAGGCGAGGGTGAAAAGTCCGAGCACGTAGTAGCGCCACGCCGGCCTCGCCTTTGGTTTGACGAGGTCCGGATCCATGGGCGCGGATTCGCTGCTCACGCCCGAACCACCGGCGGCGGCATGTAGCCGCCGTGGAGAAGTCTGGCGGCAGGCTCATAGACCCGCAACGAAAGAAAGAACGCTCCGTCAGGGGCGGGTAAGACATTCGACGGATCGGTCCACTCCCTGGCGATCTGGATGGTCAGAGAGCCGTCGGGTCCGTAACGCAGACCCGGGGTGCGATCACCGATCGAATAGCGATCGAGCGGGTTCCTGGCGAACCAGGCCCGACCCTGCGGATCGATTTCATAGAGCGTGATCGACCAGAAGGCGTGGGCAGGCGGCGTTTCGCCTTTCGCGAAGCGCACCTCGTAGCGGTTCACGCCCTCCAGAGGCGCGCCAGCGCTGTCGCAAATTGTGGAGAGGTACATCGCCTCCTGGGGCGGAAGCGCAGCCAGACCGGCGAGCGCCGTGACGGCGCGCAGCCGGTAATTGGCCCCGTAGTCGCCAAGCTCCATGGGCGGCCGCCGCCATTCGCCAGCCTTTTCGGCCTGACGCAGCGCCCTCACGTCGTATTTGAGCCCGGCGCGGGCCTCGTCGACCCCGCGCCGGAGCGCCTCGGCCTCCGTCGCGGTCTTCTTGGGAAATTGACGTCCAGGCGCGATGCCGATTGAGCCGATCCGCGCCATGATGTCAGCGTCGGCCGCCAGGGGCGGGTTCTCGGCGAGCGCGCCATTGAGGGCGTCGAAAAGACGCGCCGGATCTTCTTCGGTCGCGGCGTTCACCACCCAATCCCGCCGCACGGGCGAATCTTCTTGCGGCCGGGCGGTGGGCCCGAGGAAAGAGCGATCCTGCAAGGCGTGGACGGCGGGCAGATCATCCGCCCCGTCGACCACAAAGCGCGCGAGCAGCCAGACCGTATTGGTGGGCGCCCTGATGATTTCGGCGGGGCCGGACTCGCCGAGCCAATCCGGCCCCACGATCTGGCGGGTCACCCCGCCTCCAGGCGCGTTCCGCCGGCCGATGATGGCGAACACATTGGTGAAGAAGTCCATGAACGCGAAGCTGTAATAGCGATCACCGAGCGCCGGCGCCGAGACCTGCACCGGCCCCGCGGCGAGATCGAGCCACGCGGTCGAATAGAGAGTGTCGTTGTTGGGGGTCGTCACGACGCGCGAATTGGCCGTGGCGAGCTTGCGGACATGGCGGAAAGTGTTCGCCGGCGTGAGTTCGCGCGCGTGCGGGGCGTACATGAAACCATGGCGCACGCGCTGCATTTCAAGCGCCGGAAAACCAAACACGTAGGCTTCCGCCGCAAGATTGGCGATCTCCTCGATTTCCGGAGCCCTCATCGCCTTTGCATCCCTTCGAGTGCGCTGGGCGGAATCGCCCGCTGGACAAGGTCGCACTGCGCCTTGCGGAGCCCCGTGATGCGGTCGGAAACAGGCCCGAAATTCACCGGTACGTCGCTGCGCGGAGTAATCCTCGCTGGTGGAGCGTGGGGCAAGGTTCAGGGCCCTGGCTCAGGCGACACGGGCTTATTTGTGTTCCGCGCTCCGTCCGCCCGAACGCCCATCGCCAGGGGTTCAAGGGCGTACTCCTTCATGTTCCAGAAGATCTTTCCCGACGGGCCGTCGGCGGGGAGGGTCGCCAACCAAAGCGCAGCGGGGACCACCGCCTCGGGCGGCTGCAGGTTCGTCCCGCGGTTCATCGCCGTCGCGGTCGGGCCGGGGATCATGCCGTTGATGAGGATGTCGCTCCCGGCGCATTCGGCGGCCACCACACGGGTCAAGGCCGCCATGGCCGCCTTGGCCGAGGCGTAGGCCGCCCAGCCCGGCGCCTGGGCCTGGGCGCCGCGGGAGACCATGTTGACGATCCGCCCGAAACCCTGGGAGCGCATGTGAGGCAGGACGGCGCGAAGCCCATAGAGGGCGCCGAAGAGATGGACCGCGACCAAGGATTCGAATTCGCCCTCGTCATATTGATCGATCGTCTTTCGCGAGGCGACGCCGGCGTTGTTGAAGAGGATGTCGATCCGGCCGAAGCGACGGGCCGCCTCCTCCGCCAGGGCGCGAACCGCCGCTTCGCTGCGGACGTCGGTGGTAAAAGGCGTGACGCCCCCGCCCTCGATCGCCTCGAGCCCGGCGGCGTCGATGTCCGCCGCCGCGACGTTCGCCCCCTCGGCCGCGAAGCCGAGCGCGATCGCTCTGCCGATGCCGCTCGCCGCGCCGGTGACGACCGCGACCTTTCCTTCGAGCTGACCCGCCATCTTCAGGCGTTTTCGGCCTTGGCGGCGCGCTGGGCGAGGGTCCGCTCGACGATGTTGCGATGGGACCGCAGGGGCTTTCGCGCGAAGAACGGGCGGACCAGGGTCTCCATCATCTCGGTGATGTCCGCAGCGCGCCCTGAATCGTCGATCCGGTCATTCTCCTCGTTCGGATCCTCGGCGAGATCGAAGAACTGCACCGGCTGGAGCGGGTCCTCATAGACCACCAGCTTGCGGTCGCCGGCCAGGAACATGGCGAAGCCGTAGTTCTCGCTGACGATGACGCGATGGTCCGGCGCCGCCCCGCCCTCCTCGACGGCGCCCGTCAGAGACGCCGCCGCGCTCGCCGCGATCGGTTCGGCCCCGGCGATCTCGCGGAAAGTGGCGGCGAGATCCATGAGCTGGACGGGCGTCGCCACCCTCAGGGGGGCGATTCCGCCGGGCGGGCGCACGACGAGCGGCACGCGCACGGAGGGCTCGTAGAACACCATCTTGGCGATCATCCGGTGCTCGCCCATGAGATCGCCGTGATCGGAAGTGTAGATGATCCAGGTATCGTCGAGCCGGCCGGTCTCCTCGAGCGCCTCGACGATGCGGCCGACCGCCTCGTCGATGAGGGCGAGATTGGCGTAGTAGGCCCGCCGCATCGGGCCGATCGCCGCCTCTGTCATGTGGGCCGAGTCGCTGTAGGCGAGGAACAGCTCGAGGAACACCTTCAGCGGGCCGTCGTGGGGGACGCGCGGCCTCTGCAGCGAGCGCGGCATGGGGACGGAGGCGTTTGCCAGTCGATCGATCGCCGATCTCGGGGCGTCATAGGGATCATGTGGTCCGGGAAAGCCGACCCAGAGGAAGAACGGCCGATCCGAGTCGTAGGCGCGGATCCAATCGGCGGTGCGCTCGCCGTGCCAAGTGTCGATGTAGTCCGGCCCATCGAGAGGGCCCGGGCGCGCATCCCATTGCGGGATCGGCCCTCCGCCATGCTGCTGGGAGCGGATGTACTCGCGGTAGGGCTCCAGAAGCCCCTTCTTCTCCAGGTATGTGGTGAAGGGCGTCCGGTATCGCGCGCTGGCGAGCTTGCCCACCGTCTCGATTGGCTCGGCGAACCCGAGTTCGCGCAGCCAGGGCGCCATCTCGGCGGCGTCCTGAACCTGGGTCCGGCCGTGAACCCAGAGATGCATCTTGCCGATCTCGGCGGTGTGGTAGCCGCTCTCGGAAAGGCGCTGCATGAAGGTCGCCGTTCCGCTCGGGATGATCGAGGCGTTCTCGAAGACGCCATGATCGCGGACATAGAGTTCGGTCGCGAGCGAGGCCCGGGCCGGCATGCAGAGCGGCCCCTGGCAATAGGCGCGCTCGAAGACGGTTCCGGCTGCCGCGAGCCGGTCGATGTTCGGCGTGGGCGCGAAGGAGTCCCCGGCGCAGCCCATCATCCCCGCCTGGTGCTGGTCGCTCATCAGAAGGACGATGTTGGGTCGGCGCGCCATCCGGATTCCTCGCTCTCGTTCGGAAATGTTCTAAGGCTCAGCGCGCACCGGCGCGAAGCCGCCCGCGGCGCAATTCCGAAGGCTGGAACGACGCCTCAGTGAATCGGGGGTTCCGCCCCCCGGCGGGGCGCGAGCATCTGGTCGATGGCCTGGTACCGCGCCTGACGGAAATGTTCGACCACGCTGGCGCCGGGTCCGAAGACGAGAACATCGCCTCGCGCCGAATCATAGCGCGGCCAGCTCACGCGCGGACACTTGGGCGTGCCGATCTTGGCGAACGCGACCCAGCAGGCGTGCACGATCCTCTCCATCCGCCTGTCCTCGGCCGTCGGAGTATCGCCCGTTCGCGCCAGGATCGGTTTCAGGGTGTCGAACACGAACGGGATCTCCCCGCCGTGGCGGACGCCGGGCGAGCCGGCCCGCAGGGCTTGGGGAACATAGGCGAATTCGTAGACATAGGCCGGCGCGCGGCGCGACTGCTCCGCAGCGACCCAACTGGCCGGAGCCCCCATCACCGCATCGGTGAAGAGGGCCTCGCCGAACGCTGCCTCATCTTTCGCCGCCTCGCCATAGGCGCGGCGCACGGCGTCGTTCGCCAGGTTGGCGATTCTCTGCGGCGGGATGCGGAAGGTGCGCATCAAGCTCGCCTCGAAGCTGTTGGAGCCGATGATCAGCGGGACCGGCGCCGCCCCGCCGTCAGCGAAAGCCTGGGCTGGCGTCTCCTTGACGAGGCGCCCATCCTCGAAGGGCCCGACGCCGCCCAGAGTCAGGGGAGCGTCCAGCGTCTCGCTCGCCGGCAGGGCGCGAAGCTGGGCGAGCGTGGCTTTCGCGCCCGGCAGGCCGGCCCGGCTGGCGAGCGCATCGCCCGCCGCTTCGGCCTGGGCGAGCGTCTTGGACTTCTTCCATCCCCCTCCGGACTCGACGATGGCCTTTCCGAAAAGTCCTCGTGCGGCGGGAGTCGTCATCAGGAAGAGCACGCTCTCCCCGCCGGCCGACTCGCCGAAGATCGTGACGTTGGCGGGATCGCCGCCGAACCGCGCGATGTTGCGATGGACCCAGCGGAGCGCCGCGATCTGGTCCATCAGCCCGTAATTGCCGAGCGGCGCATCGGGACCGGCGGCCCTGGTGAGCGCGGGATGGGCGAAGAAGCCGAGGGCGCCGAGACGATAGTTGATCGAGACGAAGACCACGCCGTCCTTGGCGAAGGCGTCTCCATCATAGATCGGCGAGGCGCCCGAACCAACCCGGAACGCCCCGCCGTGGATCCACACCATCACCGGCGCGCGGCGGGCGCTCTCCGGCGCCCAGACATTCAGGAAGAGGCAGTCCTCGCTATGGGGAAGGTCGGCTCCGGCCGCCGGCTTGTTGTCGGGACGGGAAGGCTGCGGACAGGCCGCGCCGAAGTGAGAGGCGTCGCGGACACCCTTCCAGGCAGCCGGCGGCGCCGGGGGCGCCCAGCGCAGAGTCCCGACCGGCGGCGCCGCGTAGGGAATGCCTTTGAAAATCTCGACGCCCCGATCCGCGGTCCCGGCGAGCGTTCCGGAGGCGATCGTCACCCTCGGCGCGGCGGCGGCCGGCGGGGCCGTCAGCAGGGCCGCGGCCAACGCCGCTCCGGCCAAAGCGCGATTCATCATCGACCCCCTGGAGTTCCCGATCGCTTGTCTCCTAGTCCGTCGCCGGCCCGCGCTCCAGCCTCGCGCGCTCCGTTTCCGTTGCGCGAAACGAAGCCCTCAATAGGGATCCTGTCCTGGCCGACGAGGAGACGCTGGACCTCGGCGGCAAGCGCGTGCGGTTCCTCTACACCCCCATGCGCCGCATGGCTGGGAGGCGTGTGTCTTCATGGAGGAAACGACGCGGACCCTGCTCTGCGGCGATCTCCTGTCCAACGCCGGCGCGGGGCCCGCTGTCACCGAGAGCGATCTCGTCGGTCCGGCCGTGGAGATCGAAGGGATGTTCCACGCCATGTCGATGGCGCCCAGCACCGTGGCGGCGCTCGAACGTCTGGCGGCTCTGGCGCCGACGACCCTGGCGGTCATGCACGGCTCGTCCTTCCGGAGCGACGGCGGCAGGGCCCTCGCCGAACTGGCGGCGGTTCTGGCGGCCCAGGCATAATCGGCCGACGCGCGACCGGCGAGGAGCGGAGGCGGCGCTAGACCATCGCCAATCCGACGATTTCGCCGATCGCGCCGAGCTCTTCGTTGGGCGGGCGCAGCTCCGCCGCGGCGAGGTTCTCGCGCAGGTGCGCGGGCGAGGAGGCGCCCGGGATCAGAAGGACGTTCAGCGCTCTTTTCAGAAGCCAGGCCAGGGCGACCTGCATGGCGCATTGCCCGACCTCCGGTCTGGAAGGCGGCTACTGACTCATAGGTGACCTTCGGAAGGTCTGCTTCCGGTGTGAGGGCAGTCGGGCTACCAGGCGGGTTTCAGACCGTTCGAAACTCAAACCGGCGAGCGGTCAGGAACCTGGCGAAATCCTCGTTGATGATGAAGCTGCGATCTGAGCCCGACGGTGGCCCTTCCACCAGCATGGTAATGGGGCTTCCAAACGGACCCCTCTTCAGCGAGGCTGTCCACTGAGCGTGAAGCCGATCGAGTACGAGGCGCTGTGAGGCGTCGATGTAGATGTTCATTCGATTGTCTCCAGCCCAGGGCTCGACGTTGATTTGGAGTGTGGGGGCCATGTTCGACTTTGAAATTTCCGAGCTGAACGGCGGCGAGATTGCCATCGAAGCGCTCAACGAGCGCGCGCAGAAGTCCCGAAGGCTGAATCCGGGCACGCGAATTGTCTTCAAAAGCTCTGGAGACGCCCGTGAATACGTCGAAGTGGTTGAGGGCGAGGGGTTCACCTTCTTGGGACGGAATCTCGTTATGTCGTGAGGCGCTCCGGGTCGTCCATTCACCGCGCTGCACCGGGAGAGTCAGCGTTGGCGGCCAGGGCGTGCCAGAACGCCGCCAGTTCGGCCCCTCGTGCGGTGAGGCCGGCGACTAGCCGGCTTATATCCAGGCGCGCCATTTCACTCCGAATCTCGGATAAGCGGACCTCCGTGTGCAATCGGCAGCCATCCTGCCCCAGGTTGCTCTGACGGATTTGCCTGAAGTACGCGGCCAAGCAGGTGAAAACGAAGAGGGCGTGCAGCACCCCCTGATAGGACCGCGACTCAGCCCGCCATGGGGAGGGCATCCGGCCTTGGAAGTCGTTCACCAAAGGTGTGATTTCCTCTGCGTTGGTCAGGTGGAGGTGCATCGCCTCGTGGATGACGCCCTCTGCCAAACGCAGGGCGCCGACTCGGTCCGTTCGTTCGGGCTTGGAGACGAAAACGACCGCACGCCAACGAGGCTCGCTGTGGCTGACATCAAAGCCAGGTTCGGCCGACAAAACGTGGACGGCCAAGATGCTCTGTTCCGCGATCCTGGACAGGCTGGGAATGAGGCCGATCAGGTCTTCAGCAGCCTTAGCCACGGAGTATGGCAAAGCGCCTGGCTCCTGTAACCTAAGACCACCAGACTCCACCGCAGCTTGGACGACAGGTGACGGCGCCCGGACCCGGTTCCAGAACCAGCCGGGTCTTGCAGGCGCGCAGATCATCGGTGGCGCGTCGAGCAGCAGCCACGGCGCATTGAGGTCCATGGCGCTACGACTCGGCCAGCTCTCTGAACGAGAACACCAGCGTGTACCGTTCACCAGACCGAACCGACGAGACCGCGTGAAATGAGCGATGGGTGATCGCGAACGCGAAGGCCGAGCCGTGGACCGGGCGTATCACCCGGCTGAGGTCGTCCGCGGATGAACTCGCGAAGATCATCAACAATCCCCCCTGTTCGTCGCGCCATCCCCGGTTCAACTGGACCAGCAGGCGGTAGGCTTCTCGTCCGTCTAGAAGGTCATTGTGGATTCGGATGGTCTGGCCTTGGACCAGTTTATGCGCGGTGATTTCCGTCAGCTGCAGTGGCACCGGGGTCAGCGGTGCCAGCATCGTCTGCGCCAAACGCTCGACCGTCGACTGAGCGCACAGGGATCTCAGGTGAGGCGGTAGTACGTCGGCGTCGAGATGTATCTCCCACTGCTCATAGAAGCTTGCGAGGCGCAGCTTCCACGAGGCGTCCTGCTCCATCCACTCGAGCGCGCCATCAGCGAGATCTCCCGGCAAAGCCTCCTTCGCCAAGGTGTGATCGAACGGCTCTCGTCGGAATTCAGCTTGAGCAGCGATGTCGATCATGCCGCTAAGCTCCGGTGAAACGTGGCTAGGTGCTTCTCCATCCGCGCGATCAGGCGCTGCTGATCGACGCAAAATACCGTCGGGTTATCGTAACCCGAACCGTCCTTGTACCGGTGCGTGACCATGCCCCCGCCGCAGACGGTCAGGAGGGGACAAGCGCGGCAGGCGGGAGCCGTTGGCCGCTGCGTGTGGTGATAAGCCTCGAAGGCCCGGCTGGTCGCCACGTCCCGCAATGAGCGAGACCTGATCGACCAGTTCTCGTCGAAGCTGTCTCCCGGCGGCGAGCTCTTTAGAGTGTCGTTCTTCTTGATCGAGCCGTCCGTGTCGATGACGAGAATGCCGTAGTCGGTCAGACCAACGCCCTCTTTGACCCCGGTCCCCCCCAATAGCAGTCTCATCATGTCATCGAGCATGCGGATGCGAAATGGGGATGGGTCCGCGACGTAGCAGTCGAGAATCCCGCACATCCATCGGCCGTACTCGTCCGAACCAACAAGGGCCTTGCCATAAGGTAGCGCGGTGTGATTGCCGTCGCGGTAAAGGAAGTCGACGCTCGGCACGTCCAGCGCTTTGAAATACCGATAAATCTCTGTCGGATCGGTCGCCGGGTCGACGACCGCCAGCACGCCGGAGAAGAGGCGTGCCGCATCGGCGTGAGACCTTAGGCACTCCATGCCCGCGACGACCCGGGCGTGCGATGGTCCGCCGCGAAGATCGAGCCGGTGCCGGTCATGCAGCTCGGCCGGACCGTCGAGCGAGACCGACAGCGTAACGGCGTGCTTCGAGCACACGTCCAGGAGCGAGGACGAAATCAACACCCCATTCGTTTGGATGCTGATGCCGCACGCCAAGCCCAGTTGGCGACGAAGTCCGGCAAACAAGCTCGTCAGCCTAGCGACGCCGAGCAGCAGCGGCTCACCACCGTGCAGCACCACCGAGAATGGTTGCTCCTGGGCACGCAGGAGAGCGCCGAGCTGCTCTATCACCAACTCTTGGACGTCGGCAGGCAGACGCTTTGGCGACGCCCGCCAGCTTTCATCGCCCATATGATAGACGTAGCAGTAGCTACAATCGAGATTGCACCGGCTCGCAACCTTGAGAAGGACAGTATCGATGCGCACCCACCGATCCAATTCTCTAGCGGTTGTGGCGATTGTGCGTCCGATTATAGCTCCGCGGCACGTCGGGCCTTTCGAGGCGAACTTCTTCAATGAGGCGCCGAATGGCAGGGCTGTCCACCGCCGCGTCGAGGGCGTTTAGAGGCGCATGCTGACGGTCACAGTCTACGGGCAGCGAGTCGGCGGGCATGGCGATTCTCCGTTTATCGAAGACCTATCATAGCGCCAGATTGATTATGCTTGAAGGGTATTTGTGAAAATGGAAATCTCGGTAAAGCAAGGAATATCCACGATCTGACCCCAAATGAGGCAATTATTATCCGCCTCTGAAATGTAGCTATTTGGTTTACGACGATAGAGAATAGGATTATACGCAGAGTATTACTGGAGAAGTTAATTATATGCTTGCAACAACTGTGATAACGGTTAGGTGTTGTCAGATATGCCCGATGTTGGCGGATCATTTATTTATAATGAGCACATCTTTCCGGCGGTCGACCTTCCTGGCGCGAAACGAACCTAGTCTTGGAAACCGCCCGCCGGTCTCGTACGAATGGACGCAATCCATGCCGGCACCCGTGAGGGGAGTGATATGCCAAGCTCGCTCACGGGCTACCGAATATTCATCGCTTCGCCGGGTGGCCTCCAGGAGATCAGAGAGGCCTTCCGGGACATCATCGCCAAGTACAATACCGAGGATGCGATGCGTCGTGGCGTGGTCTTTATCCCGGTGGGGTGGGAGCTGACCCTTGGTGGAATGGGCCGGCCGCAAGCCATTATCAACCAGGAGCTTGAGGAGTGCGACGCTTTCGTCCTCGTGCTTCATGACCGGTGGGGGTCAAACCCTGGAGCGGACGGATATACATCTGGCACGCAGGAAGAATACGAGAATGCGTTGCAGCATTGCGGTGCCGAGGACAAGCCCATGCGGGAGCTCTTGGTCTTCTTCAAATCACTTGAAGCAGAACGATTGAGTGATCCCGGGCCACAACTGCAGCAAGTATTGGACTTCAAGAAAAAGCTGGAGCAAGAGCGCAGGCTGTTATTTCACCAGATTGAAACGCCTGGCGACTTCGAGGATCGCTTTCGCGCGTTTCTCGCGTCCTGGATACGCGACCACGAGAAAGGGCAAAGGCCCGCCGAACGAGAGACTTCAGTATCCGCCGTCGCGGCGCTGGCGACCGGGAGCGAGCCAGACGTCGCTGGGCTCACGCCGCTCGAACAGGCCATCGTCATGGAGAAGGACGGGCGCCTAACGGAGGCGGAAGCGATCTATGCCGAGTTGGCCGCCCCGAACAACAGTCCTCAGGCCTTGCTGCAATACGCCGACTTCCTGTTTCGGCTGCGCCGCAAGGTTCAGGCTGAGGCCATCTATCGACGAGGACTCGCGATTGCAGAGGCGGCCGGTGATCCCCGCTCCACCGCTCAGGCGCAGGTTCAACTAGGATATGCACTATCCCAGAAACAAGATTTCGAGGGCGCTCAACCCCTCCTTGACGCCGCCGCGCGGGCGTTTGAGGAACAAGGCCTAAGGCGGGACCTTGCCCGGGCCAAGCTGCGGCTCGGGGAACTGCGCGCCGCGACTGGGAATGCGGTCGCCGCGAAGACGCTTTTCGAGACCGCGCTGGCCGATCTTGACGCTGAGGATGACCTCGAAGTGCGGGCCGATTTGAACGCGGCGCTCGCTCAGGGCGCGTCCGACCGGGGCGAATTTGAGAATGCCGCTGGACTCTATCAGCTCGCCAGGGAGCTGAAAGAACGGTCAGGCAGCCCGAGAGATCTCGCAGACATCCTGGTCGGGCTTGGCTCCACCATTGAAGCGATGGAACACCCGCGCGACGCGATCTCGATCTACAATGAAAGCGTGCTGCTCTTCGAGAAAGAGGGGAACATTGCCGGCCAGGCGGACGCATTTGACCATCTCGGTCACGCTTACGATGCCGTCGGCGAGACTGACAACGCGCTTCAGGCGTATGACAAGGCCGCTGGACTGTTCGAGGCTATTCAGAAATTCGACAGCGCGGCGGACGCGTATACCAGCGTGGCCAAGCTCTATGCGAAAATGGGCAATGACGCCGAGGCTGCATCCGCTTATCGCCAAGCGCTTCCTCTGCTCGGCCGACTCAAGAACCGCGAGGAAGTCACGGAAATCTATGAAAGCCTCGAAGAACTCCTCCAGAAGCCCACCGGCGAGGCAGCCGGGGGATAGGCCCGACCCTGATCCCGATCTTAGGAGGCGCTGGAGTGATGCTCAGGAGGCCAGACTGGGGCGCGCCCTGGGCTGGCGGGTTGAACGTCCGGGTTCCGGACCGACGTGAGTGTCAGCTTCTGGCGCTAAGCCGACTTCGCCTCGACCCATTTGCTGGGAGACGCACGCCGCGCGCGCGCCACAGCCATCGCCGTTCCCGTCGCCAGGGGCCAAATTCACCCGCCAGCCAATAAAAGGCGTGGAGCGGGCGATGGGAATCGAACCCACGACATTCAGCTTGGGAAGCTGACGTTCTACCTCTGAACTACGCCCGCGCCGACCAAGGCATAGACTGGCCCACTCGGCGGCTCAAGCCGGCGGGATTGACGTTGCGGCCCGGCGCTCCCACCATGAAGGCGTCGAGTGATGGAGGCTTGAGATGGCCGACGGCGAAGCGATCACCAAAACCGGCGCTCGGGCCAAATTCAGGGCCATGACCGAGGGAACGGTCGAGGACTGGCGGGCGATCGGGCAGGCCGCCGCCCCCTATCGCGCCGAGCTCGCCGACCGGCTGCTGAGGGCGCTCAGAAGCCTCGACCAGGACTGCGGCGGCTTCACGGTGAGCCGGCTCGAACACTCGCTGCAGACCGCCAGCCAGGCCCATCGCGCCGGGCGCGACGAGGAATATGTGGTCTGCGCGCTGATGCACGACATCGGCGATCTCTGGGGGCCGGCCAACCACGCCGAGATCGGGGCGGTGATCATGAAGCCCTATGTCTCGGAGGCCAACCACTGGATGATGGACAAGCACGGGATCTTCCAGGGCTACTACTTCTTCCACCTGGTGGGCCTCGACCGCGACATGCGCGAAGAGTACCGCGGCCACCCCCACTTCGAGCGCTGCGCCCAGTTCTGCCATCTCTACGACCAGTCGGCCTTCGATCCGGAATACCGGTCCATGCCGCTGGAGGCCTTCGAGCCGATGCTTCGGCGGGTCCTGGCGGCGCCCAAGCAGTCGATCTACATGGGACGGAAGGCTTAGGAGCCGAACCGGACTCCCACCCCCCGCTCACCCCGGCGAAAGCCGGGGCCCGGGCAAGATTCTCAACCTCGTGCGGGGTCAGCGTTCGACGCAGGCTTTTGCCTGGGTCCCGTGTCGCGGACCCTGAAGGGTCCTTGCACGGGATGAGCGGAATTTGGGGGGTCGCGGCGCTCGCTCGTGAGACCCGAGGAGTTGGCCTAAACCGGCCAGGGGGCGAAGAACCTCGAGAGGGCCAGAGCCTGGGACTGGTAGTGGCCGCCGGCGTTTCCCTGCCCATAGAGGCGCGAGGGAGGCTCGATGAGCGGTTCGTAGGCGAGGCGGGCGACGATCTGGCCATCCTCGAGGAGGAACGGGGCCTCGCGGCTCCTCACCTCGAGCACCGCTTTGGCGCCCCCTGGGGCGCCCCCTGGGACGCCCTCTGGGGCGAGCCCTTGGCCGCCGCTCGCGAGCCCGAAGCCGGGATCGAAGAAGCCGGCGTAGTGGGCGCGAAACTCGCCCACGGCCGGATCGATGGGAGACATTTCGGCGGCCTCTTCGGGTCCGACCTCGACCCCCTCGCGCGAAGCGAGGATGTAGAACTCGCCGGGATCGAGGAGCAGCTCGCCGCCAGGGGCGCTCAACGCCTCGAAGAACTGGGCCGGATCGTGCCCCCCGTTCCTCGCCAGATCGATCACCCCGGCGTGGCGGCGGGCGCGAAAGCCGCAAGGTTCGCCGTCCGGGCCGGCCCCGAGCCCGACCCGAACGTCCCGCACCTCGACCGGTCCTTGCGGGCCTTGCCGGAAGCGCATCTGGGCGAGCCGGTCGCCGGCGCGGACCAGGATGGCGAAGGTCTGGGGGGCGATCTCGAGCCAGAGCCTCCCCTCATAGCCGGGGCGGGCGCGGTCGAAGGCGTCGGCGCCTTCGCAGATCAGCCGCACGAAAACGTCCAGCCGGCCGATCGAGCTCTTGGGATTGGCCCGGCCGGAGATCTTTGGCGGAAGATCGAGGCGCTCGGCGATCTCGACCACATAGACGCAGCCGCGCTCGAGCACTGCTCCTTGGGAGAGGTCGATCTCGTGCATCGAGAGCCGTTCCAGGCGCGCGGCCATGGCCGCGCCGGGACCCGGAAGGAACGAGGCCCTCACCCTAAAGGCGCGCTCGCCCAGGCGCAGATCGAGGCTCGCCGGCTGCACCTGCTCTGGCGAAATCTCGCGGTCGGCGGCGATCGCGCCGGTCTCGATGAGACTCTCGATCGCCTGGCAGGGGAGGATACCGGACGAGCGCCCCATCGCCGCCCCCATGGCTAGTGGTCCGATTCCAACATTTGCATCCGCCTGATACCGCGCGCGTGGCAAATGTTGGAATCAAGAAGGACCACGAGCGAATCTTTGATTTTCTAGTGGAACTTTTGAATTTGACATTCGCTCGGCGGCTGATGTCGGGCAGGAAGCGAATGTCAAATTCGTTCCACTTGGTTCAAGCCGGTTGCGGGACGCGCCGCACCAGGGAGGCGAAGTCGTCCATGAGCGCGAGGGTCTGATTGCCGGGGCGGAAGCGGTGCTCGCCCACCTGGGAGACCGGAGTCACCTCGGCGGCGGTGCCGACGATGAAGCACTCCGAAAAGCCGGAGAGCTCCTCGGGCCGGATATGACGCTCTTCGACCTCCATGCCCTTTTTCGTGGCGAGCGCGATCACCGCGCGACGGGTGATGCCGTCGAGGAAGCAGTCAGGAGTGGGGGTGACAAGGACGCCTTCCTTGATGAAGAAGACGTTGGCCCCGGTCGCCTCGGCGACGAAGCCCCGCCAATCGAGCATCATGGCGTCGGCGTAGCCTTCCCGCTCGGCGAGGTTCTTGGAAAGGGTGCAGATCATGTAGAGCCCGGCGGCTTTGGCGGCGGTGGGGGCGGTCTGCGGCGACGGCCGGCGATAGCGCGCCCAGGTGAGCGCGATGCCCCTCGCCTTCTCTTCAGGCTTGAAATAGCTCGGCCATCGCCACGCCGCGATTGCAAGGTGGATTTTGCTGTCGCGAGCGGCGACGCCCATGATCTCGGAGCCTCTCCAGGCGATGGGGCGCACATAGCAGTCGGAAAAGCCGTTGCGGACGCAGGTTTCAGTGGAGGCGGCGTCGATCTCGGCGGCCGAGAAGGGGATCTCGAAATCCATGAGACGGGCCGAGTCGATGAGGCGCTGGGTGTGTTCGGCGAGAGCGAAGATCCTCCCTGAGTACATCCGCTCGCCCTCGAAGACGGTCGAGGCGTAGTGAAGGCCGTGGGTGAGGACGTGGATCTTCGCCTCGCGCCAGGGGCGCATCTCGCTGTCGAACCAGATCCAGCCGTCGCGGTCGTCGTAAGGCAAAAGCGACATCGGCGGGACCTCTCCTTTCGGAAGGGCGTTCTTAGACGACGAGCGCGGCCGCCTCGTCAACGCCCGGGCCGCGCCGTCGATGCAGCCGCTCGGAACTGCACGCCCCGGCTTTGCGGCGGAAAGCGCCGCTGTGGTTTTCCGAACCGGCCGGCGGCATAGGATGAGGACCATGGCGCAAACGGCGAGTGGATCGGGTCGACGGCACCTCCTCATCGTCGATGACGACGACCGCATCCGCTCGCTCCTCAAGGATTACCTCTCCGCCGAGGGCTTCCGGGTGAGCGCGGCGGCCGACGCCGCCGCCGCCCGGCGGCTCCTGGAAAGCCTTTCCTTCGACCTCCTCATCGTGGACGTGATGATGCCCGAAGAGGACGGCTACGCCTTCACCGACTGGCTGCGCGGCCGGCCCGGGGCGGCCGGAAGGCTGCCGGTCATCATCCTCACCGCGCGGGGCCTTCCCGGCGAGCGCATCGAGGGGCTGCGGCTCGGGGCTGACGACTACCTCGCCAAGCCCTTCGAGCCGCGCGAGCTCACGCTGCGCATCGAGGCGGTGTTACGGCGCGCCGGCGCCGCCGGGCCGGCCGAGCGCGTGCAGATGGGCGAGGTCGTCTTCGACATTCCGCGCGGCGAACTCACCCGCGAGGGGGCGCCGATCCGTCTCACCGAGACCGAGACCAAGCTGCTGAGACAGCTGGCCAGGGCGGCGCATGCGCCGGTGGACCGCTTCGACCTGCTGGGGCCCGACCGCGAGGGCGGGCGGGCGGTGGATATCCAGGTCACGCGCCTGCGCCGCAAGATCGAGCACGATCCGACCAATCCGCGCTATCTGCAGACCGTCCGCGGCGTCGGGTATCGATTGGCGCCCGACTGATGGCCTTGGCGCGTCGCCTCTGGCCAAGGGCCTTCTGGCTGCTGCTCAGGCGCCGCGCCCCGACCTCCCTTTTCGGGCGAAGCCTCCTCATCATCATCGTTCCCGCCGCGCTGATGCAGATCGCCGTCACCTACGGGTTTTTCGAGGCGGAATGGCGGACGGTGAACGCGCGCCTGGCCGAGAGTTTCGCCGGCGAAGCGGCCCTGGTCGTCCACTCCTATGAAGCCGATCCCACGCCCGCCGGCATGGCGCGGATCGCCGGCGAGGCCCAGACGCTCGGCCTTTCAGTCGTGCTGGAGCCGGCCGCGTCGCTTCCCCGTGGACGCCGGCCCGTCGGGATTTCCGCGGTCAACGCCTCGCTGGGAAAGGCCCTCGCCCAGCGCATCGCGGCGCCTTTCTGGTTCGACGCCGCGCGCTACCCCGCCTACGTCGATGTTCGGATCAAGGCGCCGCAGGGCGTGATCCGGATCATCGTCCCCAAGGACCGGGTGATCGCCACGCGGGCCTACATCTTCCTCCTGTGGCTGATCGGGGCGAGCGTGCTCCTCACCGGCATCGCCATCGGCTTCATCCGCAACCAGGTGCGGGCGATCGAGCGCCTGGCGGCGGCGGCCGAGGCCTTCGGGCGCGGCATCGACGCGCCGTTCAAGCCCTATGGGGCGCGCGAGGTGCGCCAGGCGGCGCGGGCGTTCCTGGCCATGAAGGCGCGGATCCAGCGCCACGTCGAGCAGCGGACCCATCTGCTCGCCTCGGTCAGCCACGATCTTCGCACCCCGCTCACCCGTCTGAAGCTGGAGCTGGCGCTTTCCCGGCCATCGCCCCGGCGCGAAGCCATGAAGCGCGATCTCGCCGCCATGGAGGAGATGATCGACGAATACCTCGCCTTCGCCCGCGGGGAGGGCGGCGAGGAGGTGGAGGCGATCGATGTCGGGTGCCTCATCGAGGAGGTCGCCGCCGATCATCGCCGCTCAGGGGCCAGGATCCAGACGAGGGCCGAGGCCGGCCTCCTCGCCCTGGTGAGACCCAATGCGCTCAAGCGCGCGCTCGCCAATCTCCTGGCCAACGCCCTTGCCCATGGGGAGCGGGTGGAGATCGCCGCCAAAAGCGGGCCGGACATGATCGAGATCCTCGTCGACGACGATGGGCCAGGCATCGCGCCCGAACGGCTCGAGGAGGCGCTCGCCCCCTTCACCCGGCTGGATCGGGCGCGCAACCAGAACGCCAAGGGCGTGGGGCTCGGACTCGCCATCGCCCGGGATGTCGCCCGCGGCCATGGCGGGGAGATCACGCTGGGGGTCTCGCCGCTCGGCGGCCTTCGCGCCGCCCTGAGGCTGCCCAGAGCTCAATAGGCGGCGCGGACGAAGCGGAGGGCCCGCCTCATCTGCTTCAGGCGGCGGTCGATTTCGGCCATGGTGCGGTTGAGCGCGCCCTCGTCGTCGCGCCAGACTTGCACGACCCTCGCCCACACCGCTGTCATGGCGGCGAGGCGCGGCGGACTGGCGTCGAGGCCGGCCGCCTCGAGAACGGCCCTGGCGGTCCTGGGAAGATGCGGGGCGAGGAAGGCCGGATTTTCCGCCGCGATGATCGCCAGGAGCGCGGGCCGGTAAGGCGCCATGGCCTCGATGCGGACCATCACCGCATCGAAAAGGCGATCGTGGGGATCGTCCGACTCTCCGGCCGGCGCGGCGAGGACCTCCCGGTCCAGCCGTCGCGAGATCTCGGCGAGGAGCGCGCGCTTGCCCCCGACGCGCGCGAAGAGATCGGCGAGCGGGACTTTCGCCTCCTCGGCGACGGCGCGAAGGCCGATCTCGTCCCACGGCCGCTCGCCGGCGAGCTTCATCAGGGCCTCGCCGGCGGGGCGCAGAATGTCGGCCCGAGCAGCCATCAGGCGGCCATCAGAGGGCGAGCTCGCGCGAGCGGGCCGCCGCGCGTTCCACGGCCGAGGAGAGGAGGTCGCAAAGCCCGCCGGGCGCGAGCAGAACCTCGAGCGCCGCCTCGGTGGTCCCGCCCTTGGAGGCCACGGCCTGGCGCATGGCGGTCGGAGGCTCCGAGGACCGGGCCATCAGCGCGGCCGCGCCGGCCACGGTCCGGCGGGCCATCCTCGCCGCCGCGACGGAAGGGAGGCCGGCCTTTTCGCCAGCCGCCGCCAGGGCCTCGGCGAAGGCATAGAGATAGGCCGGACCGGAACCGGCGACGGCGGTGACGGCGTGGAGGAGAGCCTCGTCCTCCACCTCGATCACCTCGGCAATGGGCGAGAAGAGGGCGCGGGCGGCCTCGGCCGCGGCGGGATCGGGAGAGAAGAGGGCGGCGGCGCCTTCGCCGATCGCGGCGGGGAGATTGGGCATCACCCGGCAGACCGGCCTCGGAGCGAAGAGAGCGGCGATCCCGGCGAGCGGGACGCCGGCCATGATCGAGATCACCTTCGCGTCGATAGGGAGGCGGCGGGCCAGATCCGAAGCGGCCTTGCGCCAGCCCTGCGGCCGGACCGCCAGGACCGCGGCCTTGGCCGCCGCTAGGTCCTCCTCGGACGGATCGAGCCGCGCGCCCTCGCCCGCCGCCCGGCGGGCCGCTTCGCCGGGGGCCGGATCGAGGATCAGGAGGTCGCCAGGAGCGACAACCGCCCTGGAAGACCAGCCCTCGATCAAGGCCCCGCCCATGTGGCCGGCGCCCAGCAGGACAAGCGGCGCGAAAGTCGGCGCCATGGCCAAGATCAGGCCCGGCCGACGGTCTCGAACATGCAGGCGGCCATCGCCTCGTCCGGCGACTTTCCCTCCGAAAGAAGGAAGTTGAAGGCCGGATAGAAGCGGTCGGCCGCCTCCATGGCCGCGTCGATCATCGAGGCGGCCTGAGCCATGCTTGGACGCTCGGCGGCGGGAAGGGCCATGGCGTGGCGGAAGACGACTTCTCCGTCGCCGGCCCAGATCTCGAAATGCCCCAGCCAGACCCTCTGGTTGATGAGATTGATCAGGGCGAGGGCGTCGCCCTGGCGTTCGCCCTTGGCGATGCGGTCGATGGCCAGGTTGAGCTGCAGACAATCGGCTTCGGGACGCCAGGCGAACCACAGTTCGTAGTCCTTCCAGTCGCCCTTGAGAGAGAAGGCGAGATCGCCATCTTCGGTGCGGTCGAAGGAGAGGTTCTCGGCCGCCAGCACCTTTTCGACCACGTCGAGGGGGTCGAAGGTGATGATGACATCGTCTTCTTCGGAGTGGGGAAAAGCCATCAGAGCGTCCGCACTCCAAAGGGGACGCCAGCGGGATTCGCCGCGCCGATTAACCCTAACTCCGGTCCCGGCCGGAAAAGGTCAAGTGGGTTCATCCAGGAGGCGAGGACCGGTTCGCCGCTCACGGCCTATTTTCCCTGGCGGAGCTGGGCGATCTCGGCCCGCAAGTTGGCGATCTCGGCCTTCAGGGCCTCGAATTCCTCTCGTTTGACGAGGTCGAGATCGGCCGCCCATTTGTCGGACTGGGCGCGCAGCGCGCTCCTCGCCTCCTCGCCGGCGGCCTGGGCCAGCCCCATGGCGGCCTGGGTGATCTTGGCCATCTCGTCCAGGAAGGGATTCTGGGTCTGCATGCGGGGGTCCTTAAGGCAAACCGAACCCGAAAGCGACATGGATCGGCCCATACCCAGTGGTCCGATTCCAACATTTGCCTATGACTGATACCGCGCGCCGGGCAAATTTCGGAATCAGGAGGACCACTAGCGACCCTTTGATTTGCTGGTGGAACTTTGAATTTTGACATTCGCCCGGCGAGCCGATGTCGGGCGGAAGGCGAATGTCAAATTCGTTCCACCAGCCCGCGCCCGATGCGATATGGACCGCCATGGCCATCCCCTATCCGAACATCAGGCCGGAGATCTTCACCATCCCGCAGGTGCACCTGGGCGGCCTCGCCCTGGGGCCCTTTTCGGTGCGGTGGTACGCCCTGGCCTACATCGCCGGCATCCTCATCGGCTGGCGCTATGCGGTGGGGCTGGTGCGCAACGCGAGGCTCTGGGGAGGGGCGAGGCCGGTCGCCAGCCCGGCCCAGATCGACGACTTCATCGTCTGGGTCACGCTCGGGATCATCCTGGGGGGGCGGATCGGCTATGTGCTCTTCTACATGCTGCCGCTGGCGAGCCAGCGGGCGGTGCTCGCGGCCAATCCGCTGGAGATCTTCGAGGTATGGCACGGCGGGATGAGCTTCCACGGCGGGGCGATCGGGGTGCTGATCGCCCTCTTCTTCTTCGTCCGTCGCCAGAGGCTCAACTTCCTCTCCCTCGCCGACGTCGCCGCCGCCTCGGTCCCCTTCGGACTCTTCTTCGGCCGGATCGCCAACTTCATCAACGGCGAGCTCTGGGGGCGAGTGACCAACGTCCCTTGGGCGATGGTCTTCTGCGGGCCGTACATCCCCACCTACCCCGACGGGACGTGCATCGCCGGCGATCAGCCCAGGCATCCCTCCCAACTCTACGAGGCGGCGCTGGAAGGCGTGGCGCTCTTCTGCATCCTGCGCCTCGCGACCCACCGCTTCTGCGCCCTTCGCCGCCCAGGGGTGGTGACCGGGCTCTTTCTCGCCTTCTACGGGATCTTCCGGATCGCGCTCGAGAACGTGCGCATGCCCGACGCCGGGCTCCGTCACCTGCCGTTGAGCCTCACCGTCGGCATGCTTCTCTCGGTCCCCATGGTGATCCTCGGCGCCTGGCTCGTCCACCGCGGCGTGAAGCGCGGTCCCTCTCCCGCGGCGGTCGAGATCGGCGGGCCGGCCAAGGCTCCTGAGTCTTGCTGAGCCTTGCTGAGCGCCTGATCCGCCGCATCAAGGCGGCCGGGCCAATGACCATCGCCGCCTATATGACCGCCTGCCTGCACGATCCCTGCGAGGGCTATTACGCGAGCGGGCGCGACTACGGCGCAGATTTCGTCACCGCGCCCATGGTCTCGCAGATCTTCGGCGAGCTCCTGGGGGCCTGGGCGATCGAGGTCTGGGAGCAGCTGGGCTCGCCCGCCCGCTTCGACCTCGTCGAGCTTGGTCCGGGCGAGGGACGGCTCATGTCCGATGTCCTTCGCCTGGCCGAGGTCCGGCCCGGCTTCTTCGCGGCGGCCGAGATCATCCTTGTCGAGCGCAGCGCCCTCCTCGCCGAGCGGCAGAAGCGCGCGCTTTGTGGATCCGGCCGGCCGATCCGCTGGCTCGAGGATTGGGGCGCGCTCCTTGGCTGCGCCGGGCCGGTCATCCTCCTCGCCAACGAGTTCCTCGATTGCCTGCCGGTCGATCAGTGGGTGCGGACGCCCAAAGGCCTCGCTGAGAGGCGCGTTGGCCTAGGCGCAGATGGGACGCTCGGCTTCGCCCTCGGGCCGGAGGCGGTCGGCCTCGAGCCCGGGGCTGAGTTCGCCGAAGCGCCTCCTGGCGCAATCGTCGAGACTTCGTCCGAGGCGCGGGCCCTGGGTCATCTCGTCGGCGGACTGGTGAGACGACGCAAAGGCGCGGCGCTCTTCATCGACTACGGTGAGGAGAGGGGCCTCGGCGATACGCTTCAGGCGGTCCGCGCCCACCGCAAGGAGAGCCCCTTCGCCCTTCCCGGCGAAGCCGACCTCACCTGCCATGCCGACTTCCGGTCGCTCCTCGCCGCCGCCCGCGGCGCCGGCGCGGCGATCAGGTTCCGCACTCAGGGCGAATTCCTTCTCGCTTTGGCGGCGAAGCAGCGGGCGGAGGGCCTCGCCCAAGCCAATCCGCAAGAGGCCGAGGCGATCGGCCGCCAGCTCGATCGCCTCGTTCGGACCGATCAGATGGGCGCGCTCTTCAAGGCCGCGGCCATCCACTCCACCGATCTTGAGCCGCCGGGCTTCTAGGGGGCGGCAATGATCGAGGCGCTCCAGTCGAAGGTCCTCGCCCGGGCGAGCGGCGTGCGGCACGGCTTCTTCACGCGCGAAGGCGGCGTCTCGGAGGGCCCGTTCTGGAGCCTCAACGTCGGACTGGGCTCTGGAGACGACAAGGAGAAGGTGCTCGAAAACCGGCTTCGGGCCGCCCGACATCTGGCAGCGAGCGATCTTCAGACCTGCTTTCAGATTCATTCGGCCCAGGTGAGGCGCATCGCCTCGCCCTGGCGGCACCGGCGACCAATGGGCGATGGCCTCGTTTCGGTGCAGGCCGGCCTGGCGCTGGGCGTGCTGGCGGCCGATTGCGCCCCGATCCTGCTGGCCGATCCGCAAGAACGCGTCGTCGGGGCGCTGCATGCCGGCTGGCGCGGCGCCCTTGGCGGGGTCATCGAAGCCGGCGTGGCGGCGATGGTAGAGGCGGGCGCGCGCCGCGAGCGCCTTGTGGCTGCGGTCGGTCCGTGCATCGGCCCCGCTTCCTACGAGGTCGGCCTCGAGTTCGAGCAGGCCTTCGTCGCCCAGTCCGCCGAATACGAGCGCTTTTTCAGCCCGGCGGCTGCGGCCGGCAAACGCCTCTTCGATCTTCCCGGCTTCGCCCTCTTCCGGCTGGCGAGGGCCGGCGTCGAGAACGCCGAATGGATCGGCCGCGACACCTTGGCCGAACCGGAATTCTTCTTTTCCTATCGCCGGGTCTCGCGCCAAGGCGAAGCGCGTTACGGGCGGCTCCTCTCGGCGATCGTGATCGATGCGTGATCATTGGGTCCTTCGCGGCTGAACGCGATCTCGTCGCGGAGCGTTGAAGTCTCGATGACCGAAGCCTGGACCGCGCGCTGGGAGGCGACGACGGCGATCAAGTTCGCCCTCGTGGGGCTCATCGGCTTCGCGGTCGACGCGGTCCTGCTCAAGATCGGGCTCACCTTGGGCCTGGCGGCCTGGGCGGCGCGGGCGATCTCGCTCTTCTGCGCCATGCAGGCGACCTTCGCGATCAACGGCCTTGGGGTGTTCCGCTGCCTTTCCAAGGAGACGATCGCCCGGCAGTGGATCTCGTACATGGCGACCCAGGGGGCGGGAAATCTCTGCAACTACTGGATCTTCGTCACCCTCGTCTCGCTCCATCGGGGGGCGATCTCCAACCCTTACATCGCGCTTGTCATCGCCGCTTTCGTCGCCTGGATGATCAACTATGTGGGCGTCAGGGCCCTGGTCTTTGGCCGCGGCCACGCCGGCTCAGCGGGTCGCGGCGGCCGTCTTGCGAGTCGCGAGCGCCTGGCCCTCGACATGTCCGGGGACGAGGCGAATGCGGATCGCCTCGCCGCTCCAGGCTTTTCCGGTCCAGCTCCCGGAGGCATCGGCGGGTGGAATGGCGGTGCAGTAGCTGAAGGGGCTCGGGAAGGGCCGTGACTGGCGCAGGCAGAGCTTGGAGCCCTTGACCCGCCAATGGCCGCGCGAGCGGTCGAAGCGCCTCCCCTCGGCGGTGTAGGCGCCGTCGGGAGCGAGCCAGAGCTCGGCGGTGCGGCCGTCGGGGTAGGTCGAGACGATGGTGGCGCCGAACGCCCGAGCGACCCGAGCCGGCGCGGCGGCTGGCGGAGGGGTGGCGGCGAGGAGCATGGGGGTAAGAAGAAGAGCGCGGAGGGCGCGGGCGAGGCGAGGCATGGCCAAGCCAACGCACAGCGGCGGCCTTTGGTGCCCGTTCGGGCGATCTCCCCGTGAAGCCGGAGGATTTCACCGCAATTCTTGTGGAGACGGGGGGAACTTCCCGCACCCGGTCGCGTTGGCCCCCCGTCTGGAGCTTGGCCGTTAGCGAGGTCACGGGCCCGTGAAGCCGGTCAAGCTTTGAAGTCCGAGCGTTTGGGAGGATTTCGGCGAATACTCGGAACGAGGGCCGGGGCGTCTCATTTCGGAGGCCGTGTAGCGATGCAGCCAAGTGACGGCGGCGAGGGGTTGGACGCGATTTCGGCTGAGCCGGCGAGTTTCATCGAGACCGCGGCGCCGGCGGCGATCTGGCCAGGCGACCTTCAGGAGGCGGCGGGCGCCCTGGACGCCGGCGAGCTCATCTCGGCCCTGAACGCGGTGCGGGCGGGCGATTTCACGGTGCGCCTTTCGGGCGACCGGAGCGGCGCGGCCGGTCGCGTCGCCGAAGCCTTCAACGACATCGTTTCGGCCAATGCGCGCATGGCTGCCCAGCTCGAGCGGGTGGGCGAGGTGGTGGGCCGCGATGGCCAGACCCGGACCCGGGTGCGCTTCGGCCTCTCCAGCGGCGCCTGGGGCGAGATGGAGCAGTCGGTCAATACGCTCATCGATGATCTCATCTGGCCGACCTTGCAGGTGACGAGGTCGATCTCGGCGGTGGGCAAGGGCGACCTGCTCCAGGCCATGCCCCTGGAGGTCGACGGCCGGCCGCTCAAGGGCGAGTTCCTGCGCTCGGCCAACATCGTCAACGCCATGATCGGCCAGCTCCAGGTGTTCACCTCCGAGGTGACCCGGGTCGCCCGGGAGGTGGGGGTCGACGGCAAGCTCGGCGGCCAGGCCCAGGTCACCGAAGTCACCGGGGTGTGGCGCGAGCTCACCGAGTCGGTGAACTCCATGGCCTCCAACCTGACCGCCCAGGTGCGCAACATCTCCGAGGTGACCATCGCGGTCGCCGGAGGCGACCTCTCCAAGAAGATCACGGTCGATGTCCGCGGCGAGATCCTGCAGCTCAAGGAAGCGATCAACACCATGGTCGACCAGCTGCGCTCCTTCGCCAGCGAGGTGACCCGGGTGGCCCGGGAGGTGGGGACCGAAGGCAAGCTCGGCGGCCAGGCGATCGTGCCGGGCGTCACCGGGGCGTGGAAGGACCTGACCGACTCGGTCAACGCCATGTGCGGCAACTTGACCGCCCAGGTGCGCAACATCGCCCAGGTGACTACGGCGGTAGCCCGGGGCGACCTCTCGCGCAAGATCACGGTGGATGTCTCCGGCGAGATCCTCGAGCTCAAGGAGACCATCAACACCATGGTCGACCAGCTCAACGGTTTCGCCGGCGAGGTGACCCGGGTCGCCCGCGAGGTCGGCACCGAGGGCAAGCTCGGCGGCCAGGCCCAGGCGCCGGGAGTGACCGGAGCGTGGAAGGACCTGACCGACAGCGTCAACTTCATGGCGGGCAATCTCACCGGTCAGGTGCGCAACATCGCCGAGGTCGCCACCGCCATCGCCGGGGGCGATCTCTCCAAGAAGATCACGGTCAACGTCTCCGGCGAGATCCTCGAGCTCAAGGAGACCATCAACACCATGGTCGACCAGCTCAACGCCTTCGCCAGCGAGGTGACCCGCGTCGCCCGCGAGGTGGGAACGGAGGGACGGCTCGGCGGCCAGGCCCAGGCGCCCGGCCTCACCGGTGCGTGGAAGGACCTCACCGATTCGGTGAACTCCATGGCCGGCAATCTCACCGACCAGGTGCGCAACATCGCCGAGGTCTCCACGGCCATCGCCGCGGGCGATCTTTCCAAGAAGATCACCGTCGACGTGAAGGGCGAGATCCTGCGCCTCAAGGAGACCATCAACACCACGGTCGATCAGCTGAACGCCTTCGCCAGCGAGGTGACCCGGGTGGCGCGGGAGGTCGGCACCGAGGGCAAGCTCGGCGGCCAGGCCCAGCTCAAGGGCGTCACCGGGGCCTGGAAGGACCTCACCGACACGGTGAACGTGATGGCCGGCAACCTCACCGGCCAGGTGCGCAACATCGCCGAGGTGGCGACGGCGGTGGCGCGGGGCGACCTCTCGCGCAAGATCACGGTGGATGTCTCTGGCGAGATCCTGGAGCTGAAGAACACCGTCAACACCATGGTCGACCAGCTGAACGCCTTCGCCAGCGAGGTGACGAGGGTCGCCCGCGAAGTCGGCACCGAAGGCAAGCTCGGCGGCCAAGCCCAAGCGCCCGGCCTCACCGGGGCGTGGAAGGACCTCACCGACTCGGTGAATTTCATGGCCGGCAACTTGACTGCCCAGGTGCGCAACATCGCCGAGGTGGCGACCGCGATCGCCAACGGCGACCTCTCGCGCAAGATCACCGTCGATGTGCGCGGCGAGATCCTTCAGCTCAAAGAGACCCTGAACACCATGGTCGACCAGCTCAACCGGTTCGCCAGCGAGGTGACCCGGGTGGCGCGCGAGGTGGGGGCGGAAGGCAAGCTCGGCGGTCAGGCCAATGTGCCGGGCGTGACGGGGGCCTGGAAGGACCTCACCGAGAACGTCAACTCCATGGCCTCGAACCTCACCGGCCAGGTGCGCAACATCGCCGAGGTGACGACGGCGGTGGCCCGGGGCGACCTCTCGCGCAAGATCACCGTCGACGTGAAGGGCGAGATCGCCGAGCTCAAGAACACCGTCAACACCATGGTCGACCAGCTGAACGCCTTCGCCAGCGAGGTGACGAGGGTCGCCCGCGAGGTCGGCACCGAGGGCAAGCTCGGCGGCCAGGCCGAGGCGCCGGGGGCGGCCGGGATCTGGAAGGACCTCACCGACACGGTGAACGTCATGGCCGGCAACCTAACCGGCCAGGTGCGCAACATCGCCGATGTCGCGACCGCCATCGCCAACGGCGACCTCTCGCGAAAGATCACCGTCGATGTGCGCGGCGAGATCCTCCAGCTCAAAGAAACCCTGAACACCATGGTCGACCAGCTTCGCTCGTTCGCCGGCGAGGTGACCCGCGTCGCGCGGGAAGTCGGCACCGAGGGGCGCCTGGGCGGTCAGGCCAACGTGCCGGGCGTCACCGGGGCCTGGAAGGACCTCACCGACAACGTCAATCTGCTCGCCGCCAACCTGACCGGCCAGGTGCGCAACATCGCCGAGGTGACCACGGCGGTGGCGAGGGGCGACCTCTCGCGCAAGATCACCGTCGACGTGAAGGGCGAGATCGCCGAGCTCAAGAACACCATCAACATCATGGTCGACCAGCTGAACGCCTTCGCCGGCGAGGTGACGCGGGTCGCACGCGAGGTCGGCACCGAGGGCAAGCTCGGCGGCCAGGCTCAGGTGACCGGTGTCTCGGGGACCTGGAAGGACCTCACCGACACGGTGAACGTCATGGCCGCCAACCTCACCGAACAGGTGCGCGGCATCGTCAAGGTGGTGACCGCGGTCGCCGACGGCGATCTCAAGCAGAACCTGACCGTCGCTTCAAAGGGCGAGGTCGCGGCCCTGGCGGAGACGATCAACAACATGACCCGGACGCTGGCCACCTTCGCCGATCAGGTGACCGGCGTCGCCCGCGAGGTCGGGGTCGAAGGACGCCTGGGCGGCCAGGCCCATGTGCCCGGGGCGGCGGGAACGTGGAAGGACCTCACCGGCAACGTCAATCTGCTCGCCGCCAACCTGACCGGCCAGGTGCGGGCGATCGCCGAGGTGGCCACCGCGGTCACCCAGGGCGACCTCACCCGCTCAATCCAGGTGGAGGCGCGCGGCGAGGTGGCCGAGCTCAAGGACAACATCAACACCATGATCGGCAATTTGCGCCTGACCACCGAGCGCAACACCGAGCAGGACTGGCTGAAGACCAATCTCGCCCGCTTCACCAACATGCTCCAGGGCCAGCGCGACCTTCGGGCCGTGGGCCAGATGCTGCTTTCCGAACTGGCGCCCCTGGTGGGGGCCCGGCACGGGGTCCTCTACCGGCTGAGCCGGGTCGAGGAGCGGGCCAGCCTCAGACTGCTGGCGGCCTACGCCGACCATCCCCTGGAGGGCCTTCCCGAGACTCTCGATCTGGGCGAAGGGCTCATCGGCCAGTGCGCCAGGGACGCCAGGCGGGTCATCCTCACCGGCCTGCCGCGTAGCCTGCCCCCCATCCGCACCGGCCTCTTCAAGCTCAAGGCCAAGTGCGCGGTGGTCCTGCCGGTGCTCTTCGAGGGACAGGTGAAGGCGGTGATGGAGCTCGCCTCGCTCTCGCCCTTCACCGATCTGCAGCTCACCTTCCTGGAGCAGCTCACCACCTCGATCGGCATCGTGCTCAACTCCATCGAGGCGACGATGCAGACCGAGGAGCTCCTGACCCAGTCGCAGCAGCTCGCCACCGAACTCCAGGCCCGCCAGGGCGAGCTGCAACAGTCCAACGAGCAGCTCGAGCTGAAGGCCCAGCAGCTCGCCGAGCGCAATGTCGAGGTCGAGGCCAAGAACCAGGAGATCGAGCAAGCCAGGCGCGAGCTGGAAGAGAAGGCGGCCGAGCTCGCCCTCACCAGCAAGTACAAGAGCGAGTTCCTGGCCAACATGAGCCACGAACTGCGCACGCCCCTGAACTCGATCCTGATCCTGGGCCAGCAGCTCCAGGAGAACCCCGACGGCAACCTCTCCGAGCGCCAGGTGGAGTTCGCCCGCACCATCCACGGGGCGGGAACCGATCTGCTCAATCTGATCACCGACATCCTCGACCTTTCCAAGATCGAATCCGGCACGGTGGCGGTGGAGGCCGAGGAGATCCTTTTCAACGACCTTCTGGAGACCATGAGCCGGCCGTTCCGCCACGAGGCGGAGAACCGCAACCTCTCCTTCGAGGTGAAGACCGCGCCGGAGCTTCCCGCGGCCATGGTGACCGACGCCAAGCGGGTGCAACAGGTGCTCAAGAACCTGCTCTCCAACGCCTTCAAGTTCACCGCCCGCGGAGCGGTGATGCTGAAGGTTTTCCCCGCCGAAGGCGGCTGGAGTCCGCAGCATCCGACGCTGGGTCGGGCTTCGGAGGTGGTCGCCTTCGAGGTGACCGACACCGGGATCGGAATCCACCCCGACAAACAGAGGATCATCTTCGAAGCCTTCCAGCAGGGCGACGCCGGGACCAGCCGCAAGTACGGCGGTACGGGCCTGGGCTTGGCGATCAGCCGCGAGCTGGCGAGCCTGCTTGGAGGGGAGATCACCCTGCGTTCGATCCCCGGCGAAGGCTCGTTCTTCACCCTCTACCTGCCGCTGGCCTGGGCCGGCCTGCCGGCGATCAGCGAGGCGCGGACGCTCGCCGGCGCGCTCCCCGCCATGAGACCCTCCGAATCAGCCGAGCCGGTCGAGGACGACCGACTCGCCATCGCGTCGGGCGACGCAGTGCTCCTGATCGTCGAGGATGACGCCCACTACGCCCGGGTGATCGCCGATCTCGCCCGCGACGCCGGCTTCAAGGCGCTCATCGCCGGCCGGGGGGTCGAGGCGCTCTCGCTGACCCGGGAGTTCTCGCCCTCGGCGATCTCGCTGGACGTCTTCCTTCCCGACATGCTGGGCTGGACCGTCCTCTCCCGCCTGAAGCAGGATCCGGCGACCCGCCATATCCCGGTGCAGATGGTGACCCTGGAAGAGGACCGTCGCCATGGTCTGGCCCGCGGCGCCTTTTCCTTCCTGACCAAGCCGACCGACGCCGACGGCCTTCGCGCCGCGCTGGAGCGGATCAAGGCCTTCGCCGAGCCGCGCCGCCGCCGCCTCCTGGTGGTCGAGGACGATCCGGCCGAGCGGATGACGGTGCAGGAGCTGCTGGCCCACGACGATGTCGACATCGTCCTCGCCGGGGCCGGTGAGGAGGCCCTCGACAAACTCAAGACCGATGGCGCCGACTGCGTGGTGCTGGACCTCAAGCTTCCCGACATGACCGGTTTCGAGGTTCTCGAACGGGTGAGCGCCGATCCGGCGCTGGCCGATACGCCGGTGGTGGTTTTCACGGGCCGGGAGCTCTCCGCCGACGAGGACGCGCGCCTCCACACCATGGCCCGCAGCGTGGTGGTCAAGGGCGTGGAATCGCCCGAGCGTCTCCTCGATGAGACTTCGCTCTTCCTCCACCGCGTCGTCTCCGACCTTCCCAAGGCCAAGCAGGAGATGCTCGAGCGCCTGCATTCCTCCGACGAGGATCTCATCGGGCGCACAGTGCTCCTGGTCGACGACGATGCGCGCAACATCTTCGCCCTCGCCAGCGTGCTCGAGCGGCGCGGGATGAAGGTGCTGACCGCGGCCAATGGCGCAGAGGCGCTCTCCATCGTCGAGACCTCGCCGGACATCTCCATCGTGCTCACCGACATCATGATGCCGGGGATGGACGGCTATGAGATCATCGAGACGATCCGCGCCAAGCCGACGCTGCGACGACTGCCTATCGTGGCCTTGACCGCCAAGGCGATGAAGGGCGATCGGGAGAAATGCCTGGAGGCGGGGGCGTCGGACTATCTCGCCAAGCCAGTCAACACCGAGCAGCTCCTCTCGGCGCTGCGCATGTGGCTGCACCGCTGAAACATGGGGACTCCGCATGGGCCAGGACGAACCGGTCAATATCCTGCTGGTCGACGACCAGCCGGCCAAGCTCCTGGCCTATGAGGTGATCCTCGCCGAGCTCGGCGAAACCCTGATCACCGCCTCCTCCGCCACCGAAGCCCTGGCCCATCTGCTCAAGCACGAGATCGCCGTCGTCCTCATCGACGTGCAGATGCCCGAGCTCGATGGGTTCGGCCTGGCCGGGATGATCCGGGAGCATCCCCGCTTCGAGCACGTGCCCCTGATCTTCGTCTCGGCGATCCACCTCTCCGATCTCGATCGCCTCAAGGGCTACGAGGCCGGAGCGGTCGACTATGTGCCGGTGCCGGTGGCGCCCCAAGTGCTCCGCTCCAAGGTCAAGGTGTTCGCCGACCTCCACCGCAAGAGCCGCGAGCTCGCCCGGCTGAACGGCGAACTCGAGGCAAGGGTGGCCGAACGCACCGCGGCTCTGGAAGCCTCGCGCTCTGAGCTCGAGGCCCTCAACCGCGACCTCGAGGTGCGAATCGAGGCGCGGACCGCCGAGCGCGAGGAGGCCCTCGCCCAGCTCTTCGAGGCCCAGAAGATCGACACCATCGGCCAGCTGACCGGCGGGGTGGCGCACGACTTCAACAATCTCCTCATGGCCATGATGGGGAGCCTCGAGATCCTGAAGAAGCGCTCGGTGGGCGACCCGGCGGCGCTGCGGCTGATCGACAATGCGTTGAAGGGCGCCGAGCGCGGCGCGGCCCTGACCCAGAGGCTGCTGGCCTTCGCCCGCCGCCAGGAGCTTCGTCCGCGCCCGATCTCGATTTCCGAACTCCTCGCCGGCATGCGCGATCTGATGTCGCGCTCGCTGGGCCCCGGCGTCGCCATCCGCGAGGTGATCGAAGAGGGCCTTCCGCCGGTGATGGCCGACGCCAACCAGCTTGAGCTGGCGCTGATGAACCTGGCGCTCAACGCCCGCGACGCCATGGCCGGCGGCGGATCGTTGACCATCTCGGCCCAGATCGCCCCGGATGACGCCGGGGACGGTCGGGCGAGCGGCGAATTCATTCGCCTCAGTGTCGTCGACGACGGCTGCGGAATGGATGAGGCGACCCTGGCCAGGGCCGCCGAGCCCTTCTTCACCACCAAGGGCGCTGGCAAGGGGACGGGCCTCGGGCTTTCCATGGTCCATGGCCTGGCGGCCCAGCTTGGCGGGGCCTTGAGGCTGGAGAGCGAGCCTGGACGAGGCTCGAAGGTGCACCTCATCCTTCCCAGAGCCGCCGAGGAGGCCGTCCCGGAGGCCGCGCCGATGAGCCTCGCCACCGGCGAAGAGGCTGGACCGGTCACCGTGCTCCTCATCGATGACGACGTCCTGGTGAGCGGCGGGACTGCGGCCATGCTCGAGGACCTCGGCCACCGGGTGATCGAGGCCGGATCGGCCCTCGCCGCCCTGGAGCTCCTTTCGGAGCGCAGCGACATCGATCTCGTCATCACCGACCACGCCATGCCGGGGATGACCGGGATGGAGTTCGCCCGGGCCGCCCGCAAGAGTCATCCGGAGCTACCGATCGTGCTCGCCACCGGCTATGCCGAACTTCCCAAAGGCGCCGTCGACGACCTGAGCCTTCCGCGCCTCGCCAAGCCCTTCCTGCAGCTCGATCTGGCCCGGGTCATCGCCGAGCAGGCCAGGGGCGTCCTGGTGTGCACCCCGACCGCGGCCTGATCCGGTCGGGGCGCCGACGAGGCGGCTTTGCGTGGGCGCGAGGGGACGCTAGAACCCGCCCGCGAGTCCTTCGGGGGACTCTTTGGCGGGGGATCGATGAAGCTGCTGGCCGGCAACTCCAATCGACCGCTCGCCGAGGCCATCGCCGCTTCGCTCGGCGCGCCGCTCACCAAGGCGCTGGTGCGGCGGTTCTCCGATAACGAATGCCGCGTCACCATCGAGGAGAACGTCCGCGGCGAGGACGTCTTCGTCCTCCAGTCGACCTCCTATCCGGCCAACGACACCTTGATGGAGCTCCTGGTCTGCATCGATGCGCTGCGCCGCGCCTCGGCCAAGCGGATTACCGCCGTGACGCCCTACTTCGGCTACGCGCGCCAGGACCGGAAGACCGAGGGCCGCACGCCCATTTCAGCCAAGCTGGTGGCCAATCTCATCACCAGGGCCGGGGCGGACCGGGTGCTCACCATGGATCTCCACTCCGGCCAGATCCAAGGCTTCTTCGACATTCCCACCGACAACCTCCAGGCCGCCCCGCTGCTGGCCGGCGACATCGAAAGGCGCAACTCGAAGACCGAGGAGCTGGTCATCGTCTCTCCCGATGTCGGAGGGGTGGTGCGGGCGGTGGATCTCGCCCGGCGCCTCAACGCGGGCCTGGTCATCGTCGACAAGCGCCGAACCGGCCCGGGCGAGAGCGAGGTCGCCCACATCATCGGCGAGGTGGCCCAAAGGCGCCTGATCATCGTCGATGACATCGTCGATTCGGCCTCGACCCTGGTCAGCGCCGCGGTCTCGCTGATGGAAGCTGGCGCGGCGGAGGTCTCGGCCTACATCACCCATGGCGTGCTCCTGGGCGAAGCGATCGAGCGGGTCGAGGCTTCGGTGCTCAAGGAGCTGGTCATCACCGATTCCATTTCCCTCGAGGGACGGATCAAGCCCAAGGGCAAGATCCGGGTGGTGAGCTGCGCGCGCCTGATCGGCGAGGCCATCCGGCGGATCGCCAACGAGGAATCGGTCTCCAAGCTCTTCGACTAGAGCCAGTCGCCGCCGCGACCATGATGAGGCTTGACCTCGAGGGGTCTTGACCGTCATCGGCGCGAGGGAGACGCCGAAATCGGGGAGCGAAGATGGATGCGGTGACGGATCACGACGGCGCCGCCCTCGCCTTCGATCAGGTCGTCAAGCGCTTCGGGACTTTCACCGCCCTCGACGATCTCAGCTTCGAGGTTCCGCGCGGAGTCGTCTTCGGCTACCTGGGCGGCAACGGGGCGGGCAAGACCACCTCCATCCGCATGGCGCTCGACATCCTTCGCCCCACAGGGGGAAGGATCGAGGTCCTCGGCCGCCCGCCGGGACGCTCCCTGGCGCCCCTGATCGGCTTCCTTCCCGAAGAACGCGGCCTCTACCGCAAGATGAAGGTCGAGGATGTGCTCGCCTATTTTGGACGGCTGCGCGGCATGGCGGCGGGCGCGGCCAAGCGGAGCGCGGGCGATCTCCTCGCCCGGTTCGATCTTACGGGCTGGGCCTCGGCCAAGGTCGAGAAGCTCTCCAAGGGCATGGCGCAGAAGGTCCAGCTCGCCGCCGCCCTGATCAATTCGCCCCGCCTGCTCCTCCTCGACGAGCCGTTCGCCGGTCTCGATCCGGTCAATCAGGGGGTCTTGGAGACCATGGTGCTCGAATTCGCCAGGAGCGGGGCGACCGTGATCTTCTCCACCCACGTCATGCAACACGCCGAGCGTCTCTGCGACCGGCTCCTCCTGCTCTCGCGCGGCCGCAAGGTCTTCGAAGGATCGCTGGCCCAGGCCCGGGCGATGATCCCTCCTCGCCTCACCCTGACCGCGAAGGATGATCCCTCCGGCCTTCCCCTGGTGGCTCGCGCCGAGAAGGGCGAGGAGCGGACGCCGGGCTGGTTCGACTGGAAGGTGACCCTGGGGGCCAAGACCGACGCGGGCGATCTTCTGGCCGCCTGCACCTCGGGCGGATTTGCGCTGCGGGGGTTCGACGAGCGCGAACCGAGCCTCCACGAGGTCTTCCTGCATCTGGTCGGCGGCGAAGCGGAGGCCGCGCAATGAGTCTCAGGGAAAGCCTCTCGCGCGCGCTCCTTGTGGCCGGGCGCGACTACCGCCAGGTCTCCTCGACCCGCGCCTTCCGCCTCACCCTTTTCATCGTGCCGCTGGCCATCGCCATCTCGGTGGGCGCGATGCGCCTGATCATCCCCTCCGGGCCGGCGAACTTCGTCATGGTCGATGCGTCCGGCCGCTTCGGCGGCGCGATCGAAAGGCGTCTCGAGATCGACCACGCCCGGGAGGTGATGACCGCCCTCGCCGACTACGAGCGCAAATGGATGAAGGGCGCGCCGGCGATCGAAGGGCCGCAGAGCGACGAGGCGGTCGACGCCTTCATTGCGGGCGGCGGGGCGCCGGCCACGCTTGCGCAAATCCGAGGAAGGCTAGCCCCCGATGCGCCCGCCTTCAAAGCGCCGGACGCCGACTGGCGGCGGCTTGCGCTTCCGTCCGGAGTCCCGGCGGATAAAGGGCCTGACGCCTTCGGACGGGCCATCGCCCCCTGGCTGACCGGAACGGTCAAGGCGCGGCGCGCGGTTCGTCCGGCCCTGGCGATCTGGATCCCGGCCGATTTCGGAAAGAGCGCCGACCCGGTCCGGATCTGGACCAGCGGACTTCGCGGCGAGGGCCTCATCGCCGTCATACGCTCCGAACTGACATCGGCTCTGCGCATCGACGCCCTTTCGCAAAGCGGCCTTGCGCCTTCCGCCTCGGCCGCCATCTCGCGGCTTTCCGCCCCGGTAGCGGTGATCCCACCCCCGTCGGGCAAGGGCTCCCAGGGCATGATGATCCGCTCCGCCGTGCCGATCGCGCTGGTCTATGTCCTTCTCATCGCCTCCATGACCTGCGGATCGATGATGCTCCAAGGCGTGATCGAGGAGCGCTCCGATCGCCTGATCGAGTCGGTGCTGGCCTGCATCAGTCCGGAGGAGCTGATGGGGGGCAAGCTCATTGGCCTGGGCGGCATCGGTCTCACCATCATGGCGGTCTGGGGCGGCTGCGCGCTCGCCGGCGCCTTCGCCGCCCACGGCGAGGTGAGGCAGGTCGCGCTCACCTCTCTCAAGGCGATCGACCAGCCGTGGATGATCCTCGCTCTCGTCTACTATTTCCTCTGCGGCTACCTCATCCTGGCCATGGCCTTCCTGGCCGTCGGCTCGATGAGCGATTCGATGCAGGACGCCACCGGCTATCTGAGCCCGATGGTCCTGGTGATCGTCGTGCCGGTGATCCTGATGATGGATGCGGCCCTGATCGATCCGGGAGGGGCTCTTCCCAAGGTGCTCTCGTGGATTCCGCTCTACACCCCCTTCGCCATGCTCGCGCGCCTGACGAGCGGGGTTTCCGCCGCCGAGGTCGGGGGGACGGCGATCCTGCTCGCGGCCTTCGTCAGCCTGGAGCTGATCGCGCTTGGAAGGCTCTTCCGGGCGAGCGTCCTTTCCGCCGGCCAGCCGCCCAACCTCGCCGGCCTGGCGCGCCGGATCCTCTCGGGCGGCGAAGCGGCGGCGAAAGGATGAGCGCGAGCCCGCTCCTCTCCCGCCGCTCGATGGTGAAGGCCGCTCCGGCAAGCCTCTTGCTCGGCCTCGCCGCGCCCGCGTTGGCCGAGGCGCCGAGCCGATTCGCGAGACTGGAAGCCTCCTCGGGAGCCCGGATCGGCGTCGCCGGCCTCGACACCGGAACGGGAGCGCAGATCGCCCATCGCGCAACCGAGCGCTTCGCCTTCTGCAGCACCTTCAAGGTCCTTGCCGTCTCTGCGGTCCTCAAGAAAAGCGAGAGGGACCCCCATCTTTTGGCGCGGTGGATCGGCTTTTCGGAGCGCGGCCTCCTCCCCTACGCGCCGGTCGCCAGGCGTCATCTTGGCGCCGGGATGACAGTCCTCGAACTCTGCTCTGCGGCCATCGAGTGGAGCGACAACACCGCCGCCGACCTGATCCTGAAGCTCCTCGGCGGGCCCGGGGCCGTGACCGCCTACGCCCGCTCGATCGGCGATCGCACCTTCCGACTGGATCGCACCGAGCCTTCCCTCAACATCGTCGTCCCGGGCCAGACCAGCGACACCACCAGTCCGGCGGCGATGAGCGCCGACCTTCGCGGGCTCCTGCTTGGAGACCTTCGTGGAGACCTTCTGCATCCAAGACAGCGGGACCTCCTCACCGGCTGGATGCGCGCTTGCCGGACCGGGCTTCAGCGGATCCGGGCGGCGGCGCCGGCGGGCTCGGTCGTCGCCGACAAGACGGGAACCTGGACGGGGCGCTACAACGCCGCGGGGGACATTGCGGTCATCCAGCCTCCCCGCCGCGCGCCCATCGTGCTTTCGGTATACACGGCAGGCCAGAGGCGCGGTTCGCAGGACGCGCTCATCGCGGCGGCGGCGAAAGTGGCCTTCGCCGCGCTCGCCTGAAGGCGCGACGAAGTGCTTCGAAGATCGAAGGAATCGGCCACATTCTCGCCCCCTCGCGGGTTCAACCCCGCGAAAGAGGCTAGCGTCGGGAATTTGACGTTCGTTTCCAGTTCGGGGAGGGCTCAGTGACGAAGGTCAAATTCGTAAACGACACTAGATTCGCCCATTTGCTAGCGTCCTTCCCGACTCCAACGTTCGTCGCGAGTTCGCCGCAGGCGGATCGAACGTCGGAATCGGGGTACTAGCGCGGAGGGGAAGGATGAAGCGGGGCGCGAGGATCGCGTTTCTAGCCTTGTGCGCAGCTTTTTTAAGCGCCGCGCCGCCTCTGGTCTCTTTGGCGCGCTCGCACAAGCAGGTGGAAGTCCCACCCCCTCCGCCGCCTCCGCCGCCCGGCCCAATGGGCCTTCCGCCGGCCATGGTGGAGGACGCCGCCGCCTACGCCTCCTGGCTGGAGAAGACGACCGCGATCAATCCCGCCTTCAGCTCGCCGGCCGACGTCTCGGCCGCCCTGGAGCTCGCTTCCTCATTCGAGCCCAAGGCGCTCTTGAGGGGGGCGGTGGCCTATGGCGCGATCGCCGCCCTGCAGTCGGCGCAGTTCGTCGCCTCGGTGCGCGCGGCAGGTCCCACGCCGGACGCCAGGGCGACGCTGATCAACACGATCATCGAAAAGCCGGCGACCGTCTTCGCCTTTGCGGGCGCCGAGCAGGCGGCCGGATATGCCGAAGCGGCGCTGGGCGGCGATGGGATGCGCCTCTACCTCACCGGCGGGCGGGTGCGGCAGGCATCCTACGATGTCCAGCGCCAAGCGTGGTCCAAGGTCTATGTGGCCGACCCCGACGGGCGCCTGGCCCGGGCGAAGGCCGCCTCCGAGACGCCGCCCGCCCCCGATCCGGCCCGCTCGGCGGTTCTCACCCAGGCGGCGAGTGGGACGGCCTCGATGGGGCTTTCGGCCGACGCCGCCAAGGCGCCCTACACGCCCCTCATCGCCCGAACCCTGCAGCTCGCCGCCATCGCCGCCCTCGGCGAGGCGAGCGACCAGACCTACGCCCAGATCCTCGACTATCTCACCTTCCAGCAGGACACCGGCCAATGCCTGGAGATGGCCAAGCTCAACCTTTTCCAATGTCTGGCGGTCGCCAGGCCCAACTATGAAGACATCTTCTGCACCGGCCAGCACGCCATAAGGGACACCGGCGAATGCCTGGCGAGGGGGGCGGGCGTGATCATGCCGCTGGAGCTCGACACGCCCGAGCCGCTGCGCATCCCGCCGGCCGTCCGACACACCGCCTATCACCGTCACTATTCCCGGCGGCGCTGAGGGCGGCGGAGGGAATCCGCAAGGAAGGGGCCGATGGCGACGATCGTTTTCGACAACGCCCGCATTTTTGACGGCCATTTGGCCGAATGCGCCGAAGGGGCCTCGCTCCTCGTCGAAGGCGGCCTGATCCGCGAGATAGCCGATCGGCCGATCAGAGTCGGCGGCGAGGCGCGCCGCATCGACGCGGCCGGCCGCACGCTCATGCCCGGCCTCATCGACCTCCACACGCACGCCTACGCCTCCCATGTCGATGTCGCCAGGATCGAGGCCGCCGGCGAAGCCTACCGCGCCAGCCATGCCCACCGCATGCTGGGCCATGCCCTCGACTGCGGCTTCACGACCCTGCGCGATGTCGGCGGAGGCGACTGGAGCCTGTGGCGCGCCATCGAAGAGGGCTTGGTGCGCGCCCCGCGCTGGTTCTATGCCGGTAAGGCCCTATCCATGACCGGCGGCCATGGCGACATGCGCCACGCCAGCGAGGAGGGCTGCGACTGCTGCGCCTGCGGCGAGGTCAATTCCTTCTGCGTCATCGCCGACGGCGTCGACGAATGCCTCAAGGCGGTGCGCGAGGAGCTTCGGCGCGGGGCGCACTGCATCAAGATCATGGGCTCGGGCGGGGTCGCCTCGCCCACCGATCCGATCTGGATGAACCAGTATCGGGAGGACGAGATCCGGGCCATCGTCGGCGAATGCGCCGAGCGGCGGACCTATGTCACCGCCCACTGCCACCCGACAAGCGCGATCCGCCGCTGCGTCGATTTCGGCGTGCGGGTGATCGAGCACGGCACCCTGATCGACGAGGAGACCGCCCGCTTCGTCGCCGAGCGGGGCGCCTATGTGGTGCCGACCATGGCGACCATCTTCGCCTTGAAGGAGCTCGGCGCGATGCTCGGCTTCCCCGCCGCCAGCCAGGCCAAGATGGAGATCGCCCACGCCGCGGCGCTCAAGGGCCTGGAAATCATGAAAAAGGCGGGCGTCAAGCTCGGCTACGGAACCGATCTTCTGGGCGAGACCTACGTCCAGGAGTGCCGCGAATTCGAATTGCGCCGGGAGGTCTTCAGCCCTCTCGAGATCCTCCGCCAGGCGACCTCCAACTCGGCCGAGATCCTGATGCAGGAAGGCGATCTCGGCTGCATCGCGCCGGGGGCCCACGCCGACCTCATCCTTGTTGAGGGCGACCCGCTCTCGGACATCGGCCTCCTCGCTGCGAACGGCGAGAAGCTCGCCCTGGTCATGCGCGCCGGCGAGATCGTCAAGGATCGGCTCACCGCCTGACCCGCGCCGGTCATCAGATTGCGCGCGGGCGCCCGCCCGTGTAAGAGCCGGCCCGCGCCGCGCCTCCTTCGCGGCGCTTGTTTTTCGCCCGCGCCGCGGCGCCCCCGCGGCGCCTATTCGAGAACGGGGCCATGGCCGAGATCGTGCTCAACGTCGAGGTCCGCGAAGGCGGCGGCACCGGCCACGCGAGGGCCGTGCGGCGGCAAGGGAG
>JBOHLG010000002.1:0-223580 GCA_050729515.1 Caulobacteraceae bacterium
AGCGCAGGGTGCGGACGTGGCGAAGATCGCTTCCCGGAACGGCGAGCCGGATCGGTTCGGCGCCGGTGGCGAGAAGGAGCTTGTCGTAAGGAAGGATCTCGCCGGTGGCGAGGGTCAGCCGGCGGCTCTCGACATCGAGCGAGGTCGCGCCAAGGCCCAGGCGCAGGGCGATGGCGTTCTCTTCGTAGAAGGCCGGCTCGCGCAGGGGAATCCACTCTTCGGGCGCGGTTCCGGCGAGATAGTCCTTGGAGAGATTGGGTCGATCGCACGGCGGATCGGCGTCATCGCTCACCATGCAAAGGGACCCCTCGAAGCCGCTCCGGCGCAGCATCTCGGCGGCGGCGAAGCCGGCCGCGCCGCCCCCGACGATCACCACGCGCTCAAGGGTCGACCGCCGCGATTTGGAAGGCCCGGCCTTCTCGGCGCCCACGAGGATCCGGCCTCCCTCGCGCCGGACCTCGAAGCACTTGACCGGCGAGAGCGCCGGGGCGGCGAGGGCCTCGCCGGTGCGCAGCGCAAAGCAGGCGTGGTGCCAGGGGCAGCGCACCGTCTCGCCCTCCATCACCCCTTCGGCGAGCGGTCCGCCATAATGGGTGCAGGTTGCGCCGAGCGCGAAGATCTCCTTTCCGCGGCGGGCGAGGAGCACCGCCTCTTCGCCGACATGGCCGAGGACCATCGCTCCGTCGGCGAGGTCGGCGTCCGCCACGCCATGAGCGAGGTCCGGCCCCTGAGGCGCGTTCTCCGAACCCATCGCGACCTCCCGGTCCCTCAGAGCTTCACCAGCATCTTGCCGAGGTTGCCGCCCTCGAAGAGCTCCAGGAAGGCGGCCGGGGCATTCTGGATCCCTTCCCGGACGGTCTCCTTCCAGGTGAGCTTGCCCGACTTGATCCAGCCGGAGACCTCCTGGACGAACCTCCCCATCTCGCCGAAGTGGGTGGAAACGATGAAGCCTTCCAGGCGCAGCTGCTTGCCGACGGCGAGGATGAGTCCGCGAACCCCGGGGCCGAGGTCGGTGGCGTTGTATTGGCTGATCGCCCCGCAGAGGGCGAACCGGGCGAAGGGCTTGGCGGCCATCAGGGCGGCCTCCAGATGGGCGCCCCCGACATTGTCGAAATAGACGTCGATCCCGCCCGGCGCGGCGCGCATGAGCGCGGCGGTGAGGTCCTTTTCGGCCTTGTAGTCGATCGCCTGATCGATGCCGATCTCCTTCAGATAGCGGATCTTCTCGCCTCCGCCGGCCGAACCGATCACCGTGTGGCCCTTCAGCTTGGCGATCTGGCAGACCGCCGATCCGACCGCCCCGGCGGCGCCGGAGACGAAGACCACATCGCCCTCCTTCAGGGCGGCGATCTTCAGGAGGCCCACCCAGGCGGTCATCCCCGGCATGCCGGCGACGCCGAGGAAAGCCTGGGGCGGCAGGCCCAGGGGATCGAGCTTCTGGACCTCGCCGGCCGGGGCGTTGAACGCCTCCCGCCAGCCAAAGAAGCTCTGGACGAGCTGGCCTTCCTTCAGATTGGCGTCACGCGAGGCGACCACCTCGCCCACCGCGCCGCCCTGAAGAGCCTGGCCGATCTGGAAAGGCGGGGTGTAGCTCTGCACGTCGTTCATCCGCCCGCGCATGTAGGGATCGACCGTCATCCAGGTGTTGCGCACCTGCACCTCGCCGGGCGCGGGATCGGCGAGCGTGACCTCGGCGAGTTCGAAATTGGCGCTCGTCGGCTTGCCGACCGGGCGGCTCTTGAGGCGGATCTCGCGCGATAGGGTCATGGGTTTCCTCGTTTCAAAGACAGTCCCCGATCGTTTAGCCCCGCAGAAGCCCAGCCTCCAGTGTCCCAATTCCGACGTTCGACCCGCCCGGGGCGAACGCCAACCGAACGTCGGAATCGAGAAGGACCCTGGCAAGTTGAGAATTCTCGTGTCGTCGACGAATTCGACGTTCGACCATGAGCCCTCCCCGGACCGGAAGCGAACGTCGAATTCTCGACACGAGTGGCCGCGCTCCGGTGGCCATGGTAGGCGCCGCCGATGACCAACCACGAGACGCTGCGGGCCGGGGTGATCGGGGCGGGATCCTTCGGCGCCCGTCATGCCGAAAAATACACCGCGCTCGAGGGGGTCCGTCTGGCCGCCATCCTCGACATCCATCCCGAGCGCGCGAGCGCGCTGGCCGAGCGCCTCGGGGCCAGGTCGGCGGAAAGCCTCGAGGGCTTCTTCGCCGAAGTGGACGTCGTCTCCATCGCCACCCCGGCGGCGAGCCACGCGCGTCTCGCCCTTGCCTGCCTGGCCGCCGGCAAGGCGACCTATGTCGAAAAGCCCTTCGCCCTCAGCCTTGAGGACGCCGACGACATCATCGCGGTGGCGCGTGGGCGGGGCCTCAGCCTCGCCTGCGGCTTCCAGGAGCGCGCCGCCCTTTCCGCACTGGGTCCTCTGCCCAAGCCCATGCGCATCGAGGCGCGCAGGCTCAACGTCCCCTCGGAGCGTGGCCATGACATCTCCGCGACGCTGGACCTGATGAGCCACGACATCGACCTGGCGTTCTTTCTGGGCGCGGGCGAACCGATCGCGGTGGAGGCCGAGGGCGGCGAGGACGAGGCCCGAGCCGAGGTCCTCTTCGAAGGCGGCGTGGTGGCGCTCTTTTCTGTTTCCCGCCACGCCGAAAGGCCCGAGCGCGCCTTGACCCTCTCGTTGGCCGGCGATGAGCTGACGATCGACCTCCTCGCCAACCAGGTCGAGGGCGGCGCGGGCCTCGCCCTCGATCCGCGTTTCGGGGAGAGGCCCGGGGTGAGGGACCGCCTCGCCGCGAGCCTCGCCGCCTTCCTCGCCGCGGCGCGGGGCGAGGCGGTCTCGCCGCTCGCCGGCGGCGCCGACGGGGCCCGCGCCCTCAACCTGGCGCTTGCGGTCGAGACGGCCCTCGGCCGATAAGGCTCGCCGACCAGCCCAAGGAGAGGCCCATGCCGAGCGACGCCAAGCCCACCGCCCACGACTTCAGCTTCACCTCGATCGACGGAAAGCCCCTGCCGCTCTCGGAGTTCGCCGGCAAGCCGGTGCTGGTGGTGAACACGGCCAGCAAGTGCGGCCTCACCCCACAGTACGAGGGCCTCGAGGCGCTCTGGCGGGAGTGGAGAGAGAAGGGCCTGGTGGTCCTCGGCGTCCCCTGCAACCAGTTCGCCGGCCAGGAGCCGGGCAGCGAAAAGGAGATCGCCCAGTTCTGCTCGCTCACCTACGGCGTCGATTTTCCGATGACCGCCAAGGTCGAGGTCAAGGAGGCCCACCGCCATCCCTTCTACGCCTGGGCCGAACGCGAGCTGGGAGAGGCGGCGGTGCCGGTGTGGAACTTCCACAAGATCCTGGTCGGCAAGAAGGGTGAGGCGATCGCCGCCTTCGGTCCGCGCACCGAACCGAGCGACCCGATGCTCAGCGGCGCGATCGAAGCGGCGCTTTAAGGTGGCTCGCCGGCCCGACGGAACCTGGGACAAGTCGGCCCTTCCCAGCCGGCATGTCACCGAGGGACCTTCGCGCGCGCCCCATCGGGCCTTCTACTACGCCATGGGCCTGGGGACGGCCGAGATCTCCCAGCCTTTCGTGGGGGTGGTCTCGTGTTGGAACGAGGCGGCGCCATGCAACACCGCCCTCATGCGCCAGGCCCACGCGGCGAGCGCGGGTGTGAAGAAAGCCGGGGCGACGCCGCGCGAGTTCTGCACCATCACCGTCACCGACGGCATCGCCATGGGCCACGAGGGCATGCGCTCCTCTCTGGTCTCGCGCGAGGTGATCGCCGACAGCGTCGAACTCACCGTGCGCGGCCACGGCTACGACGCCCTGGTGGGGGTGGCAGGCTGCGACAAGTCCCTCCCGGCGATGATGATGGCCATGCTCCGGCTCAACATCCCCTCGGTCTTCCTCTACGGCGGCTCGATGCTGCCGGGCCTGTGGCGCGGGCGCGAGGTCACCGTGGTCGATGTCTTCGAGGCGGTGGGCGAGAATTCGGCGGGCCGTCTCGAGGACGCCGCGCTCTTTGATCTGGAGCGGCGCGCCTGCCCGAGCGACGGCGCCTGCGGGGGGCAGTTCACCGCCAACACGATGGCCTGCGTTTCCGAGGCCATCGGCCTCGCCCTGCCGCTCTCCGCCGCCCTGCCGGCGCCCTATGAGAGCCGCGACGCCTTCGCCGAGGCGTCCGGGGAGGCGGTGGTGCGCCTGATCGAATCCGGTATCCGGCCCAGAGATATCTGCACCCGCGAAGCCTTCGAGAACGCCGCCGCGGTGGTGGCGGCCACCGGCGGCTCGACCAATGCCGCGCTCCATCTTCCGGCCATGGCGAGCGAGGCCGGCGTCGAGTTCACCCTCGCCGACGTGGTTCGCGTCAGCGCCAGGACGCCCTATCTCGCCGATCTGAAGCCCGGCGGCCGATTCGTCGCCAAGGACATGGGCGAGGCGGGAGGGGCCCCGGCCCTCATGAAGACCATGCTAGGGGCCGGCTTGCTCCACGGCGACTGCCTCACCGTCACCGGCAGGACGATGGCCGAGAACCTCGCCGAGGTCGTCTTGCGCCAGGACCAGGAGGTGATCCGGCCGGCGTCGAGGCCGCTGGCGTCTGCCGGCGGTCTCGTCGGCCTGTGGGGCTCGCTCGCCCCCGAGGGCGCGATCGTCAAGACCGCGGGGATGAAGAGCCATCTCTCCCATCGCGGTCCGGCCCGGGTCTTCGACGGCGAGGAGGCGTGCTTCGCCGCTGTCGAGCGTGGCGAATACAAAGACGGCGAGGTCCTCGTCATCCGCTATGAGGGACCCAGAGGCGGGCCCGGCATGCGCGAGATGCTTTCCACCACGGCGGCCCTGGTCGGGCAGGGGAGAGGCGAGAAGGTTGCGCTCGTCACCGATGGACGTTTTTCCGGCGGCACCCACGGCCTCTGCGTCGGCCATGTCGGCCCGGAGGCCCAGGCCGGCGGCCCGATCGGGCTGGTGAAGGACGGCGATATCATCGCCATCGATGCGAAGGCCGGGTCCATCGATCTCGAGGTCCCCGCGAGTGAGCTCGAGTCGCGCCGCCAGGGCTGGCGCCCGCGCGAGACGCTCTATGGCTCCGGGGCCCTGTGGAAATACGCCCAGTCCGTCGGTCCGGCCCATCTTGGAGCCATCACCCACCCCGGCCACGCCGGCGAAAGGCGCGCCTATCCGGATCTCTGAGGGCGCATCCGCTTCATCGGCTCAGCGTCGCTCTTCGAACCCTGCGCTTGCGTCGTCCGAAGCTTCGGTTCGATCGACCGAGGCGACCCGGGCGGCCGCGGGGCCGGAGCGGCAGGCTTCGCAGAAGGCCTCGAGCGCCGCCTCCTCTCCGATCGCCAGAATCTCAACCGATCCGTCGGCTTGGTTGCGCACCCAGCCGCGCAAGGCGCGCCGCCGCGCCTCGCCCACCGCCCACCAGCGGTAGCCGACGCCCTGGACGCGGCCCTTGATGAGGAGGTTCAAGGCCTTTTCCATCGCCGTTGCGTACTCAGACCCGAGGCTGGACAGGACACCCGATCATGCCCGAACATCGGCCATGCACGCGAGCCGCCGGCGCATTCTTCAATTCTCCGCCCTCGCCCTTCCAGGCGTCGCCCGGGGCGTTCCCGTGGCCAGACCTCTCCGCATCCTGATCCTGGGCGGGACCGGCTTCATCGGCCCGCCAGAGGTCCGCTACGCGCTCTCTCGCGGCCACAAGGTCACGCTCTTCAATCGCGGGCGCCAGAAGGAGGCGTGGCCCGGCCCGGTGGAGGAGCTGATCGGCGACCGATCCACCGGGGACCTGAGGGCTTTGGCGGGGCGCGAGTGGGACGTGGCGATCGACAATCCCACCACCTTGCCCTCCTGGGTGCGTGATGCCGGCCAGGCGCTCAGGGGCAGGGTCGGACGGTACATCTTCATCTCCACGATCTCGGTCTACGCCAGCAGTGCCGCGCCGGCCGACGAGACCGCGCCCGTCCTCACGTACACGGGTCCCGATCCCTTCGCCGAGAAGGTAGTGACCAACCAGACGTACGGCGCGCTCAAGGCGGTGAGCGAGGAGGAGGCGCAGCGCCAGTTCGAAGGCGCCGCGGCCATCGTCCGCCCCGGCCTCATTGTCGGTCCGGGAGATCCCACCGACCGATTCACCTACTGGCCGGTGCGCCTTGCCCGCGGCGGCGAGGTTCTGGCCCCCGGCGGCGGCTCGGACCCGGTGCAGTTCATCGATGCCCGCGACCTTGGCGAGTGGATCATCCGCCTCGCCGAGGAGCGCGCGGTCGGGACCTACAACGCTGCTGGGCCGGCCGAGCCGCTCTCCATGGCCGCGATGCTTTCTTCCGTAGGCGCGGCGGTCGGCTCGCGTTCGCGCCTCCTCTGGGTCCAGGCGAATTTCCTGGAGCGACAGAAAGTCTCCCCCTGGAGCGACATGCCGGTGTGGGTCCCGGCCCGGGGCGAGACCGCCGGTTTCGCCCGCCGCAGCATCCGCCGCGCGCTCGCCGCCGGCCTCACCTTCCGGCCGCTCGGAACCACCGCGTCGGAGACCCTCGCCTGGTTCCGGACCCAGCCGGCGGAGCGGCAAGCCAAGCTCCGGGCCGGTCTGACGCCGGAGCGAGAAGCCGAGGTCCTCGCAGCCTGGAAGGCCTCAAAGGGCGCCGCTCAGGGCGCGTAGCTCGAACGCGCCTTGACGCCCCAATGCGGGCCTGAGGGGCCATCCTCGAGCGTGACCACATAGATCGAATCGAATCCCCCGATGACGCTTCCATCCTTGCGATAGCGGGTGAAGCGGGTGTCGATGTGGACCTTGTCAGGCCCGGCGTGGATCACCTCGCGCCGGTCCCACGCGGAGTGGTCCCACTCGGCCAGAGCCCCCGTGCTGAACCGCTCGGGGCGATGGAAGCCGGGCTCGATGATGACCATCCGGCCGGAGGCCAGCCGGACGCTCGGGAAGTTGAAGGTCGCCTCGAAAGCCTTCACATCGCGGGCGTTGAAGGCGGTCATGAAGGCGTCCAGGCACGCCAGGGCTGCGGCGACTTCGACTTCATAGCGCTTGGGCAGGGCCATTCGGAGTTCTCCATGGCGGACGATGACCCTGATTAGCGCAGGCGATCTCGCCTCGCCACGGGTCGAAGCGTCTCCGCTTCCGCTTCGCCGACGGTCGCGGCCGACCGGTCGCCTTCGCCCTGACGCCGGGCAACATCGCCGACATCAGCATGGCCTTGCCGCTCCTCGGCGGCGTAGCCGCGCCCAAACGCGTGCTCGCCGACAAGGCCCATGATGCCGACAGCCTGCGCCGATGGCTCGAGGCCCGCCGCATCAAGGCCGTCATCCCCTCCACCGCCAGCCGGGCAAAGCCTTACCCGCTCGACCGCGCGATCTACCGACGCCGCAACGTCATCGAGCGCCTCTTCTGCCGGCTGAAAAACTGGTGACGACTGGCCACCCGATACGACCGCCTCGCCAGAAACCACCTCGCAGCTCTCGCCCTCGTCGCCATCGCCAGCGAGTGGATCAAATGAGTCCCCTACCTAGCGAGCAAACTCGAATTCGTCCCCGCCCCGCGGCCGCGCGAAGTCGCCCCAACTCTCCGAGGCTCGCCAGTGATCGTAGATGCCGAGTCCGCGCACCAATTGCCTGAAGGCGGCGGTGCGGCGCGCTCGGCGCACCGTCGGCCACCAGAGCACGAATTTCGCGTTGGAGCCGAATTCGACCAGGCTTCGACGAAGAGCCGCGACCGACAGATCGAGGTCGCCAAAGCGGCCTGCATACCAGCCGATGATCGCCAGGCGGGTCGTGTCTTGGTTGGTCGGCTCCGAGTACGCTCGGCGGAGGAGGACCCGGGCGGCCTGAGGCTGGTCGAAGACCTCGGCGATCTCGCTTAGGCCCGATATCGGCAGGGTTCGGGTGCTCATGTAGCGGCGGAATTGGCACTTCGTCTGCTCAGCATCGCCAGAGTCCCACACGCGGAAAAGCGCGGTGTGCTCTTGGATCTCCCGGTTGCCGGGAAGATCGAGCACGCGCTGATATTCGGCCTCGGACGCCTCGTTGCGACCATCGATGTAATAGAACATCTGCAAGTAGGACGACACGGGGCTCGAAAGCGGATCGGCGGCGCGGGCCGCCTCCAGCAACGCAATCGCGTCCTTCACCCGGCCGACGTTGGCCAGGCACCACGCCAACGAGAACCTGACGTTCACTTCCGAGCGAGGCGCGAGCGCCAGCGCCGTCTCCAGCGCCGCCAGCGCGCCGGACCACTGGCTTTCGACGGTCAGCCTCGTCCCGTCGAGCAGATGGCTCGTCCAATGGTCCGGGGACCGATCCATGGCTTCGTCGGCCAGGGCGGCCTGTTCGTTTCGGAACTCCGCGAGACGCTCAGGCGCAAAGGTCTCGAGGCGGGCGTAAATCTGCACCATGGCGCCGCGAGCAGAAGCGAGCCCAGGATCGATAGCCAGCGCCTGTCGGCAGGCGTCGCGGGCGCGATAGAATTCGTCCACCGTCGAGGCGCCATTGGCGAGCGCTCGGGCGCGCAGATATCTATCGTAGGCCTCGAGACTCGTCGCCTCGCGATTCGCGATAGATTTCATCTCCTCGGTGAGCAGCTTGAGCTTGAGCGCCGAGACGATCGCCTCGCTGATCTCGTCCTGGAGGGCGAAGATGTCGTCGAGGGTGCGATCCCACCGCTCGGCCCAGAGGTGGCCGCCGGTTTCGCCATCGATGAGCTGGGCGGCAATCCGGACCCGGTTTCCGGCCTTCCTCACGCTGCCTTCAAGAATATGGCTCACCGAGAGCCTCCGGGCGATTTCCGGAATCTCGATGCTCCTGCCCTTGAAGGTGAAGGCGGTGTTGCGGGCGATGACGAAGAGGGCCGAGACCTTGGAGAGATCGGTGATGATGTCCTCGGAAATCCCGTCGGAGAAATACTCCTGCCGGGGATCGTCGCTGATGTTGGCGAAGGGAAGAACACAGATCGAGAGCTTGCGCGCAGTCTTCGCCGCCGTGGCCGCCGAGCGTGCGCCGGCGAGGTCGGCGATGCTGGCGAGCGCCTTGGTCCATCCGGGCGCGGCGAGGTCGTCTTGCCACCCGGAAAGGCTGGCGCACTGGATCTGGTCGAAGGGCATGGGGAGAGCCGAGCCGTCGAGACTGAGCTGGACAAGCTTCTTCGCGCCTCTCGCCCGCTCGGCCTCCGAGCGGACCCATTCGGAGCGCACCGCCTCGGCCGACCACAGGACGAGCACCGCCTTGGCCGACGCCAAGCGCTCGCTGATCACGTCGGCGTAGGCCCGGTGGGCGGGGATCTCGTCGTCGCGCCAGACCGCGAATCCCTGCGTCCTCAGCGCCTCGCCGATCTTTTTCGCCTCGGACTCGTCGGCCCGGGCGTAGGAGATGAAGACGTCCGACACTCAGGCCCGCTCCTTGTAGCTCACCGCCATGCCGGCGCGGACGTCCTGTTGGACTCCGTATTGCGGGAAGGGGTAGCGGAAACCGTTCCTGGCCAGTACGCGCATGCCCTCGATCGCCTTCTCGAAGTGGGTGGGCGGGGCCGCCATCAGCATCTCCTCGTCCAATACCCCACCATAGCGTCGCTCGGCGAAGCAGGGGATCGAAAGGCTTACCTCGCCGGTCGAAAGCGCCCGGCCCCAGGAATCGGCGCAGGCGCTCTCGCCGACCACGCTCCAGTCGAAGCGCTTGTAGCCGCTCCACTGCAGGCCGTTGATCACATAGATCATCGCTCCGGGGGTGGCGTAGAAGAGGGCGATGTCCGGCGGGTCGAGCCGGCCCGAGGCGAGGGGTCCGACGGCGAGCGCCTCGAAACGGCCGTCCGGGACGCAGTGCATCGCCTCTTGATGGGCCGCGGCGTCCTCGCTCGAGGAGAACCACACCCCCTTCATGTGCTCGCCCGAGCGCCAGGCGTCGGTCTTGGCCATGCCCAGGCCCACCACGGCCCGGCACTGGGCGCCGACGAGATCCTCGGCGGTGATCCCTACCGTCCAGCCCAGGCGCGAGGCCTGGCCCACCACCTGGTCGAGGGTGTGGATGGCGCCTGGCCGTCGGATGCGCGGGATGGCCTCCATCTCGGCCCTGGTTTCGAAGAGCTTCATGGCGAAGACGTGCGAGCGCAGCTTCAGGAGCTCGGCCAGTTCGGCGGCGATCTCGGCTCCAGTCATGGCCCATCTCCTCTGCCTGCCGCTCGATCTTCTCCCTCGATCGGAGCATCCTCTTCCTCCGCCAGGCGCGCCTCGGCGGCGGCGAGCATAGCCTGGAAGCGGGGGTCTGTGCGGAGAACGTCGAGATCCGGATCGGATTTGGCGGTGTTGAGCAGGGTCACCGAAACGCCGGCGAACACCGGGCGCAGCATCTCGATCGCGGCGTCGACATCCTCGAGATCGATGCTCAGCGCGCAGGCGAGATTATAGCGCATCAGGAGGTTGTCGGGATCGATGAGGAGGGCGCGCCGGATCCAGTCCCTGGCGCGTTCGGTCTCGCCCAAGGTCGCCAGCGCCCCGACCCCGAAGCCCAGGGCGAAGCCATTGGTCCGATCGAGCGCCACGGCCTTCTCGACCCGCGCCAAGGTCACCCTGGCGGCGCGACGGGCGCCCCCCTGATCGCCAACCGCCGTGTAGCAACTGATGAGCATGGCCGGAGCGCCGAGATCTGCCTCGTTGAGCGCCGCGGCGGCTTCGTAATAGCGGATGGCGTCCTCGGTCCTTTTCTCGCGGAGACTGAAATGCGCCGCGGTCTGATTGGCCAGCTCCGATTGGGGATCGAGCGAAAGCGCTGTCTGCAGTTCGGCCATCGCTTCTTCGCGAAGGTCTCGACCGAAGAAAATCCGCGACTTGACGACATGCGGTTCGGCGAGGTCGGGATCGAGCGAGATCGCCTTCTCGGCCGCGGCGAGGCCATCGTCGCCGGCGCGGCCGCGCATGAAGCGCAGCGACCATTGCGCCAAGGCAGAGAGCGCCCAGGCGCGAGCGTAGTTCGGGTCGATATCGATCGCCCTTTGGCAGAGCCGGATGATCGCGTTTTCTCGGGCGGGGTCGCCCGCGTTGCCGGCCACCTGCTGTTGGCGGGCCATGAGATAAAGATCGTAGGCCTCCAGGCTCTCGGTGCCGCGCCGCTCGATGGCCTTTTTTTCTTCCGGCAGCAGCTTGAGCTTGAGCGCCTTGACGATGGCTTCGCTGACCTCGTCCTGGACGGCGAAGATGTCGGCAAGTTCGCGGTCGTACCGCTCGGCCCAGACGTGGTCGCCGGCCTTCCCGTCGATCAGCTGGGCGGTGATCCGCACCCGCCCGCCGGCCTTGCGCACGCTCCCCTCGAGCACGTGGCTGACGTTGAGCTGCCGGGCGATCTGGGGGACGTCGAGGCTGCGGCCTTTGAACTGGAAGGCGGTGTTGCGTGCGACGACGGAGATCGCCGCCACCTTGGAAAGATCGGTGATGATGTCCTCGCTGATCCCGTCGGAGAAGTACTCCTGTTCGGCTTCCCCGCTCATGTTGGCGAAGGGAAGCACGCAGACCGACAGTTTGCGGCTGGCCGCGGCGCGCTCGGTTGGGGCAGGGGCGGCGAGGGCCGCGATGCTCGCCGTCACCTTGCGCCAGCCCGGCGCTTCGAGATCGCCTGTCCAGCCTTTGAGGTCGGCGCACTGGATCTGGTCGAAAGGCATGGGGAGCTCCGCCGCATCGAGCCTCAGTTGGACGAGCTTGCGCTCGGCGCGCGCCCGCTCCGCCTCGGAGCGCACCCACTCCGATTTCGCGGCCTCCGACGACCATGCCACCACCACCGCCTTGGCTTCCTTGAGCCGCTCTGAGATCACGTCGGCATAGGCCCGATGGGCCGGGATCTCGTCATCGCGCCACACGCCATAGCCCATGGCGCGCAGGGCCTCGGCGATGCGTTGGGCCTCCGCAGCCGTCGAGCGCGCATAGGAGATGAAGACGTCAGACACTGGGATCACTGACGCTGGCCAGTCGCGCCTCGGCGGCGGCGAGCAGGATCTGGAAGCGAGGCTCTCCACGCAGGGAGTGGAGATCGGGGTCGGCCTTGGCGTGGTTGAGATAGGTCGCCGAGACCACGGCGAAGAACGGCTCCAGCAGCTCGAGCGCCCCGGCCGGGTCTCCCAGATTGCTCGCCAGGGCGCAGGCGAAATTGTAGCGCATGTTCATGTTGTCCGGATCGATGAGCAGGGCCCGCTCGATCCACTCGCGTGTGCGTTCGGTCTCGCCCAGGGCCGCCAGGGCGCTTCCTCCAAAGCCCATGGCCGAGCCATTGGACTGGTCCCTGGCGAGCGCCCTTTCGGCGCGCTCGAGGCTCATCCTGGCCGAGCGCCTGACTCCTTCGTCGTCATGGACCGCGCGATAACAGGTGAGCAGCATTCCGGGTGAGCCGTAGTCCTCCGCCATGCCATCGCTGGCCGCCTTCTCGTAGTGGCGGATGGCGTCCTCGAGGCGGCCCTCCCTGAGGTTCAGGTCGCCGGCCGTTTCGTTCACCTCACGCGAATCCGGATCGGCGCGCACGGCCAGCTCCAGTTCGACGAAGGCCTCGTCGGGCCGCCCGCGTTCATAGAGATGCTTGGCCTTGACGGCATGGGCTTCGGCGAAGTTGGGGTCGAGGGCGAGGGCCTGCTCGGCGGCGGCCATGCCGTCGTCCTCGCCCTTGCCCTCATAGAAGTGCACGTAGGTCTGGGCCAGCGCCATCAAGGCCCAGGCGCGGGCGTAGGAGGGATCGATCTCGGTCGCCCGTCGGCAGAGGCGGCTGATGATCTCCAAGCCCCGCATGTCGCCGCGGTTGCCCTCGATGTAGCGCTGACGGGCCATGAGGTAGAGGTTGTAGGCGTCCGCGCTCGTCGTTCCGCGCCGCTCGATCGCTTCCTTTTCCTGCGGCAACAGCTTCAGCTTCAAGGCCCGGACCACCGCCTCGCTGATCTCGTCCTGGAGGGCGAAGATGTCGGTCAGGTCGCGATCCCAGCGTTCGGCCCAGAGATGGCCCCCTGTCGCCCCGTCGATGAGCTGGGCGGTGATCCGCACCCGCCCGCCGGCCTTGCGGACGCTGCCTTCCAGGACGTGGCTCACGCCGAGCTGACGGGCCAGGGTCGGCACATCGATCGCCTTGGCCTTGAACTGAAAGGCGGTGTTGCGCGCCACCACGAAGAGGGTCGAGACCTTGGAAAGGTCGGTGATGATGTCCTCGCTGACCCCGTCGGAGAAATACTCCTGCTGAGGGTCATCGCTCATGTTGGCGAAGGGCAGGACACAGATCGAGAGCTTGCGGACGGGAGGGTCCGCCGGGCTCGCGCCTCTCGCCCCGCCCGCCAGTTCGGAGACGCTCGCCGCAACCTTGCGCCAGCCCGGGGCGGCGACATCGCCCTTCCAGTCGGAAAGGTCGGCGCACTGGATTCGGTCGAAAGGCATCGGAGGCTTGGCCCCATCGATGGTGAGCTGGACGAGCTTGCCGTCCGAACGCGCCTTGTCGGCCTCCGACTGGACCCACTGCGACTTCACCGCGTCGGCCGACCACACCACCACCACCGCCCTGGCCGCCTCCAGCCTCTCGGCGATCACCTCGCCGTAGGAGCGGTGCGCCGGCAGCTCGTCATCGCGCCACACGCCGTAGCCCAGCGAGCGCAGGGCCTCGGCGATGCGTCCCGCCTGGGCGGCCGTCGAGCGGGCGTAGGAAACGAAGATCTCAGACACCGGAAAGCCGCGCCTCCGCTTCGGCGAGCATGGCCTGGAAGCGCGGATCCTCTCGGATCGAGGCGAGATCCGGGTCGGCTGGAACGAGGCTGACCAAACCCGTGGAGGCCCGCTCCAGGACCGGACCGAGAAGATCGAGAGCGCCCTCGCGGTCGCCAAGCTGGTTGGCCAAGACGCAGGCGAAGTTGTAGCGCATGGTGAGATTGTCCGCGTCCAGCAGGAGGGCCCGGTCCATCCATTCACGCGCCCGGTCGGCCAGTCCGAGTTCGGCCAGGGCGCCGGCGCCGTGGGCCAAGGCGTTTCCGTTGTTGGGGAACTGGGCGAGGACGGGCTCTATCCGGTCGAGCGTCATCTTCGCCGCCTCTCGCGCGCCTTCGACATTGCCGAGGGCGCGCCGGATCGACATCAGCAACCCCGACTGGCCGAAGGCGGACGCATCGAGCGCGGAGGCGACGACGAAGTAGCGCTCCGCTTCCTCCAGGCGGTTCTCTCGGTAGGCGACTTCCGCGGCGATGCCGACGACGTCCAGGGACCCGGCGTCGAGCGCGAGGGCGGCCGCGAGCTCGGCGTGCGCCTCATCCCGCCGGCCTGCGGCGAACAGAATGCGCGCCTTCCTCGCCCGCGCCTCCGCCAACGACGGGTCGAGTTCGACCGCTCGTTCCGCAGCGGCCAGACCATCTTCGCCGACATCGCCCCTGTATGCCCTGAAGACATTCTGGCCGAAGGCGAGCATCGCCCAAGCCCTGGCGTATTGAGGGTCGATCGCCACCGCCCTTTGGCAGAGGCGGATGATCGCCTCGTCGCGCCTGGGGTCGCCCTCGTTGCCGGTGGACTTCTGCTGCCGGGCCATGAGGTAGAGAGTGTAGGCTTCGACGCTGTCGGTGCCGCGTTTTTCGATTTCCCTCTTCTCTTCGGGCAGGAGTCTCAGCTTCAGCGCCCCGACGATCGCCTGGCTGATCTCATCCTGGAGGGCGAAGATGTCGGTCAGGTCGCGGTCCCAGCGCTCGGCCCAGGCATGGGAGTCGGAAACGCCTTCGATGAGCTGGGCTGTTATCCGGACCCGACTGCCGGCCTTTCTCACGCTGCCTTCGAGGACGTGGCTGACGCCAAGCCGCCGTGCGATCTCGCCGACCTCGACGTCCTTGCCTTTGAATGAGAAGGCGGTGTTTCGGGAAGTGACGGTGAGGGCCGAGACCTTGGAGAGGTCAGTGATGATGTCCTCGCTGATCCCGTCGGAGAAGTACTCCTGCTGGGGATCGTCGCTGATGTTGGCGAAAGGCAGCACGCAAATCGAGGGCTTGGAGGACCTGGCCGACTTTTGCGGACTCCTGGCCGGCCCGGCGCGCGCCGAGCCGGCCAGATCGGCGATGCTGGCCTCGACCTTGCGCCAGCCGGGCGCGCCCATATCGCCGGCCCAATCGGCCATGTCGGCGCACTGGATCTGGTTGAACGGCATGGGCGGAACCGAGCCGTCGATGGAAAGCTGGACGAGCGTTCCGGCCTCGCGCGCCGCATCCGCCTCGGCGCGGACCCACTGCGACTTCACCGCCTCGGCAGACCACACCACAATCACGGCCCGGGCGGCCCTCAGCCTCTCCTCGATCACCTCCGAATAGCTGCGGTGCGCCGGCAACTCGTCGTCGCGCCATACGCCATAGCCGAGCGATCGCAGGGCCTCGGCGATGCGTCCCGCCTGGACGGCCGTTGAACGGGCGTAGGAAACAAAGATCTCAGACACCGGATAGCCGCTTCTCGGATTCGGCGAGCATGGCGCAAAAGCGCGGATCATCGCGGATCGAGGCCAGGTCGGGGTCGATCCGGGCGCCGCTGAGAAGGCCCTGAGATGCCGAGGCGAACACCGGCCCCAGCATGATGATGGCGCCCTCGCGATCGGCGAGCTCGCTCGCCAGGGTGCAGGCGAAGTTGTAGCGCATGAGCAGGTTATCGGGATCGATGAGGAGGGCGCGCGCCATCCACTCGCCCGCCCGTTCAGCCTGCCTCAAAGTCGCTAGCGCGATGACCCCGAAGGCCATGGCGTTGCCGTTGTTCGGATATTGGGCAAGGGCCTTCTCGACCCGCTCCAGGCAGGTGCGGGCCGCCTCGCGCGCGCCCTCTTCATCGCCGAGCGTCCGCCGGATCGAGACCAGCATCCCCGGAGCGCCAAAGTCGCGTTCTTCGAGGATTGCCTCCTTGGCGTAAAAGCGCCCGGCGTCCTCGAATCGCTGATCGCGATAGGAGAGGTTGGCGCCGGCCTCGAGCACCTCGACCGCTTCCGGGTCGAGACTGAGGGCGAGTTCGATCTCGGCCTGGGCCGCCTCGCGCTGTCCGAACAGGTGCAGAAGGCGCGCCTTGACGGCGTGAGGCTCGGCCAGGTCCGGATCGAGCGAGATCGCTCGCTCGGCCGCCGCCAGACCGTCGTCGCCGGCGCGGCCGCGCATGTAACGGAGACTGTGCTGGCCTAACGCCAACAGAGCCCAGGCGCGGGCGTAATTCGGATCGATCTCGACCGCTCTTTGACAGAGGCGGATGATGGCTTCCTCGCGGGTGGGATCGCCCCAGTTGCCTGTCACGTACTGCTGGCGGGCCATGAGGTAGAGGTTGTAGGCGTTGGCGTTCTCCGTGCCGCGGCGCTCGATCGCCTTCTTCTCCTCCGGCAGGAGCTTGAGCTTCAGGGCCGCCACGATCGCCTGGCTGATCTCGTCCTGGAGGGCGAAGATATCGGTGAGGTCGCGGTCCCAGCGATCGGCCCACACGTGATCGTTTCTGGACGCGTCGATGAGCTGGGCCGTGATCCGCACCCGGTTCCCGGCTTTGCGGACGCTCCCCTCCAGCACGTGGCCCACATTGAGCTCGCGCGCCACCTTGGGGAGGTCGACGTGCTTTCCCTTGTACATGAAGGCGCTGTTGCGCGAGACCACCGACAGGGCCGAGACCTTGGAGAGGTCGGTGATGATGTCCTCACTGATCCCGTCGCTGAAATACTCCTGCTGGGGATCGTCGCTGATGTTGGCGAAGGGAAGGACGCAGATGGAACGCCGGCGCGCCGCCTTGGCCGGGCCCGTCGCGGCGGGCGGACCAGGTTCGCCGGCGATGAGATCGGCGAGGCTGGCGGCGACCTTCTTCCAGCCCGGCGATCCAAGATCGCCGCTCCAGCCGGCCATGTCCGCGCACTGGATCCGGTCGAAGGGCATGGGCGGGCTCGCGCCGTCGATCGAGAGCTGAACGAGCTTGCGCTCGTTGCGGGCGCGATCGGCCTCCGACTGCACCCATTCGGAGCGCACGGCCTCGGCCGACCAGATGACCAGCACCGCCTTGGCCGCCTTCAGCCGCTCCTCGATGACTTCGGAATAGGCCCGATGCGCCGGAAGCTCGTCGTCGCGCCACACCCCATAGCCGAGCGAGCGCAGCGCTTCGGCGATACGCTCAGCATCGTCGGCCGTCGAGCGGGCGTAGGAAATGAAAACGTCGGACACGGAAATTCCCTCGGCGCCCTTCTAGCCCGCGACGCCGGCCTTTTCGATCCGCTTTTCTGGATGGGGCGGAGGCCCGCTAGCAGCCCGATTCCGAGGTTCGATGCGCCTGGGACGAACTCCGGCCGAACGTCGGTATCGAAGACGACGCTCGCCAGCTAAGATTTTAATGTCGTTGACGAATTTGACGTTCGCCTCTGTGCTTTCCCCGAATCGCAAACGAACGTCAAAATCACGACACTAGTGGAACGAATTTGACGTTCGCCTCCCGCCCGACATCAGGCGCCGAGCGAATGCCAAATTCAAAAGTTCCACTAGAAAATCAAGGAGTCGCTTGTGGTCCTTCTTGATTCCAACATTTGTCCGGCGCGGGGTATCAGGCGGATGCAAATGTTGGAATCGGACCACTACGCCTTCACGGCATCGCAGAGACCCCGAAAAGGAAGGGGTGGAAGACGAAGAAGACGGCCCACAGGATGAGCGCCAGGCCGATCCGCCAGGCGCCGATCTCGCCCAAGACCAGCTTCTGGCGGCCCTGCAGGATGGCGGCGAAGGGGACCGAGGAGGTCGCCGCGGCGAAGGCGGGCCAAGTCCCTGGCGCGGTCCTCGCGCGCTTGGCGTCGATGCTGAAGGTCCCGATCACCGAGAGGAAGAGGAGGGAGCCGAAGAGGAGAAAGCTCGGTGGATCGCCCCGCACCATCAGATGGCCGGCCGCCCAGATCGCCACGCCCCACAGGAACGGATGGCGGGTGATCCTGACCATGCCCCTCGCCGCATCCGGCTTTTCGAGGGCGCCTTCCATGCGCACGCTGGTGGGGTTGGCCGTGGTGATCCCCGGAATGACGAGGAGGAAGGCGGCGAGCTGGACGAAGACCTGGATCCAGCGGGTGATCGGCGTGGCCCCCCAGTAGATCGGCCCGGCGCTCTTGGCCCCGATGAAGGCGATGATCAGCCATACGAGCAGAGCGATCGAGGCTAGCGAGAAGAGGCCCATGTAAGGCCCCGGCCCGATCGCGCCGGTCAGCGCATCGCGAACCCGCGTGCCTGAGACGAGCAGATGAAGAAGGACGAAGGCCGCCGCCGCGGCGATCAGCATGGCCATGCGGGCTCCCCCATGACCTGCGGCGAGCGTGCACGTCCTCCGCCGCGGCGTCAATCAGGAGGCGAGATCAAGCTCCACCGTCACCGGCACATGGTCGGAGGGTTTGTCGCGGCTCCGGACCTCGCGGTGGATCTCCACGCCTCTCAGACGGTCGGCGGCCTCGGGCGAGAGGAGGAGATGGTCGATGCGGATGCCGTGGTTCCTTCGCCAGGCCCCGGCCTGATAATCCCAGAAGGTGTAGCCTCCGGCCGCGCCGTCGGCCGCCTCATAGGCGTCGGTGAGGCCGAGCCATTTCAGCTTGCGCAAGGCGGCGCGGCTCTTGGGCTGGAAGAGCGCGTCGGAGGCCCAGGAGGCCGGATCGTCGGCGTCTTCCGGTCCGGGGATGACGTTGTAGTCTCCGGCCAGCACCAGCGGCTCTTCGAGGGCGAGAAGGGCCCGGGCCCGGCTGGCCATGCGCTCCATCCAGCGAAGCTTGTAGGCGAACTTCTCGCCGCCCACCGGATTGCCGTTGGGAAGATAGAGCGAGACGACGCGCAGCGGGCTTGGCCCGGAGACCACCGCCTCGATCCAGCGGGCGTGGTCGTCGTCGTCCTCGCCGGGGAGGCCGCGAACGACGTCCTCGAGGGGGGCCTTCGAGAGAAGGGCGACGCCGTTGTAGCCCTTCTGTCCGCAGATCGCGATGTTGTAGCCGAGCCGCTCGAACGCCTCGCAGGGAAAGCGCGGCGCCTCGCACTTGATCTCCTGAAGGCAGGCGAGGTCGGGCCTGGCTTCCTCGAACCAGCCGATCACCGTCTCGAGCCGGGCGTTGACGGAATTGACGTTCCAGGTGCCGATGCGCACGCTGTCCCCTCCCGCGATTCTCAGATCGAGAAGCTGACCCCGCACCCGCAGCTCGTGCGGGCGTTGGGATTGCGCACCCGGAATTCGGCCGCGGCGAGCTCGTCGGAAAAGTCGATCTCCGAGCCGGCGAGCAAGGGGATGGAGACCGGATCGATGAGAGCCGCCTGCCCGTCGCGCTCGATCTTCACATCGTCATCCTCGGCCGCCTCGACGAGTTCGAAACGGTACTGGAAACCCGAACACCCACCCGCCTCGACGGCCACGCGGAGCATCAGGGGTTTGCCTTCGGCGTGGGCGATCGCCGAGAGCCGCCGGGCGGCCTTCTCCGAAAGGGTCACCTCGCCCTTCTTCTTTCGCTCGGCTACCGCGAACTCGCCCATCGGACCTATATGAGGCGCAGGGCCGGACTTGGCAAAGGCGAGGTGGGGCGATGAGCGCCGCCCAGGTGGAGGCAGGACGGGCGATCTTCGCCGCCGACTGGCGCCTCTCCCGCGGCCGGCGCTTCCAAGAGGCGCCCAGCGCGACCCGCACGCCCTTCGCGCGCGATCGCGATCGGATCATTCACGCCTCGGCCTTCCGCCGTCTCAAGGAGAAGACCCAGGTTTTCGTCGCCCACGAGGGCGACCATTTCCGCACCCGCCTCACCCATTCCCTCGAGGTGGCGCAGATCGCCCGCACCTTGGCGGCGGCGCTGGGGCTCGACGCCGATCTTGCCGAGACGATCGCGCTCGGCCACGATCTGGGCCATCCACCCTTCGCCCACGCCGGGGAGGAGGAGCTGGAGCGGTGCATGGCCCCCTATGGGGGTTTCGACCACAACGCTCAGACCTTCGCGGTCCTCACCCGCCTGGAGCGTCGATACCCGGCATTCGACGGGCTCAACCTCACCTGGGAGACCCTGGAAGGGGTGGTCAAGCACAACGGCCCGGTTGGGAGCCTCGCCGACCGCCCGGCCTGGAGCGAGATCCGACAAAGCGAGCGGCAGTGGCCGCTGGAGCTTTCCTCCTGGCCATCGGCGGAGGCCCAGGTCGCGGCGCTCGCCGACGACATCGCCTACAACAACCATGACGTCGATGACGGACTCCAGGCCGGGCTCTTCACCCTCGCCGAACTGGCCCAAGTCGCCCTGATCGGCCCGATCCTCACGAGCGTGGCGCACGACCATCCCGCGCTCGACGAGCGCCTGACCCGGATCGAGGCGGTCCGCCGCCTGATCGGATCGATGGTCGAGGACGTGCTCGCCGAGACCCGCTCGCGCACGACGAGGCTCCAGCCCTCCTCCAGCGATGCGGTTCGGGCGCTTGGCGAGCCGGTGGTCGGATTTTCGCGCGCCTTCGCCGATGACGTCGATGAACTCCGCGCCTTTCTTTATCAGCGCATGTATCGGCACTGGCGCGTCAATCGGACGCGCAGTCAGGCGCGCCGCATTCTGGCCGAGATGTTCGCGCTCATCTTGTCTGAACCGGACGTCCTTCCTCCCGAATGGTTCGACAAGGTCAGGGGTACGGACGAGGCGGGGCGGGCGCGCGCGGTCTGCGACTACATAGCGGGCATGACCGACCGTTTCGCGATCGAAGAGCACCGCCGGCTCTTCCATCTGGAGCCTTGGATGTGAGGCCATGATGTGAGGAGGGACGAGCCGGATTAGACTTGCGGGGGCGATTCGCCTGCCCCGCCGCTGGAGCCGCGCCATGGCCGACCCCCATCGCTCAGATTCCGATCGATACGACTCTGGACGTCCGCTCACCTTCCGCTCGATCCGCGAGGAGAGGCCCCGCCGTCCCCCGCCGACCACCCTGATCGCGAGCCTGGCCGTCCTGGTGGTGGTCGTCGCCGGCGGGGGATTCCTGCTCTATCGCCACGGTGTGCGCGGACCGGGCGATGCGCCAAGGCCTCTTGGCGCGCCGGTCAACGACATCCGCACCATCGCCCCGCCGCCGCCGCCTTCAGATGATGGCGCGGGGCTTTCGATCTACAAGGCGAATCCCCAAACCCCACCGGTCCCGACCTTCGCGCCGCCCCCCGAGTCTCCTGCGGCCCGCACTCCGGTGGCGAGCCAGGCTCTGCCGCCGGCCGCAGGTCCCGAGGCCTCGAAGAGCGTCGCTCCGCAGGCCCAAACGGCCGAGGCGGCGCCGCCGGAACGTTCGGAGGACGCCGTCGCCGCCATCGCCGAGGGCGGCTCGTTGAAGGGCGCGCTCCCAACCAAGGAATCCAGGAAGCTAGAGCCCAAAGTGCAAGCGCCCAAGGCCGAGTCGATTGCGGCGAAACCCCAATCCGGCGGTTTCGCGGTCCAGATCGGCGCCTTTTCCTCACCGGCCGAGGCGGAGCGCGGCTGGGAGAAAGCGGCCGCCGCCGCCCCCGGCGCCATGGCCGGGAGGGGAAAGCAGGTGGCGCGGCTCGACCGGGGCGGCAAGGTTCTCTACCGCACCGCGATCACCGGTTTCACCACTCGGGCTCAGGCGGAGGCGCTCTGCGCCCATCTGAAGGCCTCCGGCGGGAGTTGCTTCGTCAGGTGAGACGTTCGGCGCTCAGGCCCATTCCCCAAGCCGGGAGTGAAGCAGGCGATCGCGCGATCGAGGCGTGGGATGCGGTGAGCCTTGATGACGATCCCGGAGAACTGGTGATCGATCTCGATGGCTACGAGGGCCCGCTCGACCTGCTCCTTGATCTCGCCCGGCGCCAGAAGATCGATCTCTCAAAGCTGAGCGTCACGCGCCTCGCCGATCAGTACCTGGCCTTTGTCAGGCGCGCCCGCTGGCGCGATTTCGAGCTCGCCGCCGACTATCTGGTCATGGCTTCGTGGCTCGCCTGGCTGAAGTCGAAGCTCCTCTTGCCCGGCGGCGCGCGCGACGCGAAGGAACCGCAAGCAGCGGCGGCGGCGCGGGCGCTCGCCTGGCGGCTCTCCAGGCTGGCGGCGGTGCGCGAGGCGGCCGAGGCCCTCGAGCGGCGCGATGTCGCCGGCCGCGACGTCTTTCTCCACGGCGAGACGGCGGCGATGGTCCTCGTTCCCTCGACGCGGCTCGCCGGCGATCTCACCGAACTGATGGCGGCCTATGTCGAGCAGAGGCGCAAGAGCGAGGCCCGGCGTTACAGCCCGACCCCGGCGCGGTCCTATCCTCTGGACGACGCCCGCGCGCGCCTGAGGCGCCTGCTCCCCGAATTGAAGCGCTGGACGGCGCTCACCGGCATCGCGCCTTTCGAGGAGAGGGCGAAGCCGGGGCCGACCCGGGCCTCCTTCGTCGCCTCGACCCTCTCGGCCAGCCTCGAGCTGGTGCGCGAAGGGGCGATGGAGACGCGCCAGACGGCGGCCTTCGCCGAGGTCTGGTTGCGCTCGAGGCCGTCGGCGTGACCGTGTCTGGCCCGGCGGCCAGAATGCTCGAGGCGCTGCTCTTCAGCGCCGCCGGGCCGATGAGCCTCGAGGATCTTTCCGGGCGCCTCCCGCCCGGGACCGATGTCGAGGCCGCCCTTTCGGAACTTTCCCTGGCGCTGGAGGGCCGCGGCGTGGAACTCGCCTTCGTCGCCGGGGGCTGGCGTCTCCAGACACCCGCCGATCTCGCCCCGCTCCTGCAGAACGGCGCCGAGCCGCCCCGCCGGCTCTCTCGCGCGGCGAGAGAGACCCTCGCCCTCATCGCCTATCACCAGCCGGTGACCAGGGCCGATATCGACGCGGTGAGGGGCGTGCAGCAGAGCCGGGGGACCCTCGACGTGCTCCTGGAGATGGGGCTCGTCCGCATGCGCGGGCGCCGCCGCAGTCCGGGCCGGCCGATGACCTACGCCACCACCGAGGCTTTCCTGGAGCATTACGGCCTGGCCTCGCTTTCCGATCTTCCCGGCGCCGCGGAGATGAAGGCCGCCGGCCTTTTCGATCCTGCGGCCTCCGCAGCCTTCGAGATCCCCGATCCGCTGCGCGCCCTCTCGGCGGAAGAGCCGCTTGCCGAGACCGAGGATGACGCGCCGACCTTCGTCGAGGACTTCCTGGCGGAGGGGTGAGGGGTGGGTGGCGAGGGAAGCGCCCCTGCTCCACTCGACCGCGCTCTCGCGACGCTCGACGCCTCGGGTCGGATGAGCGGCAAGACGTGGGATCTCGCCGGCCAGCAGCTGACCGAGGCCCTGGGGGTCGGTTCGCCCATCCAGCAGAACTCCGAAACCTTCGCCTGGTGGCCGGGCAGGGTCGAACTATGTAGCCTGCTCTCGGGCCGGGCGCAGCCCGGGCCCGGGGGGACGAGCTGGGCGGGATGCGGTTCGTCTACATCACCCAGAGCCATGGGGTGATCGATCCCAACGACTGGCAGCAGGGCTATAACGGGATTGGCGACGAAGACGCGGATGACGAACTTGAGTACATGAGGTTTGGCGCGGCGACAGACCGCGTAGATCGCCCCGAGCTAGATGAGAGCCAATCCCGCCCAATGGGCAGCGGCGATGATACGCTTTGTCGGAACTATGCCCAGAACGACGTGATGCTCACCTAAGCGTACGACGACGCCGGCCGGGAGCTTTCCAAGACACTCTCTAACTCCGCATACGCCTGGACCGGAGCGACGACGGGAACCACGAGCTATACGGCGGCCGACAAGCTCATCGACTTTGCATATTGACATAGAGCGTAGGGGAATTATCCCTTTGACATAGTAAGCGCGAGTGGTAGTATGCGGCTCAACGGAGCCCGGCCATGCGCGACAACGATTTCAGCAATCCGATCTTCCACGATGAGGAGAAGGCTCGAGCGTGGCTAGAGGCTCGCCTGTGGCCCGATGGTCCGGTCTGCCCCCATTGCGGCGTCATCGATCAGGCGACGCTCATGAACGGCAAGAGTCATCGCCTCGGCCTCTACCAGTGCAACGCCTGTCGCGAGCCCTTCACGGTCACGGTCGGGACGCTCTATGAGCGCTCGCACGTTCCGCTCCATAAATGGCTCGCCGCCACGCATCTCATGATGGCGTCGAAGAAGGGCATGAGCGCCCTTCAGATTAGCCGCATGCTCGGCCTGACCTACAAGACGAGCTGGTTTCTCTGCCATCGCATCCGCGAAAGCCTCCGCGAAACCGATCCCGGCCTTCTCGGCGGTTCCGGCAAGATCGTCGAAGCCGACGAGACCTATGTGGGCGGGAAGGAGAGGAACAAGCACGCCGACAAGCGTATCGGCTGGCGCAGGGCCACCATCTACGACAAGGAGCCGGTCGTGGCCCTGGTCGAGCGTGGCGGCCGTGTGCGCTCCTTCCACATGCCCGACGTTCATTCCAGCAACCTGCGCAGCACGCTCACCGCGCAAATCCACGCCGATACGCACGTCATGACCGACCAGTGGCGCGGATATTCGACCTTGGACCGACATTTCGCCGCTCACTCGGCGGTCAACCACTCGATCGGCGAATACGTGCGCGGCGCGACCTCGACCAATACCGTCGAAGGCTATTTCTCCATCCTGAAGCGCGGCATCTTCGGGACCTTCCATCACGTCTCGGCCCAGCATTTGAAGCGCTACGTCGGCGAGTTCGACTATCGCTACAACACGCGCACGGCGCTCGGCTTCACGGATTTCGAGCGCTTCACCGCATCGGTCCCTGGCGTAGTCGGCAAGCGCCTCACTTATCGGCGGATTGGTCGGGCCGAAAGGAGCGCCCAGGCCTAAACGTTCGATCAGCAGCAGGCGCGCATTAGGAATCAGCTCAGCGGTTGTCGAGCCGCTGCAACTCAGCCTAGACTTTGGGCCGACCGGCGGCGGTGCAAACGCCGACGAGTCGCAGCATTGAGCGTGGCCGCTCGTGTGGAAACTTCTACACGAGGTGAACCGCTATGGCGACAGGAAACGTGGTCATCTTATGCGCGTGCGCTATTGTTTTTCTCGGCCCCCATAGAAATGCGCCCACCCCAGCTCTCCTAACAGCGATTTTCGGTGCGTATACAACAACAAGCCCAGCTAGCGCTTCGACAGGTAGGAAAGTGGGACGGCCAAGCCGGAGCCGGAAGACACATAAGTCTGCGAAAGAAATATGTACTCAGCAAGTATTTTGTTAAGGTTCATACCCATTATCAACGCCGTCCCGGCTGGCTTTCGAAATATCTCGCCTTGAATCAGCGCATTAATGTCACCTAACTCAGGAACTGGCGTTTCTATAACAATGGCGACGGCGCTGCCATTGTCGTCTATGACCGGGGAGCCGGAAGCGCCGGGCGTGACAGGCATCTGAAGCCTAAGCACGTCGAAATTCTCGGTTGTGGAGTAGCCCGGCCTGTCAATAATGTTTGCTACTGCGTGCGTGCCCGAATAACGCGAGCTGATGAATCCGTCGAAAAGGGTGATTTCCGGCGCCAGACCAGAATGGGCCGTGGCCGGATATCCAATTGCTATAACATGCTCGCCAATCGGAAGTCTCGCATGACTAAGAACCGGTATAAAGCAGCTGCTGGGAATCCCAGTGCTCAAGATAACAATATCTCGATGAGAGAGCGCGACCTGCTTTTCCGTTAGTATTTGGGGCGGCATCGGATAGTCGTTGCCGCTCGGCAAATGCAACATTAGGCCGTCCTTAAGCGTCGCCGTATATTTTTGTGGGCTGCCGGAAATGGACCGATCGAGCGCCACGTGCGCAGCGGTTGCCACGTGCCCGGCAGCATCGATGAAGAAGCCGGTGCCCCCCTCCTTGTCGGTGTGGAGATATACGATTGCGCATGAGAGTCGCGTATATCGCTGTGCAAGCGTCGCCGCGTCCGCGACTTTGAATATCGCTGCTGCGGCTATGATCGCCGCGATGATAACCCGAACCATTGTTGTCATCCCGGACTTCCGCTTCCCCGAGGATGCCAACTTAGCCGCCTGGGCGAGCGGCCAACGATCACTTCGGCTTAGGCTCAACTGGTGGCTTCGCCTTCGACTCCCGGTGTTTCGGCGGCGTATGAAGCGCCACATCCACAGCGCGCTCAAAACGACGCCAAGCGTCGGGATCAGGATCGGGAGGGGGCTTATCAGGCATGGACGAAGATCGGGCTCGCTTTGAGAAGCGCGAACGCTATCTAGCCGAATTTGGTCGCTTCGTCTCTCTCTTCGCTTTGGCGGAGGCCATGCTTAAGAACGCTCTTCGACACATCGTCGGTGTGGACGAGCGCACCGCCTTGGCCGTCTTCTCTGGCGTCCGGGCCGCGGAGGGGAGCACCTTGATTCGGCGGTGCTTCGAGGCGCGAAAGAACGCCCTTCCGGAAGAGCTGAACAAATTGTTGGTCCAGTTCTCCACTCTCTCGAACTTGCGTAACAACTTGGTCCATTATGGCATAGATTTGAGCGCTACTCCGCCAATCACGACCAACCGTAGCTATGTCCTAAGCGACATGGCGATAAGAGAAATGCATATAGAGGAACACACGCTGTCAGACGCAACCATTGACTGCGCAAAAATTATTTTAGGACTTTCGTGTTTTGTTGAAGATGGCAAAGACGACGGCCGTCTTGCCTTTTCCGTGCGCGATCCATGGCAATATAAACCATCGGCGCAAGCGAATAAGGATCGAGGCCGCCGCAAGCGGAAGCCTCATCCAAGATAGGAATCGCGGCCGCCGTCATTTCCTGCGTCACTTTAGGCGCCCCGTCACCGTTGGCCGTGCGCATGACTGAACTCCGTCTCTTTCCTAATTGATAAGTAGCGCCGGCCTGTCTACCACATACTAACCGTGGAAGCTACTATGTCAAAGGGATAATTCCCAGCGTAGACTTCTCATATTGCAAGCGCCGCCGCCGAAGGAGGGCGTCGCCCGCCGTGCCCCTGATGTCCTGGTCAATCGATCCCAGCCCTGCCTGCGAGACTCGCCCCAGCCATTCCGAGACCCAGCGAGATTTTCGGAGCCGATCCGAGATTCCAGGGGCGCCGAATGAGACGAAGCGAGACAAAACGAGACAAAACGAGACTCCGAATCTCGCCTTCGTTTCTCGCCCGACGCTAGGGAAATCTCACAGGAAATCGCCCGTCTCGGCGTCGAGGTCGCGATGCGCGCATGCCCCTCAAGCGAGATTCTGGCGTCAATCGCTCGCCCAACCTTTCACAACCGTCATGGCCGGGCGAAAGTCCCGGCCACCCATGCACACAAGTCCAGCCGGCGTTCCTGGATGACCGAGGCGGTGGTCGGCCGCGACAGAGGCGGGACCGCCGGCGAGCCGAGGCGCAGCGATCCCGAGCCGCTCCGAGCGAAAGCGAGCAAATCCGAGCAAGGGCGAGCCGCTCCGAGCGCCTGGGAGCCGAAATGAGCACGTACAAGCCGAAACGAGCTTCAGTTCAGCGCTCAGTGCAGTTGTCTAAGAGGTGGAATTAATTGCTGAAGTGTCTCGACCCGGCGCCCGAACGCCCGCACATCCAGCCCTCCAAGCGAGCAGAGCCGCGCCTTGGTTCGACACCAACAGCCGAACCCCGGCGAGCGCCTTGTCTATCAGGGCGCGGGTCGTGGCTTCGGTGACGTTGAAGACGGGCATGGCGAACCTTCGAGACGACCAGACAAGATCGTCATTCATCTCGCGGGGAGCGAACAGGGGGCCGCTCGGATCGGCCGCGGCGGAACGCTCCCTCGCGCCTTGGGCGGCGAGGGCCTATATTGGCGCCGCCGGTGAGTGGGAGTCTGAGGGCTCCCAAGGCTTGAGGGCGGGCCGGCTAAGTGAAGGACGCACCGGTCGCGCGGCCGGTCGCCCGCCTGTAAAGAGGAGAATCCCATGGGTGGTTTGAGCCCCTGGCATATCATCATCATCGTCGTCGTCTTGGCCCTGCTCTTTGGGGGGCGAGGGAAGATCTCCGGTCTGATGGGGGATGCGGCCAAGGGGATCCGGGCGTTCAAGGAAGGACTGAAGGGCGACGAGACGCCGCCGGCCCAGAGCGTCGTTCCCCCCCAGCCATTGCCGAGCCCCGAGCCGGAAAAAGACCCCGTCGTCCGCTGAAGGCCCGCGCAAAAAAGCGATGGCGCTGCGCCCCATTCAACCCTAGGCGAAGCCGATGTTCCCTGAAGGCCGCATCCTCGATCTGGTGATCGTGGGCGTCGTGGCGCTCATCGTCGTCGGTCCCAAGGATCTTCCCATCCTGATGCGCAAGGTCGGCCAGTTCGTCGCCAAGATGCGCGCCATGGCCGCCGAGTTTCGGGCCAGCTTCGATGAGATGGCTCGCCAGAGCGAGCTCGACGAACTGCGCGCGGAGGTGGCGGCGCTTCGCTCGTCCCGGCCTCTCGATCATGTTGTGGGCGCCGGCGAGATTCGCCGGGCTTTCGCCGAGATCGGCGAGACCCTGAAGGGCCATGGCCTGGGCGCGAGCGTCACCCCACTGCATCCGCCGCTCGATGCGGCGCTTGCTGCGCCGGAGTACGTCGCTCCGGCGCTGATGGCGCCTTCCGTTGAGCCGGAGCTCGCCGCCGCGCCGGTCGAGCCCGTGTCGGCCGTCGCGGCCGCCGAGGCGACGCCGCACGTCGAAGGCGCAAAGCCGGTTCGGCGCGCTCGCAAGCCCCGCAGCGGCGCCGGGTCCGCGGCCAAGAGCCGCCAGAGGTCTCAATGAAGCCTATCGAGCAGCCATGAGCCTCGCCGAAGACGACGAATCGGAGATCGAGGCCTCGCGCGCGCCTCTGCTGGATCACCTCGTCGAGCTTCGCCGCCGGCTGATCATCTGCGCGGTCGCCGTGGCTCTGAGCTTCATCCTCTGTTTCGCGTTCTCGAGCCGGATCTATCTCTTCCTGCTGCACCCCTTCGAAGTCGGCGCCGGCCTGATGGCGGCGGCCAAAGCCGACCATGGCCATCACGGACCCTTCGCCCTGCTTCTCACCCTGATCGGGGCGCGAGCGGCGCCGCCCGGGACCGAGACCCTGCGCCTGGTCTTCACCGCTCCGCTGGAGTTCTTCTTCACCAAGGTCAAGCTCGCCGCCTTTGGGGCGGTGATCGTGAGCTTCCCGGTCCTCGCCTTCCAGCTCTACCGCTTCGTCGCCCCCGGACTCTACCGCCGCGAGAGGAAGGCCTTTCTGCCGTTCCTGATCGCCTCACCGGTGCTCTTCGTGATGGGCGCGGCCCTCGTCTACTTCGTGATGCTGCCCTTCGTCCTGTGGTTCTCGCTCCACCAGCAGATCACCGGGATGGGACCGATCTCGGTCCAGATGCTGCCCAAGGTCTCCGACTATCTTTCGCTCGTCACCACCCTCGTCATCGCCTTTGGCCTTTGTTTTCAGCTTCCAGTGGTGCTCTCCATCCTGGGCGTGGCGGGCCTGGTCTCGGCCAAGCTGCTGAAGAGCGGGAGGCGCTACGCCATTTTGGGCATCTTCGTCGTCGCCGCGGTGCTGACCCCTCCCGATCCGATCAGCATGACCTCGCTCGCCCTTCCCATCTGCCTCCTCTACGAGGCGAGCATCTGGTGCGTGGCCCTGATCGAGCGGCGCCGACGCAGGCGCGAGGAGGCGGAGGATCGGGCCGGCCCGCTGGTCGCGGGCGGCCTTGGCGTGGCTCCCGACGCGCCTTAAGGGGAGCGCTCCTCTTAATCTTAAGAGGCGGGCCTCCTCACATGCACGAGATCAGGGCGATCCGCGACGATCCCGGCCGCTTCGATCGGGGCTGGGCGTCGCGTGGCCTCGCCGCCAAGACCGCCGAGATCCTCGCCCTGGATCGCGACTTGCGCGCCGCCCAGACCGCGCTCCAGGCCGCCCAAGGCGAGCGCAACGCGATCTCGCGCCGGATCGGCGAGGCGAAGGCGAAAGACGAGGACTCCGGGGATCTCCTTGGCCGGATCGACGAGCTCAAGGTCGAAATGGCCCGCCAATCGGGCGAGGAGAGCCGGCTCTCCGGCGAGCTCCAGGGCCTGCTGGCGGAGCTTCCGAACATCCCCGACCGCGACGTTCCCAAGGGGGATGACGAGAGAGGCAATCTGGAGGTGCGGCGCTGGGGCGAGCCGCCGGCCCTGGCCTCTCCTCGCGACCACGTGGACCTTGGCGCGGCGCTCGGCTTGATGGATTTCGAAGCCGCCGCGGCGATGAGCGGATCGCGCTTCGTGGCGCTCCGCGGCGCCCTGGCGCGGCTCCATCGGGCGCTCGGCCAGTACATGCTCGATCAGGCGACCGGCGAGATGGGCTACGAAGAGATCGCCCCGCCGCTTCTGGTGCGCGAGGCCGCTCTTTTCGGAACCGGTCAGCTCCCCAAGTTCGCCGCCGACCTCTTCGCCACCACCGACGAGCGCTGGCTCATCCCCACCGCCGAGGTTCCCCTCGCCAACATGGTGCGCGCGCAGGTTCTCGCCGAGGAGAGGCTTCCGTTGCGTCTGGCGGCCCTGAGCCCCTGCTTCCGCTCCGAGGCCGGCGCCTCGGGCAAGGACACGCGCGGCATGATCCGCATGCACCAGTTCGAGAAGGTGGAGATCGTCTCGATCACCAAGCCGGAGGAGTCGGGGGACGAGCTCGAGCGGATGACCGAGACGGCCGAGACGGTGCTCAAGAGGCTCGAGCTTCCTTTCCGAACCGTGCTCCTCTGCGCCGGCGACATGGGATTTTCGGCCGCCAAGACCTACGACATCGAAGTCTGGCTCCCGTCCCAGGGCCGCTATCGCGAGATCAGCTCCTGTTCCAATTGCCGCGACTTCCAGGCCAGGCGCATGGACGCCCGCTTTCGCGGGGAAGGCGGCCCCGCAGGCGGCAAAGGAACGAGGTTCCTCCACACACTCAACGGCTCGGCCCTGGCGGTGGGGCGCACCCTGGTGGCGGTGATGGAGAACCATCAGGACGAGGCTGGGGCCATCGCCGTTCCCCAGGCCCTGCATCCGTACATGCGCGGGACCTACCGCATCGGCGGTCCGGCGTGAGGATCCTCGTCACCAACGACGACGGGATCCACGCCGAAGGTCTGGCGGTGGCCGAGCGCATCGCCCGCGCTCTGGCCGAGGAGGTCTTCATCTGCGCGCCGGAATGGGAGCGTTCGGGAGCCTCGCGCTCGCTCACCCTGAACGAGCCGCTCCGGGTACGCACGGTCGGGGAGCGCCGCTTCGCGGTTCAGGGGACGCCCACCGACTGCGTCATGCTCGCCATCCAGGTGCTCATGGGGGGCGAGCGGCCCGATCTGGTGCTTTCCGGGGTCAACCGCGGCCTCAACGCCGCCGAGGATGTGACCTTGAGCGGCACGGTGGCCGGGGCGATCGAAGGAATGGCCATGGGGGTCCCGGCCATCGCCGTCTCCCAGATGTTCGGTTCGAGGGACACGGCCGATCCATTCGAGGCAGCGGAGGTCTTCGGGCCCGGTCTCATCGCCCGGCTCGTCGAGGTGGGATGGCCCCAGAAGGTGGTGCTCAACGTCAATTTCCCGGCCCGGCCGGCGCGCGAGATCGAGTCGGTGGAGGTGACGAAGCAGGGCTTTCGCGATGCTCACACCCGCTATGCCGACAAGCGCACCGACCTTCGCGGGCGCGACTACTATTGGCTCGGCTATCACAGTCTTCCATCGCGGCCTGGCGAGGGCACGGACCTTCGAGCCGCCTATGAAGGCAGGATCTCGGTGACCCCGCTGCACATCGACCTCACCCACCGCGAGACGGTGCGGACCCTCAAGGGGAAGGTCGGCGGCCCACCGCCGAAACTGGAGGTCGCCTCCTCATGAAGCGGCCCAAGACGCCTTCGGCCGAAGAGACCCAGCGCGCTCGCCTGGTCCTTTCCCTTCGCTCCCAAGGCGTCACCGAACCGGCGGTGGTTGCGGCGATCGAGCGCACCCCGCGCGATCTTTTCACTCCGGACCTCTTCAAGGAGCGGGCGTGGGAGGACAGCCCCCTTCCGATCGCCTGCGGCCAGACCATCAGCCAGCCCTACATCGTGGGCCTGATGACCCAGGCCCTCACCCTGGAACCGCGGGCGCGCGTCCTCGAGATCGGCGCCGGCTCGGGCTACCAGACCGCCATCCTGGCCCGCTTGGCGAGGCTGGTCTACACGGTGGAGCGGTACCGCACCCTATTGGGCGAGGCCGAGGAAAGGTTCCGACTCCTGGGTCTCACCAACATCGTCACGAAGTTCGGGGACGGGGCGAAAGGCTGGCCCGAGCAGGCGCCGTTTGACCGCATTCTGGTCACGGCGGCGGCGCCCTCCGAGCCCAAGACCCTCCTGGCTCAGCTCAAGCCTTCGGGCGTGCTCGTCGCGCCGGTGGGCAAGGGACCCGTTCAGGAACTCCGCCGCTACGACGGCGACGGCAAGGGCGGTTTCGCCCAGGAGGTCTTGTGCGAGGTGCGGTTCGTTCCACTTCTGGACGGTGTCGCGCGCGAGCTCTGAAGTGAGGCGAGGCCGGGTTTTGCGTGGGGGCCTTAACCGATGATTCACCTTCAGCCCAAAAGGGATAGGGGCGTCTCGTCGGACTTTCGCGGCGAGGGGGAATCGCTTCACCTGAAGGCGCATGCGCGAGACTCGAGATTCAGGTCGCGGCCGGATCACCAAGGACTTTCCCGTTTTTGTGGGATCGGCCTTGGAGGCTCGGCGATGAAGAAGGCCCTGGCGGGAATCGCGCTCGGACTGTTCGCCGTCTGCCTGGCCGCCTGCGAGACGACGCCGAACTACCCGGTCAGGCCCGGCTACAAACCCCCGCCTGCCGTGCGCCCGCAATATCCGATCAACCAGCCGGCGGCCGCCCCGAGTGCGCCCACCGCGCCGGCCACTCCCGCGCCCGCTTCGGCCCGGCCGGCCTATGCTCCGCCTCCTTCCGAGGGGCCGGTCCGAAGCTCCACCCTGCCGCCGGTGGGCGCCCAGGCGGCGCCGAGCCAAACGCCCACGGCGCCCGCGAGCGAGCCACCGGTCCAGCCCGGTCAGCCGCCAGCCGCTCAGCCCCAGGCCCGCTACGCGCCGCCGCCGGCCGAGACGCCCTATGCCGCGGCTCCGGCCCTCCGCCCGGCCGAAACCGTTCCGCCGCCGCCGCGCTACGTGACGGTGGACACGCCGGTGCGCAGGACCACATGGCGCGAGGTTGCCGGCGGGCGCATCGTCGCGGCCCGCGGCATGTATCGCGACTATGTGGTGGAGCGGCACGATCATGTTGATCTCATCGCCCGGGCTCTTGGAACCACACGGGAGGTGATTGTCCGGGCGAACCACCTAAGGGCTCCCTATCGCTTGCATCCGGGCCAGCATCTCAAGGTGCCGGTGGAGAAGGCTTACGAGGTCAAGAGCGGCGATACCCTGGCCGCGGTGGCCAGGCGGTTCGATGTCGGCCTCTCCGATCTCGCCTCGCTCAATGATCTTACCGAGCGAAGCCGACTTTCCGCCGGCGAAGAGATCGCGCTGCCGGCCGATTTCCACGACCTCGGGCCTTCGCGAGAGAAGGTGGTCTCCACGGTGATGGAGCGGAGGACCATCCTCGAGCCCTCGCCGCGGCGCTACGCCCACGCCGCCGCGCCGGCTCCAGCCACACGGGCGGCCGCGCCGCAGCGCTACGCCTACGCAACGCCCCCGGCCTATCGCGCATCCGCTCCGACCTCTCGCGCACCCGCGCCGGTCTATCGCCCGTCCGCTCCGACCTCTCGCGCACCCGCGCCGGTCTATCGCCCGTCCGCTCCGGCCTATCGGGCGCCTGCGCCGGTGTATCGCGCGCCCGCTCCGGCCTATCCCCAAACCGCCTCCAGCACCTCGTCGCCCACTCCGCAGGGCGGGGTCTATCATCCCCGGAGCGAGGCGGCGGCCGAGGGACGCCGGTCCTACGCTGCGCCGAGCCCGCCTGCCGCCCCCTACCGTTCGCCGCAGACCTACGCCTATGCTCCGCCGCCCTCGCCGGTCTATCGTCCTCCGGTCTATCGGGCCCCGGTCTATCGTGCGCCTGGGCCGCCCCAGGCCGCGCCGACCGAATCGGTGAACCAGGTGCTCTCCCTCGCCCGAGGGCGGTTCATCTGGCCGGTGCGCGGAGAGGTGATCTCCTCGTTTGGAGTGAAGGGCGAGGGGCGCCGGAATGATGGGGTCGATCTTTCCTCCCCGCTCGGATCGGTAGTGCGCGCCGCCGCCGCCGGTCAGGTGGTCTACGCCGGCGACCAGGTGCCGGGATTCGGCAATCTCGTCCTCATCAAGCATGCCGACGGCTGGGTCACCGCCTACGCTCATCTGGAGACCGTCGAGGTGCACATGCGCCAGGAGGTCGCCCAGGGCGAGGAGATCGGCCAGGTGGGAGAGTCCGGAGGCGTGGGCCAGCCCCAGCTGCACTTCGAAGTGCGCTACGCCGCCAGTCCCGCCGACCGCGCAATGCCGATCAACCCCCTGCTGGTCCTGCCGAAATAGCCCGCAGATAGGAGGAGGATCGCCTCAGTAGTCCGCGCGTCGGCCGAACTCGCCGGCGAGGTCGCGGATGAACTGCCAGGCGACGCGCCCCGAGCGCGCACCGCGTTGCGCCGCCCAGGCGAGAGCGCGGGCATCCAGATCCGAAACGGCGAGGCCGAGGCGAGTGGCATAGGCCCGGCAGGCGGCGAGGAAAGTCTCCTGGTCCATCGGTGGGAAGCCGACCCACAAGCCGAATCGATCCGACAGACTTACCGCCTCTTCGGCATCCTCCTGAGCGACGAGGGGGCCATGATCCTCGCCGACGTCTCGATGGACGAGATGGCGGCGATTGGATGTGGCTATGAAAAGGACATTCTCCGGCGGACCAGCGACGCCGCCCTCCAGGGCCGACTTGAGCGCCTTGGCCGCCACCGCCCCGCCTTCGAAGGAAAGATCGTCGCAGAGGACCACGAAGCGGAAGGGAAGGGGGCGAAGCTGCTCGAAGAGGTCCGGCAGAGCGGCGGTCTCGTCGCGATCGACCTCCACAAGGCGTAGGGCGTCCGCCCCGGCCGCGGCGGCCATGAACGCCGACTTGGCGAGCGAGCTCTTGCCGGCCCCACGCACGCCCCAAAGCAGGACGTGGTTGGTACCGTGGCCGGCGGCGAATCGGCGCAGATTCTCGACCATCAGGCGCTTTTGACGTTCGATCCCGAGGAGGAGATCAAGCGGCAGGGCGAAATCCGGCGCGGCGATGAAGCGCCCTGCGGCCGAACCCGGTCCCGGTACATGACGGAAGAGCCTCGCGCCCGCGAAAGGCGGCGAGGGCGATGGGGCGGGGACGAGGCGCTCGAGCGCCTCCGCGATCCGCGCCAGGGCGTGTGCTGGCGTCAGGGCGCGCGCCGAGGCGACACGGGCGCGCGAGTCGGCGGAACGGGCCTTTCTGGTCGCCATCGGCTCGGCTTGTAAGGGCCAGGAGCGCATCCCGCAAAAGTAGGAAATACCTTTGCGACAAGGATGCGCTCAAGATCTTGAATCCGGTGCACTTCCTTCTAGGCGATGCGATCCGGCTTCGCCGGGAAATGCGCTGAGCGCTGATTGCAAAAGACGGGGCGAACGCCTAGCTTCCGCGCGCCGTAAGAGGAGGGGCGCGCTGGCGCGCCTTCTCGACTTCCTTTCGGAGATCAGATGGACTTCTCAATCGGCCTCGCCCAGGCCGCCGCGTCGGGAGGACTATTCGGCGGATCGGGCGGGCTCGTGCAGCTCGCCCTGCCGCTCGTCGTCTTCATCGGCCTCTTTTACTTCATGATCATGCGCCCTCAGCAGCGGCGGGCGCGCGAGCATGCGGCGCGGATCGGCGCCATCCGCCGAGGGGACGTCGTCGTCCTGGCCAGCGGCCTCATCGGAAAGGTGGTGCGCGTCGAGGAGGCCGAAGTGGGGGTCGAGATATCTCAGAACGTCACAGTGAAGGTGATCAAGTCCATGGTCTCGGAGGTCCGCGCCCGAGGTGAGCCGGCGGCGGCCAACGAGACCAAGAAGGCCGGCGAAACCAAGAAGAGCTGAGGCCGGTCAGAGTCCCTCCGAAATGCTCGCCCTTACGCGCTGGAAGATCATCCTGGTCCTCGTCTCGGCGATCTTCGGGATCCTCTTCACCCTCCCCAATCTCGTCCCGGCCGGGACCCTGCCGTCATGGATGCCCAATCAGCGGCTGAATCTCGGCCTCGATCTGCAGGGCGGCTCCTATCTGCTCGAAGAGGTGGACATCGCCACCTTGCGCAAGGAGCGGCTCACCAACATCACCGAGGACATCCGCACCAAGCTGCGAAGTGAGCAGATCCTCTTCACTGGCCTTGGCCTCGCCGGGGGACAGGTCAAGGTGACGATCACCGATCCGAGCCAGGTCCAGACCGCCTACAATCTTCTGAAGGACCAGCTCGGCGAGCAGCTCCTGTCGGGCGGCCGCGACGTTGTGGTGAGGACCGGGCCCAACCAGACCATCACCGTCAGCCTCGCTCCCCAGGCCGCCCAGGCGGAAGCCGCCGACGCGGTCAGCCGCTCGATCGAGATCATCCGCAAGCGGATCGACGCCCTGGGGACCAAGGAGCCGATCATCACCCAGCAGGGCTCCAACCGGATCGTCATCGAGGCGCCCGGCGAAAGCGATCCGGAACGTCTCAAGGAGGTCATCGGCAAGACCGCCAAGCTCACCTTCCAGATGGTCGACACTGACGTCGCTACGTCGGACATCCAGGCTGGACACGTCCCTCCCGACGACCAGGTCCTTCCGAGCGATGACGGCTTCTCGCCCTTCTATGTGGTCAAGCGCCGGGCGGTGGTGACTGGCGAAATGTTGACCGGCGCCAGCGGCAGCCACGACCAGGACGGCAATCCCTCGGTCGCCTTCAGCTTCAACGGCGAGGGCACCCGGCGTTTCGCCGAAGTGACCAGCGGAAACATCGGCAAGCCCTTCGCCATCGTGCTCGACGGGCGGATCATCTCGGCCCCCAAGATCCAGACCGCAATCACCGGCGGCAACGGAGAGATCACCGGCAACTTCACCGAACAATCGGCCCACGACCTCGCGGTGCTCCTCAAATCCGGCGCTCTTCCCGCCCCGCTCACTATCGTCGCCCAGCATACCGTGGGGGCCGAACTCGGCGCCGACGCCGTCAAGGCCGGCAAGACCTCGATCCTCACCGGCGCGGCGCTCATCTTCGCCTTCATCATGCTGGCCTACGGCCTCTTCGGGGTCTTCGCAGCCATCGCGCTCGTCGTGAACGGGCTGCTGATCGTGGGCGCGATGAGCCTCACTCAGGCGACCCTGACCCTCCCCGGCATCGCCGGCCTCGTCCTCACGCTCGCCGTGGCGGTGGACGCCAACGTCCTCATCTATGAGCGCATGCGCGATGAGGTGCGGGGAGGGCGCCCGCCGATGAGCGCCGCCGACGCCGGCTTCAAGCGGGCCCTCACCACCATCATCGACGCCAATGTCACCACCCTGGTGGCGGCGCTCATCATGTTCCAGTTCGGCTCCGGGCCGGTGAAGGGCTTTGCCTGGACGCTCTTCATCGGGGTGATCAGCTCGGTCTTCACCGCCGTCCTGATCACCCAGGTCCTGATCGGCTGGTGGTTCCGCGCCGCCCGGCGAACCAAGATTCCGATCGAGTGAGGGCGCCCATGAAGTGGCCTCTCATCAAGATCCTGCCCAAGCAGACTCACTTTCCGTTCGTCCGCTTCGCTCGGATCTTCGCCACTCTTTCGATCATCGGCATCCTCGCCACCATCGTCGGATTCTTCTATCCGGGGCTCAACCTCGGCATCGACTTCAAGGGCGGGACGGTCATCGAGCTCAACACCGGCGCGAGGCCGGTCAATCTGGGAGCCGTCCGCGGGGCCGCCGCCGGCCTCGGCCTCGGTGATGTCCAGGTCCAGACTTTCGGCAAGCCGGACGACGCGGTGGTTCGGTTCCAGACCCCGAAGGGCGCCTCGCCGGACGCCACCGCGACAAGGGTGAAGGACGCCATCACCAAGGCGCTCGGCCAGGTTTCCTTCTCGCGCACCGACGAAGTGGGCCCGGAAGTCTCGAGCGAGCTCAAGATCAAGGGGGCGAGCGCGCTGCTAGCCGCCATCGGCCTGATGCTGCTCTACATCTGGTTCCGCTTCGAGTTGCAGTTCGGCTTGGGCGCGGTGGCCGCACTCTTCCACGACGTCACCCTCTCGTTCGGCCTGATCCTCCTTCTGCGCCTGGAATTCAGCCTCAATCTCATCGCCGCGCTCCTCACCATCATCGGCTATTCGATGAACGACACGGTCGTGGTGTTCGACCGCCTCAGGGAGAACCGGCGCAAGTACAAGCGCATGAGCCTTCGCGACCTCATCGATCTTTCGGTAAACGAGACCCTCTCACGCACCGTGATCACCGGCCTCACCGCTCTCCTGGCCCTGTCCGGATTGGCGATCTTCGGGGGGGAGTCGCTCCGCCCGCTCTCCATCGTCCTCCTCTTCGGGATCGTCATCGGCACCTATTCGTCGATCTACATCGCCTCGCCGATCGTGCTGCTGTGGGGCGTCAAGAGGGAAGACGAGGCCGCCCAGCCGATCGAGCACCACCTCGCCAAACCTTAGCGGAGCCGTAGGAGAGAGCCCGCGAAATCGCCGGCCATTGCCAAAACGGCGGAGTCGGCGCTAAGCCTAGACGTTGGCTGTGTTTTGATGGGGGTAAATCGTGGCTGCGTTTCTCGCGAACTTCCGCAACACCATGGTCGTGGGCGTCCTGCTGGCGATCGGCATGCTGATCGGCTTCTCGGTGATTTATCCCGGTGGGCCGGACCAGACTTACTTCGAGGCCGTCTTCCGGTGGATGCACGTGATCTTCGGCATCCTGTGGATCGGGCTTCTCTATTATTTCAACTTCGTCCAGACCCGGAAGATGCCAGACATCCCGGCCGAGCTGAAGCCGGCGATCAGCAGGTACATCACGCCCGAAGCCCTCTTTTGGTTCCGATGGTCGGCCCTCTTCACGGTGCTGGCCGGGGTCGGGATCGCCTTGCTCGAGCAGTTCAACGGCGAGAATTTCGCCTACGCCGGCAAGGTCTTCAGTTTCGGGCTGGGAGGAGCGCCCAGCCCAATGGATGGCGGTTTCCTCCTGATGGGCGTGGGGATCTATCTGGCCATCATCATGTTCCTCAACGTCTGGGCGATCATCTGGCCGAACCAGAAGATCCTTCTCGGCCTCAGAGAGGCGAGCGATGAACGCAAGGCCCAGGCGGCCAAATGGGCAGGCGCGGCTTCGCGCATCAACACCCTCCTCTCGCTGCCGATGCTGACCTCCATGGCGATGTTCGCCACCCTCTTCCACGGCGGCGGTTGACGCCGGCGCTGGGCGCTTGGCCTAAGGCGGAGCTCGCCTTTTCCGGCGGCGAGGCGACCAAGCTCGCGGCGGGGAAAAGCAGCACACGCGCTGTCCACGGCGCCTCCTAATCGCAGAGGCAGCTTCCTCGTCCTCTGAACGCGCCCTGGACGGTGAAGTCCGCCGGCGTGATCCCGATCGCTGGCTCGCCAGCCGCTTCGTTCGCGATCGGAAGGCAAGGACGGATCTCGTCGCGGTCCTCGCCTTCGATGCCGAGCTCGAAAGAGCCCCAAGGATCGCCGCCAACCCCTTCGCCGGTGAAATGCGACTCCTCTGGTGGCGCGAGGCGGCCGGCGAGATCTGCGAGGGCGCACCGCCCCGCGCGCACCCGACGCTTCAGGCGCTCGCCCGCACCATCCATCGCCGCCGGCTCGACCGGTCCGGCCTGGAGGCCCTCGCCGATCCTCGCATCGCCGCGCTCCAAGGCGCAGACGGAGCGGAAAGCGCCTTCCAGGCCGGGGCGGCGGCGGGACGTCTCGCCTCCCTCATCCTCGATCCGCAATCTCCGATCGAACCGGCGGCGGCGGCCCAGGCCGCCTGGGCGCTCTCCAGGATCGAGCAGGGCCTAAAGCTCGCAGCGGCGTTCGCGGCCGCGCAGAGGCTCGCGCCTCTGGCTTCGGCAGCGGCGTTTCCCGCCATCGCCCCCGCCGCCCTCGTCCGTCCGCGCCTCGCCGGCCGCCGCGCCTCGGGGCTGGAGAAGCGCCTTCGTCTTCTCGCCGCCGTGCTGAGGGGCCGGATCTAGGGCTCCGCCGCTTTAGATCGGCAGGTCGCCGGTGTGGCTGGTGTAGACCGTCACCGCATGGCCGTCTGGATCTTCGAGTTCGACGCGCCAGTGGCCGTGACGGCGCTCTTCGATGATCGGTGGCAGGGCGAGGCCGCGGCGGCGGGCCTCATCGCGGAACGCCTCCAGATCGGCGCGGGTCTTTCCGGCGATCATCAGATCGACGCCCCCGCCAGCCGCTTCAGCCTCCACTTCGCGCGGCAGGAGGAGGAGATGGGTGCCTCCCCTGAGCTCGAATATGGCGAGATCATCCTCGCGGCTGAACACCCGAAGGCCCAGCCCGGAGTAAAAGGCGCTGGCGGCCTTGAGGTCGGCTACGCTCAGGGCGACATGGCCCACGGCGAGCGGCGGAGCGGCGTTGGTTTGTTCGGACATGATGCCATCCTCCTCGGAGCAGAAGCGAACGCCGCTCGATCAATCGCGTCAAGGGTGTGACGTGGCGGGAAGGCGCTGAAAAGGCTATGATCAGGCGCTCAAAAACTGCTTGGGGGAGCGATGCCGAACCTCGACGTCACCGAAGTCGCCATGGCTGGCTTCGATCTGATCCGCAAACGTCCGGTGAGCGTCCTTGTCTGGGGCCTCGTCCTGATCGGGTGGATCGCCCTGGTTCTCCTCCTCTTCGCAGGGGGTGTGGTTCATGACGCGGTCATCCTCGCCCGCGATCCCGCCGCGGTACGCGTCGGCGCGGTCCTTGGACTGGTCGGCAGGGCCCTTGGGATGGCCGCGCTGTTGATCGCCGGGTCGATCATCCTGGGGACGGTGGTGATCTCGGCCGCCATTCGCGCCGAGCTGGAGCCGCTCACCGCCCCGCTTCGTCTCATGAGACTCTCCGGCCAGGAGCTGTGGGTGCTGGGCGCCCTCCTCGTCTTCGGAATTATCGAGATGCTCCTCGCCTGGCTGGTGATGACGCCGTTCGCGATCCTCGGGTTCTCCAGCCTGGCGAGCGCCAGCGCGCTCATGCACTCAGGGATCTTCCCCGCCCAGGCCCTCGCCGGAACTCTGTGGCTGCGCCTCGCCGCCCAGGCCCTGGTCCCGGCCGCCTTGCTGTGGATCTTCTCGCGCCTTTCCCCCGGCGTAGTGATGAGTTTCCGCGACCGCAGGTTCCGGCTCTTCGAAGGCTGGACGCTCACCCGCGGCAACGGAATGCGCATGTTCCTGGCCATGCTTCTCGTCTGGGTCATGCTCCTTGTTCTCGACATCGCCGCGGGCATCGTCGGGGTCGTGGTCCTGATCGCCACCCTGATCTTCACCCCCGGGATCATCCATCCGACCGCCTTCTTCGCCCGAGCGCCCATGGCCTGGATCGGGGCGCTTCTCCCCGCCGTCGTCTGTCTGGCTATCATGCTCGTGGTCTTGGCGGGTCTCCGCGTGGCGCTCCAGTGGGGGGCGGCGGCCCGCGCCTTCTCCCGGCTCGCTCCAGCCGACGGGGCCGAGGTTCTGGCGTAGTGAATTTGAGGTTCGTCTGCACGTGGGGGAGCGCCCCGTGACGAACGTCATATTCGCAAACTACGCGAGTGTAATTGACCGGCTAGCGTCCTTTTCGATTCCGAGGTTCGAACGGCGCTCGCCCCAGTCGGATCGAACCTCGGAATCGGGACGCTAGCCCTGAGGATTCCACTTCCCGCCAGCATCGTCTCGCCGATCGTCTGGGCCTTCGAGGGCCTGGCGGTGATGCGACGCGAGCCCAAGGCGGTGGCCGGCTGGATCCTCGTGTGGCTCCTCGCCCTCGTGGTTCTGGGGGTCCTAGAGTTCGCCACCGCCGGCTTGGCCGGGCCGGTGATGCGCCGGGGCGGCGGCGTGCTTGGCCTGGTAGAGCGCTTCGGGCCCCTGTGGCCCCTGGTCGTGCCGACGCTCCTGGTTCTTTGGATCATGACCGCCGCGACGGTGTTCCGAGCCGTCATGCGTCCGGACGAGCACGGCTGGGCCCTCTTTCGCCTGGGCCAGGACGAGGGCCGGTTGGCCGTGATCACGGCGGTCGGCTTCGCCCTGGTGGTGCTGTTCGGAAGCGGACCGGCGCTCGTCCTGTGGCTCCTCTCCAAGCCGGTGCTCTTCCTCGCCCCCGCCCTCGACCGCTGGACGGTGGCGGGAGGGACCGCGGCGACCCTGGCGCTGGAGATCTGGATCGCCGTGCGACTCTCGCTCGTGCCCGTCCATACCTTCGCCGAGGGACGATTCCACGTCGTGGGCTACTGGCGGCTGACCGAGCGCTGCTTCTGGCGCCTTTCTGCGAGCTATGTCCTGGTCTTTCTCCAGATCGCCTTTTTCCTCCTGGTTCTCGGCGTGGCGGCGGTGGCGCTCGGTAGGGCGGCGGTCGCCGTCGCCTCGCTGCCCCGCGCCGACCTCGCCGCTCGGATCATCGCCGGGGCCCTCATCTTTGGCGTGGGGTTCGTCAGCGCCATGCTCTTTGTCGTTCCCTCGACCCTCCTGGGCGCCTGTCAGGCGAGGGCCTACCAGACGATCATGGAAACGACGCCCTTGGCCCCTCGGCCGAGACTTCACCGCGACCAGCCGCCCCCCAGCGCCTTGTAGAGCGCGACCTCGTCGAGGTCGGCTGCGGCGTCGCTCTGGACGAGCTGGTCCTCGGCCTGAAGGCGGGCGAACTCGGCGGAAAGGACATTGACGAAGGTGATAAGGCCCACCCTGTACTGATCCTCGGCGATCGCCTCGCTTCCCCTCGTCGCCTGGACCGCCGCGAGCAGGGCGGTGCGCCGTTCGGCCTCGCCGTTCTCCTTGGCGAGGGCGTCCTCGACGTCTCGCAGGGCGGCGAGGACATCATTGCGCCAAGTAAGCTCGGCCTGCAGGCGAGCCTCCTTGGCTGCAGCCACGGCGGCCCGTCCGCGGCCGGCGTTGAACACCGGCTGGCTCGCCATGCCGAGGCCGATCGAGCTCAGGTTCTGACTGCTGAAGAGACTGGAGAGCGAGGAGCCGGCGAAGCTCGCAAGGCCGATGCGGTTGATCTTGGGAAAAAGCGCCGCCTCGCTGACCCCGATTTCGGCGTTGGCGGCGGCGAGCGCGCGCTCGGCCTGGCGGAGATCGGGCCGCCGGAGCAGAAGCTCCGAGGGGAGGCCGGCGGGAAGCTCGGGCGGCGGCGGCGGCAGATTCATCGTCGAGAGGCTTGGAGGCGTGAGTTCGCGGGTCAGGGCCTCCGGCGCTTCGCCGAGGAGCACGCCCAGGGCGTGGATGCGCGCTGAAGCCTCGCTTTGAAGCTGGGGGATCTGGGCGGCGGCGGTCGAGACCAAGCCCTCCTGGCGATTCACGTCTAGATTGGTGACGAAGCCAGCCCGCCTCCGCGCCTGGATCAGGCTGAACAGGCCCTTTTCGCGCTCGAGCTCGGACCGTCCGAGGGCGAGGCGGGCCTGGACCTCGCGCAGGGCGAGGTAGTCGCTGGCGACCTCCGCGGCGAGCTCGACCTCGCCGTCGCGCCGGCCCCACACCGTCTCTCCGACCTCAGCCTTGGCGGCCTCCACCGCGCGCCGGGTCCCGCCGAAGAGATCGACTTCCCAGCTCGCATCGAAGCCGGCGGAATAGAGGTTGAGATGGGAGGGAAGCGCAAAGCCGCCAGAGGGCGGCCCGGCTGGAGCCTTGCGATTGGAATTGAGGGTGACGCCTGTGAGGTTTGCGCTCACGCTGGGGTATTCGCGAGAAGCCGCTTCGATGAGTCCGTACCGAGCTTGGCGGATCCGCGAGGCGGCCGCCTCCAAAGTGGGACTTGAGGCGAGGGCCCGGCCGATGAGGCTCGAAAGCTCTGGATCGTGGAACCTCGTCCACCAGCGGGCGAGCTCGGCTTCGGAGGCTGGACCGGACGCGGCGGCCTCGGAAAAATGGGCCGGAACAGACATGTTCGGCGCTCGGTAATTGGGGCCCACCGTGCAGGCCCACAGGCCTGCCCCTATGGCCAGAAGGCCGAAGCCTGCGCGCCTCACGGGGCGGCCGCGGGCGCGCGGCGTCCGGCGCCTAGGTTGCCGCGCATGAAAAAGAGCACCGGGATCGAGACGAGGACGATCACCATCAGGACGTGGAAGACATCGACGTAGGAGAGCATGGTCGCCTGCCGCTCCATCGCCCGATAGAGCTCGCCGATCGCCAGCGCCGGCGCGGCGGCTGGGTTTTGGCCGCTCCCGACGAGCGCGTGGGTCATGCGGGAGATGACCTCGCGATAGTTCGGATTGAGTGGATTGAGGCCCTCGACGAGGCGCGACTGATGCCACTGGCTGCGCTGGGCGAGAAGGGTTTCCACCAGGGCGATGCCGACCGTGCCGCCAAGATTGCGAGAGACGTTCATCAGGGCCGAGGCTTGGTTGCTCTCGGTGGGGGCGAGGCCGACATAGGCCACCGACTGCAGGGGCACGAACAGGAAGGGGATTCCCACCGACTGGTACATCCGGGCGACCGCCACGTTCTGAAAACTCATGGACGTGTCGAGATGGCTGAAGTTCCACAGGGCCAGGGCCTGGATCAGGAAGGCGAAGCCGATCAGGAACCGGGCGTCCACTCGGCTGGTGAGGACCCCTGAGATCGGCATGGCGATCACCGTCGCTGCGCCGCCCAGGGTGAGGGCGAGACCGGCCTCGGTCGAGCTATACCCCATCAGCGTTTGGAGGAGCTGGGGGATGAAGAGCGTGGTTCCAAAGAGGATCACGCCGACGAGCACCATCATCACATTGGAAAGGCCGAAGTTTCGGCGCGCGAACATGTCGATCTTGACGATCGGATCACGGCGCGAGATCTCCCATGGCACGAAAATCAGGAAGGCGACGGCCGAGATCGCGGCGGTCGCCACGATGGTGGAGCTGGCGAACCAGTCGTCTTGCTGGCCGCGGTCGAGGGTGAGATCGAGCCCTCCTAAGGCCAACGCGACCAGGATGAAGCCGACGATGTCGACCTTCAGTCCGCCGGCGAGGCGCTTCTCGCGATCGCGTTTCATCGCCTCGGGCTCGGCCACGAACGCCTGCACCAGCGCCAGGGAGAGGGCGCCGATCGGCACATTGATGAGGAAACACCAGCGCCACGAGGCATGGTCGGTGATCCATCCGCCGAGGATGGGGCCGAAGATCGGGCCGATGATGATCACCATGCCATAGGCGGCGAAGGCGAGGCCCCGCTGGCGCGGGGCGAAGGTGTCGACCAGCATAGACTGCTCCACCGCCGCCAAGCCGCCGCCCGCCGCCCCCTGGACCACCCGGGCGAGGATCAAAAGATCGAGGTTCGGCGCGATGCCGCAGCAGAAAGAGGCGGCGGTGAACGCCGCCACCGAGATCATGTAGTAGCGCTTGCGGCCGATCACATCGGCCAGCCATCCCGAAATCGGCACGATGATCGCCGTGGCGATGAGGAAGCTGGTGGAGACCCAGCTCGCCTCGTCATAGCTCGCCGCCATGCCGCCGGCGATGTGATCGAGGGCGACATTGACGATGGAGCTGTCGAGCACCGTCATGAAAGTGGCGATCGAGATCACCGCCACCACGGCCCAGGGACTGCGCCTTCCGGCGACCGAGCGCTCCGGCGTCCAACCCTGATCGAAGTCGGCCGGGGCACGGGCCATCGGCTCAGCGCACCTTCACCGTCGGCTCGACGCTCATGCCCGGTCCGAGCGGACAATCGGGGGGGATCCGGTCCAGGACGATCTTCACCGGCACCCTCTGGACGACCTTGACGAAATTGCCGGTGGCGTTCTGCGGCGGGAGGATGGCGAAGGCCTGGCCCGCCCCGCGCTGGATGGAATCGACCCGTCCATCGATCGCCCTCTCGGGGCAGGCGTCGATCTTCACCCTCACCTTCTGGCCTGGACGCATGAGCGGAAGCTGGGTCTCCTTGAAGTTGGCCGTCACCCAGAGCTTGAGAGGGACGATAGCCATGAGTTCCGTCCCCGGCTGCACGTAGTCGCCGACGGCGACGGTCCTTTGAGCCACGTGGCCGTCGATGGGGGCGAGGATCTCGTCGCGTCCCAAGGCGATTCCGGCCTGGGCGAGCTCGGCCTCGGCGGCGCGTTCCTGGCTCTGGGCCGACGAGATCTGGGTCCTGGCGGCCGCGAGCTGGGCCTTTCTGGACGCCGCGAGTCTCAGGGCGGCGTCGTACTGGCCCGCGGTCTGCTGGGCCGCGGCATGAGCTTCGTCGAGCTGCTGGGCGGCGACCGCTCGCGTGTTCATCGCCTCCAGGCGCCGATAGCGGGCGAGATCCAGGGCCGCCTTTCGGGCGGGGGCGGCGGCGGCGCGGGCGTCGGCCTGGGCCTGGCGAAAGTTGGCCTGGTCGACCGCGATCGTCGCCTCGGCCTCAGCGACCTGGGCCATGGCGGATTGGCGTTGCGCGGTCATCTGGGTGAGCTTGGACTCATTGTCGGCCGAGTCGATCACCGCCAGCTTCTGGCCGGCCCTCACGAGTTCATTGTCGTCGGCGAGCACCTGAACGACCCGGCCGGAGACCTGGGGAGCGAGGTGGACGATGTGGGCGTCGATGAAAGCGTCGTTGGTGGATTCGTAGTGGCGCGCGTGCAGCCACCAAAGAACGGCGGCGATGATGACGGCGATGATGACGACGACGATCAGGGCCACGAGCGCCGGGCGATGGAAGAGCCCCCTCCTGCGCTCCGGTTCGCTCCCCTGCCGGGCTTCACTGCTCATCCAAGGCTCCCCGGCCGCGCCGCGTTCCGCTTAACCCGGCCGGACCGGTCGTGGGAACCCCGGCGATCCTAGCAGCGCGGCGTCAGGCCCTCACCTTGCGGAGTCTGGCCGGTTGAGCCCTCTCGGCGTGGCGCTCGAGGATGCCGGCGAGATAGCGGCCGGTCCAGCTCTCGGGATCGGCGGCCACCGACTCGGGCGAACCCCTGGCGATCACCTCCCCGCCGCCGTCGCCCCCCTCCGGACCGAAGTCGAGGATCCAGTCGGCGGTCTTCACCACGTCCAGATTGTGCTCGATGACCACCACCGTGTTGCCGTGGTCGACCAGTTCGTGGAGCACTTCGAGGAGCTTGCGCACATCCTCGAAGTGCAGGCCGGTGGTCGGCTCGTCCAGGATGTAGAGCGTCCGGCCGGTGGCGCGCCTGGAGAGCTCCTTGGAGAGCTTGACCCGCTGCGCCTCGCCCCCGGAGAGGGTCGTCGCCTGCTGGCCGACCTTGATGTAGGAGAGGCCGACCCGCTTCAAGGTCTCCATCTTGTCGCGGATCACCGGCACGGCCCTGAACATCGTCGCCGCCTCCTCGACCGTCATGTCAAGAACATCGGCGATGCTCTTGCCACGGAAGAGAATTTCCAGAGTCTCTCGATTGTAGCGGCGACCCTTGCAGACATCGCAGGTGACGTAGATGTCGGGCAGGAAGTGCATCTCGATCTTGATCAGGCCGTCGCCCTGGCAGGCCTCGCACCGGCCGCCCTTGACGTTGAAGCTGAACCGCCCGGGGCCGTATCCGCGCGCCTTGGCCTCCGGGAGCCCCGCGAACCAGTCGCGGATGGCGGTAAAGGCGCCGGTGTAGGTGGCGGGGTTGGAACGTGGGGTGCGCCCGATGGGGCTCTGGTCTATGTCGATGACCTTGTCGAAGTTCTCCAGACCCTCGATGCGGTCGTAGGGCGCGGGGGCGTCGGAGGCGTTGTTGAGACGCCGCGCCGCGGCCTTGTAGAGCGTCTCGACGGTGAAGGTGGATTTGCCGCCGCCGGAAACCCCGGTGATGCAGGTGAAGGTCCCCACCGGGATCTCGGCTGTCACCGACTTCAGGTTGTTCCCGGTCGCCCCGCTCACCCGCACCGATTTGTCGGGGAGGATCGGCCGGCGGTGGACGGGGACGGGAACCTCGACCTCGCCCTTCAGATAGCGCCCGGTGAGGCTCGCCGGTTCGGCCATGATCGCCTCGGGCTCGCCGACCGCGACGACATGGCCGCCGTGGACGCCGGCCGCCGGTCCCATATCGATCACCCAATCGGCGGAAAGGATCGCCTCCTCGTCATGCTCCACGACGAGGACGGAATTGCCGAGGTCGCGAAGGCCTTTCAGGCTTGTGAGCAGGCGGGCGTTGTCGCGCTGGTGCAGCCCGATCGAGGGCTCGTCGAGAACATAGAGCACGCCAGTGAGGCCCGAGCCGATCTGGCTGGCCAGGCGGATCCGCTGGCTCTCGCCCCCCGAAAGCGACCCTGACGATCGGGAAAGATTGAGATATTCGAGTCCGACATCGACGAGGAAGCGCAGTCGGTCGTTGATCTCCTTGAGGATGCGGCGGGCGATCTCGAGCTGCTTTTCGGTGAGGCGCCCCTCGAGGCCGGCGAACCAGTCGCGGGCCGGCCGGATGGCGAGGGCCGAGATCTCGGAGATGCTCGCCCCGGCGATCTTCACGGCCAGGGCCTCGGGTTTGAGGCGGGCGCCGCCGCAGACCTCGCATGGGGTCTCGGACTGGTATCGGCCCAGTTCCTCGCGCACCCAGCTCGAGTCAGTCTCGCGCCAGCGTCGCTCGAGGTTGGGCAGAACGCCCTCGAAGCTCTTGGTCACCTCGTATTTGCGGGCGTTGTCGTCGTAGACGAAGTGGATCTTCTCTCCCTCCGAGCCGTGGAGGATGACCGCCTTGGCGATCTCGGGAAGCGCCCGCCAGGGCTGGTCCATCGAAAAGCCGAAGTGGCGTCCGAGCGCCTGGAGGGTCTGGATGTAGAGCGGGGAGGGTCCCTTGGCCCAGGGCGCGATGGCTCCCTTGTGCAGGGTCTTGTCCGGATCGGGGACCACCATGGCGGCGTCGAAGGCGAGCTTCATGCCCAGACCGTCGCAGGCCGGGCAGGCTCCGGCCGGATTGTTGAACGAGAAGAGCCTGGGTTCGATCTCGGCGATAGTGAAGCCGCTCACCGGGCAGGCGAACTTCTCGGAGAATATCAACCGCTTCGGCGCCGGCGCTCCATCCCCGGCCCCCTCCGTCTCGCCGCTCCGCGCCGATCCACCTCCCCCGCTTCGCGAGGGAGGAGAGGCCCACTCGGCGACGGCGATCCCATCGGCGAGGCGCAGCGCAGTCTCCAGGCTGTCGGCGTAGCGGCTCTCCTGGCCTCCCTTGGTGACCAAGCGGTCCACGACGACGTCGATGTCGTGTTTGAAGGTCTTCTCGAGCGGCGGGACCTCCTCGATCCCATAGAATGTCCCATCGACCTTGAGACGCTGGAAGCCGGCCTTGCGCCACTCGCCGATCTCTTTGCGGTACTCGCCCTTGCGGTCGCGCACCACAGGGGCGAGGAGATAGATCCGCTCGCCCGCCGGCAGCGCGGCGAGGCGGTCGACCATCTGGCTCACCGTCTGGGTCTCGATCGGAAGGCCGGTCGCGGGGGAATAGGGAACTCCGACCCGCGCCCAGAGCAGGCGCATATAGTCGTGGATCTCGGTAACCGTTCCGACCGTGGAGCGTGGATTGCGGCTGGTGGTCTTCTGCTCGATCGAAATGGCCGGCGAGAGTCCCTCGATGAGGTCGACGTCCGGCTTTCCCATCAGCTCGAGGAACTGACGCGCATAGGCCGACAGGCTCTCGACGTAGCGCCTCTGGCCCTCGGCGTAGATGGTGTCGAAGGCGAGGCTGCTCTTGCCCGAGCCGGAAAGTCCGGTCAGGACCACCAGCTCGTCCCGCGGGATGTCGAGGCTGATGTTCTTGAGGTTGTGCTCGCGCGCCCCGCGCACGCGGATGAAGCGGGAGTGATCCGGCATCGTTCAGCTTGGACGCGCCCGCGCCGCCCGCGGGCAGAGACGCAACTTAGTGCGGCGGAATGGCCGAATCAGCAAGAACAAAATGGCAACCGCCGCGCCGGAGGCATTCAGGTCCCGGCCAAGCTCTCCTCGGCTCTGGTCGGCGCGCCGCCGGCGGAGAGCGGGCCGGGTCTTTGGCCCTCGTCGGCCAGTGCCCCTTCGCGCGGGCTTTCGATGCGGCCCAGGCCCCGCCAGATGGCGAAGCCCACGCGCCGCAGCAACTCCGGGTCGGCCTCACGCCGCAGCGCCGGGTCAAGGCCAAGAGTGAAGTTCTCCTGCTGCCGGATGAAGGGTCGGCAGTAGTAGGCGAGGAGGGCCCGCCTCTCGCCCGATGCGGCGAGATTGGCGCCGGTCCCATGGACGAGGCGACCGTCGAAGACGAGCGCCGAGCCCGCCGGCCCCTCGACTGGGATCGTTTCGCCCGCCTCCGGTCCGACCGCGTGCGGTCCGAGATGACTCGCAGGGATCATCCGCGTCGCGCCATTCGCTTCGGTGAAGTCGTCGAGCATCCAGGCGATGTTGGCGACCATCGGCTCGGCGGTCCAGAAACCGAGGTAGATTTGGTCGGTGTGCAGATACATGGCCTTTCCGCCGGGCCGGGCGATGTTGGCGGTGAGGCTCGAGAGCAGGAAATCGCCTCCGAGCAGATGGCTCATGATCTCCAAGGCGAGCGGATGAAGGACAAGATCGCGAAAGACACGCCCCTTGTTGATCAGCATCCATACCCTCTGGTTGGCTCCGCCGTCATGGAAGCCGAGGCCCGCCGCGTCCTCTCCGGCCGCCTGCTCGGCAAGGCGCGCGCGCAGGGCGTCGAGTTCGCCGGCGCGCAAGGCGCCCTCGATGACGGTGTAGCCGACCCGCGCGAGGTCGTCGCGGGCCTGGTCCAGGGTCGCGGTCGGAGAGGTTTCCGGGATCCGGATCATGGCTTCGGCGCGAGGTGACGATCGAACCACTCCCGGGCGAGCTTCAGGGCGGGTTCGTAGTATTCATCGTAGACCTTGTAGTGGCTGCACGGAAAGGTCACGCGCTTGCACTCGACGCGCCTGGATGCAACCTCGGCTATATGGCCGTGGGTTGCCGGCTCGGCGTATTCCTCGAACTCGGCGTCGATGAAGAGGATCGGGGCGCGAAGGCTCTCCGCCGCGCGGATCGGATCATGGAAAAGCTGGCGGGCTGCATCGGGAGTCCCCTTGAGCCCGGGCGAGGCGTCGATCCCCTGGGGAACCGGCGGATCGATGAGCCCCCGGGCCTTGTCGGCGGCGCGTCGGCGTTGGAAGGCGATCCAGCCGGGGTTGGGCGTGGGAGAGCCGAAGCCGCCGATCTGTGCGACCACCGCCGTCGGCCTCTCATCGCTCCCGGCGACCACGACGACATGCCCGCCGCCGTAGCTCGATCCCCACAACCCGACGCGACCAGGATCGACCCCGGGCTCCGTGAGGAGGAAGGCCAGACAGGCGCGGATGTCGGCCACCTGATCGAGGGGATCGACGACATCCCGAATCACGCACGCGCGCTCGGTTTTCCCGCCGGCCTCCGTGAGCATGGGTCCCTCGGCGGTCGAGATCAGCCGCCCATCCGATCCACCCCATCCGCGATAGTCGAAGACCAGGCATACATAGCCGGCGCGGGCGAAGGGGACGGCGTAGCGTTCGGCCAGATGCTCCTTGAGCCCGCCCCAGCCGTGACAGAGCAGGATCGCCGGCGAGAGTTTCGTCTCGCCGGACGGCCGGATCACTTCGGCTGCCAGCCGCGAGCCTTCGCTCCACACCGTGACTGCGCGGCGCTCGATCGCGCCATCCGCGGGAGGATTGCGGGAAGCCGGCATACTTCATATTCATGTCAGGCCCCCTTGCCGTCAATATACGTCCGCACCTCCAAGCGGCTCGAGCAACGCCTTCCATACCAGTGACTCAGTTCTCCAACTCGATACCGGCAATCAGGCGATGACGTCATCGAGGAAAGACGAGGCGGTCGGCGCAAACGCGACGCCCGGCGTGCGCCCTCTCGCCGGGCTCAAGGTGTGGGAAACTTCCGGCGAGGTCGCCACGGCCTATTGCGGGCGGCTCCTGGCGCTCCTGGGCGCTGCCGTGACGCGCGCCGAGGGCGAGCCGGCTCCGCTGGTTTCGACGGAGTTCGCGCAGTGGCTCGACCAGGGGAAGGCGTCGGCCTCGAGGACGCCGGCGGGCGTCGATCTCGTCATCGCCGGCCAGACGGCCGACCGGGTGGCGAAGATCGAAACGGACATCGCCGCCATGGGCGAGGCGCCGACGCTTCTCGGCCTCACCTGGTTCGACCCCCGCGGCCCCTACGCGGCGCGGCTCGCCAACGATCCGGTCATCGAGGCGATGAGCGGCCTCGCCTTCGGCTTCGGCGAGGCCGTCGGGCCGCCAATCCTCGCCCAGGGGTACGGGCCTCAGATCGTAGCTGGGTTCACCGCCTTCATCGCCGTCATGGCGGCCATGATGAACCCGCGCCGCAGGCCCAAGAGGATCGAGGTCAGCGTTTTCGAGTCGGCGCTCTGCTTCACTGAAACCGGAGCGGTGATCGCCGCGATCACCGGGACGAAATCCCAAAGGCTCGGCGTCAACCGCTTCTCGCCCACCTACCCCTGCACCATCTACCGGACCGCCGATGGTTACGCCGGGGTGACTGCCCTCACCCCATCGCAGTGGGCGGCGCTCGCCGATCTTATCGGTCTGCCGGAGTTCGGCGCCGAGCCCGGACTGGCGACCGCCGTCCAGCGCCTGGCCCGCGCCGACGAGCTCGACGAACTCCTCGCTCCCAAATTCGTCCAGCGGCCGACCGCCTATTGGGTCGCCGAAGGCGAGAGGCGGCGGATCCCGATCACCCCGGCTCCTCGGCCTGGCGAACTCCCGGCCCTGGAGCATTGGCGGGCGCGCGGCGCCTTTGAGCCGCTGGGAACGTCGCCCGGCGCGCCGGCCGCCCCGACGCTCCCCTTCCGGTTCGCCTGGACAGGCGCAAACTCCGAACGTCCGGCAGGCGGGCCTGCGGGACCGCTCGCCGGCGTCAGGGTGGCGGATTTCAGCATGGGATGGGCCGGACCGCTCGCCGCTCGGTATCTGGGAGATCTCGGCGCCGATGTCCTCAAGATCGAGTCCCGGGCCCGTCCAGACTGGTGGCGCGGCTGGGAGGCGAGCGTGGAGCAGGATCCCCCGCTGGCCGAACTCCAGCCGCATTTCATGGCCGTGAACCGCTCCAAACGCGGTCTCGACCTCGATCTTTCCTCTCCTGAAGAGAACGCGATCGCCGCGAGGATCGCGCGAGCGAGCGACGTGGTGATCGAGAACCAGGGGCCCGGAGTGATGGATCGGCTCGGCCTCGGGCCGGAAACCCTGAACCGGGCGAATCCCGCTCTCGTCTATGTCTCAATGCCGCCCTTTGGCCGCACCGGCCCGCTTGCCGGCCTTCGCGCATATGGCTCGACGGTGGAACAGGCCAGCGGTCTGCCGTTCGTCAATGGACGGGAAGACTGGCCGCCGTGCCTGCAGCATGTCGCCTATGGAGATCCGGTCGCCGGGCTCTTCGCCGCCGCCGCCGCCCTCGTCGGGCTCTATGGCCGCGGGAGTCTGGGCGGAGCGATCGTCGATCTCTGCCAGGTGGAGTGCCTGTTTCAGTTGGGCGCCGACGCGATCCTCGCCGAGCAGGTCCAACGCCGGCCATGGCCGAGGACCGCAAGCCGCAGGGCCGAGATGGCCCCGTGTTGCGTAATCCGGTGCGCGGGCGCCGAGGAGGCTTGGCTCGCCGTCGCCGCGTCCGGCGAGGGGCAGTGGCGCGCGCTCCTCGCCGCGATTGGCGAGAACGAGCTCGCCGCGGAGCCGGAGTTCGCCTCCCTCGCCGCCCGCAAGGCCGCCGAAGACGAGATCGAGACGCGGCTCGCCGAGTGGGCCAAGACGAGACCCGCGGATGAGGCGGCAAGGAGGCTCCAGGAGGCCGGCGTCCCGGCCGGCGAGGCGCGCGGCACCCACTCCCTTTGCGGCGATCCGCACCTTGCGGTCGGCGACTACTGGGCTCGCCAGACGCGTCGGTTTCTGGGCGAGCACCTCACGCCGCGTCTCCCTTTCCGCTACGATGGCGTCCGCCCGGCGATCGGCCGGCCAGCGCCGGTGCTTGGAGAACACACCGCCGAAGCGCTCGCCGAACTGGAGATTAAGGTCCGAGTGGACGACGGTTCGTGTGCGGGGGAGCTGAAGAAATGACGGTCAACGCGGACGCAGAAGTTCGCCCCCAATCGGCGCCGCGGCGCACCCAGAGGTTTCGCGACCGACAGGCGGAGATCGTTCGCGCTGCGGTCGGACTGATCAACCGCAAAGGCGTCCGAGGAATGACGCTCGCGGAGGTCGCTGCCAAGCTCGGCATCGTGCCGACGGGCGTCATCTATTACTTCAAGAGCAAGGAGGATTTGGCGGCGGCCTGCTTCCTCTCCGCCATCGAGGCCTATCAAGGTTGCATCGCCTCGGCCATGGAGGCGCCCTCGTCGCGCGGGCGCCTGCACCGCTTCATCGAGGGATATATCGATCGGGCCGAGGCCGTGGCCGCCGGACGATGCGATCGCGTGGCGGTGTTCAATGATGTGCGCGCTCTCAATGATCCCAGGGTGAATGCGGCCTACACGGAGATGTTTCTCAATGCCCGGGCCCTCCTCTCGTCGCCGCCCCCGCGCGGTCCGATGCGCCGGGCGCTGAACGCCGCCACCCACCTTGTGCTCTCCCAACTCTTCTGGTCGGTGGTCTGGCTGCCGCTCTATGACCCTTCCGATTATCGGCGGGCGGGGACGAGAATGCTGGACGTGCTGGAGAACGGGTTGGCCGGACCGGGTCAGACTTGGCCGAAAATCCCCGCCTCATTCGCCGTCTCCGGCCCGGCGCCGGACGTGTCGCGCGAAACCTTTCTCCGCGCGGCGACTGAGATCATCAACGAGCATGGCTACCTGGGAGCCTCGGTCGACCGAATCTCGGCGAGGCTCAACGTCACCAAGGGTTCCTTCTATCATCACAACGAAGACAAGGACGACCTGGTGGTGGCCTGTTTTAGGAGGACCGTCGAGGTCATGCGCCGGGTGCAGCGCACCGCCATCGCCAGCCAGGCGCGTGGCTGGGACCGTCTCGCCTCCGCCACGGGGGCCCTGATCCACGGTCAGGCGACGGGGGCTGCGCCTCTTCTTCGTACTTCCGCCCTGACTTCGGCCCCCGAAGCGATCCAGAGCGAACTGGTCGCCGAATTCGACCGGATATCGGTCACGTTCTCGGCGATGATCAGCGATGGGATCGCCGACGGTTCGATCCTCGCGGTTGATCCCCACATCGGAGCGCAGATGGTGACCGCCACCATCAACGCCGCCGCCGAACTGCGACATTGGGCGCGGGGCGAGGAGCCAATCAGGGCGGCGGAACTCTACGCCAAGGCTCTTCTGCAGGGCATCGGCGCCGTGGTTCCGGGGTTCGCCTTGCCGGGTTAGCGTGGCCGCGCGCCGGCGATGCTCCACGGCCACAGTGACTGGTAACTGTACCGTTCACTCAAAAAAACGCATTGACGCCATGAATGAGGCGCCGGATGTTCGAATCGACGGCGAGCCGGCGGGTCAATCGGGGTCGGTCGACGCCGAGGAGGGCTTGGCGATGGTGCGCCAGCCAGGCGGAAATAAACGAGGGCAGGGGTCATGACTCGACGCTTTGGACTGTTCGCGTCCTGCGGGGCGGCGGCCGTTTTGGCGTGGGCGGGCGTCGCTGCCGCCCAGACCACGAAGTCAAATCAGGGCCAAGGCGCAACTCAGCCTGGGAATGCCGGCGTCCAGACTCCAGGCGCCGAGCAAGCGGCGAAGAGGGCCGAGGAGATGCAGCAGAACACGCAGGCCGCTTCCGCCACGACGGTCGGTGAGCTGGTGGTAACGGCCACCTCTCGCGCCACCGCCCTGCAACACTTGCCCGTCGCCGTGTCCGTCTACACCGACGAGCGGCGCAATCTCGTCGGCATCGAGACTGAGAGCGATATCGTCAACTTCACGCCCAGCATGAGCCTGAACGGCGAGTTCCTGAGCATCCGTGGCGTCGGCCGCTACACCGATGAGTTGGGCACCGATCCGGGGGTCGCAGTGTTCGTGGACGGCATCTACACGCCTTCACCCGATTACCTGAACCAGCCGGACTTCTTCACTGACAGGATCGAGGTATTGCGCGGGCCCCAGGGCACGCTGGGCGGTCAGAACGACATCGGCGGCTCGGTCAATGTCGTCGAAAAACGGCCTACGGTAGACTTTCACACCGAGGAACGCGCGGGATTGGACACCAACGAGTACTATCTCGAAGGTTCTGTTTCCGGTCCGATCACGAGTAATCTCGACTTTCGGCTGGCCGACGTTTACGCCGACTATCCCAGTCAGAACCAATTCGTCAAAAATCTCGACAATCCGACGTCGCCGGGAACTGGATGGAGCAATCTATTCGAAGCTCAATTGGAGTGGAAGCCGACCAGCCGGTTCGACGCCTGGCTCAAAGTCCAGAATTTCGCCAGCGACAACGCCGCCACCTACGGCGTCAATCCCGACGAATACCCCCCCTTTCCCGCCAATACGCCGTTCGGGATCGCAAACTGCCCGACTGTGAACGGCGCCGACTACCTCTGTCTGGCGCCCGCACCGGCCGACCTCCTGTCGCCGACGAGCAATCCGGAGATCAAGAATCCTTGGGTAGTCGACAACAACGTTGTGGGTTTCGTGAAGGAAAAGGGAGATTGGACCTTCACAACACATCTCACTTACGATTTCCCGGGCATCACGTTGGAGTACATCGGAGGTTATAGCCAATATAACTATCTCTATAGGTCAGATCTGGACGGCACGCCGTCGGCCGTCAATCCGGGCCTTCCCTCCGGCTTTCTCAGTCAGGTCAACACCGGATTCCAAAACGAGCAATGGTATCAGAACGAACTTCAATTGAAGTCGACGGGCAACACTAAATTGCAGTGGATCGCCGGCGTCTTCCAGTACCACAACTGGTATTATGCGCCGTATTACGACGAAGAGCCGAACAACCCGACCCTCGCGACTCCAACCGGCGGACCCCCGGTCCCGAACCGATCCTATTATGGACAGGTCGCCACGCTCACCGACGAGGCGGAAGCGGTCTATGGCGACGTTAGTTACCAGCTCACTGACACCCTGAAACTGACCGGCGGCCTCCGCTATAATTGGGATCGCAAGGTCGGCACCGTCGACTACCACGAACTCTTCGATACCGCCGGCGTCTTCTTCGATGCGGCGCTTCCCGCTTCGTACGTCACTGACGTCGACGAAGGCTCGACGATTTCTTCGTCGGATTGGACCGGCAAGATCGGCGCAGATTGGCAGCCTGATCCAAGCACCCTGGTCTACGCGAACATCACGAAGGGTTACAAATCTGGAGGTATGGGCCTGCTCGACATTTCACCGGTGCCTACCGTGGGTCCAGAAACTCTTTATGACTTCGAAGGCGGCATCAAGAAGTCGGTGGGCGGCAAGTTGCTAGTCGATGCGGACGCCTATTATTACGACTATCATAATCTGCAGCAATTCTTGAGTGTAGAAAACTCTCTGGGCTTGATTTCTAGCGAACTGATCAGCGCTCAGAAAGCCCGCACTTATGGGTTCGAACTTGAGTCGGTTTGGTCGCCCAATCCGGACTTCTCGCTGACCTTCAACTACTCCTATCTGAACGCCCGCTTCACCAAGTTCAGCCTGCCTGGCGGCATCATCGATGTGTCACAGTTGGCCCCCGGATGTGTCGGCACCGGCGTTGCAGGGCCGCCAGGCACGCCAGGCCAATGCGTCAGCGTCTCCTACGCTAATCTCAATGGGAACACTATTCCGCAGTCGCCGGAAAATAAGTTCACTATAAATCCAGTTTATACCTTCCACTTCCCGGTTGGGAATGTCACCATCTCGGCCACTTACGCTTGGATAGCCAAACAGTACTATGCAGTGTTCAATAACTCAAACTATCTATCGCCTTCATACTACGATCTTGATCTGCGCCTGCTCTACCAGCCCCCCAAGGGTCACTATACGATCATCCTGTATGCGCGTAACGTCACCAATCAGCGTCAGATCGTCAACTACACGACCGGCTCGTGGGAATACGGGCCTGCCAATCTGGTGACGCCGCCCGCGGCCTTCCCAAGCTCGGGACAGGTGACTTACTACGTCAACGAGCCACGCGTGATCGGAGCCGAGATCCAGGTCCGGTTCTAAACTCGGTGGGCTCGGCGGCACCTAGGAAGGCGCTCCTCGCGAGTCTCGCCGCCGGGCTCCTCTGGTGCGCCGTTCCTCCGGCTAATGCGCTCGCCCAGCCTTCAGAGGCGGCGAGGGCGGCCTCGACTTTTGGTCCTTCCGCCGACTATCGGCCGCCGCCCGGGATCGCCTTCAAGACCGCCCAGGTCATCAGCGAAGGGGCGCGTCTCCACGCCGAGATTTTCTACTCCAGCGCCATGGGCGGGAAAAAGCTTCCGACGGTGATCATGGCCCACGGATGGGGTGGGACGGCGGCCGAGTTCCGCCCCGATGCGGTGGACCTGGCGAGGGCCGGCTTTCTGGTGATCACCTTTGACTATCGGGGCTGGGGCGAGAGCGCATCCCGGGTGATTCTCATCGGGCCTGAACCGCCAGGCGACGACGATAAGGTCTTCACCGCCAAGGTGCAGGCGATCCGAGGCTACATCGATCCGTTCGAGCAGATCGAGGACTGGTTCAACGTCATCGACTGGGCGATGGACGAGCCGATGGTCGATCCTGTCCGCGTCGGGCTTCGCGGGACGAGCTTCTCGGGCGGGTACGTCGTCGACATCGCCGCGCTCGATCCCAGGATCAAGGCGATCGTCAGCGATGTCGGCGGGATCGCCGATCGACCCGACTTCGCCCGACTCGAGAAGAGCCCGGCCTACGTGGCTTTCGCCGCCAAGGAGCACGAGCAGGCCGCCCGCATGGCGCGCGGCGGAACCGGATATCCGCCGCCTTTCGAGCGGTCCTTCGGCGTACTTGTTGGCGCGCCGGTCGGAGACAAACTCCTGCGCTGGCAACCTAACACCGAGGCGCCCTTTGTCCATGCGCCAGCGCTCTTCGTCCTGGCCGGAGACGACAGGATCAACAACAACGATACAAATGGCACTCTCGCCTATGATCGGGTGAAGGGGCCGCGGAAACTGGTCATTATTCCCGGGATCAGGCACTTCGACATCTACACGGCCAAACGCGAGGAGGCGATCGACCTGGCGATCGCCTGGTTCGACAAATACCTGAAGCCATGAGCGGAGCGCTTTCAAGCTTGTCGGTCGTCCTCGGGATCGGCGCGGCCGGCGTCTTCATGACCGCGGGGGCGGCCGACGCGCCTTCGCATGCCGACCTGAAGGCGGGCGCCAACTCTACCAGGCGCACTGCGCGCGGGGCGCGCCGGCTCATGGTCGAGATCTGGATGGACAAGCAGGGCAGGGCGCGATCGGTCATCAGCGAGGCCAGCGCTCGGTGGATGAAGGATAGGCAGGCGGGCTGATCCGCGCCTCGGACTAAGGTCCTCGGGCGCTCAGGGCCTAGGTCCGAAGCTCGATCTTCCCCGCCGGCGGAGCTTGGCGGTGAGATTGACGAATTCGCAAAGACGCGGGCGCGTCTCGCGCGGGTCGATCATTTCCTCGACCATGAAGTGTTCGGCGGTGCGCAAGGGCGAGCGGGAGAGATTGAGCCGCGCCTCGATCGCGGCCCTCTTGGCCTCGGGATCGGCGGCCGCCTCGATCTCGGCCCGATAGGCCGCCTCGATCCCTCCCTCCTGGGGCATGGAGCCCCAGTCGGCCGATGGCCAAGCGTAGCGGTGCTGGACTCGGGCTTGGTTGGCGTGAGCGCCGCCGGCGACGCCGAAGCATTTGCGCAGGATCACCGAACACCAGGGGACGTCGCTCTGATAGACGGCGGCGAGGGCGCGCCCGCCGTGGCGGACGGTGGCCGCCATCTCCGCCTCCAGCCCGACCACGAAGCCGGGAATATCGACGAGATTGATCACCGGCAGGTGGAAGGTCGTGGCGAGATCCACGAACCGGGCGACTTTCTGGGAGGTCTTGTCGGTCCAGCCGCCGCCGTAGACATGAGGATTGGAGGCCATCAGAGCGACCGGCCAGCCATCGAAGCGCGCGAGGGCGGTGATCACTGACGCGCCGAAGAGCCGGCCCATCTCGAAGAATTCGCCCTCGTCGATCAGGCTGGCGATGATCCGCCGTGGGTCATAGACCTTGCGCCGCTCGCGCGGGATGGCCTCGATGAGCCAGGGATCGCGCCGATCAGGGTCGTCCCGCCGCGCTCCGCGCTCGGCCAGTTCATGGACCGAGGCGGGAAGATAGGAGAGGAACCGGCGGGCACGGGCGAACGCCTCGGCCTCGCTTTCGACCATATCGTCGGCGGCGCCGGCCCTGGCCTGGAGTTCGGCGCCGCCGAGCTCCTCCTTGGTGAAGGTCTGGCCCAGCCGCGCCATCACCGGCGGGCCGGCCATGAACATGTGCGAGGAGCCGGCGACCATGACCGAATAGTGACTGGCGATCAGCCTGGCGGCGTGGATGCCGGCGATGGTCCCGAGGCCCAGCGCCACCACCGGCACCTCGGCGAGATTGTCGAGCATCAGCTCCCAGCCGGGATTGTCGGGGATGTAAGTCCGTCCAATCGCATCCTGGGTGCGCACCGAACCGCCGAACCCATCGATCAGGCGCACGAGCGGAATTCGGAGGTCCCTAGAGAGGCGCTCGGCCATCCAGCTCTTGCGGCCGGCGCCAGGATCGGGGCCAGGCGCGCGGACGGTGAAGTCGTTGGCCCCAACCACCACCGCTCGTCCATCGATCTCGCCGCGGCCGAGCACGAAGGAAGAGGGTGTGAGCTTTTCGAGGCGATTGGCGGAATCATATTGAACATGGCCGGAGATCGAGCCGATCTCGGAGAAGCTTCCGGGATCAAGGAGCCCCTCGATCCGCTCGCGCACGGTGAGCTTGCCATCGCGCCTCTGGCGGGCGATGCGCTCGGGCCCGCCCATCTCCAGGGCCATGCGCCGCCGCTCTTCGATCTCCTCAACCTCGTCTTCCCAGGACATCTTCTCCTCGTCGCCGCCTCGCCGCTTCATGCCGCGCCGATCAGGACACATCTTCGATCGTCAGCAAGGCCTGGCGCTCCTTCACCGTCTCGCTCTCGCGGACCAGGATATTGGCGACCCTCCCGACGCACGGCGAGACGACCGGGATCTCGGTCTTCATGCACTCGAGAAGGATGAGGCTCTGGTCCTTGGCGACCACCGCCCCGGGCGCGACCTCGATCTTCCACACCTGGGCGTTCAATTCGGACCTGACTGTCCTCAGCGCCATCGCCCGGTTCTCCCACGTCCCTTCCCGCTCGACGAGGATTTCACAGTCGCAGGCGCCCTCATAGGGCAAAGCGCCGCCCAGTTTGACCGCGAGGTCCGAGATCAAACGCCATGATGCGCCTTGACCAGAATGGCTTCGGGAGCGGCTTTGAATCTAAGGTATAGGACCCAGCCGTGAGGAGAGGCGATGCCGGCGAGGCTGGATGGAAAGGTCGCGCTCGATATTCGGCATCGATGACGTGATCGATCCGGCCGAAACGCGACGATGGATCTCAGGGGCGCTCCGAAGCCTCCCGGCGACCGCGCCGCGCGCCGGCAAGAGGTTGAAGTGGATCGACGCCTGGTAAGCCTGGAGGCGACGGCGGCGCCGCGGCGGCCGCGGCGATGGTTTCGAGATCGCGGGCGTGGGAGGCTTCGTCGATCCGATAGAACGCCCAGCAGGCGATCGAGAGGGTGCTGAACCCGGCGGTGAGCGGGACCGCGATCGTCGCCAGATGGCGCATGATGGCCGGATCGAGATGCGCTGGCCGGGCGTGGGTCGGAAATCCCACATAGGCCAGGAGCAGACCCGGGATCACCGTCCCGAAGCTCACCACCACCTTGTTGATGAGAGAGTCGGCCGAAAACAGCAGACCCTCGGACCGACGCCCGGTGGCCACCTGCACCTCCTCGACAATGTCGGCGATCATCGAGGTGACGAGGATGAAGCCGCCGGTCCCCAGGACCCCGGTCAGGATGGTCGTGGCGGTGAGGATCGGCAGGAGCAGGGGCGAGCCGTTGGGCGGGAAGACTCCCAGGAGACGCAGGACGATGGGGCCGTTGTTGGTGATGACGCTGGCGAAGAAGAGGCTCATGCAGGAGATCTTCTTTCCCCACCGGCGCGAAACGATCGGCGCGATCGCCACCGCGATCGGGGTGGAGATGAGGCCGGTCAGGATGAGGACCAGGATGCTCTCCGAGGGAAGGGCCCAGAAGTAGGTGCCGTAGTAGATCAGAAGCCCACCGCCGACGCTGGTCGAGACAGCCGCGACGATCCCGGCGACCACGGCGACCAGGAAATTCCGATTGCCGAGGGTGCGGACGACCTCGCGGGCCGCCGCGAGGACGCCGGGCCGCGAGACGGAAGGCCGGTGAAGGCGCTTCACCTCGCCCTGGGTGCCGACAGTGGAGACGATGATCGAAACGAAGATCAGGGCGGCGATCGAGGCGGCCATCGGCGCATAGCCGGCCGGATTGAGCTGGCCCTGAGGGAAGCGGGCGGTCCTGGCCAGGAAGATCCCATAGATGAGGACGGCGGCGATCGCGCCGCCGATCGCGCCCAGAAGCCAGCGGTATCCGAGCAGGCGGGTGCGATCGTGATATTCGGGAGCGAGTTCGGGCGCCAGGGCGCCGCTGGGGACCTCGTAGAGGCTGATCGACATGCGGCAAGCCATCACCGTGACGAGCAGCCAGCCGAAAAGACCCGCCTGGGAAAGCCCTCGCGGGGGATCGAAGACGAGGACGGCGGTGAGGCTCACCGGGACCGCCGAGAGGTACATCAGGGGATGGCGGCGCCCCAAGCGCGAGCCGAGATGGTCCGAGAACCAGCCGACCAGCGGGTCCCAGAACGCGTCGACGAAAGTGCAGATGGCGAGCGCCAGGCCGGCCAGGGCCGCGTTGAGCCCAACGATCTGATTATAGAAGAGAAGGACGAGCCCCCCGGTCTGTAGGAGCGAGGCGTTGGCCATCGAGCCGACACCGTAGAGGACCCGCGTGCCGAACGGCAGGCGCCTGAGTTCCGGCCTCGATCGGGGGGCGGACATGACTCTGCAATACCATAGACTCAAAAGTGCGGCTCGGATCCGCGCGCCCCAGCGCGTCCTCAATTCCGGCCGGTGAAATCTCGCCTGCTGTGAGGTCGCTGTTTCGAGATTGCCGACGCCGGCGCAGATCGCGCCTACAGCTTCTCGATCCGCTGTTTCGCCCACCGGAAGCTCAGGGAGGGGACCGGACGGGCGGGGTCGGCGAGGCGGTGGGGGATCTCGGTCAAGACAAAGCGGGTGACGCTCGGAAGATCGAGGCCGAGGGCCTCCTTGAGCGTGAACCAGGCGATCTCGTCGAGCTCACCGCAGTCGCCCTGCCGATCGAGGCTGACCAGGCGCGCCGCGTCGGCCATGAAGAAGCGGGCGTCGAAGCGCTTGGGCGAGAAGGGCGGGGTGATCGCCCGGGCGATGAAGGAGAGGGCGGAAAGATCGGCGTGGACGCCCTGGCCGAGGAACGCGCCCCAGGTTCCCCCCCAGGGTCTTTTCGAGCGCCGGGCCGGGGCGGGCCTGGCGAGGAGGAGCCCGGCCTCTTCGAAGGTCTCGCGCACCGCAGCGAGCGCGATCGCCCGGGCCCTCGCGGCCGGCGCGGTCTTGGCGAGCCGCGCGGCGACCTCGGCCGAAAGTTCGCTCGCCGAGGGGGCGCGGAAGTCGCTGCGGTCGAGCCGGCCGCCCGGAAAGACCCACTTGTCGGGCATGAAGTCGTGGCCGCCGTGGCGCCGGCCCATGAGGACGCGGATCTCCGCGCCGCTGCGGTCCAGAAGGATGAGGCTCGCCGCATCCCTCGGCCGCACCGCCGGGCCGGCGCCGGCCGGCCGCACCGGCGCCTCGGAGAGCCCGAGGTTATCTCTGGGAACATTCATCCTTCCACTCTGCTCCGGCGGGCGCTCCCGGCAAACCCTCACGCCGGGGCCCAGTGCATTTCCTGAGCGAAGCGAAGTCGCTTCGCCCAAGAGGAAATGCACCAGATTCAAGGTCCTGAGCGCATCCTGCTGGCACCAGGGTTTCCAACCTTTGCGGGATGCGCTCCGGCCGTCTGGCGAATGGGGCGAGGAGGCGGCTATAGTGGCGGCCCACGGGAGGGAGAAAGGCCATGAGCCAGAGCGTGAGACTCCTCATCGGCACCCGGAAGGGGGCCTGGATCGCCTCGAGCGACGAGGCGCGAAAGAGCTGGACGCTCAAGGGGCCCAGCCACCTGGGCGAGATCGTCCATCACCTGGTGGTCGATCCCAGAACCGGCGGGACCATGCTGATGGCGGCCTCCACCGGCCATCTTGGCCCCACCGTCTTCCGCTCCATCGATCACGGCGAGACCTGGAAGGAGGCAACGAGGCCGCCGGCCTTCGTCACCGGCGAGACCGCCGGCAGGTCGGTGCACCACACCTTCTGGGTCGAGCCGGGCCACGCCAGCGAGCCGGGGGTGTGGTGGGCGGGGACCTCGCCCCCCGGCCTCTTTGTCAGCGACGACGACGGCCGCTCCTGGGAAAGCGTCGCCGGGTTCAACGATCATCCGATGTACAAGAACTGGGTTCCGGTCGAATCCGGAACGCCCGACGGCCCGCTGCTCAACCAGATCGTCATCGATCCGCGGGACGCCAGGCACATGTACATCGCCACCTCCACCGGCGGGGTCTTCGAGAGCCATGACCGGGCCGCGACCTGGTCGCCGCTCAACAAAGGCGTGGAGGCGAACTTCCTTCCCGATCCCTATCCCGAATACGGCCAGGACGCCCATTTCATCGCGCTCGCGCCCGCGCGGCCGGATCGCCTGTGGCAGCAGAACCACTGCGGCATCTACCGGCTCGACCGGCCGGAGGAGACCTGGGAGCGGATCGGCAAGGCCATGCCGCGCAAGATCGGCGACATCGGCTTCACCATCGTCCCGCATCCGCGACAGGCCGACGCCGCCTACGTCTTTCCCATGGACGGCACCGAGGCCTGGCCGAGGACCAGTCCCGGAGGCAAGCCGGCGGTCTATCGCACCAGTGACGCCGGAAAGAGCTGGGAGCGGCTCGACCGCGGATTTCCCTCCGAGCAGGCGTGGTTCACGGTCAAGCGCCAGGCGTTCTGCGCCGACGGCGGCGATCCGCTCGGCCTCTATCTGGGGGCGACCAACGGCGAGGTGTGGGCGAGCGGCGACGAGGGCGGGAGCTGGAAGCGCCTCTTCGCCCATCTTCCCGAAATCTATTCGGTGGTCGCCGCGCCCAATCCATGATCCGGGTTTCCATTCCGAGCCAGCTCCAGGGCTACTGCGGAGGGGCCTCTCGCCTGGAGGCGAAAGGCGCCACCGTGGACGAGGTCCTGAGGGACCTCGACGCCCGGTTTATCGGCCTTCGGTTTCGAATGGTCGACGAACAGGACCGCATCCGCCGTCATGTGCGCCTCTTCGTGGGAAGCGAGGAGGTGCGCGACGTCGCCCTTCCCCTCGAGCCGGGGGCGGAGTTGATGATCTTCGGGGCGCTCAGCGGCGGGTGAGGGCCTCGCCTTCGCCCCTCACCGCAACAGGAACCCGGCCCCGTCGGTCAGGAAGTGGGCGATCATGTTGCAGGGAAGATCGCGCCGCCACAGCCAGAGCAGGGCGAGCACCAGGCCGACCGCGGCGACCGGAATGAGCTGGGCCGGTCCCCAATAGGAGAAGTGGGCGGCGCTGAAGGCGGCGATCGAGACGATGACGGCCAGGATGCGGCTCCCGGTCAGGCCCGCCACCCGCGAGATCGTATAGCCGCGGTAGATGATCTCCTCGCAGACCGCGGCCCGGACGACGATCTCGAGCCGCTCGCCAAAGGGCAGGCGAAGGATTCCACCGGCGGCGCCGCCATTGAAGTGGAGTTGGAGGGCCGGGAAAATCACCGCAGTGCAGACCGCCATGACGGCGAGCATGACGATCGCGGCGGGGATCGCGATGGCGAGCGACTTCCAGGTGGGGCGGACAAGACCGAGGCTCGCCGAGGGCTTGGCCTCGATGAGCCGCCCCCAGGCGAGGACGGCGGCGATGAGGATCCACCACGGTGCCTCGTGAACGGCGAAACCGGAAGGATCGGCCGGAATCGCCGCGCCATGATTGAGTCCGACGAGGAGTTCGGGAATCCCGATCGCGATGACGAGGCCGACGATCGCGACGATAGCGCCCCGACCCCTTCCCCCAATGCGCATGCTCGCGGAGGTCATGGCGTCCCGTTGCGGTCTTGGCGGCGGCGCGTCAAGAGGCCCGAATTCAAACCGAGACACGACCGGCGTGGACTTGAAGTCGCGTTCTTTCGCTCTTAAGAACTATTCGCATCAACAGGATCGAGGGCCGCCCTTGGCCGAGCTTCAGGCGCTGGCGCCTCGCGTTTCACCGACAGGTCGCCTGGCCCGCTTCGTCGCCGTGCTCGGGCCCGGGCTGGTGGTCATGCTCGCCGACACCGATGTGGGCAGCATCATCACCGCCGGCCAGAGCGGGGTGCAGTGGGGGTACCGTCTGCTCCTCCTGCAGGCGGTGCTGGTGCCGATCCTCTACATGGTCCAGGAGCTCACCGTCCGCCTCGGCGTCTTCACCGGCAAGGGCCACGGCGAGCTGATCGCGGCGACCTTCGGACGGACCTGGGCGTGGGTCTCGGTCGCGGGCCTGGCGATCGCCACCACCGGGGCCCTTCTCACCGAGCTTTCCGGGGTGGCCGGCGTGGGCGAACTCTACGGCGTACCGCGCTGGGCGAGCCTGGCGCTCGCCGGCGGCGCGCTGATGGCCATCGTGCTCACCGGCTCCTATCGCCGGGTGGAGCGGATCGCCATCCTCATCGGGCTTTTCGAACTGGCGTTCTTCGGGGTGGCGTGGGCGGCGAAGCCGGACCTCTCGCAGATGGCGAGGCAGGCGGTGACCATTCCCATCGCCAACCGCGCCTACCTCTATCTGGTCGCCGCCAACATCGGGGCCGTCATCATGCCCTGGATGGTCTTCTACCAGCAGTCGGCGATCGCCGATAAGAAGCTGGCGGCCGAGCACTTCACCGCGGCGCGATGGGATACCGCCATCGGCGCGCTCCTGACCCAGCTCGTCATGGCCGCGGTGCTCATCGCCGCCGCCGCCACCCTCACCGCGCATCACGCCGGGGCCTCGCTCTCCAGCGTCGGCGATCTCTCCTCGGCGCTCACTCCCTGGCTTGGCGAGAAGTGGGGGCGGCTGGTGTTTGGCCTGGGCGTGGTCGGCGCAGGGATGGTGGCGGCCATCGTCTCCTCCTTGGCTCTGGCCTGGGGCCTGGGAGAAGTCACCGGATACCGGCGCTCACTCGAGCATCATCCCTTCGAGGCCAAGTGGTTCTACGGCGTCTATGCGCTCTGCGTGGCGGGGGGCTGCGTCCTCGTCGGCCTGTGGCCGGATCTGGTGGGCCTCAACCTCGGGGTGCAGGTGATGAACGCTTTCCTGCTGCCGCTCGTCCTGGGATTCCTGATCGCGCTCGCCGCCACCGCCCTCCCCGCGAAGGTGAGGCTCAGGGGCGCCTACCTCTGGGCGGTGATCGTCGTGGCGGGCGCGACCTCCCTGTTGGGCGTGTTCGGCGGCCTTTCGGGGATCGGGATCTTCTGAGGACCGAGGCGGGCTCGGGCTCGCTCAGCATCTCGAAGATGAGGCCGCCGGTCAGGGGCGCGGCCTCCTTGAGGCGCACTTCGACCTCGGCGCCCAGTCGCCAGACCGCGCCGCTGCGCTCGCCCACGAGCACATGGGCGCCCTCTTCGTGAATCCAGTATTCGCTCCCCAGGGCGGCGATGGGAATGAGGCCGTCGGCGCCGGTCTCGGCGAGGCGCACGAAGAGGCCGAAACGGGTCACCCCGACGATCCGGCCCGCAAAGACCGCCCCCAGGCGGCTCTCGAGGAAGGCGGCGACATAGCGGTCGGCGGCGTCGCGTTCGGCGGCCATGCCCCGTCGCTCGGCAAGGGTGATCCGCTCGGCGAGGTCGGCGAGGCCGGCGCCTTGGGCGCGCGTCAGGCCATCGGGGCCCAGGGCGAGGGCCTCGATGAGGCCGCGGTGGACGGTGAGGTCGGCGTAGCGGCGAATAGGCGAGGTGAAGTGGGCGTAGCGGTCGAGTCCGAGCCCGAAATGGCCGAGGTTGTCGGCGGAGTAGCGGGCCTGCATCTGGGTGCGCAGGACCACTTCGTTGACGATCTCGCCGTGGGGTCCGCCGCGGGTTTTCTCGAGAAGCCGGTTGAAGCGGGCTGGCGTCGCCGCTTCGCCCATGGACCAGGGGATGTCGAGGCTGACGAGGAAATCGGCCAGAGCCCGGAGCTTCTCCTCGCTGGGCGGCTCGTGAACCCGAAAGATGAGCGGAACCTTGCGCCGCTCGAGGGTCTCGGCGGCGCAGACATTGGCCGCGATCATCATGGTCTCGATGAGGCGATGGGCGTCGAGCTGGGCGCGGGGGCGGATCTCGACGACCTCGCCGGCTTCGCCCAGAACGATCCGCCGCTCGGCGCTCTCGAGGGCCAGCTGGGCGCCACGAGCGCTTTGGGCGCGGCCGGTCTCGATCGTCCGCCACGCCTTCCAAAGAGGCTCGAGGACGCCCGCAAGAAGCGGTCCGGTCGCCTCGTCGGGCGCGCCGTCAAGGGCGGCCTGGGCCTGTTCGTAGGCGAGCGCCGCGGCCGAGCGCATCAGGGCCCGCTCGAAGCGATGGCTTCGCCGCCTCCCAAGGGAATCGAAACTCATCCTCACCGCCAGGCAGGCGCGGTCGACGCCTGAGTGAAGCGAACAAAGACCAGCGGAGAGGCGCTCGGGAAGCATGGGCTCGACCCGGTCGGGAAAATAGACGCTGTTGCCCTTCTCCCTGGCCGCCCGGTCGAGGGCCGAACCGGCGCGCACGAAATGGGCGACGTCGGCGATGGCGACCCACACGATCCAGCCCGCCTTGTTGGCCGGATCGGGGTCAGGCTCGGCGAAGACGGCGTCGTCGCGGTCGCGGGCGTCGGCCGGATCGATGGTGACGAAGGGCAGATGGCGCAGATCGGCGCGGCCCCGCGTGTCGGGCTCGGCGAGGGCTTCGGCTTCGGCCAGGGCCTCGCTCGAAAAACCGGTCGGGACGCCATGGCTGTGGATGGCGATGAGGGAAGCGGCCCTCGGATCGCGCTCGGTTCCCACCACCTCGACGAGCCGGCCGCGCTTGGGTCCATGGGGCGATCCGCCGCCGGCGTCGATGCGAGCCAGGACGAGATCGCCGTCGCGGACCTTGGCCGCCTCGGGTCCGGAAAGGACGATGGAGGCGCGGGAGCGGCGATCCACAGGCTCGATCCGGGTTTCGCCGCGAGAGCGCCGGGCGACGCCCAGAACCTGATGGGCGCTCTGGCCCAGTTTCTTGATCAACCGGGCTTCGGTTTCCCCGGCCTCGGAGATCTCGAAGCGGGCGAGGATGCGTTCGCCGACCGCCGGCGCGCCGGCCGACGCCTCCGACTTGGAAGGGGAGAGGCGGACGAGCGCCTCCTCGCGCCGGCCCGAGGCGGCGCGGACGAAGAGATCGCCGTCGCCGTCGCGCTCGACGATCTCGGCGACCGCGACGTAGGGCTCGGAGGGCCGTCGACGTCGCGGCCCGGGGCGGTGATCCCGGCGCGGCGCTCTGCTCGGCGGCCGCGAGCCTTTCAACGGGGAGACTTGGGGCGAGGCTTGGAGCGGGCACGCGCGGGACGGGCGGCGGGCCGTGGCGAGCGCCCCTTGGCCGGAGCGGCCCGTGCGCCCCGCTTGGGACGGGACGGCGCGGGGCCCTTCGCCTTGCGGGCCTCGAGGAGGGCGAGCGCCTCGGCGAGGGGAAGGGCGTTGGGATCGGCGCCCCTGGGGAGGTTGGCGTTCACCGCGCCATGCCTCACGTAGGGTCCGTAGCGGCCCGAAAGGATGCGCACCGGCTCGCCGTCCTCGGGATGGGGGCCGAGCTCGGCGAGGACGGCCGAGGCCCGTGCGCCGCGCCCGGCGCCGCTCTTCGCCTCGGCGAGAAGGCTGACGGCCCGGTTCAATCCGACGTCGAAGACCTCCTCGGTGGAGGCCAGACGCGCGTAGCGCCCGGCGTGGTGGAGATAGGGTCCATAGCGGCCAAAGCCGGCCAGGATCTGTGCGCCGTTCTCGGGGTGGAGGCCGACTTCCCTGGGAAGGGTGAGCAGGCGCAGGGCCTTTTCGAGATCCATGCTGGCGGCGGACCAGTCCTTGGGAAGGCTCGCGCGGCGGGGGGGCTCGCCGGCCTCCTCGACATAAGGGCCGAAGCGCCCGCTGCGCAGGCGGATGAGGGCGCCGCTTGCCGGACTGAGGCCCAGGTCACGGTCCTCGGCGAGGGCTTCCCCCTCGCCACTGGCAGCGGAGAGCGGACGGGTGAAACGGCACTCCGGCCAGTTGGAGCAGCCGATGAACGCCCCGTACTTGCCGCCTTTCAGGGAAAGGCGGCCGGCCCCGCAGGTTGGGCAGAGCCGGGGATCGGCGCCGTCGCCCAAGGCGGGGAAGATGTGGCTTCCCAGCGCCTCGTCCAGCGCCTGCAGCACCTCGCCCATGCGCAGCTCGCCGATCTCGCCCACCCGCGAGCGAAAATCGCCCCAGAATTCGCCCAGGAGCCGCTTCCAGTCGAGATCTCCGGAGGAGACCAGATCGAGCCGTCGTTCGAGCTCGGCGGTGAAGTCGTATTCGACGTAGCGGTCGAAGAAGGTCTCCAGGAAGGCGGTGACCAGGCGCCCGGAATCCTCGGGAACGAAGCGGCCCTTCTCCATGCGCACATAGGCCCGGTCGCGGAGCACCGAGAGGATCGAGGCGTAGGTCGAGGGCCGCCCGATGCCGAGCTCCTCCATCTTCTTGACCAGGGTCGCCTCGGTGTAACGTGGCGGCGGCTGGGTGAAGCTCTGCTCGGCGGCGACCTCCTCGATGCTTGCCGAGGCGCCCTGACGGACGGCGGGAAGGCGCCCGGCATCTTCGGACTCCTCGTCGTCGCGGCCCTCCTCGTAGGCGGCGAGATAGCCGTCGAAGAGGACGACCTGGCCGCGGGCGCGAAGCCCGATCGCCCCATCGCCGCTCTCCAGCTCGATGGTCGTGCGCTCGATCCGCGCCGGCTGCATCTGGGAGGCGATCATCCGCCGCCAGATGAGGTCGTAGAGGCGCTTCAAATCGCCCTCCATCGAGAGCGAGGCGGGATGGCGGGAAAGGCTGGTGGGCCGAATCGCCTCGTGGGCCTCCTGGGCGTTCTTGGCCTTGGCCTGGTAGCGCCGGGGCGAGGGGGGAAGATAGGCCCCTCCGAAGCGCTCGGAGATGACCTTGCGGGTCTCCTCCAGGGCTTCGGGGGCCGAGGCGACGCCGTCGGTGCGCATGTAGGTGATGAGCCCCACGCCCTCTCCGGCCAGCTCGACGCCTTCATAAAGGCGCTGGGCGGCCTTCATGGTGCGGTCGGCCGAAAATCCGAGCTTGCGGGCCGCCTCCTGCTGCAGGGTCGAGGTGGTGAAGGGAGGCGGCGGATTGCGCAGCGCCGGGGCCTTCTCGACCGCCGAGACAGTGAATCGGGCCTCCTGGACGGCCTTCTTGGCCGCGTTCGCCTGGACCTCCTCGCCAAGGTCGAGCCGTCCGAGGCGTCGGCCGTCGAGTTTGAAGAGCCGGGCGTTGAAGGGATCGCCGCCGGCGCGGACAACGGCCTCGATGGTCCAGTACTCCTGGCTCTTGAAGGCCTCGATCTCCATCTCGCGGTCGACGACCAGGCGCAGGGCGACCGATTGCACCCTCCCGGCCGAGCGCGCGCCGGGGAGCTTTCGCCACAGGACCGGCGAAAGCGTGAAGCCGACGAGGTAGTCGAGGGCGCGGCGGGCGAGGTAGGCCTCGACCAGCTCCATGTCGATCTGCCGGGGCTGGCGCATGGCCTGGGTCACCGCCTGAGGGGTGATGGCGTTGAAGACCACCCGCTCGACCGGCGTTTTCGCCACCGCCCGCTTCTGGCGCAGCGCCTCCAGCACATGCCAGCTGATCGCCTCGCCTTCGCGGTCGGGGTCGGTGGCGAGGATGAGCCGCGAGGCGCCCTTGAGCGCCCGGGCGATGTCGGCGAGGCGCGAGGCCGACTTGGCGTCGACCTGCCAACTCATCGCGAAATCCTCCTCGGGCCTGACCGAGCCGTCCTTGGCCGGCAGGTCGCGGACATGGCCCCAGGAGGCCAGGACCTTGTACCCCTCGCCGAGATAGCGGTTGATGGTCTTGGCCTTGGCCGGACTCTCGACGACGACGATGTTCATCAATTAGGGCTCTGGAAGAGGATCGCAGGGCCGCCCGAAGCGCCCTGCCGGCGGGGCGCGGAAAGTGGGGGCGCCCCCCGCCTCTGTCAATCGCACCGAATTGCTAGCCGGAATCGGCGAGGCCGGCGGCGAGGCCGCCGGGAAGGAGCTCGGCCCGGCCGGCGATGGCAAGCTCGACGAGGGCGGCGAGGACGGCGGCGACCGGGGCCTCGGCGGCCCGGGCGATCTCGTCGATGGGAATGGGCGTGGGCGAAAGCAGCGAGGCGAGAAGGGCGGTAAGGCGCGCGTCCTCCTCACTCTCGGCGGCCGCGGCGACATCGAAGCGGGGCGGCGAGGGAGCGAGGACCTGGCCCATCCCCTCCAGGGCCCGAACCACGTCCTCGGCGCTTTCGGTGAGGCAGGCGCCCTGGCGGATGAGATCGTTTGCGCCGCGGGCGCGCGGATCCAGTGGTGAACCGGGGACGGCGAAGACTTCGCGGCCCTGCTCGAGGGCGAAGCGGGCGGTGATGAGCGAGCCCGAACCGAGCTCGGCCTCGACCACCACCACGCCCAGCGCCAGGCCGCTGACCAGGCGATTGCGACGGGGGAAGTCCTTGGCCCGGGCGACGAAGCCCATGCGCCGCTCCGAGACGAGAGCCCCCCTCTCACGGATCTCCTCGTAGAGCCGGCGGTTTTCCGGCGGGAAGACCTGGTCGATCCCCCCGGCGATCGCCGCGATGGTCCCGCTGGGAAGGGCCCCGGCGTGGGCGGCCGCGTCGATCCCCCGCGCCAGGCCCGAGACGATGACGAAGCCGGCTTCGCCGAGTTCGGCGGCGAGACTTCGCGCGAAGCGCTGGCCGGCGGCCGAGGCGGCCCTCGCCCCCACGACGGCGAGGCTGGGACGGGCGAGAAGGACGCCATCTCCGGCCGCCCACAGGATCGGCGGCGGCGGATCGAGCGCGGCCAGGCGTGGTGGAAACTCGCTCTCACAGCTGGCCAGGAGCCGGGCGCCGAAGGCTTCGCCGGCGGTGAGTTCGGCCTCGGCCTCCTCGCGGCTGGGCGAGGCGGGCGGGCTCGCCCGTCCGCCGCGCCGGGCCAAGGCCGGAAGGGCGGCGAGCGCCGCGGCGGCCGAGCCGTAGCGGTGAAGGAGGTGGGCGAAGGCGACCGGGCCGACGGTCTCGGTTCGGGCGAGCCGCAGCCAATCGACGCGCTCCTGCGCCGAAAGGACTCTCGTCTTCACCGATTCGCCGGCCAGGGATTGGCCCGGGAGCGGCCGATCCTTGGTTCCTCGCCGCTCGCCAGGCGCTGGATGTTCTCCCTGTGGCGCAGGAAGATGAGGGCGGTCATGAAGAGGGAAAGCCAGAAGGCCGGAACGAGGCCTCCGGCGAAGAGGAAGATCCACAAGGGCGAAAGCGCGGCGGCGGCGAGCGAGGCGAGGGAGGAGAAGCGGAAGATCGCCGCGATGAGCGCCCAGGTCGCGCAGGCGAGAAGGCCCGCCGGCCAGGCGATGGCGAGAAGGATTCCCAGGAAGATGGCCAGGCCCTTGCCGCCCTTGAACTTCAGCCACACCGAAAAGAGATGGCCGAGGAACGCCGCCCCGCCGGCGATGGCCGCCGCGGCCGCGCCGAAGAGCGCGCCGAAGATGAGGACGGCGGCGACGCCCTTGCCGGCATCGCCCAGGAGCGTCGCGAAGGCGAGGTCGCGCCGCCCAGTGCGAAGGACATTGGTCGCCCCGATGTTTCCCGAGCCGATGGACCGCACGTCTCCCAGTCCCGCCCAGCGGGTGGCGAGCACACCGAACGGGATCGAGCCCAGGAGATAGCCGCCCAGAAGGCTCGCGACGATGGCGAGGGGGCCAGGGGGAGCGGCGAGCGGCATGCGAGGTCAGTCTCCGGGGCGTGCGGGCGCGAGGCTCTGGTAGATCGCGGGGGCGGGGGTCCCCAGAAGCGGGGCGACGAGCGCCCAGAGCCCTCCTCCCAGGATGAGCACGATGCAGCGATCGGCCGTGAAGTAGGCGGAAAGCGATCCAAGATCGGGGCTGATGATATCGCCCGGCTCGCCGCCCCCGTGGGCCGCGGTGGCGAGCGCCCAGATGGCGAGGGTGCCGATGATCCACACCAGAAGGGCGAGGAGGGCGGCGATGACGAACGCGGCGAGGATCGGCCAGAACCGGCGGCGGGTGAGCGAGAAGGAGCCGAAGAGTTCGACCCGGCGGCGGGCGAAGGTGAGCGGCGAGGCGAGCGAGAGCCTTGGGGCGAGCCCGATCGCCACCGCCAGGATGGCGAGCCCGGAAGCTCCGAAGATGACGATCGTCTCCTGCGAGCGAGCCGGGCCGCCGGGGCCGAAGATGAGGGAGGCGGCGACCAGAAGGGCGATGAAGGCGAAGAGATAGGCGGCCATGAGGACGACGGCGAGGAGGGCCAGGAGCAGGAACTGGCGCAGCTCGTCCATGCCCAGCCGCAGGTAGCCGAACGACGCCTTGGAAGGTTCCAAGATCGCCCGGTTCATCGCCGCCTGGAAGACCGCGCCGAAGGCCAGCGAGACCACGATGACCAGGGCTTCCAGCGGAAGAAGCTGGGCGACGGCCTGGTCGAGGGCGGCGGCGTTGGCCGCGCCGGCGCGCCAGGCGCCCATCACCTGGACGACGGAATGGGGCGCGAGGGAAGCGTAGACGAGGCCCAAGAGGATGCTCTCGGCGGCCAGGATCATCGCCCACAGGCCGAGCGCCGAGGGATGCTCGCGCGAGAAGCGGAAGCCGGTGAGGGCGGCCTCGGTGATGGAAAAGCCGATCATGATTTTCGAGCTTCAGCCCCCGGCTCCGCTTCCCCATAGGGCTCCTTGGCCCAAGAGTCGAAGACCGGAGCTCCATCGAGCAGGGTCATCAGGGTGCGGCCCTGCAGCCGGGCGCCGTCGAAGGCCGAGTTCTTGGACTTGGAGAGGAGGCGCTCGGCCTCGATGACTCGCGGCGCGGCGATGTCGCAGAGCACCAGGTCGGCCGGCGCGCCCTTGGCGAGGCGACCGGCCTTGCTGCCGATCGCGCGGGCCGGCGCGAGGGAGGCGGCGAGGAAGAGCCGGGCGAGCGGAACGCCCCCCTGGTGATGGAGCGAAAGGAGAGCGGGAAGCAAGGTCTCGAGCCCCACCGATCCGGACGCCGCCTCCTCGAAAGGAAGGCGCTTGTCCTCGGCCGGGGCCGGCGAGTGGGCCGAGACCACCACGTCGAGGAGGCCCGAGGACACGGCCTCGACGAGCGCCTTGCGGTCCTCCTCGCCGCGCAGCGGCGGGGTGAGTTTGCAGAACGTCCGGTAGTCGCCGATGTCGAGCTCGTTGAGCGAGAGATGATTGATGCTCGTCGTGGCGATGACCGGCAGGCCCCGCGCCTTGGCCCGCTCGAGGCTGGCGAGTGCGCCGGCCGAGCTCACCTGGTCGACCAGCAACGCAGCGCCGGTGAGCTCGACAAGCGCGAGGTCGCGCTCGAGCATGATGATCTCGGCGGCGGCCGGAACCCCGGCGAGGCCCAGACGACCGGCGAACTCGCTCTCCGCGGCCGAGGCCTCGGCCGCGAGCCACGGGTCTTCCGGGCGGTGGGCGACGGTGACGCCCAGGCCCCCGGCGTAGGCCAGGATGCGGCGCATCAGGCGCGAATCGGCGATCGGACGGTCGGCGTTGGTGACATAGACGCAGCCGGCCTCGGCCATCAGGCCGATCTCGGCCATGCGCTCGCCGGCCAGGCCCTTGGTCGCGGCGCCGGCCGGAAAGACGTGGGCGAGGCCAATGTCGCGGGCGCGGCGGAGGATGAATTCGACCACCGCCGGGTCGTCGATCACCGGGTCGGTGTCAGGCTGGACGACCATGGTGGTGACCCCGCCAGCCGCCGCCGCGCGGGAAGCGGACTCGAGAGTCTCCTTGGTCTCCGCGCCAGGCTCGCCGGTGCGGACCCGAAGATCGACGAGGCCGGGGCCGAGGAGCGCGCCGGCCGCCTCGATCCGCCGCACGTCCGGCGAGAGCGGGCCAAGGTCCCCTTCGAAGCGGACCTCGCCGATGCGCCCGCCCTCGATGAGGAGATCGCCCTCGCCCTCGGCGCCGCTTTCCGGGTCGACGAGGCGCGCGCCAAGAAAGGCGATCGGGCGGTTCCTCACGGGCGATGACTCACGGCCGGCCCCTCACCGGTTCTCGAGCCGGGCGGCGAGGGAGGCGAGGATGGCCATGCGTACCGCAACCCCCATCTCGACCTGGTCCTGGACGAGGCTGACGCAGAGATCGTCGGCGATGTCGGAATCGATCTCGACGCCGCGGTTCATGGGTCCAGGATGCATGACCCTCACCCCCTTGGCGGCCCCGGAGAGCTTCTCGCGGTCCAGGCCCCAGAGGTGGAAATATTCGCGCAGCGAAGGGGCGAGGGAGCCGGCCATGCGCTCGACCTGCAGGCGCAGCATCATCACCACATCGGCGCCGGCGACGCCCTTCCTGAGGTCGTGGAAGACCTCGACGCCCCAGCGCTCGACCTGGGGCGGCAGGAGCGTGGGCGGGCCGACCAGGCGGACCCTCGCGCCCATCATGGTGAGGAGCGCCGCATCGGACCTCGCGACGCGGCTGTTCAGGATGTCGCCGCAGATGGCGATGGTGAGGCCCCCGACTTCGCCGAAGGCGCGGCGCAGGGAAAGAACGTCGAGAAGGGCCTGGGAGGGATGCTCGTGGCGCCCGTCGCCGGCGTTGATCACGCTGCAGCTCACCTTCTGCGAGAGCAGGGACGCAGCCCCCGCGGCGCTGTGGCGCACGACCAGGATGTCCGGCTGCATGGCGTTGAGGGTGACGGCGGTGTCGATCAGGGTTTCGCCCTTGGCGATCGAGGAGGCGCGCGGGTTCATGTTGACGACGTCGGCGCCCAGGCGCTTGCCGGCCAGCTCGAAGGAACTCTGGGTGCGGGTCGAGGCCTCGAAGAAGAGGTTGATGAGGGTCCGGCCCTTGAGGAGGTCGGCCTTCTTGGCCCTCTGCCGGTTGAGCGCCACGAAGCCGTCGGCGAGGTCGAGGAGTTCGGCGACCGCGGGCGGGTCGAGATCGGCGACGGAAAGGAAATGGCGGCGAGGGAACGGGAAGGTCCGCGTGACGGCGTCCTTCAATCCGGCTTCGACCGCGCTCATCAAAGCGCCGTTCTACAGGTTCGAGTGATGCCGGCGCAACCAATCCAGGGCGCCTTGCAGGATCCAGGCGGCCGCTGCGCTGTCGAGGAGAGCCCCGCGGCGCTTCCGACTCAGGTCCGCCTCGTCGCGCAACACCCGCTCGACGGCGGCGGTGGAGAGGCGCTCGTCCCACAAGGCGATGGGAAGGTCGCGAAGACGCAGCAGGTTGCGCGCGAAAGCGCGCGCGGATTGTGAGCGGGGGCCTTCCCGGCCGTCCATGTTTACCGGCAGGCCGATCACCAGGGCGCCCGCGCCGCGCGCGGCCATGAGCTCGAAGAGGTGCGCCGCATCGTCGGTGAACTTCGTCCGGCGGAGCGGCCTCAAGGGCGAGGCGATGAGGCGCGAGGCGTCCGAGATCGCCACGCCGATCCTCTTTTCTCCAAGATCGAGGCCGAGGACGGCCGAGCCGGCGGCGAGCGCCGAGGCGAGGTCAGCCAGGTCGAGGACGGCCATGGCTCGACATGGCGGCGAGCGGCCAGCGCTTGTCAAACCCTCCGCGCTGCGGCTAGGGGCGGCGCTAGGAAGGGCGTCCATGGCCATTGATCCCGATACCGTGCGCAAGGTCGCCTCGCTCGCCCGCATCCGCATCGAGGAGGATCGCCTCGAGCCCATGGCGCGCGAGCTTTCGGGGATCATCGCCTGGGTCGAGCAACTCGCCGAGGTGGAGACCTCCGAGGTCGCGCCGATGACGACGCCGGTGGATGTCGCCCTTCCCATGCGCGAGGATGTCGCGACCGAGGGCGGCGCGCCCGACGAGATCCTGGCCAATGCGCCCAAGGCCCGCCGCGGCTATTTCGTGGTCCCCAAGGTCGTCGAGTGAGCGGCCGAGGCGCAAGTCATCTTCTCGGCATGGGCCTCGCCGAGGCTCTGGAGGGCCTCAAGGCCCGCCGGTTCTCCGCCGTCGAGCTGGCGAAGGCCCACGTCGGGGCGATCGAGGCGGCGCGAGAGCTCAACGCCTTCGTCCTGGAGACGCCCGAAAAGGCGCTCGAGATGGCGGGGCGGAGCGACGAGCGCCTGGCGGCGGGCGAGGGAAGGCCGCTCGAAGGTGCCCCGCTGGGGATCAAGGACCTCTTCTGCACCAAGGGGGTGCGCTCGACCGCTGGGTCGAAGATCCTGGGGAACTTCACGCCCTCTTACGAATCCACCGTCACCGCCAACCTTTGGCGCGACGGGGCGGTGATGCTGGGCAAGCTCAACATGGACGAGTTCGCCATGGGCTCGTCCAACGAGACCAGCGCGTTTGGGCCGGTGGTCAATCCGTGGCGCTCGAAAGGCTCGAACCGGACGCTCAGCCCCGGCGGGTCATCGGGAGGCTCGGCGACGGCGGTGGCGGCCGATCTCGTCCTGGGGGCGACGGCGACCGACACGGGGGGATCGATCCGCCAGCCCGCCTCCCTCACCGGCACAGTGGGGATGAAGCCGACCTACGGCCGCTGCTCGCGCTGGGGGATCGTCGCCTTCGCCTCTTCGCTCGACCAGGCCGGGCCGATCGCCCGGTCGGTGGCCGACGCCGCGCTCCTCCTCAAATCGATGGCCGGCCACGATCCCAAGGACTCCACCAGCCTGCCGGCCGATGTCCCCGACTATCCGAGCTTCGTGGGGGCCAGCGTCAGGGGCCTCAGGATCGGAATGCCCAAGGAATACCGGATGGAGGGCATGCCCGGCGAGATCGAGGCCCTGTGGGCCAAGGGCGCGGCGTGGCTGAAGGAGGCCGGCTGCGAGATCGTCGAGGTGAGCCTGCCGATGACCCGCTACGCGCTTCCGGCCTATTACATCATCGCCCCGGCCGAGGCCTCCTCGAACCTCGCCCGCTACGATGGCATGCGCTACGGCCTGCGCGCCGAGGCCGAGAGCCTCCGGGAAGTCTATGAGGCGAGCCGGGCCGAGGGCTTCGGGGCCGAGGTCAAGCGGCGGATCCTGATCGGCGCCTACGTCCTCTCGGCCGGCTACTACGATGCTTATTACCTGAAGGCGCTGAAGGTCCGCCGGCGGATCGCGGAGGACTTCACCGCCGCGTTCGACAAGGTCGATGCGCTCCTCACCCCGACCGCTCCCTCGGCCGCGTTCGCGCTCGGCGAGGCGAGGGCCGATCCCATCTCCATGTACCTGAACGACATCTTCACGGTCACCGTGAACCTCGCCGGCCTGCCGGCGATCAGCGTGCCGGGCGGTCTCGACGATGACGGCCTGCCGCTCGGCCTGCAGCTCATCGGGCGGGTGCTCGACGAGACGACGATCTTCTCCCTCGCCGCGGCGCTCGAGAAGGCCGCCGCGTTCCGCTCCAAGCCCTCGACCTGGTGGGCGGCCTGAGATTCTTGCTCGGGCGCCGGCTCTCGCCGGGGTGAGCGGAATGTTGGAACGGCGCGCGTCCTAGTGCGCGAAGGCGGTGTTGAGGTCGGTCTGGATCTTGGTGAGGAGCGCGGAATCGAGCTTGGCCTGGGGATACGCGGAGATGTCCACCAGGGTCATCCCCTCGATGTCAGAAAGGCCCGGATAGGCGAGGAGCGGGGCGTAGTCCGCCGAGAGCACCGCCTTGGACTTGGGATTGGCGATGAGGTCCCCGATGGTGGTGGTCGCCACCGAGGGCGCGCCGGCGGCCGCGGGGACCGTGGAGGCGGCGGGAGCGGCGGTCGGGGCCGGCATTGCTGCGGCGGGCGGCGGGGCGGCGGTTGGCGCGGGAGCGGCGGCAGAAGGCGCAGCGGCGGGCGGCGGGGCGGCGGCCTGGGCGAGCACGGCGGAGGCGCCGGCAAGAGTGATGGCGAGGCCGGCGAGGCCGACTATAAGGGAGCGCATGAGAGGATCCTTGAGACTTTGTGGGCGTCGCACCACAGTTGGGCGGAAACTTCGCCGCTTGTCCAGCGCCGCAAAGCCTCGTTCGACGAAGGGCCCCGCCCGGTGAGCGCGCCCGGAGCGAACCAGGGCGATCTCATCGAGGGGCGAACCGGCCCCTGGGAGGTGGTGCTCGGCCTGGAGGTCCACGCCCAGGTCGCCGCGAGGTCCAAGCTCTTCTCGGCCGCGCCGGTCGGCTTCGGCGCGGCGCCCAACAGCCAGGTGAGCCTCATCGACGCCGCGATGCCTGGCATGCTGCCGGTGATCAACCGCCATTGCGTCGCCCAGGCGATCCGCACCGGCCTGGGGCTCAAGGCCAAGATCAACCTGTGGAGCCGGTTCGATCGCAAGAACTACTTCTATCCTGATCTGCCTCAGGGATATCAGATCAGTCAGTACAAGGATCCCATCGTCGGCGAGGGTGAGGTCGAGGTCGAGCGCGACGGCGGAAAGACCTTCACGGTGCGGATCGAGCGGCTGCACCTGGAGCAGGACGCCGGAAAATCCATCCACGACGCCGAGCCGAACGCCACCCTGGTCGATCTCAACCGGGCCGGGACGGCGCTGATGGAGATCGTCTCCCATCCCGACATGCGCTCGGCGGCCGAGGCGAGCGCCTATGTGAAGAAGCTCCGCGGCCTGCTTCGGGCGCTCGGCACCTGCGACGGCGACCTCGAGAAGGGCAATCTGCGCGCCGACGTCAATGTCTCGGTGCGCCGGCCCGGCGAGCCCCTAGGGACCCGCTGCGAGATCAAGAACGTCAATTCCTACCGCTTCATCCAGCAGGCGATCGAATACGAGGCGCGGCGGCAGATCGGGATCCTCGAGGAGGGGGGAAGGATCGAGCAGGAGACGCGCCTTTTCGATCCGGGCAAGGGCGAGACCCGCTCGATGCGGAGCAAGGAGGAGGCGCACGATTATCGCTATTTCCCCGATCCGGATCTGGAGCCCCTCATCCTCAACCAGGCCTGGGTGGAAGAGATCGCCGCCGACCTTCCCGAACTTCCCGACGCCAAGCGCGCGAGGTTCATGAGCCAGTACGGCCTTTCCCGCTACGACGCCGGCGTCCTCACCGCCGAGATGGAGCGGGCCGAGTATTTCGAACGCGCCGCAGCCGGCAGGGACGCCAAGCTCGTCGCCAACTGGCTGGCAAACGAACTCCTCGCCCGGCTCTCCAGGGACGATGTCGAGATCGATGAGAGCCCGATCGGCCCGGCGGACCTGGCTGGCCTGGTGGAGCTGATCGAGACCGGCGTCATCTCCACCAAGATCGCCCGCGAGGTGATGGACCGGATGTGGGCGGCCGAAGGATCGGCCGGAGAGATCGTCGAGCGCGAGGGGCTCGCCCAGATGAGCGACGCCGGCGAGTTGAAGGCGATCATCGAAGCCCTCATCACCGCCAACCCCGGCCAGGCCGCGGCGGTCGCGCAAAGGCCCCAGGCGATCGGCTGGTTCGTCGGCCAGGTCATGCGCCAGACCGCAGGCAAGGCCAATCCCGGGGAGGTCAACGCCATCCTGCGCGCAAGGCTCCTCCCAAACGCGAGCCCAGAAGCCAGCCAAGACGCCACCAAGGAAGAGTGAGATGCCCGCCCCGATCGAGATCCACTTCTGGCCCACGCCCAACGGCCACAAGGTCACCATCGCCTGCGAGGAGATGGGCCTTGCCTACCTCATCAAGCCGGTGAACATCGGCGCCGGCGATCAGTTCAAGCCGGAGTTCCTGGCCATCTCGCCGAACAACCGCATGCCCGCCATCGTCGATCCGGAAGGCCCCGGCGGCGAGCCCATCGCGATCTTCGAATCCGGCGCCATCCTTCAGTACCTCGGCCGCAAGACCGGCCTCTTCTATCCCGCCGACGAGCGCCCTCGCGTGGAGGTCGATCAGTGGGTGCACTGGCAGATGGCCAACCTCGGACCCAACGCCGGCCAGAGGAACCACTTCCGCAACTATGCGCCGAGCTTCATCCTCGACCAGCGCGAGGTCGCCTATGGGGCGATCCGCTACACCGACGAGGTCCATCGCCTTTACGGCGTGCTCGACAAAAGGCTCGAGGGCCGCGAATACATCTGCGGCGAGTATTCGATCGCCGACATGATGAGTTGGCCATGGATCGCCCCCCGCTCCAGTCCCGCCCTGGAGATGGAGGAGTTTCCCCATCTTTCCGCCTGGCAGGCGAGGGTGGCGGAAAGGGGCGCGGTGAAGCGCGCGCTCGAGAAGGCCAAGGACATCCGCGGCGGCGCCGCTCTGGCCGCAAGCGGGGCGGCGGCCGATCAGGCGCGCAGGGTGCTCTTCGGCCAAAGAGCGCGGAGGGCGTGAAGCGGTCGCTCGGCGCGCGCCGGGGCTCGTCTGTAGATGCTTAACCGTTGATAAGCATTTCTGAATAGGCAGGTAATATTTAGAAGAAACAGGCCTTAACCGTATCTTCAGGCAACATCGTCTTTTCTTCCAGCCGATTTGTAGGACCGGACCCGCATTGAAGGGATCCGGGGTTTGGGGAGGATGAAGAATGTTGCATCAGACGCAGTTCGAAGCCGCGGCGCCGCCGCCCCTGCCGGCGATGGACGCCACCGGGGACGAGCTCTTCCGCCTGGGCTTGCTCTATTCGACCGGCCAGGGGGGCGCGCCGATGGATCTCGTTTCGGCCCACATGCTCTTCAACCTCGCCGCCCTGCGCGGCTCGGATGAGGCCAAGGCCTACCGCCGCGAGCTCTCGGCCGAGATGGACGCCGAGGAGATCGCCGAGGCGCAGCGGGCGGCGCGCGAGTGGCTGGCGAAGTGAGACGCCCTACTGCGAAGCCGAAACCAGGCCCTGGCCGCCGACCCCGTAGCTGAGGCCGAAGCTTCCCGGCAGAAGATCGCGGAAGTACTGCTGGACGAAGACGCCGAGGTTGGCGATCGTGGTCCTTGGCACATAGACGATATCGAACCGGCGAAGCGGCACGAGGTCCGCCCTCGGATCCCCCGAAACAGCGCGTTTCAGATCGACCATGCGGGCCATCGGCGCTCCGCCCGCCCCGCGGCGGATGATGACCACCTGAGTTTCCTTGGCGCCGGTCGAAAAGCCGCCGGCTTCGATGATCGCGCGCAGCGCGTCCAAGTCGCCGCTGAACTCATAGACCCCCGGCTTTTGCACCTGGCCGGCGACGAAGACCTGGAGCGGCTGGGCCTGCTTGACCGAGACGCTCACTTCCGGATCGAGGAGCTGGCTCGAATAGGCCTCGTCGAGCGCTCGCTCGACCTCGACCACCGTGCGCTCGGCGGCCATCACCGGGGCGATCAGCGGCAGGCTGATTCGCCCGTCCGGGGCGACCTGGACCGACTGGTCGAGCTCCGGGGCGGTGGGGAAGGAAACCGCGATCTGATCGCCCGGATAGAACCGATAGGCGGGATCGTCATTGGTCCACTGGGCATAGCCGAGATTGGGGAAGGGCTGGGCCGCGCGCCGATGGGCCATGGCCGGGCCCGCGAGCATCAGCAGGCCGACAACAACCACCGCCAGAGCGCCTCGGAGCATCTTCCAAGCCTCGCTTCAAAAGGGGTAAGCAAACGTTAATCACGCCCTTCGATCTTGCGGAGGCGAAAGGCGAGGTCGGCATGAGTTCGCGCCCATGAATACGCCAGGCGGCGAGCCGGCGGCGCTCGGCCTTGCTCCCGTCAGCCTTGCTCCGCCTGGGGAGCGGGTGAAGTACGCGCTCGAGGACGCCCCGGCGCTCCTCTGGCGCGAGCGGCGGCTGATGGCGGCGGTGTTCGCCGTCGTCTTCGCGCTCGGCGTCCTCATCGCGCTCGCCATCCCCAAGCAGTATCCCGCCCATTCCAGCATCCTGGTGAGGCTAGGCCCGGAGTACGTCTATAACCCGCTCGCCGGCGACGCCGGGCGCGGAACGGTCCCCTCTCCCGGCCAGGTGCTTCAGTCGGAGACCGACATCCTCTCCAGCGACGCTCTCAAGGGCGAGGTCATCGACGAGCTCGGCTTTGGGCGGCTGCATCCCAAGGAGGCGGCGGCGTTTTCGGCCGCCGCGCCCCAGAAGAAGGCCAGGATGAAGGGCCAGGCGATCCTCGCCATGGGCCGCAGCCTCAAGATCGAGACCGCGCCGGATACGCCGGTCATCGGCGTGACCTATTCGGACTCCGACCCCGCTCGCGCCGCCCTGGTCCTCAACACGCTTCTGGACGACTACCTCGTCTATCGGCGCAAGGTCCTGCTCGATCCCACCACCGCCGCGCTCGATGAGCAGCGGCGCATCACCCAGGACCGGCTCGACGCCGCCGACAAGGCCTATCAGAACTTCCTCGCCGCCAATCGCCTGGGCGATTTCGAGACCGACAAGACCTCGCTCGGCCAGCTCCAGGCCCAGGTCGACCAGCAGCGCTACGCCGTCCAGGCCCAGCTCAACGAGCGCCAGGGGCGCCTGGCCGGGCTCAAGGCCGATCTCGAGGGGGTGCCGGCCGAGATCGGGCTTTACCGGGACCTCGACAACACCGCCAACGCCAAGCTCTCCGATCTGAAGGTGAAGCGCGACGGGCTCCTCGCCCGCTATCAGCCCAGCGCCGCGCCGGTGCGCGCGCTTAACGCCCAGATCGCCGAGCTCCAGGCCGCCATCGCCTCGGGCCAGGTCCAGGGACCCGGCGCGCAGAGGCAGGGGGTCAATCCGGTCTATCAGACGCTGCGGACCGAGGAGCTGCAAATGTCCGCCGAAGCCGACGCGCTGAAGGCCAATCTCGCCGCCCTTGACCGCCAGTCGGTCGAGATCACCGACCGCAGCCTGCACCTTTCGGCGCTCGACCCCACCTACCAGGAGCTGGCGCGCCAGCGCGATGTGCTGCGCACCAACGTCAAGGACTTCACCGCCCGCGAGGATGAGAGCCGGGCGGCCCAGGAGATCAGCGCCCAGACCAACGACAATATCCGCATCGTCGAGCGGGCGAGCGTCCCCACCCAGGCTAAGAGCCTGCGGAAACCCATCCTCATCCTGGCCTTCCTCTTCGCGGCCTTTAGCGCCCTCTGCGCGGGCCTGCTGCGCCTCTACACCCGGCCGGGCCTTCCCACCGCCGCCTCGGCGGCGCGAACCCTCGAGTTGCCGGTCCTGGGAGCCGCCGCGCTCAAGGCTTGACGCGGCCCACACTTCCTTTTCCGCTCCCCCGGATCAGGTCCGGGGCCGGCGAAAGCCGGGGCCCAGGCAATACTCTCAGCAACAGCGTTCGCGTCGGGCTTTTTCCTGGGTCCCGGGTCTTCGGTCCTGCGGGCCTGCGCCCGGGATGAGCGGATTTAATTGAAGACTCGGCCGCCCGGTGACGACGAATGGCCCTGATTCCCGGGTCTCGCGACCGGCGTTCGCCCGGGATGAGCGGACAGGAGAATCCCGGGGCGCCGGCGGATTCGAGAGCAATTCATCGATCATCCGGTTTGGGTTAGCCTCGCGCCATGAGCGGCCTTGCCGATTCGCCGGTCGATCTGGACGCCGAAATGGGCGAGCTGTGGCGCTCGATGGGGGCCGCGCCGCCGGGTCGGGCGAAGGCGGTCCTCTTCGCCGCCGCGGCGGCCGGCGAGGGCGTCTCGACGATCGCCAGGGAGTTCGCGTTCTGGGCCGCGCGCCGGGCGAGCCGCCGGGTGTGGCTGGTGGACATGGACTTGGGCCTCTCGCCGCAGGCGTCGATCATCGCCGCCCAGAGCGCCCGTTATGGCCCGCTCGGACCGCCCTCGGTCGCCTCGCCGAACGGGGCGGTGTTCTTCGCCGTCGAGCCGCCGCTGCGCCGGCCCGACGGAAGGCCGTGGCCGGACAACCGCTATCTCGCCGCCCACGCCGTCGGCTCGCACGCCCTGTGGGTGACCAGCTTCCGCCGCGAGGCGCTTCGGGCCAACCAGTCGGTGCGTATCGCCCCGGCCGGGGAGTACTGGCAGGCCCTGCGCCGGCACGCCGATCTCGTGGTCGTCGACGCCCCGAGCCTCCAGCGTTCGGACGCGGCCGTCACTCAGGCCAGATTCATGGACGAGATCGTCCTTGTCGTCGCCGCCGACCAGGTGGACATCGCCGGGCCCGCGCGCCTGCGCGAGGCCCTGGAGGCGGCGGGCGGGCGGGTGAGCGGCCTCTTCCACAATCGCGAGGCGATCGAGGTCCCGAAGTTCCTCAGCGCGATCCGACGGAGGTAAGGCGCTCCAGGGCTGAGCGAGCTGGCGCGCGACGCGCCGTCGCCAGCCTGGCGAGGGCGAGGCTCCGCACGCCCAGGAGATCGAGGCCGAAGGCGGCGAGGGCGTAGACGCCCGCTCCGGTCGCGACATCGATCGCAACTTCGAGGATTCCGCCCGGGGCTGGGAGGGCGAGGACGGCGAGGGCCATCGCGAGGACCGCCGCGGCGGCCCTCGCCAGGGTCGCAAGGCAGAGGGGAAGGTGAAGCGCCCGGCGGCCAAGGATGAGGGAGGCGGCCGCGGCGACCGCGAAGCTGGCGGTCGTTCCCCACATGGCGCCTTGAAGCCCGAACCGCGGGATGAGGGCGAGGTTCAGGATCACGTTGGAGGCCGCGGCGATCGACATGCTGACGACGAGTAGGCCGGTGCGCCGGGCCAGCGTGAAGGCGAGATTGAGGTAGTAGCAGGTGAGGCCGGCGAGGAAGCCGGCGACCGCGATCCAGGCGGCGACCATGCCCGCCTCGGCGCTCAGCGAGGGTCCGATCATCACTGCCGCCAGGGGCCGGGCGACGAGCACCAGGCCGACCATGGCCGGAAGGCCGATGGCGATCATGGTCTCAGCCTGGCGCCGGGCGGCCTTCTCGAGCGCGGCTTCTCCCCCTCGCTCGAGGGCGGCGATCATGGCCGGCCCTCCGGCCATGGCGAGCCAGATGAAGATGGCGTCCATGGCCCGGCCGGCGAGGCTGGAGCCGGCGTGATAGGCGCCCACGGCGGTCTCGCCATCGAAGGCGGCGAGGAGGAAGCGGTCGGTCGTGGCCATCACCGCCGAAAGGACGAGGCCGGCGGCGACGGGCGCGCCGTAGGCGAAATAGGACCTCGCGCGCGTTGCGCCCGGCCGGGCCTTGCCGATGGCCGACATCTCGCCGGGGAGTGAGAAGACGAGCACGACGGCGGCGATCGCGCCCATGCCGCCGATGGCCCCCGAGGCCCTCGCCCCGGCGGCGATGAAGGTGAGGCCGAGGAGAAAGCCGCCGATGCTCTGAACGACGTCCAGGCGCACCGCGCCGGCCACCTCGCCGTCGGCGCGCCGTCGCTCCTGGACGAATTTCAGAAGGCTTCGCGTCAGGATGGCGAAGAGGCCAGCCGCCATGGCCCACTTGACCGGAGCGGCCGCGGGCCAGAGCGCGATGGCCGCTCCTCCGACAAGGGCGAAGGCCGAAGCGATGGCGAACCACATCCGATAGAGCGTCGCCAGATGTTCGCCGAGCTCGCCCTCTTCGCGGGCGCGCACCTGGAAGCGGGCCATGGCGGCCTCCATCCAGGTGAAGAAGAGGGTGTGGCCGAGGCTCATGGCCGAGAACGCCAGCGCGTAGTCCCCGTAGTCGCGGGGGGAAAGAACGCGGGTGAAAAGGGCGATCGTGCAAAGCCCGATCACCGCCTGGACGGCGTTGGAGGGCAGGTAGCCGACAAGGCCGCGGCGGAACATCCCGGCCTTCATCGGACGAGGTTCCGGTCGCCGATGAGGCAGGGGAGGGTGGCGGCCATGATCCGGAGGTCGAGCCAGAAGGACTGCCGCTCGATGTATTCGACATCGAGCGCCACGCGGCGGGCGATGTCGGCAGCCGAGGCGAGGGGCCCGCGCGAGCCGTGGATGGCGGCCCAGCCGGTCATGCCGGGCTTGAGGCGATGGCGATGGGCGTATCCGGCGACCAGCCGGCCGCTCTCGGCATCGCCGGTCTTCATGCCCACGGCGTGGGGGCGAGGGCCGACCAGCGACATCTCGCCGCGCAGGACATTGAAGAGCTGGGGAAGCTCATCGAGGCTGGTGCGGCGGATGAAGCGACCCACCCGCGTCACCCGAGGATCGTCGGCGCAGACCTGACGGGCGGCGCAAGGATCGGCCGCGTCGGCCCGCATGGAGCGGAACTTGAAGACCGAGATCTCCTCGTTGTTGAAGCCGTGGCGGCGCTGGCGGAAGAGGACCGGCCCGGGGGAATCGAGGCGGATTACGAGCGCGACCACAAGGAGGATCGGGCTCGCCAGAACGAGCGCCGCGGCGCCGATGACGAGGTCCTGGGCCCGCTTGATGAGGGCCCGGCGCTCGTCATGGGCGCGGCCGGCCAGCCTCTGGAGCGCGCCTTCGGCGATCCGTTGGGCGGCCTCGCCCTCGGCCCGTGGGCCATCGGCTTCGACGAGGAGCATGATCTCGTTGGGGACGTCGGCGAGGGCCGCAAGGAGTGCGCCGACGCGCCGCTCGGCCTTGCGCGGAAGGGCGATGACGATCCGGTCGACGAAGGGAAGGATGCGGTGGCGAGCGAGGCTCGCGGCGTCGCCCAGGACCTTGGCCCCGATCGCCTCGGCCCGCCGAGCCTCGCCTTGGGAGCGTTCGGCGCGGTCATCGAAGATCCCAAGGACGGCCGCCTCGCCGGTCCGCGCGATGCGCTCGACAAGCCGCCGCGCCGCCGGGGTCGCTCCGACCACCACGATGTTGGGGGTGAGCCGCCCGGCCGCCCGCCAGCGGGCGATCTGGGCCTGCCAGAGGCCATGGAGGGCGAAGACGAGGGGAAGATCGATGGCCAGCACGCCGCTGAAGAGAGCGCCGCGGAGGGGCCAGCGCAGGGCGAACGCGATCGCCGCGTTCGCCCCAAAGGCGAGTCCGAAGCCGGCGGCCAGACGCACGTAGCGGCGTCCAAGGCCGCTCGCCGAAGAGAGGCGGTAGAGGTGGACAGCGTGCAGGCTCCAGAAGAGGACGACGGTTTCGATGAGAGCCGGGAGCGCCGGGACCGGCGAGGCCCCGTGGCGGAGCGCGGCGAGGGCGGCGAAAAGGCCGACGGCGGAGAGGGCGAGGGCGTCTCCCGCCCGGAAGAGCGCGAAAGCCGTCCAGTCCGAAAACCGGCTGCGGGCGGCGGCGAGGACGGGGGGGCGAAGCAGGCCGCGCCGCTCGCTCGCCTCCGAGCCGATCCGGGGCAGGCGGCGGCGTCCGGAAGGGGCCGGCGTCCCGCTTTGGCGCGCCTTTGAACTCGCCTCTAGGGGGAAAAAGGACATCGAGGGCGGTGAAGCAAGACCGGGGCCGCTCGCCAGCCGCTTTGGCGCTCTCATTGCCGGGACCGGCGCTCTCGGCTATGGGGCGCTCCGCCGTGAATGTCCTTTTGGGCAGAGCTTTGGGGTGACGTGGCCGAGCGGCTGAAGGCGGCGGTTTGCTAAACCGTTATACGTTGTAAAGGCGTATCGAGGGTTCGAATCCCTCCGTCACCGCCAATCCGTGTTGTTTTTGCTGGCCAATTGCCTGTATCATCGATTCAACCCCCGGTTCAGCCACCGGAACGAGAAGTTGAGCGAAATCGCTGGCGTTCAGACCGGACTCGGCTCCACGTCCCTCGCCCTCCGGAAAATCTCCTCGGCCAGGTGGCGGTGAGCCAGGGCTTGGAAGGCAGGGTCGGACATCACCCGCTGAAAAACCTCCTCATTGCCGTCCATCCAATCGATGAAAGGCTGGTTGAGTTCCCGGTCTAGCAACGATGAGAAATTCTCGAGATTGTTGGCTCTTGCCGCCTCAACGATCTCCTCGTCCTCCTCCGCCCCAGCGAGAATCTGGTCAAAGAACAGCTGGTCGGCCGCGGTGAAATCGGTGCCAAAACGCTCGTTCAGCCTGTCCACTAGGGTTGAGAGCGGAATAGCGCCATCGCGAACGACGGCCGTGCCGACATCGGTGGGTCCCTTCAGCGACGGAGCGTCGCCATCGGCAAGGTCGATAGCGCCACTGTCGATCTGTTGCAGTCGGTAGAACGGGAGCGCCACTTCGTCGTCGAGAGTAAAGCCCGGCCGTCGCTCGGAGGGGGCAGTTTCGCGGCAAGGTTGCGCACGAAGGTGTAGAGCTTCTCCAGCTCCGGGTCCTGCCACGGCAGGATTTGGGATAGGAACCCATAGAGGTTGCGATAGGCAGTCAGCTGGTTCCGAAACAGGTCCTGCTTCTCTTCCGCTACGGACTTGAACCGTCCGACCACCTTGTCGAGCAGGGCGTTTATCGCCCGGTGCTGTGAGGCGGTTGGGTCGCGGCGGCCGGCGTACCAGATCGCTGCGAAGGCGCTCACGTCCTCCGAAGTGAAAATCGCCCACTCGAGCAAGACGTGCTGCAGCTCTATCCGCCTGCTCACCCGCCGTCTGGCAAGAGCCTGAAATCCATGACAATCATTTCAAGTCAGACTCTAAGACCAGCGGACATGGAGTGCAGAGCGGCTTAACCCCGTCCACTTTTCCAGGGAGGGATCATCTTGGCGTTGCCCCTGTTTTGTTGTGGTCCGCATCTGCTCGCGGACCAGGGATCGTCGGTGCCGCCGCGAAACCGACATTGTTGAACCACTGCTGATCGCCGGCGCGCCTGCGGCGCGACACGACTTCTTCGTTTAGCGCGTACATTCCTGGGTACGGATCGACAGAAGCGATCGGCACGCGGTCGAACCGCATGTAATTCTTACCAGGCAGGAATGTTTGCCATCTCGGCTCACCGGTTGCCTGTGGCGTTCCGGTCCGCGCGAAGGACACCCAGTAGTTCATCATCGCGTCGGAGAGTGCGCTGTCCTCTGCGCTATCGGGGCGCGGCCAGTTCGGCGGCAGCTTTGCGTCCGGTCCAACGTGGCCGAAAACAAACGGCACTTCGCTCGCGTGGAAGCCGCGCAAGCCCCTGGCGCGCGCCGCGGCATAGTCGTGATCGAACACATAGAGATAGGCAGGCACACCCACTTCGGCTTCCTTGCGCACCATGCGCTCGGCGGCCCATCCGAAGATCGCATCGCGCAACGCCGCGAGTGTGCTGGCGTGGATGTTGTCGCTTGGATACTGCTTCAGAAACGCGGCCGCGAGATCGCCGTACTTGGCCCGAATTTCCTGTTCGTAGGCTTCGCGCGTCGGTGGCTCCTGCGCGAGGTTCAATTTCTGCGATTGGACTTCGCCGCTGTTGAAACCCGCCAGCAGCGGCACTTGAGCCTCTTCGCCACGATCGAAGGTCTCGACGATCTGCCGCGGAAGCGCCCATCCATCGATTGTGCCCTGCGCACGGTAGCCCGCCATTGCCACTTCAGCCGTGAGACGCTTCGCATCCATCGCGCGCAGCGATTTCAGATCGCTGGCGCCAAGCGCATGCTCCAGTCTTGTTCCGGTCTGCTCGGCCGACGGCAGCCCGTGATCGGCCTTCTTCAGTTCGGGAAACGACCGGGCATTCGGGCTTTCGGCGATAGCCTTTTGAAAAAGACCGCGCGCGAGCGGGCTTGACAGCAAATAGGTGACGCTGAGCGCGCCCGCCGATTCCCCCATGATAGTCACGTTGTTGGGATCGCCGCCGAACGCCGCGATATTACCGCGCACCCATTTGAGCACTTCGATCTCGTCTAACAGGCCGTAATTGCCGGAAACGCCATGAGGCGACTCCGCGCTCAATGCGGGAAGAGCCAGCCAACCAAGCGGACCAAGTCGATAATTAAACGATACGAAAACAACGCCCCGCGCGGCGAAATTGTCACCGTCGTAGATCGGCTCGGCGCTTGATCCGAACCAGAGTGCGCCGCCGTAGATCCACACAATTACCGGCAATCCATGTGCATGTGCCGGGCGCCAGACATTGAGCGAGAGGCAGTCTTCGCTCGTCCGTTTAGGATTGTACGCATATAGGCCTTTGCCCCGCACTATCGGCTGCATGCAGCTTGCGCCAAACTTTGTCGCGTCGCGCACGCCCTGCCAATTCCCCGCGGGCACCGGCGCTTTCCACCGCAGCTCGCCGATCGGTGCCTTGGCATACGGAATGTCTTTGAAAAATTCCGTGCCGTTCGCTTCGCGCTGTCCGGCTAGCGTGCCTTGCGATGTGACGACTAGCGGCCGCTGCGCTCCACCCGCCGCACTCGCGGAAGCCCCTGCCATGACGCTGAACGACATTGCGATCGTTAGCGCAGCCGTCCACGACGGCCGCTTACCGATTCCCCGAGGGACGCCGCGGGGCTTGCCGTTCACGTCGCGTCTTCCAGTGAAGCGAGGCCCGCGGCCATGCACCGACTAAGTCAGGTACTCGGCGAGCGCGGCGCGGTAAGCGGCGGCCACCGGTTGGACCAGGTCACCGGAAACGCAAGCCATATCGTCGCCTCGGGTGTGGAAGTAGCGATGGACGCCGAAGAGGCCGATGCCGGACTGATAGCCCGCCCTCAGCACGCTGCCCAGCTCGCCGCCTGCCCTCGCCTTATCGGCCAGATAGACCTCCTCGAGGCCCGTGATTCCACGGAAAGCGCACTTTGTGCGTTCGAGAAGATCGGGGGTGGCTGTCATAAATCGCTGGGCGTCGGCGCTCGGCAGCGGCAGCAACTTCGGCCCTAGCACATGCCAGTCGCGCGCCCCGGCGCTGGCGCCGATGTGCACCCAGAGCTTCGTTGACGCCGGCGGCGGAGCTGCCTCGGCGAGAAAGCGCTCGCCTCCGAGGAAGTCATATTCGTGGCCGCTGCTAGCGGCCACTTCGACATTCACCGCGTGGCTGGTTCGGGCCAGCCATTTAGCGAGCGACAGCCATATAGCCAGGCCGGACCCGCGCTCAGCTGCGCAGCCGAACCAGCCGGAGCGCGGCGTAAAGATCACCACCGTCTTTGCAGCGCCTCGGTCCAGCGTAGCGATAAGGTTGGACGCGAGTCGCCGACTTCCGCGGCCGCCGCTGCCGTCCAAAGTCAGTGTGGCGGTCGGACCTTCGGAGGCGGCGGCGACGAAAGGCGGCGCGTCCTCGGGCGCCAGGATCGCAACCGGCTTCCCAACGGCAGGCACGTGCGTGGAGACGTTCAACGCGATGGCCTCGCGGCTCGGGCCGGTAGTGACCAGCACGACGCCGACAGCGCCGCGCTGGATGGCCTCCGCCAACGGGCGCGCCGCTTGCGCCTCCGACAGCGAAATCCAGCGCTGATAGGGCAGGATCACGAGTGCGATGGCGCCAGCGAGATCGGCGCAGCCGTTCGCCAGGCGCAGCGGCGCGCTCAGGCCTTGAGGCCCGGTTTCCGCGACGATCGCCTGGGGAAGTACCGTCGCGCGAGCGTCGCCGCAGCGCAGCGTCGCCTGGCGGACCTCGAAGTAAGGAACTTCGAACGATTGACGCCGGCAGGCATAGCCTGCCTGACTGAGTTCGCCTTCAAGCCAAGCCGCGCATGCCTGGTCGCCGGGGCCGCCGGAGGCTTTATCGCCGAATGAGAAATATCGCTCCAGCGTCGCCTGCAGGCCCTCGGCTTCCGGATCTGCGGCTCCGTTTGAGGTCCTGCATGCCAGTTCCGCGGCTCCAGTTGGCGTCCCGCATGCCAGGCCAGCGAGCCCGACTCCTTTCAATACGCCACGACGAGATGGGACCATTGGTGCCTCCTGGCGAACTCGCCATCCTACCAGTGGTAGACGACATTGACCCCAACGGTGCGGGGTTGGTTGTAGCGGATCGCAGTAGGGGGCGAGGTTACCGTCGCGCCGAGTTGCAGCAGCTTGATTCTCTCGTTCGTCAGGTTCTGAACGAAAAAGGCGATCTCCAACTTGCGATAGTCGAAGCCCGTCCGAAGGCTGACATCGTTTATGCTGGCCAGCGGCACAAACGGCGCGACCGAGGTCACGGCGTCCTGTCCGCCGCCGCTCTGACCGTTGTAGACAACATGCACGAACCCATCGACGTCTTCGGAGATCTGATGGAAGTAATCGAGCGTCACTGACCCGGTCCAGGTAGGGGTCTGCGCCACCGGCGAACCCACGAGCGGTAGTCCGACATAGGTCCCATTGGCCGAAACGTACGTCGCGTGCTGGTTGGCGCCGTTCAAAGCGACATTCAGGCGACCCCCCGCCACATTGAAGTGCCCGTCGACCGCCAGTTCGAGGCCATGCGCGTGCACGGTTCCGGCGTTGATGTTGAAGTAGGTGGCCGGAATGCCGCAGGCATTAATCGTCGAGCACAAGTCGTTGATGCTAGTGATGGCGTTGTCAGTGCTCGAAAAATAGCCGTCGAAGGTGACATAAACATGCGAGCCGACGTCACCTTTAAAGCCGGCCTCGTAGCTGACCGTATTTTCGTCGCCATAAGTGTCGCGGTACGGCACCGGCGCGAATGGGCTCGATATGCCGTTGTTTACACCGCCCGCGCGATAACCTGTGCCGACTTTGGCGTAGATCATATCCGCCCATGGCGTCGGCAACTTGTAGTCGCCCGTGATCGTGAAACTCGGCGTCCCCGCGGAAAACCGGAAGGTGTCGGGAGGGTTAATCTGAACACCGGTATAAAGCTTCGTGGAATACTGGGTCCCCGTCTTGTGGTCGTCAGTGTAGCGGAATTCTCCGCTCAGCGTGAACTTCCGGAACGTGTAGCGCAGCAAACCGTACGCTGCCTCCGACAAGTAGCTTGTCGGCGTGAGGCTTACGGTGCCGAATTGCAGCGGGAACGGCGTGGGACACGGGGTCGACGTCGGTAGCAGAAGGTCACACACCGGCGCGGTTGGGGTGCCGGTGCAAATGCCCGATTTGGCGGTCAGGGGGCACGGCGACGATGTGGTGTATATTTGATAGACGTCGTGTTGGTCGAGCACCTCGCCGCCGACCAGCCAGTTCAGGGCGCCATCGAAGGCTTTACCGGTAAGGTGGATGTCTTCGTAGAACGTCTTGTCCTCCACCCTGCTGTTAGTATCCGAAAACGGGTAGGCACCTGCTTCGCCAAGCGCCTTCAGCTGCGAGTCGAGTCCCACGTCGATGACTCCGCCGAACCACTGCAGCGTGTCGGAGTGCGAGTACATCGTGGTGGAGGTGAGCGTCCCCCAGCCCAAATCCAGGTTCGCCAGCAGCATCGAGCGCTGCTCCCGCTGCTCGGTATTGTTGAGGGCATCACTGGGTATGACGTACAAATTGTTGTTGGTGTAGCCTAGCGGGATTGAAGTGCTGGCCCCGGGCGGAATTGCCTCGTCTGTGGCGAAAGTCGGCAACGTCAGGTCCTGGGCGTCGACCAAGAGGTCCACATCTAGCGGGCCGTGCCTGTAACGAATCTGAGCTCTCGCAAGCCAACCCTCCGTCTTATCCCAATATTCGTTACTGTCAGGGTTGTAATAGAGACCCTTAGACTGGCCGATAGACTCCGCGCCAAGGCGCATCGCAAAATCATCACTCAAAGCATAATTCACAACACCAGTCAGTTGGTTTTGCTCCAATCCACCCGTATAACTTTCGTTCAAATATCCAGAGTTGCTGAAAAGTGGCTTGGCCAAGACGACATTGACTGTGCCGTACTCCGAATTGCGGCCGTAGAGCGCGCCCTGCGGGCCCTCAAGCACCTCAACCATATCCAAATCGAAGAAATCGATATCCTTGAAGTTGCGGCCGCTCAAGGTGGACGATCCGACGTAGGCGCCATTGACGAAAAGGCCTACGCCGGAGTCCGCCCCTGTCGCCCGTTCGGTGCCGGACCCCCGAATCGAGATTTCGCTGAGGTTCGGGCTCTGCACGCCGTTGAAGCGAACGCCCGGGATAGCGCGCAGCAGATCGCCGGTGCCGTTGATGGGGCCCGTCGCTTTGAGCTGGGCCGCTGTTACGGCGGTGATCGTCGCGGGAATATTGGCGACGATCTCCGCGGTCTTCCGCGCCGTGACCACAACGGTTGCGACCTCGGTGGCGCTCGCGGTCGCCGCCGTGGACTGATTGGCCTTCGCCGCTGCCGGCGCCGCGGTGGACGGACTGGCCGCACTACTTGCGACCTGGGCGAAAGTGGGACTGACAGCGACGGATGCTGCGATGCCGAGCACAAGCACGCCTAGGCATTGAAACAGATGACGCATGAACCAGCCCCTTTTTCGGATTGTCTACTTTGGACGGCGAACTGCCCTCAACTTGCTCGAATTTGCTCAGCGGACATACCATCCAACTTGTGGATCGCCCGAGCCAGGTTTTCTATCTGGGCGTGCATAAAAGTGTGGCTATATTTATCTATGTGCCCGTTATCTGCAAAGGAGAGTAAATAGTTGGGCGCAGGGAAATAGGCGATGCCGGGCACTCCAGCGCGATACAGTGGCCCCCCCTCCCCAGGAACTAGCGGTCCTCGTATGACGGCCAGTCGGTTACTTCCGTCCTTGGCGCTTTCCAGCATGGCCCCGGCCGGGTCTTTGAAATCGGTAATGGCGTAGCTCATCTCTTCCTTGCCGCTAGGCACGTATTGGCCAGCGGCGTTGTCGAACCATTCGCGGCATCCAAGATGTTCCAGTGTTACGAACGCGGCGGCCTTCTTGATTATGTCGGGATGATTTCGGATCCATGCAAATATGCCAATCAAATCCTCCCTAGCAAAGTGATTGGCTATAACGAATACAATATCCCGCTTCCGAGATTCCTTAGGCTGCTGGGAAAAATATTTTGCCAGGGCCAGGATTCCAAGGGAGCCGTTTTCTTCGAGGAAGTTCATGCCGTCGCTGTGGCTTTCGACGATCAAGACCGAATCCGACGACATACCGGGCAATACGGCGTAAAGGGTGTCGACCGGCACGTTGGGAGCAATGTCCGCTTGAAGGATCACGGTCGCCTTCGCTCCGCTCCCCGCAGCCCCGCGCAGTTTAGCCACCGACTGCTTGCCGACCCAAACGCATGGAAGATCCTGGAAGGGTCGACCATAGGGTGTGTATTGGCCGTGTGCTTGAGCGTCGGACACATTAGTCCATCCGAGAATCGCGCCCACAACGCCGGCCTTCTTCAAATCGCCCAGAAAGCCTGGGGTTATGCCACCCCATAAAGCACTGATATGTGTGGGAAATTGTGCGCCTTCAGGGTTGAAGCCCCATGGCGGTCCAGACCCGTGGCCAAGCGGCGAGGGCCTGCCTGCTACTTCGATGAAGACGACCTTGCCATTGAGATCGCCGGGCGCAGCAATCTCCCTTCTTCGATACCCGGAAGGCGAGGGTGTGAAGGCGAACGGAATTTGCTCGAGCTTCACCAGCTCTCCGGTGACTCCTTCGGGACCGGTCGCCCCAGAATAGGGGTAGTAAGACGTGGCTGGGATATCAATGGCGACGCCGCCAGATGCCGTGAGCTTCGCTGCCCAATTTGTTGCGAGCCACCGAGTGAACGTTCTGGTATCGCGCTGAACGTTCAGGCCCCGGGCCTGGAGGCCCTTTACGAGATATTCCAGATGGGCGCGATGGGCGTCGTTGCCGGTGAATCTGACGCCGAGGTTGTTCATCTGAATATTCTGGCGTCGGAGTTCATTCGCAGAAGGAAGCACGTTGGGCCTGAGAGGCGGAGCATCGTCCAGAGCAAAGGACGCAGCGTGACCGCTTGAGGAAATAAAGGTGAGGCCGGCGGCACCGGTAATCTGCATAAATTGACGACGAGAACCTGAAGACATAGATTTAACCCCTCCCTTTACTATCGGGCATTGGCTTCCTCTCCGGCGTACCCCCAACGACGGCAGTGCAATGGCGGCGTGATCCACAAGCCTGATAAAGTCCTTTTCCGCGACTGCGCCATTTTCCGGCGCTCAATTAAGGCTCCTGCCTCCCGTCTCTGTTGCGGAGGAGAATGCGTGAGGCGAATGTGGCTGTCAATTACTTCCTGAGACAAGGAAGAATATATGGGGGCCGTCTCGATGGGCGGGAGGATCAGCAGGGGCAGAGCCCGAACGTCATGTTCGAGGCACACACCACCTCGAACACCGCCGGTCCCATGACTTTCGACATGCCCTGACCGCCGTGTTGCGACGAAGTGGTGAGGGAATTCCAGCCGCCGGCGACGAACGCCCGGTAGGCCCCGGCAGAACCGGACGCGGCGGTCACCGCGCCGTTCGCCTGGCGCGTGCCCTTTGGTGTCGTCCTTGCGGTTTAGCGGCGTCAATACGTAGCTGGTGAAGCCGCCGGGCGCTTCAAGCGCGGCGGCCACCGAGTCGGCGTCGAGGTCGGGATAGGCTGGGCAATCCGCGCGTCGCGGCCAACGGCGCCCAATGCGAGGGTCAGGTCGCGAACAGATGCACGGAAACTCATTGCTACCGGCTCGCCGGCGCGCCAACGGAGGGCAGGACGTAGTCCTTCATCCGGTCGCGGATGAGCCTCTTGTCGATCTTGCCGGTCGCTCCGAGCGGGATGTTCTCCACGAAGAGGACAGCATCGGGGGTCCACCACTTGGCGATCTTGCCGTCCAAAAAGCTGAGGAATTCGTCCTGGGTCGCGTGCTCGCCCTCCTTGAGTTGCACAAGTAGCAGCGGTCGCTCGTCCCACCTGGGGTGGTAGGCGCCGACCACCGCGGCGATGGCAGCCTTCGGGTGGCCGGTGACGATATTCTCGATCTCGATCGACGAGATCCACTCACCTCCGGATTTGATGAGGTCCTTCGCCCGGTCGGTGATCTGCATCAATCCATGAGGGTCGATGGTGGCCACGTCTCCGGTGTCGAAGAAGCCCTCGCGATCCAGCACGTCACCGCCGTCGCGCCGGAAATATTCTCGAACGACGAAGGGACCCTTGACCTTGAGTTTGCCGAACGTCGCTCCGTCACGGGGGAGTTCCTCGCCCGCATCGTTCTGCACCTTCATTTCGACACCCAGGGGCGGACGGCCTTGCTTCAGCTTGAGGCGCAGTTGCTCGTCTTGACTCAGCACCGCCGTCTTGCCGGTGGGCGTCGAGATCGATCCGAGCGGCGAGACTTCGGTCATGCCCCAGGCATGGGAGACATCCACGCCAAACTCATCGCGAAAACTGCGGACGATAGACTCGGGAACGGCGGAGCCACCGATCACCACTCGCTTGAGGCTGGTTAGCTTCTCGCCGGTTTCGCGCAGATGGGTCAGCAAGATTTGCCACACCGTCGGCACGGCCGCCGAGAACGTCACGCCTTCAGTCTCCAGCAATTCGTGGACCGAAGCCCCGTCCAGCTTAGGCCCGGGCATCACAAGCTTCGCTCCCACGGCGGGTGCAGAGAACACGATACCCCAGGCGTTGGCGTGGAACATCGGCACCACGGGGAGGATGACGTCCGTCGCGCGAACGGCGAAAACGTCGGCGCTCATCGTCACGAGGGTGTGGAGAAAATTGGACCGGTGACTGTAGAGGACGCCCTTCGGACTTCCCGTGGTGCCCGAGGTGTAGCAGAGACCGGCGGGCGTGTTTTCGTCGAAGTCGCCCCAGATGCAGTCGGCGCTAGACTGCTCCACGAGATCTTCGAAGCAGAGAGCGCCGGGAAAGTTCACGCCCCGCATGCCCTCGCGGTCGGTCATGGCCACGACGTGGCGCACCGACGACATGTGGCTCCGATTCTCGAGTAACAGGGGAAGGAAGGTCAGATCGGTGAACAGGACCTTATCTTCGGCATGATTGATGATGTAGCAGAGTTGCTCGCTGAACAGACGCGGGTTCAGCGTATGGCAGACCGAGCCGATCCCCATAACGGCATACCAGGTTTCAATGTGGCGCGACGTGTTCCAGGCGAGCGTGCCGACACGATCGCCCCTCGTGACGCCCAAGGCCTTCAGGCCGTTCGACAGCCGTTTGGCACGATCGTGGATCTGGCCATAGCTCGTCCGGACGATAGGGCCCTCGACAGATCGCGTGACAACTTCGCGATCCCCGTGCCATTCCCTAGCGTGGTCTAAGATCTTATCGACCGTCAGGGGCCAATCTTGCATTGAGCCCGGCAATATCTCACGTACCATGCGATCCGGTGCCCCTTGTTCTTTTTTGCTGTAGGAAGATATTTCTAAGGGTTTAGGTTCTATTCGCAACGAAAATATCGCTGGCGGCGCGCTTGACGCACGGCGCCCAAATCTGACAATGGGTGGAGCTTCTTTTTCGGAAAGAGAAGCGATCCGGAGGCGCTGGCAGTGAGTCCGCCACACGACGATCTGACCGTAAGCTCCCGGCCGCGCCGGCCCAGGAAAGCACAATCCGAGCGCCGTCGGGAATCCATGACCCTGATCCTCGACAAGGCCGAGGCCATGTTCGCCGAGAAGGGCTACAATGTTCCCCTAGTCGAAGTGGGAGAGCACGCCGGCGTAGATACCGCGCTCATGCGGTACTATTTCGGGGACAAGGAGGAGTTGTTCCGCGCGGTCTTTGCAAGACGCGCCGGGATGATCAACGAACTCCGCCTCAAGGCGCTCAGGGACTATCGGGAACTCGGAGACAAGATGACCTTGGAAGGGGCGATCGACGCCTTCGTCAGATCCCCCTTCGAGAAGATGCACGAGGACGAAGGCTGGCGGAACTACATGGCCATCGTCTCGTACGTGAACAGCTCTCGGGGCCTCCTGCCTACGCTAATGTCCGATACCTTCGATCATGTTTCGCACGAGTTGATCGCCGACATGAGGCGCCTGCTCCCTGACGCGAGCGAGGAAGACATCTACTGGGGCTACCAATTCCTGACGGGATCGTTCACGTTTTCGCTCGGAGCAACTGGACGGATCGACAAGCTGTCCGACGGTCTGGTTTCGTCGCGGGATGCCCTCGAGATTGCCAATCGACTACCCACGGTCATCGCAGCCGGCATCCGCGCGATGTGTGAGGACGCCGCCAAGCGACGCGCAACCGCACCGGCCGACCGCCGAGACTCGCGTGCAGCAAGGGCCGCCAAGAAACCGGACCGTGAGCGTCCCGGCGAAGTGGTGCCGGTGCCGCGCGCACGGCTAACGACCGGCCCGAACGGCCCTCGGAACGTCCGCCGTCGTCCGCGGCCCGCCCCCTAAGTGCAAGCCGATTTAACTCTCTCACCGCCAATCTAGATTTAAAACTTTTTTTGGTTTCACCTCTGCGACCCCGGATTGCACATCGGACCGGGCTCGGTGCTACGGCCCGTCGCCGCCCCGTCGGCCTGCTCACGTTTTGGCGTCACTTGATTGGTCCGAGCGAGTTTGGCTCGAATGGCTCTGCTTGTCGGCTCAGAAAACACTTCCGCACATGCTCGCCACTCGCCTCGGCCAGGGTTCGGGCAAGCGGCGGCAATTCGGTTCGGGCGCGCCGATAATCGTCGATGGCGATGCGCTTCGGCGACTCTGGCGCATCGATGCGCAGGACATTCGGCTTTCCGGCGATCCAGATCGGAAGCGGGTGAACACGAGCAATCCGACTTTGCCGCGTCTTTCACGCGTTTCCACGGCCGCGGAACGGAACTTCCGGGGGTCTATCCAGGGGTTGTATAAACAACGCCAGGAAAACGCGATGTTTTTCAATACAGGAAGGCGGTCAAAGGCACCGCCTTGCCGAGTGGCTAAAGCGCAAACGCAACCGCTGCTTTCGACCAAGCCGGGTCCTTCACGAGAACTCCAATCCCAGCGCAGTCGAAGCTGTGGCCTTGAAGTCCAGCACCGCCGTTTGTGCAGCATCCTTGTCTTGCAACTTGGCGAGGTCCCACGACATGCCGACGGTAGCGACCGGCAAGTCAGCATCCTGGCTCGATCTCCCATCGGGCTCGGGCCATAACACGTTATCCCAAACGGTTTTCAGCCAATTCCCCTTTATCGTCTCCTGGCAATAGAAGATGTAGAGATTGAGTCTCGTTTCAGTTTGCTCGATGCCGCGAAATTTAGTCGCATCGCCCGGCGCTTCGGCGTTGTCATCCGCGCACCCAGTGTCGGAGATCACACGGATCTCAAGTAGCCATTCACCAGAATCGATTTTGTCCCCGCCCCTTTCTGGTTTGTAAAGATAACTGACGTTCATAAGGGGGAACGCGTGCCACGAGTTATTTAAGAGGTCGACGTTATAGGCGTCTCGGCGAGTCGTGGTGTGGGACACAGAATAGTAAAACTTCAGATCATCGAACTCACCCGCTATCACACGGACGATGTCGATAATCCTTTCCTGATAACACCACAGAAATCGGTACGCTTTGCGAACGTCGGCCAAAGCCTCAGACAGTGTGGCCTCCTCAATCATGACCCTTCCCCTCGACGCCCAAACGCTCTCAAGATCGATCCCGAAGACGATTGGATTCGGTAGCGAGGCACCCATTTCGTCAGCCCGAGCATCGCGTTGAACCTTTGTCCCAGGTTCCTGATGAGTTCGGCCGCTGACGCCGGAGAAATCGCGTACCGACCTGCAAGACGGATGAGCTCGCTCATTGGCCTGATCGTCCGATAGCCGTTCAGTTCAAGCGCAGCCCGGATGTCATTCACGGTCCGCTCAGCAACACCGCTGCAGAGGTCAATCTCATCCAGCGCCCGGGACAGATCAGACCAGTCGGCAGCTAGCGCGCGGACTTCCTGTCCCCAATCTTTTCGAATCTCCTCGACGAAACGTGTGACTGTCGCCGTGGCGGGCTCGGGCAGCCCGCCCAATGCCAGCAGCAGGACCTCGTCCGGCGGATCATCCCCCGATTGGGTCTGCGCAAAAAATGCTTGCCACTCCAGCGCCCATTGACGGGCAGTTTGATAGTTATTTCCCTTCTTGCACTCGACGATCAATGCGAACCGCCGCCCTGGATCGCCAACGTCGAAGGTCATGAAGACGTCAGGCTGAACGTCTTGCCCGATCGTGCCCTCGGTGTCGGGCCAGTTTGGCCAAAAGCTGATTTCTTGCAGGTCCGCCACTCTGCGCGGCGGAAGCAGGGCGGATCGGAACGTCTTCCCGAGAATCTCCCAAACGAGCGCGCCGTCGAGGTAGGCCAGACGCTCAAACACCGAGGACGTTAGAAAATCTTCCGAACTTCTGAAGACCCGCCTCCATGACTCGCCGGGTCGTATATCGGCCTTCAGCGTTCCCGCTTTGCCGTTGACGATCGCCCGGAGCATCCGAACATCAACGCCACGTATGCCATCGCCGAGCAAGCGATAGCGCAGCGGGCCACGAAGCACTCCGACGCCCTTTTCGACCTCGCGCAACTGACGATGCAAGATGCGCGGCAGAAGGACGTCGTGGGGTATCGCTGCAGAGGGAAGTCGGCGAGATCGGCGAGAGCCAGGCGACCGCGCTCGCCGTCGATCTCACCCCGCGCGGCATTAGCGCCGGATCACCTGCGCGGCTTCCAGATCGAGCAGATGCGGGGCGTGGAACGTCTGGCCTGGGGCGAACAGGCGTTCTTCCACGGCGCTCGCCGCCGGGGTCTGGAGGAGAGCCTCGAGCAGAGCCGAGGCGTCGACCACGATCACTCCCGATCTCGCTCGGCGCCAACCGCTTGCGCCGGAGGCACGGAAAGAGAGGTTCCCGCGCGGCTCCCCAATCGCGAACGCAGTTCATCGATCGTCGGCCACTCCGCCGCCTGGCGAATCTCGCTCAGCAAGTAATCGGAGAGCGACATGCCGGCGAGTGCCGCGCGCGATTTCAGCCGGCGACGCAAATCCTCGGATACATTGCGGATCTGGACCATGACGCTCATGCGATGAACATGTGCGCATGCGCATCACATTTCAACTTCGACATCTGGCTCCTGCGGCCGCTCGGAGGTTTTACCGGATGGGTTCCGCTCCGGCCCTCGCCCGCCGATAAGACTCCCTGAATGCCACAAGGAGGACCCGCCATGCCCGCCATCGACCGCGCCGGAACCTACCCTCTGGGCGATCGCACCGTGCGGCGCATGGGCTATGGGGCGATGCAGCTCGCCGGGCCCGGCGTCTTCGGCCCGCCCAGGGACCGGGGCGAGGCGATCGCCGTGCTCCGCCAGGCCGTCGCCAGCGGGGTCAATCACATCGACACCAGCGACTATTACGGCCCCTTCGTCACCAACGAGATCATCAAGGAGGCGCTTCACCCCTATCCGGAAGATCTGATCATCGTCACCAAGATCGCCGCCCGCCGGGGCGAGGACGGCGCCTGGCTGCCGGCCCTCTCAAGGGACGAGCTCACGAAGGCCGTGCACGACAATCTCGCCCATCTCGGCCTCGACGTGCTCGAGGTGGTCAATTTCCGCAGCATGGGCGGCGTGATGGAGCCGGCCGAAGGCTCGATCGCCGACCCGCTCGGCGTGCTCGCCGGACTCCAGCAGCAGGGCCTCATCCGTCATCTGGGCCTCAGCCACGTCACGCCCACCCAGCTCGCCGAGGGGAGGCGGATCTGCGAGATCGTCTGCGTTCAGAACCTCTACAACCTCGCCCGGCGCAGCGCTGACGCCCTGATCGATCAGCTGGCCGAAGAGGGCGTCGCCTTCACGCCTTTCTTTCCGCTCGGCGGCTTCGCCCCGTTGCAATCGGCGGCGCTGGCCGAGGTCGCGCGACGCCTTGGGGCCAGCCCCATGCAGGTCGCGCTCGCCTGGCTCCTGAAGCGCTCGCCCAACATCCTTCTCATCCCGGGCACCTCCTCGCGCGCCCACCTTGCCGAGAACCTCGCCGCCGCGGAGCTGGACTTGCCGAGCGAGATGCTCAAGGCGCTCGATGCGGTCGCCGGCGCGGGTTGACGCGCGCCGGCCGAGTTCAGGTCAACTTCAGTCCACGCTCAGGTGGCCGGCCGCAAGCGCCTCGCGCGCAACGCCCCGCCGATCCCGAAGAAGCCGAGGAGCATCAGGGCCCAGGTTCCAGCTTCCGGAACCGCCGCGCTCGGCTCGAAATCGAAGGTGGTCGTCCCGTTGGCGTCTCCGATCGTGAACGCGTCGACGTAGCCGTTGAACTGGTCGCTCGGGTTCCCAAAGCCGACGGTGAACTGAACGCCGCCCACTCCGGTCAGCACGCCGGTCGTCCCGTAGGAGTTGACGATGGTAGCGCCCGGTAGGGCCGCTTCGCAGGCGCTCAGCGAGGCGACTCCGGTCCCCGGCGAGCCGCACGAGCCGTTATTATCCCACCAGCCGCCTTCGAGCGCGTTCCAGCTCTGCCAAGTATTCATCGCCGTCGCACCCTGGTTGGGCAGGGAGGAATTGCCGGTAGTCGGGGTCTGATAGGGCGGCTCGAAGAAGAGCTGGTCATAGGTCCCGCCGCTCGTTTCGACTTCCAGTTGCAGATACGGGAACTGCTGGCCGTTGTTGAGCGTGTCGTAGGTCGAATAGCTGAGGCTGGTGAGCGAGCTGAGCGCCACGCCCGAATAGCCGGTGGTGCTGAGAATCTCGGCTCCGTCGCCCCCCGTCGTCCCGTCGCCGGTGGAAAGCTGGGCGCTTCCGACGCCCAGCGGCGGAGTCGCCGGGCCGGTCACCATGCCCCCGCTGCCGGTGGGATTGGCCCCGACCGTTCCATTGACGTCGGAATTGGCGAAGGCCCACGACCCCATGTTCGAAGGCGTGACTGGGACTGGCGTGGCGTTGGCGCTCGCCGCGCCGAAGGCCAGCGCGAGGGCCACCGCGGCCGCTCCGCTCCACGCAAGGTGATGAACCGATTTCATTTTCGCCCCCTACTTCTGGGTTAATAATCGTTAACAACTATCCGGGAGGGGCTCTGTCGTCAACCGACGCAAATGGTCGCGGGGCCTTGCGATGGGCTCTGGGCCGAAAGGTCGCGCCGCGCGGTCGCCTCGCCCGGCGGGATCAGGCCATTAATCCCCACCCGGCGCGCCCTCCGCCTCGGAGATCTCGCGGGTCATCTCGATCATCGTGCGCCGAAAGCCGGCGGCGACGAAGAGCCGCCGGGCGGCCTCGTTCTTCGCAGCCGTGGAGAGCACGACGCGGGGGGCGCCGCGCTCGGCCAGGGCCTTGATGGCGTGGTCGAGGAGGCGGGCGCCCACGCCCTGGCGGCGGCGTCGCGGGTCGACGACGAGGTCGTAGATCGCGCCGGCCGGCCCGCGAAGCGCCATCCAGTCGGTCCCCTCCAGAGCGGCATAGACGTAGCCCACGACCTCGCCATGGTCCTCGGCGAGGAGGACGAGGGCGCGATACACGGTCGATGAGTGTTCGCGGAGTGGGACCGCTATTGCTAGCCAAACGGGCTTTCGGTTGATGGCCGCGTCAGTGCCAGTTTTTCGGGGCGGGGGCCCTCCTTGCCATAGCCCTGCCACTTATCTCGCCACACCAGCTTGGCGAAGCGCTCACCATGTTCCGCGACCATGTCGTCTGTAATGTCGCCAAAATCCTCGGCGGGCATCACGAAAGTCCTACAGTAGATTGTCGCCAAGCTTATGCGCGTCGCATCGTTCTGTTTTCCGAACGCGCCGTGCCACGTATTGCCTTGAAACACGCAAATTGAACCAGCCTTCGCGACAATAGGCACGACATTGTCGTCGCTCCCCTGCCCCCCTATGGATTTGGGCTGCTCGGCTGCGGTGGGGTGACGCTGCAGGCGATGGCTGCCCGGCACCATGAACAAAGCGCCGTTCTCTTTGGTGTAGTCTGAAAGGATCCATGTGACGTTGCAGGTCACGCACCATGGCGGCAACGGCGGGGGCACCGAAACGGAATCGCAATGCATCGGCACGGGCAAGATATCGCCCGCCTTCAGGATTGTGCTGCTCTGATATATACGCAACGAAGCACCAAGAACGTGCGCTGCGAGCGCGTAGCCGGCAGGAGCGATCGTAGCGTCGCGGAATATCTGGTCGCGCGCCACTGTATGGAACAGGTGTTCCCCATCTACCGGGCGCCGGCTCCGATCCGCCGTGTTAATATGCGCGTCTGCGCTGTTCTGGCTGCGCGTGTGACGGACGACAGCGTCGCTTAACTTGTCGGCAAAGCCGGCCGGCGCAGCCTTCTCAGGCGGGACGACGGTGAATCCGTAGGTATCGAGCTCGGCCACATGCGATTCCAGCCCAAGCGCGCGCAGTTCCCGGTAGTTGTCCAGGCCCGGCGCCTTCCAAGATTTCATGTCCACCGGACTGACCTCCTGTTGTGGCTCCGATAAGACCCGCGGAGCGTGAGATTCCGCCACGAAGCGGCTTATGGGAGCAGGCAGTCGCCGGGGCGCGTCCCGAGGCCGGAGACAAAGCACATGCGCCGTTTCCCGACGATCAGGCCAAATGCCCGCCGCGTCCCCGGCCACCCTGCTTCTCGGTCGCTTATCAGCTGATCCATTGTGGCGTCCGAGCGTTTCGGCCGCCCCTTATGGTCATTGAATTCATTATGAAAAATGGTGGGTGATACAGGGCTCGAACCTGTGACCCGCTGATTAAGAGTCAGCTGCTCTACCAACTGAGCTAATCACCCGCCGTCCCGCCGGCGCCTCGAGAGGGGGCCGCGAGCGGGCGCGGACCATACTTCAATCGGCCTCCATGACAAGGCGGCCCCGGAACGGGGAATAGAATCGGGCCATGCTCGCTTCATGGCCCGGCGCGACATAAAAGGGGCGGTGGACTTCGCCTATCTGGAAGGCTTCGCCGCCGGTGATGAGACGCTCATCGAGGAGGTCCTGGAGATCTTCGGCGAGCAGGCCGCTATGTGGGCGAGGCTGCTCGATGACGCGGGAGGGCCCGCCGGGGCGTGGCGGGACGCCGTCCACACCATCAAGGGGGCGGCGAGGGGCGTGGGCGCTTTTCGCCTGGGCGAGGCCTGCGAGGCCTGCGAGGCCTCCGGTCCGGGAGCCATCAGTCGGGTCCGCGCCGAGCTCGATGCGGCCCTTTCCGACATCGCCGCCTACCGGCACGAGCGGGCGATCGCCTCTCTGCGCCGGGGATGAGCCAGTCCCGATCGCGGGGCTTGCGTCGAACGCCTAGCCCCGGAGGAATGAGGGATGCTAGGCTCGCGCGGTGAGGCGTAGGTCACATCCCTGAAGGGCGAAGCGATGGCGTCAAGCGAGGCCCCGCCGGCCGTCGAGAAACTCATCCACAGCCCCGAACTGGCGGACGCCCTTGGCGACGCCCTCGGGGACGCCCTCGGGGAAGCAGCGGGGGGCGAAGTCGGGCGCGACCGATACAAGCGCATCCTCGATGCGGCGCCGATCGCCATCGCGGTCGCCGAACTCCACCCGAGCGAACGCATCATCTACGCCAATGAGGAATTCCATCGGATCACCGGCGGGGAGAACCTCCTCGGCCGCACCTGGGAGGGGCTTTGCGGCCAGGCGACCGACGGGAGCGACCGCCCCTTAGGCGAATGCGTCTCGAGCGAACGGGACTACCTGGGTTCGTTCGCCGTGCCTGCCGGGGATGGCGCGCTCATCGTCGACGCCTGGTCGAGCCTCATCGACGACGACAAGGGTCCGAATTTCCGTCTCGTCGCTCTCGTCGAGGCGGCGGGCCGCTCCTCCTCGGTGCTCGAGGAGCTGGAAGATCGGGTCCGGGAAAAGGACACCCAGCTGCGGGAACTGCAGCATCGGGTGAAGAACAACCTGCAGATGATCACCGCCCTCATCCGCGCCGAAGCCAAGGGCGTCTCCGACCGATCGACCGGCGAGGGGTTTGAGCGCCTGGCCGGCCGGGTCGAGGCGCTGGGGGTGCTCTACCATGCGTTGAGCGAATCCGACCCTGGCGGGGCCATCGACCTTGGGGTCTATCTCACCCAGGTCGCCTCGGCGGTGATGGGCGCGCACGCCAGGGAGGGGATCGGCCTGGATCTGAAGGTCGACAACTGGCCCGTCTCGATCAACGTGGCGATGCCGCTGGGGCTGGTGGTCAACGAACTGATGACCAACGCCCTCAAGCACGCCTTCAAGGGTCGAAAGAGCGGCACGATCACCCTGCACAGCACATGCGGGCCGAAGGGATGCCGAGTCGTCATCGCCGATGACGGCGTGGGTCTTCAGGAGGGCGAGACCTGGCCCAGACCCGGCAAGCTCTCCTCGATGATCGTCCGATCCTTGTTGCAAAACGCCAAGGCCGAGATCGAGGTCAAGTCTTCGGCGCGGTCCGGGACGCGCGTGCGCATTGCGTTCGCCCCCGAGGGCGGGGACGGGCGTCTTCAAGCCTGACGGCTAGATCCCGGCCCCGTTGTCGAGGGTCCGCATGGCGCCCTCGTGGGCCTCAGCCTCGAGCGTGATCCAGCCGATGAAGGCCTTGACCTGGGGCAGACGCCCCTTGTTCTTGGGGTGGACCAGGAAATAGGCGAAATCGACGCTGGTGGCGATCTCCAGCGGGGCGACGAGCCGGCCGGCGTCGAGGTCGTCCTGGGCGAGCGCGCGCTTGGCGAGCGCCACGCCGCGACCGCCGACCGCCGCTTCGATCACCAGGCTCGACTGATTGAACCTTGGACCCCGCGCCCCGTCGATGCCCTTGACGTTCCTGGCCGCCAGCCACATCGGCCAGTCGGGGCAGCTCGCATCGGCGTCCGGCGAGCCGTCGTGAAGCAGGACATGGTGGGCGAGATCGCCGGGGCTGGCCAGCGGCCGTTCGGCGGCGAGCGAGGGGCTCAGCATCGGCGAGACGGTTTCGCTCATCAGGCGGACCATCTCCAGCCCCGGATAGGCGCCCGGGCCATAGCGGATCGCCAGGTCGATCTCGCCGGCGGCGAAATCCACCACGTCCATGTCTGCGGAGAGCCAGACGTCCACCTCCGGGTGGGCGGCTTCGAAGCGGCCCAGGCGCGGCACCAGCCACTTGGCGGCGAAGGAAGGGGCGGCGGTGAGGGTGAGGCGCCGGCCCTCCGCCGGCGCGGTCAGGAGTTGGGCGGCCTCGGCCAGGCGGTCGAAGGCTTCGCGCAGGGCGGGAAGGGCGGTCTGGGCGGCGTCGGTCAAAAGAAGTCCGCGCGGCGTGCGCTTGAAAAGCGCCCCGCCCACGAAGTCCTCAAGGTTCTGGATTTGCTGGGAGACGGCGCCCGGAGTGACCGTCAGTTCCTCGGCGGCCCTGGAGAAATTGAGGTGCCGGGCCGCCGCCTCGAAGGCGCGCAGCGCGTTCAGAGGCGGCAGGCGGCGGCGCGTCTCCGTCATGAGATTTCCTACAACCTCGGCGAGAACTCCTCGGTTGCGAAGTGGGGCGCCCCGGCCCAGTTTGCAAGCGTCCGATGGCGCACTGGCCCTTTTCGCCGTGGGATGCAGGCGGGGCGGACCTTCGGCGGTCCGCCCCGTTCTCACTCAGCAGGATGCCTTTAGAGTTCCTCTATCAAGAGACCCCGCCGCGATGGCCTCCAGGACCGCCAACCATGAGAAGACCCGCCGCCTGGTGGTGCTCGGCGGGCGCACCCGCGGCGAGGGTCGGGTGAGCCTCGTCGGCGCCGGTCCCGGCGATCCGGAGCTCCTGACCCTCAAGGCGGCGCGCGCGATCGATAAGGCCGATGTGGTGATCCACGACGGCCTCGTCTCCGAGGAGATCCTGGCCCTCATCCCCCAAAAGACGCGGCGGATCAGCGTCGCCAAGCGCAAGTCGCGCCATTCCTTCGATCAGGGCGAGATCAACCGCCTTCTGGTGGGCCTGGCGCGGGAGGGCCTCCACGTCGTGCGCCTCAAGGGCGGCGATCCCCTCATCTTCGGACGCGGCGGGGAGGAGATCGCCGCCTGTCGCGACGCGGGCGTCCGCTGCGAGGTGGTTCCCGGGATCACCGCCGCGCTCAGCTCGGCGGCCGGCGCGCTCGCCCCCCTCACCCTGCGCGGCTCGGCCGAGACGGTGAGCTTCGTCACCGCCCACGGCGAAGGGGGACGGCCTTCGGCGCTCGACTGGCCCGCGCTCGCCAGGGCCAATCACACCGTCTGCTTCTACATGGGCCTCAGCCTGGCCGTCGAGATCGCCGAGCGGCTGATCGCCGCCGGCCGCGCCGCCTCCACACCCGCGCTCCTCATCGAAAACGCCAGCCGACCGCAGGAGCGGCGCCGCCTCACCACCCTGGCGGGCCTCGGGGCGGCGGCGCAGGGCCTTTCGGGACCGGCCCTCATCCTCGTGGGCGAAGCGATGGCCATGGCCGTATCGGCGGAGGGAGAAGAGTCGCCCGCCGTTGCCCGCGAGCGGCATGTCGCCAGGGCCGCGCGATGAGGGCGCTCACCGCCAACCGGCTCATCGACGGCGAGGTTGTCTTCTGGCGCGCCGGCGAGTGGGTGGAGCGCTTCTCCCGCGCCGAGGTCTTCGAAGACGAGGAGACCGCGCTCGGCGCCGAGGCCGCGGCCAAGGCCGACATCACCCGTCTCGTCGAGCCCTACCTCATCGAGGTCGAAAGCGTCGAGGGGGGCCTCGCCCCGGTGAGCTACCGCGAGCGCCTGAGGGCGCTGGGTCCCAGCAACCGCCTGGACCACGGCAAGCAGGCCAAGGGCGGAAGCGAGGTGGAGGCGCTCTCCCACGCCCACGGGGCCGCCCGCTCGCGCGGGCGTCTGGGCCTCATCCAGCGCGCCACGGCCTCGAGCGGATAGAAGCCATGTACCGCTACGACGAAATCGACCGCCAGATGCTCGCCGACCGGGTGGCGGAGTTCCGCCTCCAGTGCGAGCGGCGCCTCGCCGGCGAAATCAACGAGGATCAGTTCAAGCCGATCCGGCTGATGAACGGCCTCTATCTGCAGCTCCACGCCTATATGCTGCGCATCGCCGTGCCGTACGGCGCCCTCACCCCGGCCAAGCTGCGCAAGCTCGCCCACATCGCCCGCACCTACGACCGCGGCTATGGCCACTTCACCACCCGCACCAACCTCCAGCTCCACTGGATCAAGCTGCGCGATGCTCCGACGATCATCGAGGAGCTGGCCGAGGTCGGCCTTCACTCGATCCAGACCTCCGGCAACTGCATCCGCAACCTCACCGCCGATCCGTGGGCCGGAGCGGCGGCCGGCGAGGCGGACGATCCCAGGGTGTGGGCCGAGGCGATCCGCCAATGGGCGGCGTTCCATCCCGAATTCTCCTTCCTGCCGCGCAAGTTCAAGATCGCGGTCACCGCCTCGAGCGAGGATCGGGCGGCGCTCCGGGTCTACGACATCGGCCTTCGGCTCCGGCGCGACGCCGCCGGGGAGTTGAGCTTCCAGGTCTTGGTCGGCGGAGGGCTGGGCCGAACGCCCTTTCTCGGCTCGGTGATCCGCGAGGACCTGCCCGCCCGCCATCTGCTCTCGTACCTTCAGGCGATCCTGCGCACCTACAATCGCTTCGGCCGCCGCGACAACATCTGGAAGGCCAGGATCAAGGTCCTGGTGGCCGGGCTCGGAGCGAACGAGTTCGCCCGCCAGGTCGAGGAGGAGTGGGCCAGGACCGAGAAGGCGAGCGTCGATCTCCCCGATGAAGAGCTCGCCCGCATCCGCGCCGCCTTCCAGCCGATCGCCTTCGACGCTCTGGCCCCCGTCTCGCCGGCGTTCGAGGCCGCCAAGGCGGCCGATCCGGCATTCGCCCGCTTCGCCCGCAACAACATCAAGCCCCACAAGGTCGCCGGCTACGGACTCCTCGAGGTCTCGCTCAAGGCTCCAGGCGGAACGCCCGGCGACTGCACCGCCGAGCAGATGGAGGCGATGGCCGATCTCGCCGAGCGGTTCTCCCATGGCGAGGCGCGGATCACCTACGAGCAGAACATGATCCTCCCCCACGTCAGGCTCGAGGACGCCTTCGAGGTCTGGCGCGAACTGGGGAAGGCCTCCCTCGCCACCGCCAATATCGGCCTCATCACCGACATCATCGCCTGCCCCGGGCTCGATTACTGCGCGCTCGCCAACGCCCGGGCGATTCCGATCGCCCAGGCGATAGCCCTGCGCTTTGCCGATCCGGCTCTGGCCGAGGACGTCGGCGAGCTTCGCATCAAGATCAGCGGCTGCATCAACGCCTGCGGCCACCACCACGTGGGGGCCATCGGCATCCTGGGGGTCGATAAGAAGGGCGAGGAATACTACCAGGTCACCCTGGGCGGCTCGGCCGTGGAAGACGACGCCCACGCCGCCGCGCTCGGGGTTCCGCTCGGCCCCGCCCTTCCCGCCGACAAGGTCGCCGAGGCGGTCGAACAGATGGTCGGGGTCTTCCGCCGCGAGCGGCGCGACGGAGAAGCCTTCCTCGACACCTTCCAGCGCACCGGCGTCGCGCCCTTCAAGGAGGCCGTCTATGCCGAGGCTCATTAGGTGGGACGGCGAGACGGCCTTCGAGGCCGTCGATTCCTTCCGGCCGCTCGCCGATGACGAGGCGCTGGGCCCCGGCGATCTCATCCTCTCCATGAGCCGCTTTCAGGCCGAGGGCGTGCGGCTGATCGGCGAGGGCCGGCGCATTGGGGTGGTCGTCGCTCCGAACGAGGCGGTGGAGGCCCTGGCCTATGATCTTGTCGAGATCGCCCTGGTGGCGCTCGAATTCCCCAAGTTCCGCGACGGCCGCGCCTTCAGCTCCGCGCGCATCCTTCGCGAGCAGCTGGGCTGGAAAGGCGAGCTGCGCGCCGTCGGCGAGGTCCTCCTCGAACAGGCCAAGTTCATGATCCGCTGCGGCTTTGACGCCTTCGAGCCGGCCGATGGGACCGGCCCAGGAGATTGGACCGCCGCGTCGCGACGATTCCGCCACGTCTATCAGAGGGCGAGCGATGGCCGGGAGCCGGCCTTCGTCCAGCGGGCGCGAGTGCAGGAGGCGAGAGCGGAGCCCACTTGGGCGGTCCGCGACGAGGGAGGCGATCTCCTCGTCAGGCAAGCGCCCGCGCCGACCCGGACGCGCGTCCAGGTCCGGGCCAGACCCCAGAGCCTCGCCGAGCGGCTCGACGCCGAACTCCGCGACTGCGATCCCATCGACATCATCGCCGCCGCCCGCGAGCGCTTCGGCGAGGGTGAGTTGGCGCTCGTCTCCTCCTTCGGGGCCGAATCGGCGGTGCTCCTGCACATGGCCGCCGAGGTCGATCGCGACATGCCGGTGCTCTTCCTCGACACCGGCATGCTCTTCGCCCAGACCCTCGACTATCGCCGCGAACTCGCCGGACGGTTGGGGCTCACCGGGGTCGTCGACCTTCGGCCCCGGTTCGAGGATCTCGCCACCGTCGATCCCACCGCCGACCTTTGGCGGCGAGAGCCCGACGCCTGCTGCAAGATCCGCAAGGTCCGACCGCTCGACGCAGCGCTCGGTCCCTTCGAGGCCTGGATCACCGGCCGCAAGCGCTTCCATGGCGGGGAGCGATTGCGCCTGAAGGTGGTCGAGGAGGCCGAGGGGCGTCTGAAGTTCAATCCGCTGGCGGGCTGCTCCAAGGCCGAGCTCGAGGCCTACGCCCGCCGCTTCGATCTTCCCGCCCATCCGCTCCTCGCCATGGGCTTTCCCTCGATCGGCTGCTGGCCCTGCACGGAGGCGGTCGAGGACGGCGCTGACCTCCGGGCCGGGCGCTGGTCAGGTTCGCAAAAGAGCGAATGCGGCATACATACGGCCAGGGCGCCTGGAACGCCCCCGCCGATCGGCGGCGAGATCTGACGGGACCGCCGGAGTTTTCCTGAGTTCGGAGCATGACCGAAGTTGCAACCCCGGTGCGCGTTTCGATCGGGCGGTATCGCCCGATCGTGAAATCGTGCTCCCGATTCACATACTCGAGCGCGTTCCGATGACCGATGTCGCCGCCCTGCGACCCGAACGCGCTCAGGGCGCGCCCAAATCCCGCGGCGCCTTCCACGTCGAGCGCGTCACCTTCGTGCGCCATCACACCGCTCAGCTCTTCACCCTCAAGACCACCCGCGATCCCGCCTTCCGGTTTCTGGCCGGGCAGTTCGTCATGCTGGGGATCGAGATCGAGGGAAAGCCGCTCCTGCGGGCCTATTCGATCGTCAGCCCGCCGTGGGCGGACGAGCTGGAGTTCTATTCCATCAAGGTCCCCGACGGGCCGCTCACCTCGCGCCTGCAGCTCATCGGCGAGGGCGACGACATCCTCATCGGCAAGAAGCCCACCGGCACCCTGATCCTCGACGGGCTCCGTCCGGGGAGAAACCTCTACCTCCTGGGAACCGGCACGGGCCTGGCCCCCTTCCTCTCCCTCGTGCGTGAGCCGGAGGTCTACGAGCGTTTCGAGAGGGTAATCGTCACCCACACGGTGCGCGAGATCGCCGACCTCAACTACGACGTGCTGCTCTCCAAGGAGCTCGCGGCCCACGAACTCCTGGGCGAAATGGTCGCCGAAAAGCTCATCTACTACCCGACCGTCACCCGCCAGAGCTTCCGGACGGAGGGCCGGATCACCGACATCATCTCCTCAGGAAGGCTTTTTGCGGATATCGGCCTTCCCCCGCTCGACAAGGAGCGCGACCGCCTCATGCTGTGCGGCGGGCCTTCGGTGCTCGCCGACCTCAAGGCGCTCCTCATCGCGCGCGGCTACGAAGAAGGATCGGTCGCCTCGCCCGGAGACTTCGTGCTCGAACGCGCTTTCGTGGAGACGTGAGAGCCGAGTCGAGGCCCGACGCCCGCCTTCCCTGGCCCCGCGCCCTTCTCGCCTTCGCCGCAGCGGCGGTGTGGGGCTCCAACTTCGTGGTCATCAGGATCGGCCTGGAGACGCTCCCGCCGCTCTTCTTCGCCGGCCTTCGTTTCGCCCTCGCCTTCTTCCCCGCCGCGCTTTTCGTCCCCCGTCCGAAGGCGCCGCTCGCCCGCGTGGCCGGTTTCGGCCTCTTCATCGGCGTGGGCCAGTTCGGGCTCCTCTTCATCGCGATGGACGGGAAGATCTCTCCCGGCCTCGCCTCGCTGGTCATCCAGACCCAGGTCGCCTTCACCATCGCCCTGGCCTTCCTCCTCCATGACGAGAGGGTCGGCCCGGCGCGGATCGCCGCCCTCCTCCTCGCGGCCGGCGGCATCGGCCTCATCGCCGTCCACGTGGGAGGCTCGGCGAGCCTCTCCGGTCTCGTCCTGACCCTCGCCGCAGCGTTCTGCTGGGCGGCGGGGAACATGATCGCCAAGGTGAGCGGGGGGGCCGACACGCTGGGCTTCGTCGTCTGGGCGAGCCTCTTCGCCGTCCCGCCGCTCGCCGCCCTCAGCTTCGGCCTGGAAGGCTGGAGCGCCATCAAGGAGGGTCTGGCGCGCTCCAATTGGGCGACCTGGGCCGCCGCCCTCTGGCAGGGAGCGGGGCCGACTCTCTTCGGCTACGGCGTGTGGAGCTGGCTCCTCGCCCGTCATCCCGCCGCAGCGGTGGCGCCCTCGAGCCTGCTCGCCCCGGTCTTCGGCCTCGCCGCCTCGGCGGTCTTCCTCCACGAGGCGCTGCCCGCCTGGAAGCTCGCCGCCGCCGCCCTGGTCATCGGCGGCCTTCTTCTCAGCCTCCTGGACTTCCGCTGGCCGAAGCGGTCACACAAGGAACGATGGCATCCATGACCGGGCCGATCTCCCCGGCGATGGTGAGGTCGGCGTAGCGGTCGAGCGGGGTCGGCTCGCGGTTAAGGATGGCCAGGCGCGCGCCGCCGCGCTTGGCCAGGATCGGTAGGCCGGCGGCGGGATAGACCACGAGCGAGGATCCCAGGACCAGGAAGAGATCGCAGGAGATCGCCGCCCGCTCGGCCCGCTCGACCGCTTCGAGGGGCATGGGCTGGCCAAAGGAGATGGTGGCGGTCTTGACGATGCCGCCGCAGGAGCGGCAGGCGGGGATGACCCCCCGCTCCACGAAGGGCGCCTTGAGATCGGCGAGTTCGTGGCGCTCGCCGCACTCCAGGCACCGGGCGTAGCCGGCGTTGCCGTGGAGCTCGATCACCCTGTCAGCCGGAACCCCGCTCTCCTGGTGGAGATTGTCGACGTTCTGGGTGATCACCACCTGCGCCTTGCCGTCGGCCGCCAGGCGGGCGACGGCGTGGTGGCCGGCGTTGGGGGTCGCGCCGACCCAGCCGGCCTTTCCGGAGAAGGCGCGCCGCCAGGACTCGCGCCGGGCCTCTTCGCTGGAGACGAAGTCGTCGAAATAGATCGGCTTCATCCGGCTCCAGACCCCGCCCGGGCTGCGGAAATCGGGGATGCCCGATTCGGTGGAGATCCCCGCCCCGGTGAAGACGGCGATCTCGGCGGCCTCATCGATCAGGCGGGCGAGTTCGAGGGCAGCTTCCATTGTCGCATCGTGGCGCGAGCGGGCTTGCGACCGCAAGGTCCTCAGGCCGGCACGAGGGCCCGGAAGGCGGTGGGGGTGAAGCGGATCTCGACCTTGCGGCCCATCCTGATCTTCTCGCCATCGAGCATCACCGGAAGGGGGCCCCGGCCGACAAGCTCGATGCGCCGCGACTTGGTCCTCACCACCGAGGGGTCGGCCCGCCAGTCGTCGAAGAGGGCGTGGAATCCCAGCCGCAGGGCCTGGGTCGCGGTTTCCGGATCGATCGCCGCCGCTTCCAGAGCCGGCTCGTCCTCGGGAAGGGCTTTGGAGATGAGCGGACAGACCACCGCCACCGCTTCGGCCGCTCCGGTGACCGCGCCGAAGGCGTAGTGGAGCGGCTCGGAGAAGCTGCGCCGGGCCGCCGTCGCCGCCCGTCGCGCCGCCTCGGCGATCTTGCCAAGCCGGATCGCTTCGCGGACGTCGGCCCACAGGGTCGGGGCGCCGACGAGCGCGGCGACGAAGAACGCCTCCTCGCCGGCGAGGCCCCCACTCACCTCGCGGCCCTGGGGCCGGGCGACCACGTCGGCGAGGATTTCTGGCCAGGGCCGATCGCCATAGAGGGCTTTTGGCAGCATGTTCACCGTCCCGCCGGGGAGGGGAACAAGGAAGTTGACGCACGGCGCGCAGGCGGCGGCGGCCGAGCGGATCGTCCCATCGCCGCCCAGGACCACGAGCACATCGCTCGCCGCCGAGGTCCTGGCCAGGACCTCGGCGATCTGGGGCGGAGCGGCCTGGACGATTTCGGCTCCGCTGAGGCCGGCGGCGGCGAGGATCGCGGCGAGCTCATCGGCCGATCCGGGCTTGGCGGCCCCGCTGGCGGTGTTGATCACCGCGGCGACGCGGCCGGCGAGAGCCTTCGAGGGGGCGGGAAGAAGGGCGTCCATGTCGAGCGCTCAAACGAGGCTGGCGGCGGCCCGTTCCCCGACCAAGAGACGCGAACTCAGGAGGCGAAGACCGGCTTGGCGCGCCACAGGTCGGGAAAGGCCTTTTCGAGCCGGCGCAGCTTCGGATCGTCGAAGCTCTCGATGTAGAGCGAAGTGGGATGTCGGATGAGATAGTTCTGGTGGTAGGCCTCGGCCCGCCAGAAACCGGTGTCCGGCGCAAGGGTGGTCACGATCGGGCGGCGGAAGACCTTGCGAGCGGCCAGAGCGGCGATCATCGCTCCGGCCTCTTCCTTCTGGGCAGGCGTCTCGTAGAAGATCTCCGAGCGGTATTGCGAGCCCTGGTCGGGGCCCTGGCCCCCCGCTTGGGTCGGCTCGGCGGCGATGAGGAAATAGATCTCGAGGATCTTCGCGTAGCTGATCTGGGCCGGATCAAAGACGACCCTCACCGCCTCGGCGTTGCCGGTCGTCCCAGTGCTGACGATCTCGTAATGGGCCTGGGCGCGGCTTCCGCCATCATAGCCGGCGAGCGCATCGACCACGCCTTTGACGTGCTGGAAGACGCCCTGCACGCCCCAGAAGCACCCTCCGGCGAAGACGGCGGTCTGCAGCCTCGGCGCGGCCGGCTGGGCCGCGGCCGGCGCGGCCAGGAGGAGAGCGACGAAAGGGAGGGCGCGGATATTCGCCATGGCGGGTCTTTGATCGAGGGGGCTCTCCATCATGTCAGGGATGCGCTCCCATCGCCAGCCAGGTCTTCGAGCTCGGCGACGACGCTATCCCAGGCAGGTGCGGCCGGATCGATGAGCTCGAAATGGCCGGCGCCGAGGATCGTCACCTCGCGGACCGGATCCCCAGCTCGTGCGGCCTTGGCGGCGTAGGCCTCGCCAAACCTCGGCGGAACGATCGGGTCGCGCTCACCGGAGATCACCCGCTGCGGGATGCCCAAAGGCAGGAGCGCGGCCGGCGAGGCGTCGGAGAAAGGATCCGGCCGGAAGGCGCCTCCGGTAAGGGCGTCGATCACGCCAGGCCCGCCGCAGGGCTCGGCGCCTGCCTTCCGGTAGGCGGAAAGATCGTTGATCCCGGCCAGGGTGACGACGCCATCCGGCGCGAAGGGCAAGCGCGAAAAAAGAGGGCTCGAAGCGGCGATCCGGCGCCTCGCCGCGGCCCAGAGCGCCAAGTGTCCCCCCGCCGAATGGCCGACGAGAATCGTCGCAAGGTCCTCGCGCGGAGCCTGGGCGAGTTCGTGAGTCCGCTCGAGGGCGAGGGCGATGTCGAGGAAGGTTCCGGGCCAGCCGCCGCCTTCCTCGCCGATCCGGCGGTATTCGAGGTTGGCGACCAGGAAGCCGCGTTGCGCCAAATCGGCGGCGGCGAGGTCCATCAGCTCCAAGCCGGGGAGGTCGGCGCGCCAGCAGCCGCCGTGGATAAGGATGACGAGGGCCTTGGGCCGGCCGTCCGGGCGCCAGAGTTCGAGGAACTGGCCGGCAAGGACTCCGTAGGGAAGCCGGGCGTCGGGCGGCGAAGGCCGCTCCCGGGCCAGGAGCTCGGGCCAGGAGAGGAGGGTCATCCCCACGCGCTTGAGACGCCTGGCAGTTGACCAGATGGTGGAAGTGGCGCTTGCCTAGAGCCACTCGCGGAGAGGGGAGGGCCGCCCGCCATGAATCCGATCACCGTCTTCATCGCCATCTGCTTCTTCGCGGCCGGGGCGGGCTTGGTGGAGACCGTCTCGCCGGTCGCCGGCGCGCCCCTCATCATCATCGGCTTTATTCTCCTTTTCTCGCTGAAGGTCGCCAACGTCTGGCAGAAGTTCGTCATCCTGCGCGCCGGCCACCTGAACGGGGTCAAGGGACCTGGTCCCTTCTTCATCGTGCCGGTCCTCGATCAGGTGATCGCGGTCATCGACGAGCGCATCCAGACCACCGCCTTCAACGCCGAGTCGGCGCTCACGCGCGACACCGTGCCGGTGAATGTCGACGCCATCATCTTCTGGAAGGTCCACGATGCGCGCGCCGCGGCCCTGGAGATCACCGACTTCCAGACCGCCATCGAGCGGGTGGCGATGACCACCCTTCGCGAGATGATCGGCTCGTCCATGCTGGGCGCGCTGCTCTCGGAGCTGAAGTCGGCCGACGATCTCCTGCGCAACGAGATCGGCCGCAAGACCGAAGTCTGGGGGATCACCGTCACGGCGGTGGAGATCCGCGATGTCTCGATCCCCGCCGCCCTCCAGGACGCCATGAGCCGTCAGGCCCAGGCCGAGCGCGAGAAGCAAGCCCGCATCATCCTGGGAAGCGCCGAGGCCGCCGTCGCCGACCAGTTCGTCCAGGCCGCCAACACCTATGCGGGCCATCCCGCCGCCCTGCAGCTGCGGGCCATGAACATTGTCTATGAGACCACCAAGGAGCGCGGCGCGACCATCCTCATCCCCACGGGCATGGTCGACGCCATGAACCCGGGCGTCGCCTTCGCGCTCGCCGGCAAGGCGCCGCTCGAAACTCTGCCATGAGGCTCCTGCTCAACATCCTGTGGTTCATCTTCGGCGGCTGGCTCACCGGGCTTCTGTGGTTGCTGGGCGGCCTGATCCTCGCGATCACCATCATCGGCCTTCCCTGGACGGCGGCCGCCTGGAGGGTCGGCGTCTTCGCCTTCGCGCCGTTCGGCAAGAAGATCGTCGAGCGCAGCGAGCTCACCGGCCGCGAGGACGCCGGGAGCGGATGCCTGGGCCTTGGCCTCAACATCATCTGGATCCTCGCCGGGGCCTGGCACATCGCCCTCGCCCACCTCGTCATCGGGGCGGCGCAGTTCGTTTCGATCATCGGCATCCCGTTCGGCTGGCAGAACTTCAAGCTCGCCTGGATCGCCATCGCCCCGGTCGGCAAGGAAGTGGTCGCCGCCTGAGCCGCGGCGCCGAGATTGTCTCGCCCGCGGCGGCGGTCTTCGGAGCTCCATTTCCGGCCGAGGCTCCACCAGATACCGGCCGAGCTCGTCCAGTGCGCGGAAGGCGGGGAGGAGGCGCCATGGCGAAATGACCCCCGCCCAGCCGCCGCCGGGCCCACCCCCGACCCTTTCGGAGTTGGTCATCACCGCTCCGCGCCTGCCGCCGAGCCCTTCGGATGTCGCCTTCTCCATCGTCCGCCTGGGCCGCGAGGCGCTGCAGGCCAGCCCAAGGCTGGATGAAAGCCTCGAAGAGGTCCCCGGATTCTCGCTCTACCGCCGCACCACCAGCCTTGGAGCCAATCCCACCACCCAAGGAGTTTCATTGCGCGCCATCGGCTCTTCGGCGGCGAGCCGGGCGCTCGTCACCCTGGACGGGGTCCCGCAGAACGATCCCTTCGGCGGTTGGGTGATCTGGTCGGCGCTTACGCCGGTGATGGTAGGCGAGGCGACGATCGTGAGGGGCGCGGGGGCCGGGCCGTGGGGCGCGGGGGCCCTAACCGGCGTCGTCGCGCTCTCCAGCCCCGACGCAAGCCCCGGCGCCTGGCGGCTCGACGCCAGCGTGGCGTCCCTCGGGGATGAACGCGCCGCCGCCTCTCTGGATCTTTCCGCCGGGCCCGGCGTCCTGGCCCTCGCCGGCGGCGCCGAGCACGACGACGGCTGGATTCCGATGCGCGCGGGGAGGGGGCCGGCCGACGACCGCCTGACCCTTGGCGACGGCTTCGCCTCCGCCCGCTGGCTGGTCGAGGAAAACGGCGTCAGGGGCCAGCTCGCCGGCGAGCTCTACCAGGAAGACCGCTCGGCCGGCCTGGCAGGCGCCGGCTCGAGGGCCCGGGGCGCGAGCCTGGCGATCTCGGCGGCCCGCGATCCCGCGCCAGGCTCGATCGGCTGGCGAGCGGACCTCTGGACGAGGCTTTCCGATCTCGCCAACAGTTCGGTCGCGGTCGCTCCGGGGCGCGTCTCCACAAGTCCCGCCGACGACGAATACGCCACCCCGGCGACCGGCGTGGGGGCCGACGCCGCTCTGCGCCGCGCGGGCCGCGCCTGGACGATCGAGGCCGGCCTCGATGTCCGCGCCGATTGGGGAGAGGATCGCGAGCGTTTCAAGCCGGTCGCCGGCGTACTCACCTACGATCGTCGGGCCGGCGGCGGCGCCCTGGTCGGAGGCGCCTATGGCGAAGCGACCCGCCAAGCCGGCCATCTCACCCTCACCGCCTCGGCGCGCGCCGATGCCTGGGAGGATGTCGACGGCCATCAGGTGGAGCGGCCGCTCGCCGGCGGGCCGGCGAGCCTCGACCTCCGCTTTCCCGACCGGGGCGGGGTGGTTCCCTCAGGCCGGCTTGGCGCGCGCTTTGCCCTCTCCGCCGATTCCTGGCTGCGGGGGGCCGTCTATACCGGCTTTCGGCCTCCGAGCCTCAATGAGCTCTATCGCCCGTTCCGCGTCGGCAATGTGGTGACGAAGGCCAATTCCGCCCTCGTTCCGGAGCGCCTGGCCGGAGCCGAAGCGGGGGGAGGGGCCGCCCTGGGACCTCTGAGATTCGAGGCGACGGTCTTCGCCAACCGTCTCTCCGATGCGGTGACCAACCTCACCCTCGCCTTTGGTCCGCTCAACGATCCGGTCGCCGGCTTCATCCCGGCCGGAGGCTCGCTCCAGCAGCGCGAAAATCTCGGGGCCATCGACGCGCTGGGCGTGGAGGCCGGGGCGCGGGCCACCCTCCCGTTCGGCCTTACCCTCTCCGGCGGCCTCGACTGGACGCGCTCGCACGTGGAGGGCGGGGCGGCCGCGCCCCAGCTCGACGGCCTGGAGCCAGTCGAGACCCCCAGGCTCGTCCTCACCGCCCGCCTTCAATGGCGCTCCAAGGGTCGGTGGAGCGCCTTCGTCGATCTGCGCTGCGAATCGCTCCGGTTCGCCGACGACCGCAACCTCTTCCCCGTTCCGCCTTCGACCGATGTGGACGCCGAGATCGATTGGCGCGCCGGGCGCGGCGCGACGCTCTACCTTTTCGCCCAGAACCTCCTCGATGCCCCCATCGCCACCGACAACTCGGCCGGAGTGGTCGACTACGGCCCGCCGAGGATTGTTGGCGTTGGCCTGCGCCTTTCCGGCGGCTAGGGTCGGTAACCGCCAGACACGCCATTCACGGGGCAGGATTAAGGTGCTGGTGCGGTCATCCGACAGGCAACGGAAATGAACACACCGGGCAGGTGAGGCTTGCGACCCGCTTGAGCCCGTAAGAGCGATGGGCCGGTTCCATCGACGGCAAGCGACGCATTGCCCGTCCGAAACCGAAGGCTCGCCTGGCGGTTAGCCAGTCCCGTGAATAGCGGCCGAAATCCATATCCGCGTCCTTGGTCAAATCCGTAGCGCGAGGCGCCATCCGTCAGTGCCAGGCGCAAAGCCTCGCCATGATCCATGAGATCACCGTACTCAGGCGCCTCGCGTAGCGTCGCGAGAAGCCCTACCCCCCTATCCGCAGCAACGAATTCGAACAGGGAAGGCGCCGAACGGAATGCGATTAGCCCAGTCTCCTCGGCCTCGGAATGCTCGTAGATGTTGCTATGGAATTCCCCGAGCGCGCCGACCATCTGTGCAGCCCAATCCTTATTTAGGCCTGCACTCACAGCGGCCCGTTTCGCGTCCATCGCAAACGCCGTCCATTCGTATTGGGTATCTCCGCGTCCAGTCTTCAGTACACCGAGCCTCCATTTCTCTCCGGTCGTCCAACGCGCACCGGGAGCGACAATGCCTCCTCCCAAGCCTGGAAAGGCCCCGACGTCGAGCCATCCGCCGCGCAGCGAATTCGGACCCAGGCCAGCCTCGCTGAGCTGGTAGAGTTCGAGTAGTGGGCCTAGTTCCCAACTCTCGAAGTTGAACAGCATATTCGACACGTCTAGGCGACCACGTTCGGCTGCGAAGGCGAGGTCGTCGACCGCTGAGAAATCCAACTCACGAAGGATCGCCAGAGTCACGCTGCCGCCACTCCCTTGCGGCCTACGACGGTAGGTGCAGCCAAGCGCCGCAATGACTCCGAACAGAGTCGAACGTTGTGCTCGAAAAGATCATCGAGAACCGCATCCGCGCTCGTCGGCTTGTGTTCCCATTTCAATCCAACATTGCCAGTGATTACGGCTTGCTGGCGCTTCATCGTCTTCATGAAGGCGGAAGATTCGATGATGACCACGCTTGCAAATGCCTCGGTCAGAATTGGCAATATGTCGAAACCGCCCCTGACAATCAGGGTAAGCGGCCTTCCGGCGGCGCGGGCAATTTCGGTAAGCCACTTAGCGTGTAAGGCGCTGCGGTGCATCCGTCCTGAGCCGGTGGTGAACTCATAAGCTAGATGGGTGATTTCGCTCCTGTCGGCGACGAACTCGACCCAGCGTTCTGCGTCGCGCTCGGCCCGCGCATTTACATGCAACGCCGCAGGAAGGCCGCACCCGAGGAATTCCGAATTGATCAGCGCAATCCGCTTCATCGAGTGCAGATCGTCCCAGCGCGGCGCGTTGGCGAAGAGAGAGTAGTTTGGCGTCGTTACCAAGCTGACGTCGAGGGAGAGAAGCGCGGCGATAGTCGACGCGCGCTCGGTACCGTACTTCCACCACCGCTCCAGCGGCGGATCCTGGTCTGTGCCCGTGAGGATGATGATAGTTTCGGCTGATAGCCTATATTCGGCTCGTAACGCCGCCGCCGTCGCAAACTTCGGCACTCCCGTTTGCCGATGCAGCAGGCGATGCAGAGACAAGGCCACTGCCGCCCCGCCGTAGAGGCGCTCCCGCCGGTTGCCGTGGAAGAGTAGCGGCACAACTTGCGGCAATGAGGGAGCAGCGAGGATCGGGGCGCGCGGCGTACTCGAAAGATCAAAGCCGCCGATCTCGCGAACTCGCTGGGTGAATTCCCGCGGCTTTTGGCGGCAGACTCTGGAGCAGCTAGCTGAGTGTCCGCAACAATTTGCCAAGCAGTCAAAGCCGGCAGCCATCCTGTGAAGTCCGCCACAGGGCTCGTGCTGAGGACAGGTGAGGCAGCCGAGGGAGGGGGTTAGCTTTGACTCTTCCCAAAGACGTCTCTCGCGTCGCCTGTTGCCAGCCTCAATCTCCGCCGAGCCGGATTGACCTGGCGTCAACACAACGTCACCTCCGCCACTGCCGAGAGCTCGTGGACTTGGCGAACGATCGCAGTCGCGATGCCACTTGATGCCTCGACAGCCTGATAGACGTCGGCCGGAGGCACTTCGAGGCGCGCAACGACTGCGAGTCCGCTTCGGAAAACCAACGCCTTGCTATCTACCTCGACGGTTAGCTCAGCTCCGACAGAAATCCCTGCCGGTCCTGCCAGATCAATTGGGAAGGTCGGACAGTCCTCAATCGGTGATCGGGTGAAGAGGTCGGCCGTCCCAAGACGGGCGCGCGCCAGGTCCAAGTGCTTTTCGAATGAACGACCAGCTCGGCTTATGAAATCGACGCCCACCTTAAACTCCCGACAGCAAGGGCTTGTAGCGTTTGTTCCGGCCCTCGCTCAGTTCGACAACGAGGCTAGCGGCTGCCAGCGCGGCCAAACGGTTGTTCCACGCGGTCTGTTTGACGCCGTCGCTCTCACCGAACTCGCGCTGCAGCTGCGCTGCGTCCAACTCTTTGCGCTCCCCGACTAAATCTAGAATGCGCTGCTGCTTTGTTTCGAGGCGCCCTAACGTACGCACGTCGTTAGACGTACCCTCATCCGTGAGATCGCATGCGAGAATCGCGTCGCCACGCCCGCGAAGGAAATCATCGAGTTCCTCCTCCACGACGCCATGCACGTTCGCGACGACGGGATAGAAGTTCGAACGCCGCCCGCGCACTGCGTCGCGAAACCCAACGACGCTTTCGCGGAGGAAGCTTCCCGTCGCTACCACAACTCCCTCAAAATCGAGGAAGACTGGCTGGGGCGTCTCGGGCTCCCGCGCTGTCAACGCGAGCAATTTACTCAACAGTTCCCTCCCGTTGATTGCTCCAGCGCACATGTCCTGGCCGACTTGATCTGCGACTGAAATACGCATCGTCACCATCCTCACGACTCTATGGTGACGAAAGTGACGGATTCTGGCCTGGCGGTCAAGATCTCTTCGTGCGGAGTTGCAACGAAGTAGGAGGACCCAGGAAGGAGGTCGTACCCAGCAGCGATGGTAATACGCTAGCGGCGGGGCGCCCTGCCTACTCCAAGCCCCACCGACGCGCTCCAGCCCTGGTTTGCTCCGTGCATTTGGCATCCAGGACCGACTTATAATTTGCGGGGTCCACCAGAGAGCACCGATATTGGCTCTTACCTGACCGGTCGAATATAAGCACCGCCGGCCGCGCTACCAATAAAATCGGCCTGAGGCGGACGCGATGCGTATTGTTATCGAAGTGCGTAATGTGAGTTGAGATCGTAGGCCCCGAGTCAAACCTGAACTTGGCGAGCTGACTTTGATGGGGTCCCACCCCGAAGTACGCTGAAAGCGTTACTGTCGGCAGCTGGATCTGATACCCTTTGTAACCCTTCTGGCCGCCCGTCTCGTGGGGTAGTATTTGGAGGTAAAGGCGTTTCGGAAGATTTGTTTGCGGATCAAGTCCAGACAGCAGCTTCTTCTTTTTCGCCGGTTGCTTTAGGTCTAGAACCTTCGAGAACAACGGCTTTGTCGCTGCCTTTACCTTCGAGCTGACCGCAGGCTTGCCCGCCTTCACGCCGCGCTTCTCATTCTCCTTTTCAGAGCCGAGCGACTTCTCGGCGGTTAGCTTCCGGACGCGTTCCAGCGTCACGGTCGCGCTTTCAAGCTTTAGTGCGCCCCAGGCGTCTTCAAGTTCCTTCGCGAACGTCGCTGAGCGATCAACCTCGATCAAGGCTGCCGCTTCGAAGTTCCGCGCGAATCCGCCGCCGGTAAGGTTCGCCGAGCCAACGACTGCGATGACGCGATCAGAGAATTTGAACTCGAAAAACTTCGGATGAAATGTGGCGTTCGAATATTTGTCCTCAATAAGACCCGCGTAAGAGTGACCCTTATAAAGTTCCCTGAGATATAGGGAATACAAGAAGCTGTCTGGGGTCGTGACGCCATTATCGACCCCGTAGATGCACTGGAACTCACCACCGCTCGCCAGGAATCTCTCCAAATTGTCCGAGACTAATCCGAGCCCGTCCCACCGCGCGTACGCCACAGCGACGCGAAACCGCTTCAAGCCCCCTGTCTTGAGGAGCGCGTTGATGCGATCACAGACGTAGCCTGAACCGCCAGTGGTCTGCTGAATTAGCGATGCGGTAGGCGCGGCGGTCATTGGGACTGCAGACGGATATCGGCGTCAGGATCGCCGGCTTCCAAGGCATTCAGCCAAGCCAAGCAGAGATCCCGAGATTGGTAACGCCCGAAACGGCTGAGCTCATGGCGCTCCAAGATCGGAAACGTCGAATAGATGTATCGAACTTGCTCGCGATCCGTGATGCCGTACAGGTGGAAGAAAATGGCGTCCAGTTTTGCGCGCAACGATGCGCGCCTTCCGTTGTCCCAGGTGAACGCGGGCTTCACCTCCTTGTTTCCCCTTACGTATCCCATGTCACGAGCGAAAGGCTGCATGTCGGTGGAGGTGTACGTAAGTTCGAGCGCGGCTTCACTGACAATGGTCTCGGCGCTCTTCGACCCGAACACGCAATTCACGTAAGAGGCTCGCGGAACTACGGGGAGTTGCTCCAGGATGAACAGATTTAGTGTCTGGCCCTGGACCTTTTGGCGTGTCACATAGTCGAAGACGATGCTGTTGAAGTTGGCGCACAGGAGCTGCTCTCCGCAGTGACCCTCCTCCGGTACGAGCAGGGGCAGCTTGTTGCCAAAGCCAACGGTAGGAAACAGTGCGGCTATAAACGTGCGCTCGTTTGTCGGTGCCGTAATCTCTTTGAACCCAAGCACCCATCCGAGGTTCTGCGACCACCGGCACTTTTTCTCCTCAACCCAATATTGAGGTTCCGGCAGCCAGTCGGGATCGGCATGTTGGCCCGCAGTTGACGGTTGAGGCTGGGCCGGCCTGTGTTGGTTCGTCAGATTCACAATCACGCTTGCGGCGCGGTGATCGAAAGCTTGCGCCATCTTCCCCTCGTAGAGAGGAACCCAAATTCCGGACGGGGCTTTCCAACGCTTGCCATCAATGGCGTAAGCGTGCTCCCGCTCCTCGAGTTCAAGCTTTGTGCGAAATTCGGCCGAATCATTAGTCATGTGGAACATGGTTGCATAGCGGAGCGGCCAAGCGCGCCGCTCAGATCTGCCATTGCGCTCGACGAAGACCGGCAGCCGCCCGTAGACCGCCGTCGTTAAATCCGCGTCGCGCCTGCTACGAAAGACCGGGGCGGTACCAGTGTTGGGATTCACGCGAGAGAAATCTTCGGCAGAAAACGGAAATCGACGCTCGGGGTTGTTGAGCTCCCCAACATCTTGGAGGAAGAACGCGCATTCCGCGGGCTTGGCGAAAGGGGTCGGGCTCATCACGAACACACAGAATTTGAACCTAGAATCAACATCGGGAAAGAACGGCTGTTCGCCGTATCGAGTACGCCGGTTCTCGAAGTCGTAGAGCGCTTTCAGCCGACCGCTTGTCGAGACGGCCTTAAAGAAGATCGCTGCAGTTTTATCCGACCCGATTCCGGATGGAGTCAGCAGACCCACGACGCCGGTCTTCTTTACGATTGTCGCCGCCCGCTCCACGAACAGCGAGTAGAGGTTGACGTCTCCGCCCGAGAGCAAAGGGTAATCGCCCCCCGTACGAGCCATTCGAGTAGCTGCGTCAGCTCGCGATTCGGCAACTGCGTAATCTGCGGCGAGCGGAGCGTCAGACGTCAGAAGGGAGACGATCATTCGCGTTCTGTCGGAAGCGCGCTGTGCCAAAGCGATCTCGCGCCGCCTCGCCGCAAACCACTCTACCTGTTGCAGTTTGATACGGTCCCACGGTGGATTGCCAATCACTGCGTCAAAGCCGCCCGTCAGGCCTTCGCTGGTCCATTCGGACCACACCCCTGGGAAAGCGACTTGCCAGTTCAGAAATCTTTCTTCTCGCACAAGCCCCCGAGCTTTGCTGAGAATGTCCCTGAAGCTCCTAGCGTCTGTTGTCTCCGGTTCGCCCGTCAGGGCCGCGCCGAGAGCGATTTGAACCGGATCTCCGAACCGACCATCGAGAAATGCGGCGAGCGCTGCCTTCTCCTCCTTGCTTCGGAGATCGAGCCAGTCAAAAGCGTGGTTCAAAGCCAGGAACGCATTGAGTGGTGCCGTCATCTCCTGAACCTCTGTGAACACCTCTCCCGAACGGTGAGCTTCTGTAATCTCGGCGTCCGTTAGACCCTCGATGATCTGCATAGGTGCCGCCGCGCGCAAAGCGCGGTTGAGCGGACTGTGCAAGAAGAGCGAGCGCCCAACGGCCAAGTCGACGCTAGGCTTGACCCACGACCCGAAAAGGCTGTCGCCGCACCGCAGGTGGTGATCTAGGAAGCTCAGCGGCGCGCCCACCGTGAACGTATGTAGCCATAACGCCACCTTTGCGAGTTCGACGGCCATTGGATTCTTGTCGACGCCATAGACGCAGCGCTTCAGGACCATGCGTCGAATGATGTGTCGGTCGTCAAGTTGACTCGCGTCAACCGTCCAACCGCGCACTTCGGCATTGCCCAAAATTGTTCGTCGGATGGTGTCGATCCGATCGCCAAGCGGCGAAACGTAGTCAGCCCAAGTCACTAAGGCTTCGGCCTCAGCCATCGCCGTGATGACTTGATCCGCGAGGTAATCGACCAAGCTCACCAGGAAATGGCCTGAGCCCATTGCGGGATCGCAGACCTTCAGCTCAAGTAATCTCTCTGCAGGATCGAGTCGCTTCAGCGCGCCAATCCGCATGTCTTCGGGCTGCTCTGCGCCGTCGAGCTCTTCGACCTTCTCGGCGAAAGCTGCTAGGCGCTGTTCAACTAACGGCTCGATCGTCTCGCCAACGATTAGCGACACTAACTCATCCGGCGTGTAGTAGCTGCCTGAACTCCTCCTCGCGAAAGTGTTGGGCTGGATGATGACCAGCCCGTCCACGCGCTTTACTTCGTGTTCTAGCAGACGTTCGTAGATAGAACCTAATTGCTGCACCGTTAGATCTCTGTAATTGATATATTTTCGACCTTCCGGGGTGTGCTCGAATGAAAGCGTATCGACGACGTCCGCCATCAGGGCGTCGTTAAGCTTGACGTTCGCGAGCAACGGAGTGCGCGCAGGATCGAAAAGGCCCCCGTTGTATGGTGGCAGGCCTATGGAACTGTCGCCGCCGTCGATAGCTCGGCAAAGGTCGTCGATCGCCGACCAGTAGCGGGCGGCTGTCGCTGAGAAAACATCTCCGTTGTCCTTTCGCGTCGCCACGTCGCCTCGCACGCGATCACGGAGTCCGTAGTGGTCGTAACGGCTGTCGCGAACGGGCAGTAGGTTGCGGTCTTCTGCGTACAGAATGAACAGAAGGCGATATAAGAGCACCAGCGCCGCCTCTCTCACCTCTTGAAGATTCGCCTCGGGTGCCGCGTCAGCGATGCCGCGCACGATCGCCGGAAACACCTGACCGAACACGAGATTCGAGAGGTTCCTTGCGACCCTTTCCTCGTAAAACGAACCTTCTGCGAGGGCGCGCTGGTGAAATGTTCGCGCATCCGCTGCTGCAGGAACAAAGGCTTCCTTCCGGAAGACGAGGACGAAGATCTTAAGCCAATGAAGCGCCCCGCCTTCCGATAGCTCAAACAAATCGCGCTGATGTCCATGAAGGCCGAGCAGCACGCCGAGATCTAGCTCGAAGAACTCTTCCGCCACGGACCGGGCTCCTTGATAGTAGAGCCGCCACTTTGCACCATTGGTCAGTATTCCCCATCGGAGCTGGCCTGTGGTTAGATCGTCAACGCGACGTAGGTAGCGCAACATCTGCGTTGACGGTGCCGTCTCTTCGCCACGCCTACCGGAGCGCCGATCTAGCGGCCTGCTCCAGCGTTTCGACTCCACAACCGCCAATCCGAATTCGTATCGACGCCACTCTTCGCGTTGGTTGTTAGCCCGCGCTTTCGCGGCGTCGTCCTGAAACAAGAGCCCGTCGGGAACGTCGTCCCGACCTTTAGGCGCAAGGTTCTGCTGTCGGAGGCTTGCTGACCACCCCAGGCGCGAGAGGATCGGCCAAATGAGATCATCCTCGGTTTGGCTCTCGTTTGGCGTCTGATTCGTAGGGAACCGATTGAAAATAGCTAAAACGTCACTGCGGAACTGACAAACTTCGGAGGTTGTTAGATCAGACCAATCATCCAAATCCTCTATTGAAGTTTCAAGGAAATCTCCCGCGAGAAGACTTCCATTAAATACAGGCCCGTTGACGGCGCTCAGGTTTGACGGCTCACCTAGTGCAATACGGTTTGCGTGTGTCGCCATTGGCCCTCAGAGCGTATAGTTACTTTGTGTCTAGTCTCTTGGGGGAAGAGTAGCTTCCGCGCCGAGTCTCGTCTACGCCGGATTCAGCCGCAATGGGCGGTGAAAAGGGGCCAGGGACGGCCACGGATCACCACAGCCAAGCTCAGAGCGGCGTAGGAGACGCGCTCAGCGCGCCGTTTCGCGTGGCGCAGCTGCACAAGCGCAGTGCGGGAGTGAACCGCCTCGAATCTAGGCGTCCTTGGCTGGACCTGTTCGCCGCTAAGGGGTCTTCGTTGGATGCCGCGGGAGGAAGTCGGTAACTGGCTTTCAGAGACTGATCATGTGGCAAGTCATCGGCGCGAGGGTCCCGGACCAGCATCTCCCGCCTTGGTTCGCGCCACCCAAATTCGTCGGCAGTGGTTCTATGCCTTAGCTGGAACCGGTTCCGGCGCGGCGCCGACGAGATGGCGTCCGGTCAGCTCGATGCTGCGCAAGATGGCGTCGGGCTCCAGGAAGCCGAACTGCATCAGGCACATCATGCGTTCCACCCCGATCGAGGAAAAGCCGCGGATCCTTCGGGCGCAATGATCCGGATCGCCGATCACCACGCAGTCGAGGGCCTCGAGAACCTCGTGGGCTTCTTCGGGCGCGATCGTCTCGCCCACCGCCATCCGCTTGAGCAGGATGAGCGGCGCCGGATCGTCGGGCTCGATCCGCGTTTCGTTCGGATCGAGGGTGGCGACCGCGGCGGTGTCGCGCGCCGAATTGGGATGGAGGCCCGCCTTGATCATGTCGTACCAGATGCGGCGAGGCACCTTGAACGTCTCGGCGGCGGCGTTGACGTACCAGAGGGCGGAGAGGGCGGCGCGATTGCGGATCGCCGCCTCGCGGCTCTCGGCGACATGCACGAAGGTGAAGGCGCCCTTGCCGGGATTGACGAAGGCGCCGGCCGGCGCACGGCATTGGGCCAGGCCCCCGTCGTGTTCGCGCATCATCTGACCCAGGAACCGGATCGGGGAAAGCAGGGTCGTTCCAAGCGCGCCCACGCCCAGTTCCCCGGCCATCCGAAAGCTTTCCGGCGAACCGCAGGTCTGCCAGAGGCGCGGATGGGGCTTCTGCAGAGGCCTGGGCGTCACCGCCCGCGGCGGCAGACGATAGCCGGCAGTGGAAGAAGCGAATTCCTCGTCCGACCACATTTTGGGGATCATCCGCATCGCCTCGGCAACCTCGTTGCGGGCGGTCTCCGCGTTCACCCCGAACGTCTCCCATTCCTTGCCGCCGGACTTGGCGAGGCCCAATTCCAGCCGACCGCCCGAGAGGATGTCCAGGGTCGCGGCGCGCTCGGCCACCCGCAGGGGATTGTTGATGAGGAAGGGGGCGAGGACGCCGGCGTGTCCGACCCGAAGCTTCGTCGTCGCCATGGCGATGGCGGTGAGCACCATGGCCGGGGCCGAGGAGTGACTGAAATTGGGGGCGCCGTGATGCTCGACCTGCCACCAGATCTCGAAGCCGGCGGCCTCGGCGGCCTTGGCCTGGGCGATGACCTCGGCGAAGAGGCTCGCCTCGTCGGAGCCGTTCCACGGCGGCGCCCGCTGGATTTCGCAGAAGATGTCGAATTTCATCGGCCGGCTCCCTGGCTCAGACCCTCGCCCAAGGCCGCTCTTAACATAACTCGCGTTCTGTAAAATAGGGAAAACATAACGATCGTTATGTATCGAGCCGTCGGCGCGGCGGGCTTGCCGGCGACGCGGCGATGGCGCAATCACGCTCCGGGACCTGGCCTGCGCCGCGGGGAGGCGAGCCGATGACCAAGCACGCCGAGCATCAGGAGCGGCGCGAGCGCTTCGCCGCCGCCGCCCTGCGCGTCATCATGAGGGTGGGGGTGGGGGGCCTCACCGTGCGCGAGGTCTCCAAGGAGGCCGGCTTCACCACCGGCGCCCTCACCCACTATTTCCAATCCAAGGACCAGGTGCTGATCGAGGCCTCGGAATATTCCGCCCGGCTGGTGCGCCCGCGCATGGAGCGGATGGGCCGCGAGGACGCCGCCCTGGTGGCGCTGCGCAGAGTGGTCGCCGAGGCCCTTCCGATCACCCCGACCATCCGAGGCTATTGGCGGATCTGGGTCGGGTTCTGGGAGCGATCGAGCTACAACCCCGCCGTCGCCAAGGTGATGCGGGCGCGATACGAGGAATGGCGCGGGCGCCTGGCGGTGATCGTCCGGCGCGCCCAGGCGGAAGGCGCGGTCCCCGAAAAGGTCGATGCCGAACTGGCGGCCCAGGAGCTGGTGGCCCTCGTCGACGGCATCGGGGTCCAGGTGCTTCTCGGCTCCGGGCGCATCCCCGCCCGACGCCAGCGCGAGATCATCGACACCTGGGTCGAATCCCTCGCGGCCGGACGGGCGGGCCGCCGGAGCGCGCCGTTCCGACGGGCCGCGTCCCGGCGCCCGCGGCCGAGCGCCGGAACATAACACTCGATACGAAACTGCTTCACTTTTCCGGAACGCTTGTTATGGTCTCCGTCGAGGCCGTCGCTGCGCTGCGCTGCGCGCGGCCGGCCGCCTGAGGGGAGGGTGGATCATGCGATCCTGGTCGAAAGGTCTTTTCGCGGGAGCGAGCCTCGTCGCCCTCCTCGCCGCCCCTTCGTTCGTCTTCGCCGCCGATCAGGCCACTCCGGCCGAGGCCGCCGCGCCTCCGGTCCAGGGCCAGACCCCGGCCCCGACCCAGGTCGGGGAGCTCGTGGTGACGGCCGAGCGGCGCGCCGAGGACATCCAGAAGGTGCCGCTGGCGATCACCGCCATCGAGGGAACGGCCCTCGACAGCCAGGGGATCACCGGTTTCGCCGACCTCTCCCAGCGCGTTCCCTCCCTCCGCTTCGGGGCCGGGGTCACCGGAGGGGAGAACGTCATCACCATGCGGGGCCTGGGGAGCCAGAACACCACACCGGGCGGCGACTCGCCGGTCGCCTACAATGTCGATGGCGTCTATCTGCAGCGGACCACCGCGATCGATCCGGAATTCTACGACATCAACCGCATCGAAGTGCTCCGCGGGCCGCAGGGCACCCTCTATGGGCGCAACTCGGTGGGCGGCTCGATCAACGTCATCACCAACAAGCCCAGCGACGTCTTCGAGGCGGGCGGCGACATGATGTTCGGCAACTACGACGCCACCGTCTTCCGCGGCTACATCTCCGGTCCGATCTTCCACTCCGGCGATGTCACCATCGAAGGGCGGCTGACCGCGATCCATGCCGAGCACAACGGCTATGCAACCAATCTCTCCACCGCCCCGACCGCCAGTCACAACGAGGATGGCGAGGATTACACCCTGGTCCGGGGCCAGCTGAAGTTCGACTTCGGCTCGAACATCGACCTGCTCCTGGAGGCGAGCACCAGCCAGAACTATGCGCCGGCCGCGTTCAACGTCGCCTGGTGGGAGACGCCCGAGCGCTACATGGTTGATAACGGCGATCCGGGCCAGGCGCCAATCCCGGCCGGCTCGACGTGCGACTTCAGCGCGCCGGCGAAGTTCAATCCGCGCGTCTTCTGCCACGATACCTCGGACGCCGCCTCGAACCGGCTGGGCTTCTACGCCGCCACCCTCAACTGGCGTCTGCCGTTCGCGACCTTCACCTCGGTGACCGGGTGGAGCAACAGCCATGTCAGCCAGAACAGCGACGGGGACGGCTCGGATCTTCCGATCGCCATCGGCGCGCCCTGGCTCCTGCGCCAGAGCCAGTTCTCCCAGGAGTTCCGCCTGGCCTCGCTCGCCGGGCCTTCGCCGGCGACCTGGCTCGTCGGCTTCATCTACTTCTATGCCGATAACTACGAGAACTTCGGCTACGCCGACACCGGATACAACGACATCTTCCTCTTCCCCGGCGCCTTGGACGAATACACGTTCCTCAGTCACGGCATCAACAAGACCAAGTCCTGGGCGCCATTCGGCCAGATCGACTATGACCTCTCAAAGACTTCGCTCAACGTTCCGCTCACCATCACTCTGGGCCTGCGCTACACCCACGATCAGAGATACGGGTACAACTACCTCGACTACATCCTGCCGCTCCTGGGCGTGAACTCGATCACCCAAGGCCCCTTCGACGCCTCATGGGGCCAGGTGACCGGCAAGTTCGGCCTCCGCTACCAGCTGAGCCCGACGGTGATGGCCTACGCCTCGATCTCTCGGGGCTATCTTTCCGGCGGCGACATCATCGGCCTGGCCCACATCTACAGTCCCGAGACCCTGTGGTCGGGTGAAGCGGGCTTGAAGTCGCGCTTCTGGGACGATCGCGTGCAGCTCGACCTCGCCGCCTATCGCGAGGCGATCAACGGCCTGCAGGTGTTCATCCAGAGCTCGACCCAGTCGGGCATCAACAACGTCAACGGAACGACCTTCGTCGACGGCCTGGAGGCCGAGTTCGCCTTCGTGCCGGCCCCCGACCTGCGGTTGAACGCCGCCCTCACCCTCACCGACGCCAAGTACGGCCGCTACATCACCACCGACACCCGGTTCGGCGGGCCGGGGCCGGGATGCAACGCGGTGACCCTGCTCTGCAACTTCCAGGGCAACGAGCTCAATCAGTCGCCGCCGTACACGCTCGATCTCGGCGCCCAGTACACGTTCCACACCTCGATGGGATCGTTCACGCCGAGGATCGACAGCTTCTTCTCCGGCCGAGTGCAGTTTCTGCCGGACAACTACTTCACCTCGACCCAGAAGGCCTACCACATGACCGACCTTCACCTGATCTGGCTGGGCCCGAAAGGTCGCTACACCGTCGATGCCTTCGTCAAGAACCTGGAGAACGCCAACGTGATCTCCAACGACGGACTGCAGGGGATCAACCTCGGCCAGCAGGCGCTCGAGCCGGACAATTTCGTCTACTATCCGCCCAGGACCTATGGCGTGAGGATCGGGGTCAACCTCGGAGGCTGAGCCGAAGCCTGGAAATCGGTCGCCAGGGCGCCGGCGGGGCGCCGCGGGCGCGAAGGAGTGCAAGAAGATGGCGCAGTGGCGTCTTGAGAATTTCTACCACACGGTCGTCAACGCCCGCGATCTCGACGAAAGCGTCGCCTTCTACAAGCTGCTCGGCTTCGAGGTCCTCAACGACCGGCGAGAGGTGGTCTGGCCCGACTTCGTGGCCGAGATCTTCGGCATGCGGCGGGCCAAGGGGAAGGGCGTCCTCATGGTGCTGCCGAGCGATCCTAACGGGCCGATGATCGACATCATCGAATGGGTCGAGCCCAAGGCCCGCTTCCCCGATCCCGAAAAGGCCCGCGAGGAAGTTCCGCGGATCCTCGCCTTCCGCACGAAGGGCGTCCATGCCGCCTGGAAGGAGCTCTCGGCCAAGGGCGTGAAGTTCTGTCGCGAGGTCTTTACGCCGGATAAGGACCTGGGTCTCGTCGGCTCCTGCTGTTGCCACGATCCCAACGGCAACCTCGTCGAGCTGATCGAGCTTCAGCCCGGCGTGCGCCACTCGCGGGCCAACGAGGCCCTGCTTTCCAAGGACGCGGGATGATCACCCGGACCCCGGCGGAGATGGAGGCGCTCTTCGCGCGCGTCTGCAACTGGGGACGGTGGGGTGAGGATGACGAGCGCGGGACCCTCAATCACCTGACCGCGACCGAGGCCAAGGCGGCGGCGGCCCTGGTCTTGGAAGGCGCGACCCTCAGCCTGTCGCGCGATTTTCCGACCCAGCCCGGACCCGACAACCCCTGGCCGGCCCAGCACCACATGGTCATCGCCGGCGATGACTGCTGCATCCCCGCCGCCGGCGGCCTGGAGGCCTCGACCGACTTCATCGGCATCGCCTTCCACGGCATGGCGGCGAGCCACCTGGACGCCCTCTGCCACGTCTTCCAGGGTGGACGGATGTACGGCGGGCGGCCGGCCGCGGAGGTGAAGAGCACAGGGGCGAGGCGCAACACCGTCATGACGCTCAAGGATGGCCTGGCTGGCCGGGCGGTGCTCCTCGATGCGCCGCGCAAGCTGGCGATTCCGTTCGTCGAACCCGATCACGCCCTCGGGGTCGAGGAGCTCGAGCGTATCGAGGCCCGCTCGAACGTCCGGGTCGGCAAGGGAGACGTGGTGCTGGTGCGGACCGGCCGCGACGCGCGCCGCAGCCGGGTCGATGATCAGCGCGTCGCGGGCCTGGCCCCAGAGGCGGCGCTTTGGCTGCACGAAAGGCAGGCCTCGGTCCTGGGAGGCGATGGCGTCCACGACCCGGTTCCTCCCGGCCGGATGGCGCCCGGATGGCCGATGCCCATCCATATGCTGGGCCTGGTCGCCATGGGCCTGCACCTACTCGACAATCTCGACCTGGAAGCGGTCGGCGAGAAGTGCGCGGCAATCGGCCGGTGGGAGTTCCTTCTGACCCTCGCGCCGCTCCGCATCATCGGCGGCACGGGCTCTCCCCTGAACCCGATCGCGATGTTCTGAGCCCGGTCGCGCCCCGCTCGGCAGCGCTCTAGGCGAAAACGCACCGAGACGCGACAATCCCGCCGCGTCTGGATGCGCCCCAAATGCGCTTCGGCGCCCGGAACTCAGATCCTCACTGGCTCGGAGGCGTCGCCGGCGTCGCCGCGGTGGTCGAGGCTGGGGCCGCCGCGTGATGGTGGCGTCTCACCGCATGATGGCGACGCGCATGATGCGTCTTCGGCGCCATGGTCCCGGCGGGGGGCGCGGCTGCGGCGGTTCCAGCCGTCGCGGCGGCGTGGTGATGCCTGGCGTGATGGCGCCTGGCGTGGCGGCGGTGGTGGAGACGCCCGTGATGCCGGCCATGACGGCGGCCATGACGAGTCTCGACAGCCGGACCAGGGGGATTGGGGATGGGCTGCATGGTCGCCTGGGGCGCGGTGGCCTCGCTCGCCGAGGGAGCCGCCTCGGTCGCCGGAGGCGCCGCCTCGTTGGTGGCCGGCGGGGTCGCCGGAGGCGCGGCGTTCTGGTCGCTCGGGGTCGGGACAGCCGCCGGAGCGGCCGAGCCGGTGGACGACTGCGACTCGTCCGAGTTGGACTGCGGTTGGCTCGGCGTGCCGGCCGGCGGATTGGCCTGCATGTTGTCCTGGGCGACGGCGGCGCCGCCGACGAGCGCCGCGGCCGCGAACACGGCGACGGCAAGGCCTGGAAGCTTCATGATCTCGTTTCCCTCGCAAGGATGGCCGGCCCCTGGAGGTAACGGGGCCCCATCGGCGAGATACAGCTATCCGCAAACTTGGAAAACAACAATCGCAAAACGAGAAGAGCGCCGCTCGGAGGGCGTCGCCTCAAGGCCGTGCGGTGTTGGTCCGCCAACGAACGGTCCCGAGTCCGAAGGAGACGGGAGAGGACTGGCTCCGCGCCCGCCGGTTGGCTTGACTCGACCAGTCAAGAAGGCCATCTCCGCCGCGCGCCGCTGCGCCCTGCAAGAACTCGGCGCACAACGTCAACCCCTTCCAGATCCATGCCCAGCGACAGTCCAGGTCAACCAAGCCGGCCGCTCTAGCCTCGCTCCCTGAGGCCCTCCCTCCTCGAGGGCCGCCTCGTGCGTCGCAAGGCGGCTCCCACGAGGCTCACCGATGGTCTTTCTTTCTCCAGACCGGATGAACGTCGGCGTCCTGGCGCGCTTTGCGCGCCGCCGCTTCGCGCCCAATCGATTCGACCTCATCGCGCTCGCCCTCATCGGGGCCGCGGCGATCCTGGTGGTGCACGGCGCGCGCGAAATGAACCTTCCGATCGCCGCGTTGCACGGCGAGAGCGTGAGCCTCGATCCTGCGCGGCTTCCCGAATACGCCCTTCGCACCACCCTTCGCATGTTCGCGGCGATCTTCGCCTCGCTCGTCTTCACCTTCACCGTCGCCACCGCCGCCGCCAAGAGCCGCAAGGCGGGCCTGGTCATCGTCCCCATGCTGGACATCCTGCAGTCGGTGCCGGTCTTGGGATTCCTTCCCTTCACGGTGACTTTCTTCATCGGGCTCTTCCCGACCAGCGAACTGGGCGCCGAGCTCGCCTCGATCTTCGCCATCTTCACCGCCCAGGCGTGGAACATGGCGTTCAGCTTCTACCAGTCGCTGCGCACGCTGCCCGCCGATCTGGAGGACGTCGCCCGCCAATTCGGGCTCTCGCCGTGGCGCCGCTTCTGGCGGCTCGAGCTTCCCTTCGCCACCCCCGCCCTGGTGTGGAACACCATGATGTCGATGTCGGGGAGCTGGTTCTTCCTGGTCGCCTCGGAAGCCTTTTCGGTGGGAAGGACCCGGATCACCCTTCCCGGCATCGGCTCCTGGCTGGCCCTGGCCATCGACCGCCGCGACATCGGCGCGGTGGGCGTAGCGGTGGGGGCGATGGCGGTGGTGATCCTCCTCTACGACCAGCTCCTCTTCCGCCCCATCGTCGCCTGGGCCGACAAGTTCCGCTTCGAGCAGACCGCCTCGGAGGAGGAGCCGAAGTCCTGGTTCTTCGACGTCCTGCGCCGCACGCGCCTCCTCGCCCGCCTGACCCGCCCGCTCGCCGCCATGGCCCGCGCCGCGCCGGCCCCACGCCTGCCGAGGATCGGCCTCCCGCGGATCGAGGGCCGCGGCGCCTCCCGCGTGGTGGACGCGTTCTGGCTGGCGCTGGTGGGCCTGGCCACCGCGGCGGCCTTCTTCGCCATCGCCCGCTACATCGCCGGCGAGCTCCGCTGGCGCGATGTCGAGGGCGCGGCGCTGGACGGCGCCTTCACGCTCGCCCGTGTCCTGGCGGTGATCGTCATCTCCTCGCTCATCTGGGTCCCGGTGGGCGCGTGGATCGGTCTTCGCCCCAAATGGGCCGAACGGATCCAGCCCCTCGCCCAGTTCCTCGCCGCCTTCCCGGCCAACGTCGTTTATCCGCTGGTGGTGGTGGCCATCGTCGCCGCCGGAGCCGATCCCAACGTCTGGCTCACCTTCCTCATGCTGTTGGGCGCCCAGTGGTACATTCTCTTCAACGTCGTGGCTGGCGCCAGTGCGATCCCCAATGACCTCAAGGAGGTCGCCGGGATCTTCGGCCTCGGCTCGCCCCAGAAGTGGCGCGAGCTCATCGGTCCGGCCATCTTCCCTTATTTCATCACCGGCGCCCTCACAGCCTCGGGCGGGGCGTGGAACGCCAGCATCGTCGCCGAGGTGGCGAGTTGGGGCCGCACCCACCTGGAGGCGAAGGGCGTAGGCGCTTACATCGCCGAGGCGAGCGCGGCCGGCGATTTTCGGCGCGTCGCGCTGGGCGTGGTGGTGATGAGCGTTTTCGTCATCGTCCTCAACCGGAGCCTCTGGCGTCCGCTCTACGCCTTCGGCGAGCGGCGCCTGAGACTGGACTAAGCAAAGAGGCCAAACGCCCATGACCCTGACCCTCGATCGGCCGACCGGGGCGGAAGCCTCCCTGGTGGAGGTGAAGGGCCTGCGCCACGTCTACGGCAAGCGGGGCGGGCCGGGCCTGGTCGTCCTCGACGAGGTCGATCTCGCCCTCAAGCCCGGCGAGATCGTCGGCCTCCTCGGCCGCTCGGGATCGGGAAAGTCGACCCTGCTGCGCTCCATCGCCGGCCTCATCACCCCCACCGCCGGCGAGATCAGGGTCTCGGATATGCCGGGCGACGAGGACGCCCACGGCGTCGCCATGGTCTTCCAGAGCTTCGCCCTCTTTCCCTGGCTGACGGTGCAGAAGAATGTCGAGCTCGGCCTCGAAGCGCAGGGGGTCTCGGCCGAGGCCCGCCGCACCCGCTCCCTCGCCGCCATCGACCTCATCGGCCTGGACGGCTTCGAGAACGCCTATCCCAAGGAGCTCTCCGGCGGCATGCGCCAGAGGGTGGGCCTCGCCCGGGCCCTGGTGGTGCAGCCTTCGGTCCTCCTGATGGACGAGCCCTTCTCGGCCCTCGACGTCCTCACCGCCGAGACGCTCAGAACCGACCTTCTCGACCTGTGGCTCGAAGGACGCATGCCGATACGCGCGATCCTGCTCGTCACCCACAACATCGAAGAGGCGGTCCTGATGTGCGACCGCATCCTCGTCTTCTCGTCCAACCCCGGAAAGGTGATCGCCGAGATCAAGGTCGATCTTCCCCAGCCCCGCAAACGCCTCGATCCGGCCTTCCGGGCGCTGGTCGACGACATCTACGCCCGCATGACCGCGCGGCCCAGCGGAGCGCCGGTCTCGCAAGGCAACTTCCCAGGGACGGGCCTGGGCATGTCCCTGACCCACGTCTCGTCCAACACCCTTTCGGGGATGATCGAGGCGATCGCCGCCCCGCCCAGCAACGGCAAGGCCGAGCTCGCCGAGCTCGGCCGCGCCCTGCAGATGGACGCCGACGAACTCCTGCCGGTCGCCGACACCCTCCAGCTCATGCGCTTCGCCGAGATCGCCGGGCGCACCATCCGCCTCACCGCGCCCGCCAAGCGCTACGCCGTGGCCGATCTGGACGAGCGCAAGCAGCTCTTCGCCCAGCACCTGCTCGCCTACGTCCCGCTCGCCGCCCACATCCGCCGCGTCCTCGACGACCGCGCCAGCCATCAGGCCCCGGCCACCCGCTTCCGCGACGAGCTCGAGGATTTCATGAGCGAGGACTACGCCGAGGAGACGCTGGACGCGGTGGTCTCCTGGGGCCGCTACGGCGAGATCTTCGCCTATCACGAGGACGAAGACCGCTTCAGTCTCGACAATCCGGCCTAGGCGGCCGGCGCACGGCTAAGGAGGCGGCGAAGGTGGCGGAGCGCGCGATTCGGATCGGACTCCTCGGCGCGGGGGCCATGGGCGCCGCCCATGCGGCGGCCTGGGCCGATATCGCCGATGTCGAGGTCGCCGGCGTCTTCTCGCGTCGCTCCGAGAGAGCGAACGCCGTTGCGGCGGTCTGCGCCGCCAAAGCGGTGACGGACGCCGACCTCCTCCTGGACGATCCGAGCGTCGAGGCGGTTGACATCTGTACGCCCACCGAGAGCCATTTCGAGTATGCCCTCGCCGCGCTCGCGGCCGGAAAGCACGTCTTCTGCGAGACCCCTCTGACTCTGAGCTTCTCGGAGGGCAAACGCCTGCGTGACGCCGCGCGCTCCGCTTGCCGCCTTCTGCAGGTGGGACTCCTGATGCGCTCGATCGCGCCTTACGAGCACGTCAAGGCCCAAGTGGAGAGCCGCCGCAATGGGCGTCTGGTCAGCCTCTCGACCTGGAGACTGGGCTCATATCTGCGTGCGGATGCGCCGGACCACAAGGCGCACTATGGCGATCCGGCGAGCGAACTCATGACCTTCGACTTCGACTTCGCCGGCTGGCTCCTGGGACGCCCCGCGAGCCTGACTGCGACGTCCGGCCGACTCGCCGACATGGCCGGTCCGGTCGAGATCGCCGCCATCCTTTCCTTCTCCGGAGGGGCCTTCGCCTCGGTGGAGGCCAGCGGCGTCATGCCGGCGGGCCATCCCTTCACCGTGGGCTTTCGCGCCCTCTTCGAGGATGCGCTCTTTGAGCTGCGCAACGTCTTCTCCGGCCTCGCCGAACCGGAAAGCCATTTCACCGTCTCGCGAGGAACCGCGTCGCCGGTCGATGTCGGCATCGCCGGGCGTGACCCCTATGCGGCCGAGCTGCGCCGGTTCGCAGACTGCATCGCCGAGCGAGCCGATCCGGCCCTTCTCGATGTCGAGCGGGCTCTTGAGGCGCAGAGCCTGGTGGAAGCGACGCGGCGTTCGCTCGAAACGCGTCGCACCGTGGAGGTGGAACCGCTCGACTGACCCAGCGGCTCTGGCCGAATCGTCCGCTCCAGTCCAGGCTCGGCGAAGCCTGTTCTCCAAAGGAGCCTCCGCCATGGCCGCCAAGACGGCGCCCGCCGCCCAGCTTCCCGCACGGCCTCCCTCCCTGGCCGAAGTCAAGAAGGCCCGGAAGCCGCCGGTGAACGTGTATCGCGCCCACCGCGCCCAGCTCGGGTTCATGGACAAGCTCGCGCTGTGGATCACCGCCCATGTCGGGACCATGGGCTTCTTCCTGATCATCTTCGTCTGGACCGTGATCTGGCTCGGCTGGAACTTCCTCGCTCCCAAGTCTCTGCGCTTCGATCCGCCCATGGGCTTCGTCCTGTGGCTCTTCATCTCCAACTGCATCCAGATCCTGCTCATGCCCCTCATCATGGTCGGTCAGAACGTCCAGGGCGGCCAGGCCGACGCGCGCGCCCAGCATGATCTAGAGGTCAATGTGAAGGCCGAAAAGGAGATCGAGGTGATCCTCGGCCACCTCGAGTACCAGAACGCCATGCTCCTCCAGATGATGCAGAAGCTCGACATCAAGGCCGACCAGGTGGTCGCCGCCACCACAAGGTCCCGGCGCTGATCTAAGGTGAGACTTAAGGGCGTGGGCGTTCCCGCCAAGGTCGCGCTCGCCGCCGCCCTCCTGGCCCTCGCCGGGCCGGCCCTGGCCCAGGAGAGCCCACCGGCCCCGAACGCCGACACATCCTCTTCGCCGGGGCCGATCTGCACTGATCGGCCGACCAAATCGACCGCCCCGTGCACGGTTCCGGCCGGCCATTTCCAGATCGAGAGCGACCTCTTCAACTTCACGGTCGACGAAACCGGGGGAGCGGATACGGAGACCTGGCTCCTCACGAACCCGACCCTGAAATACGGCCTCACCGACCGCCTCGACATCGAGGTCAATTGGGCCCCCTGGCAGGTGCTCTCGGAGCGGGGTGGGCCGACCAGCGACACTCGCGATGAGAGCGGGGTGGGCGATCTCTTCCTCCGCGCCAAGGCGAACGTGTTCGGCGGCCAAGGGAATGGTTCTGGGGGCGAGGTCTCCGTCGCCCTCTCCCCCTTCGTCAAGCTTCCCACCGCGCCCCGTCCGCTGGGGAACCGCGCCGTGGAAGGAGGGCTCATCGTCCCGGTCAATGTCAACCTTCCGCACGGCTGGGCGGCGACGTTCGATCCTGAGGCCGACATCGACGAGGACGCCTCGGGCGACGGTCGCCATCTCGCCCTCGCCAGCCTCGTCGGCCTCAGCCGGCCGGTCTCCTCGGAAGTGACGCTGTCGCTGGAGCTTTGGGGTGAAGAGAACCTCGATCCGGCCGGGCGTGTCGAGCAAGCCTCCGGCGATATCGGCATCGCCTGGATTCCCAAGGCCAAGCCCTGGCTGCAGCTCGACGGGGGGGTCAATCTGGGTCTCAACCGCGCCACGCCGGCGAGCCAGGTCTACGTCGGGATTTCTCGGCGTTTCTGAACGAGGATTGAACAGGCGCTTCCCGGCCCGTTCAGACCTGGATCTTTAGAGAAGCAGTCAAGCCGCTGATCTTTGGGCGGCGAAGTTGAAAGTCCCAACGAAAGGCTATTCATGCGTACGCGCACCCTACTTTCACTGGCCATCGGCCTGGCCATCGCCGGGGCCGCCGGCGGAACGGCTCTCGCCGACACGCCCTGGCAAGCCCATCATCCCTTACGCGAGCAGGTGAACGGCCGTCTCCACAACCAGAATGCGCGCATCCATCAGGAGCGGCGCGAAGGGGAGATGAGCCGCGCCCGGGCGCATCGTCTACATCGGACGGATCACCGCATCCGGACCCAGGAGCGACGGATGGCGGCCCTGAACCACGGCCATCTCACCGCCGCCGAGCACCACCGCATCAATCGCGAGGAGAACCGGGTCAGCCGCCGCATCGGCCAATAAAGTCGCTCCAATCTTTCGAGCGGCTCGAGGCTCCTTTCCCGGTCAGAAGAGGCGCTCGGGGCGGGACGACAACCTTTTCCTCTCCCGGTCGGGAGAGGAAGGGGCCCGTCCTCCAACGCCGGCAGGGTGAAGGAGGGTGGGAAGGTGAGGGACTACGGCGCCCGAATCTGATCCAGCGTAGATCCTCACCCTCCCACGATCCCCGGAGGGGCTCGCGGGCCCCTCCCTCTCCTTCAAGGAGAGATCTCCTGTTATCTCTCCTCGTGCCGACCATGACCCCTGGCGGAGGGCGCGCGACTCAGGTCCAAAGCATCTCGGCATGAGCACGCTCCAGGCCATCTTCATGGCCATCCTCCAGGGGGTCACCGAGCTATTCCCGATCTCCAGCCTCGGCCACGCCGTGATCCTGCCGGCGCTCCTTCGCTGGCGGATCGACGAGGCGGCGATCGGATTCTTGCCGTTCCTGGCCGTCATGCACCTGGGGACGGCGCTCGCCCTGCTTCTTTACTTCTGGCGCGACTGGGTCGGCTTCGCCGGCGGGGTCCTGGGGTTCTGGCGGCCGGCGGGCGCGGCGGACCGGCGGCTCTTCTGGCGGGTGGTGGTCGCCACCATCCCGGCGGTGATCATCGGCTACGCCTTCGAAAAGACCCTGCGCCGGGGCTTCGCCGCGCCGCTGCTGGCCGCCGCCTTCCTCATCGCCAACGGCTTCATGCTCTTCATCGCCGAGCGTCTGGCGAAGGGCGCGAGGCGCCCCCTCTCCAGTCTCTCCTGGCTCGACGCCTTGGTGATCGGGCTCTGGCAATGCTTGGCGCTGATTCCTGGCGTTTCCCGATCGGGCGCCACGATGTCCGGAGGCTATCTGGCCAGGCTGGACCACGAGGATGCGGCGAGGTTCTCCTTCCTCACCGCCACGCCCGTGATCTTCGGAGCCGTGGTCCTGGAGGCCCCCAAGCTTCTCAAGGGCCACTCACATTTCGGTTCGGCGGCGATCATCGCCGGCGTTGTGGCCGGCGTGACGGCGTGGTTGAGCGCCGTCCTCCTCATGCGCTGGTTCAAGACCCACGAGGTGAGGGGCTTTCTCCCGTTCGCGATCTATTGCTGGATCGCCGGCGCGGTCTCCCTGGCGCTCCTCTCCCTTCGCTAGAGGTTGCCCGGCGCTGAGCCGGCGGAGTTCGGATCGCCGGGGCGACTGGGGCGTTGGTATGCGGCCCGCCTCCAGCCAAGGAGCGATCGGCCATGGACGAAGTCGCCCGGCCGACCACGGGGCGGGATGGCGAGGAGAGCCGAGCGGCGGAAGCGCCGCGGCGCAAGCTTTTCCAGATCCTCGGCCCCGGACTCATCACCGGCGCCTCGGACGACGACCCCTCCGGCATCGCCACCTATTCCCAGGCCGGGGCGCAGTTCGGCTACGACCTCGGCTGGACCCTCCTCGCCTGCTGGCCGCTGATGTGCGCCATCCAGGAGATCAGCGCCCGCCTCGGCCGGATCACCGGCCGCGGCATCGCCGGAAACTTGAGGCGGCACTACCCCAACGCGTTCGTCTATGCTTTCGTCGCCCTGCTGCTTGTCGCCAACACCATCAACCTCGGCGCCGACCTCGGGGCGATGGGCGCGGCGCTGAAGCTGGTGCTCGGAGATGGAGTCCCGACGGCTGGCGGACCCGAGCTCCTGTGGGTCGCGCTCTTCGCCATCCTGATCGTGCTTCTCGAGATCCTGGTCAGCTACGCGCGCTACGTCGCGGTGCTCAAATGGCTCAGCCTCTCGCTCTTCACCTATATCGCAGTCGCCTTCGTGGTGAAGGCGCCATGGGGCGAGGTGATCCGTCATCTCCTCGTGCCTCACGTCACCCTGACCCCCGGCTATTTCACGGTCGTGGTCGCCATCCTGGGCACCACCATCAGCCCCTATCTCTTCTTCTGGCAGGCCGAGGAGGAGGCCGAGGACGTCAAGGCGCATCCTCATGTCCGGCCGCTTCTGCGCGCGCCCTGGCAGGCGAGGCGCGCATTCGGGCGCATCCGGATCGACACCTGGATCGGCATGGGGATCTCCGAAGTCGTCGCCTTCTTCATCCTGGTGGCGGCGTCGGCGACGCTGAACGCCCATCACGTCACCAACATCGGGACCTCCAGCCAGGCGGCCATGGCGCTTCGGCCGATCGCCGGAAACCTCGCCTTCCTCGTCTTTGCGATCGGCATCATCGGCTGCGGGCTTCTCGCCGTGCCGGTCCTCGCCGCCTCGGCCGCCTATGCGCTCGGCGAAGCCTTCGGCTGGCGGGTCGGCCTCGCCCGCAAGTTCCGCCGCGCCCCGGCCTTCTATGGCGCGATCATCCTCGCCTTCATCGTCGGCGCGGTGCTCAATTTCGTGCATCTCAACCCGATCAGGGCCCTCTTCTGGAGCGCGGTGATCAACGGCCTCGCCGCCGCCCCGATCATGATCATGATCATGTTGCTGGGAAGCCGGCGGAAGGTGATGGGCAGGTTCACCCTCCCCATCGGCCTCAAGACCGTGGGCTGGCTCGCCACCGCCGCCATGGTCGCCGCCGCCGTCGGCATGTTCGCGACGCTGGGCTCGTGAGTGTTCTCAGCCGAGCGCCCCTGCCAGGCGAGCTCGGAAGGCCGAGCCCGGTGATAAGCTCGGCCGATGTTCGATCACCGCCTGGCGAGCGAAGACGACCTTCCGGCCCTGAAGGCGGTGATGGATCTCGCCATAGAGCGGCTTCAACGAGGCTTTCTCAGCGAGGCGGAGATCGCGGCGAGCCGGCTTATCATGGGGCTCGATACCCAGCTCGTCGCCGATGGCGCCTATTTCGTCCTGGAGGCTGAGCGTCGGATCGTCGCCTGCGGCGGATGGAGCTTCCGCGCCACCCTCTATGGCGGCGACCATTCGGCCCACCTGCGTGCGCCGGCCCGGCTCGATCCGTCCCGCGACGCGGCGCGCGTGAGGGCCATGTACACCCACCCCGACCTTGCCCGGCGCGGGGCGGGGCGGCGGATTCTTGGCCTCTGCGAAGAGGCGGCGGGCGCGGTGGGATTCTCGCACGTGGAGCTCATGGCCACCCTGGCGGGCGTCCCTTTCTACCTCGCCTGTGGCTACCAGGAGATCGAACCGGTGATCTCAAAGACCGAACTCGGAGCGGTCCCCCTCCTCCGCATGGGGAAGGTCTTGCCGCGAAGCTGAGCGTTCAGCCGCAGTGGGGCAGGGCGAGTTGCGCGTCTCGCTTCGTGTCCATAAGTCCCGGCCCATAGGCCCAGCGATGGCCGCTGGCGTCACGGATCGGCTTTGGGAGATGGCCGACTTGGCAGCCGTGCTGGAGGCGACCGAGGTGAAGCCCGGCAAGCGCGGGCCTTACAAAAAGTGCGCCGCGTGAAGATATTTTCTTTGCGAACCGCCGCCATTGCCGCGTGGGCGATTGGGCTGGGCTCGTGGCTCCCGATGGCGCTGATCGAAAACAACGCGTTGCACAACCCGGATCGTCCTAGCGGCGAGTTGACGGCGCCGCTGAGGATTAAGGGGACTGTCCGATACGTGACACCCGACGAGGCCAGTATCGATGGCGCCGCCAACATAGGCTTCTGGACCGGGCTGCTCGCATTTGGAGCGGTGATCGTCCTACTCCGTATCAAAGACCGGCCCGACCGATAATTCAAATTGCCCCACTACCGTTCAGCCGAGCGGCTTGACGAAGAAGAGTCCCCCCTTGGGCTGAGGCGCCAGCTCGGAAAGTCCATAGGCGCGATAGAACTGGATCGCCCGCGCGTTGGCCCGGCTGACGCCCAGATGCGCGCCCTTCGAGCCCAACGAGCGCACCGTCTCGAACCAGTGGTCGAGCAGGGCCCTGCCGAACCCGCGCCCCTGGAGTCTGGGGAGAAGATCGATGTGGAGGTGGGAAGGGTAGGGGCCGACAATCGCCTCCGGAACGATGTTTGGGTGATGGATGAGCCAGCGGAGGCCATCGTCGGGGCTCCAGGTCGCTCTCTCCTCTCGCCTGGGCTCGGGACGGCCGCGTCGAGCGCTCGGCCACCAGCGTTCCTCGGCCTGGCGCTCGAAGTCGCGGGTCGAGAGACAGCCCAGGACATAGCCGCCGACGCCCGCCTCATCCTTGAGGATGAAGCAGGTCCTGGGCGTCAGATGGGCGTAAGGCGCGGCCCAGATCTCGCCGACGAGGCGCGGGTCGCGATAGAGTTTCGAGGCGTCCTGACCCGCATCGCCGGTCCTGAGGGCGATCTCGTAGAGGGCCTCAAGGTCGGCCGCCCGGTAAGGGCGGATAGTCGGCGCGTCCAACCCGCTCCCCCTTTCGCTCGCTTGTCCACTGGCGCGAGGCGCTATTTCATGCCTCTGTCGATCGCCTTGTCGAGGGGGGCGGGGACGTCTAGTGGCTTTTGCTCATGGACAGCGGCGAACCTCATCGGGTCATCGCGCGATATCATGCTGGCAAGATCGCGGGCCTGGCGATTGTCGCGCTCCTTGCGGCTCTGTTGTTGATCTTCTTAGAAATTATCATCTTTCGGCAGGTCACGGGCATCGACACTCCCAATTCTTTCCCTCTTGAGTGGAATGTGGTCTTGATGGTCCTCGGCCTGGGCGCCTTCCTCTTTATGACCTGGCGTATGGCGACGCCTTTCGCCATCGGCTGGGTCTTCCTGGCGCGAAGGAACGAAGGGCTGGTGATCCGGGGAGAGCGCCTCCTGCTCCACCAGCCTGGCCGGGTGTCGATCCCGCTCCGGGAGATCGAGTCCGTCAAGGTTCAGCCGCGCAATCGACGGACTGGCGCGCCTGCCGAGATTGCTCTTAGGTGCAAAGACGGAAGCAAGCACCTCATCAAAAGCTACGTCCTCACTGGCAGCGCCCAAGCCGTCGCACAAGCGATCGCCGAAGCTTCGGGCGCGTCCAACATCGGTACTGCTATTGCGCCGTAAATCTGCCTCGAAGCGGTCGAGCTCAAGGGGCTCATTGCATATTGACAAGGCAACGTAGATATCATACTGCAAGGAGTTGGCTCCCAAGCATTCCGCCTTGACCGGCTCGATCCAACCTTGCCCCACCCCAGTGAGACGCCCGAGCCAATCCGAGATCATTGGAGAATTATTGGACCCAATCCGAGATTCGGTGGACACAGGGCGAGACGAAACGAGACGAAACGAGACGATTCGAGACTCCGAATCTCGCGCGCGCTCCCTTGCTCAAGCCACTGAAATCAACGTGGAAATGGCCTCACGCCCGCAGCGAGCCAGCGCCGCGCGGGCCCGTGAAGCGAGACTCTGGATGCCCATCGCCCGGCCGATGTTCCTGGATGGCCGACATAAGGTCGGCCATGTCGGAATGGGGGAGGCGGCCGCCCGACGAAGCGTGTAGGCGGAAAGACGTAGGTCCTCGGGAGGGAGGGGGCGATGAGCGAGGGGGCGAGGATCGCCCAGCCAGTCGGCGCCGGCGGGCGCGGCGCGTCGCTCGAGCGGGCGATGCCGGGCGTCGGCGGGCTCCTCCTCACCCTTTCCAACATCACCCCCGCCGCCTCGGTCTTCGTGATCGGCTCGCAGGTGATCGCCGAGGCCGGGTCGGGAGCGATCTGGAGCTTCGTCTTCGCCGCCGCGATTTGCGTTCCGGTGGCCCTGGCCTACGCCGAGCTTTCCAGCGCCTTTCCGGTCGCCGGCCAGGAGTATTCGCTGGTGGGTAAGACGCTCGGCCCGCCGTTCGGCTTCGCCGCGCTCGGGCTCAATGTCCTGGGCGGAGCGTTCAGCCAGGCGGTGACGGCGCTGGGCCTCGCGGTCTATCTGGCGATCGCCGTCCCGGGCGTCCCGGTCCTCGCCACGGCGATCGGAGCGACGGCGGCCTGCACCTTGATCGCCATCCTCAACATCCGGGTGAACGCGCTCGTCACTGGCCTCTTCCTCTTCTGCGAGCTGGCGAGCCTCGGCGCGGTCGCCTGGCTCGGCCTTTCCCATCCGGCGCGCGGGATCGGGGCGGTCCTTCTGCATCCCCTGGCGCGAAGCGCGGCGGGCGGCCTCCTCCCGGCGTCGGTCTCGACCATCGCCATTGGCGCCGCCGGAGCGATCTTCGCCTTCAGCGGATTCGGCTCGGCGGTCTCCTTCGGAGAAGAGATCGTCAAGGTCCGCTCCAGGATCGGCTGGGTGATCGTCCTCGCCCTCCTCTTGGCCGCGGTCTTCGAAGTGACCCCGATCTTGGGCGTGGTGCTGGGCGCGCCGGGTCTTCCCGCCCTCCTGGCGAAGGCCTCGCCAGTCACCGCCTTCATCTTCGAAGGTGGAGCGCTCTTCGCCCGCCTCGTCGCCGTGGGCGTCGCCATTGCGATCTTCAACGCCATGATTGCAACCAGCCTCATCAACGCCCGCCAGGTCTTCGCCGCCGGCCGCGACAAGGCCTGGCCGGCCCCGCTCAACCGCTTCGCCGTCCTTGTCCATCCGCGCCTTCGCTCGCCCTGGCCGGCCACCCTCTTCGGGGGCGTCCTCACCGCCGCGATGTGCCTGATGCGCCTCCAGGATCTCGTCCTCCTCACCGCGACAGGGCTCCTGGGCACCTATGCGATGGTCGCCGCCGGCGCGCTCCGCGGCCGCCTCACCGGCGCCAGCGCCCAAGCCTCCTGGCGCGCCCCCGCCGGGAAGGCGGTCTTCCTCCTGGCGCTCGCCGGGGTCCTCGCCATCGCCTGGGCCGAGTGGGAGGATCGCGCGACCGGCCGGCCCAGCCTCCTCGCCAACCTCGCCATAATGGCCGCCTTCGCCCTCTATTGGGCGCTCTTCGCGAGACGCAAGGGCGTCTGGGCCTTCACCGGGCCGGGGGGCGCGCTGCTCGTGGGGCCATCGGCGGAGGCCCGCCCATAAGCGGCGCCCACATGCTGAGCCTTCTTGGCATCCTCGTGGTCGTCGTCGGCCTCTTCTTCCGTATGAACCCGATCCTGGTGGTGACGACCGGGGCGATCGTCACCGGACTCCTGGGCGGACTTCCGCTGCACGGCGTGATCGCCGCGCTCGGCAAGGCGTTCAACGAGGCCCGCTTCATCTCCATCGCTTTCCTCGTCCTGCCGGTGGTGGGCCTGCTCGAGCGCGCCGGTCTGCAGGAGCGCTCCGCCCATCTGGTCTCGCGCCTGCGCGGCCTTTCGGTCGCGCGCCTCCTGGGAGGCTACATGATCGTGCGTCAGCTCTCCGCCTCGTTGGGGCTTCCCATCGGCGGCCAGGCCAACATGGTCCGCCCGCTCCTCGCGCCCATGGCGCTCGCCGCCGACGAGGCGAAAAACGGCCCGGCCGAGGAGCGGCGCTCGGCGCTCATCCGCGCCCACGCCGCGGCGGTGGACAACATCGGAGCCTATTTCGGCGAGGACATCTTCATTGCGCTGGGATCGGTCCTCCTCATCGTCGCGGTGCTGCGCCAGAACCGGATCGAGATCGCCCCGCTCCAGGTCGCGTTCTGGGCCATCCCCACCGCGCTTCTCGCCCTGGCGGTCCATCAGACCCGGATCTTCCTTCTCGGGCGCACTCTGAGGGAGGCGAAACCCGCCCCGGCGGGCGGGGCGAGCGAGGGTGAGGAGGAGGCGCCGCACGCGGAGCCCCAAGGGCAGTCGAGATGATCGGGATCGGCTTCGCCTATGTCCTCGCCGGCCTCGTCTTCGCCGTCATCGCTCTCTTCAGCGCGCTGGATGGCGCCAATCCCAAGCGGTGGATGAACGCGGCCTTCTGGGGCCTCTTCGCCGCCAGCTTCCTCTTCGGGAATGTTCTGGGCGACTTCGCCAACGGCGTCCTCGTCATCGCCCTGGTGCTGGTGGGCGGGATCGGGGGCCTGGGGATCGGGGCCCCGGCGACGACCAGCGCTCCGGAGCGGGCGGCGAGCGCCAGGCGCCTGGGCGAGCGGGTCTTCCTTCCCATCCTCGCCATTCCCGTCGTCTCGATCGCCGGCACGCTCCTCCTGGCCCACATCCGGATCGGCGCCGCGCCGCTCGTCGATCCCAAGCAGGTGACGGTAATCTCGCTGGCCCTCGGCGTCATCATCGCCATGGTCCTCGCCCAGGCCCTGATCCGCGCTCCGCTCAGGGCCGGAGCGGAGGAGGGGAGGCGGCTGATGGACCAGGTCGGCTGGGCGGCGATCCTGCCCCAGCTCCTCGCCGCGCTCGGCGCCGTTTTCGCCCTCGCCGGTGTCGGGGGCACCGTGAGCCGGCTCATCGGAGCCTGGATCCCGCTGGACAATCGCGTCGTGGTGGTCGCGGTCTACTGCGTGGGAATGGCGATCTTCACCCTCATCATGGGAAACGCCTTCGCCGCCTTCCCGGTCTTGACCGCCGGCATCGGCGCCCCGCTCATCGTTGGCAAGTTCGGCGGCGATCCGGCCGTGATGGGGGCGGTGGGCATGCTCGCCGGCTATTGCGGGACCCTGATGACGCCCATGGCCAGCCAGAACATCGTACCGGCCGCCCTGCTCGAACTCAGAATAGGGGCGGTGATCCGCGCCCAGACGCCGACCGCCCTCTTCGTCCTTTTGGGCAACATCCTCCTCATGGAATTCCTGGTGTTCCGCTTCTGATGCACAGCCTCGATCTTTCCACCGCTTCGCGCCTCGCCCGCCTCGCCCTTTCCCACGTCGAGCGCGAGCATCCGGTCGCCCTTATCCATGTCGAGAGCGCGCCGGGCGATCTGGCGAGTCAGCGAGCACTCCACCCCGTCTTCTTCGGAAGCTTCGACTGGCATTCTTCGGTCCATACCCACTGGCTTCTGGCCCGAGTGCTGCGCCGATTTCCCACAGTCCCGGAGGCTCAGGCGATCCGTGCGCGTCTGTCAGCCGCCTTCACGCCGGCCAATGTCGCGGCCGAGATCGCCTATTTCGAGCGGCCGACCGCCCACGGCTTCGAGCGCCCCTACGGATGGGCCTGGCTCCTCAAGCTGGTGGCCGAGCTGGACAAGGCGGAAGGCGACGAGGCGCGCGCCTGGGCCGAAGCCCTCGAGCCCCTCGCTCGCCTTCTCGCCCGCCGCTTTGAGGCATTCCTTCCCAGGGCCGATTATCCGGTCCGCGCCGGGGTCCACTCCAACACCGCCTTTGCGCTCTGCCTCGCCCTCGAGTGGGCCCGCGGGGCCGAGGAAATCGCGCTTGAGCAGCTGATCTCGGCCAAGGCGCGCGCCTGGCACATGGCCGACGCCGACTGTCAGGCCTGGGAGCCATCGGGCGACGACTTCCTCTCTCCGGCCCTCGTCGAGGCCGAGCTGATGGGCCGCGTTCTTCCCAAGGACGAGTTCCGGCCCTGGCTCGCGAGGTTCCTGCCGAGGCTCGGGGCGGGCGAGCCGGCGAGCCTTTTTGCCCCGCCGACGGTGAGCGACCGGAGCGATGGTAAGATCGCCCATCTCGACGGTCTTTCCCTCTCCCGCGCCTGGTGCTGGCAAGGGATGGCGGCAAGGCTCGGGGCGCGTGATCCGATGGCCTCGCGGGCTCAGGAGGCCGCCGAGCGCCACCTGGAGGCGGGCCTCGCTCATCTTGCCGGCGACTACGCTGGCGAGCACTGGCTGGCGAGCTTCGCCCTTCTGGCGCTGGAGGGAGCGCCGGGCTTAGGGGAGGACTGAACCATGGCCGAGCCTCCGGGCGAGGAGGCCGCCGCCCGCCACAACGAGGCCTAAGGCACCGCCGCCGGCGCCGCCCTGCGCAATCTGGGCCACCCGATGTTTGGAAAGAGGAAGACGCCCACCAGGCTCACCGCGATGGCGAAAGTCAGGTACCAGCCGAGCATCATCGGCCGATGGGTGATGTGGATCAGCCACTTGATGACGAACTGCGTGGCTCCGCCGAAGATGCCGATGGCGAGGGCATAGACGGTGCCGAACGCCGCCGAACGGATCTGCGGGGGAAGGCAATCGACCATGGTTGCATAGGAGGCGCCGTTGCACAGAGGCCCGATGGCGGCGAGCAGAGAGGTGCCGGCGAAAAGGACGAGGATGCTCGGATGGCCGGTGATGAAGAGGAAGACGATCGGCGAGAGGACGAGCGCGGCGACCAGCGGCCAGATCATCAGCGGCGCGCGGCCGAAGCGGTCGGCGAGCCTCGCCCCGATCCAGATTGCGCCCATTCCGATGAGGGTGGTCAAGACCGTGCGGCCAAAGGCGACGTTGGCGTCCATGTGGAGCGAATCCATCGCCCAGGTAGTGAGATAGTTGGTGGCGTAGGTCGACATGGTCCCGCCGACCAGGAAGATGAAGCTCGCCGCCAGGACCCTCTTGTGGTCGCGAACCCTGGTCGCCGGGATCGCCGCCGTCGCCGGGTGGGAGGGGCCTGCCGGCGGCTTCGCCTCGAGGGTCTCGGGAAGCTTGGCAAGCACCCAGAGGCCATAGGGAACGACCGCGACGCCCAGCAAGAACACGATCCTCCATCCATAGGCCTGGACCGCGGCCGCCGGCATGAGGAGGGTGATCCCAAGCCCGATCGCGGAGCCCGCCACCACCGCGCACTGCTGGGAGATCGCCTGGAGCGAGGTGTAGAAGGCGCGCTCCTTCTCCGGCGCCGCCTCGAGCAGATAGGCCGTGGAGGGTCCGACTTGGCCGCCGAGCGCGAAGCCCTGGATCAGGCGGAAGAGGATGAGGAGGGCCGGGGCGATCCACCCGATCGCCTTCGCCGGCGGGGTGGCGGCGACGCCGAGCATGCCCAGGCCCATGAGGCCGAAGGTGAGGAGCATGGCCGGCCGGCGGCCGAACCGGTCGCCCACCGATCCCAGGACGATGCCACCGATGGGTCTGGCGAGGAACCCCACCCCGAACGTCGCCAGGGAAGCCAGGAGGCTCGCCGAGGCGCTGTGGGAGGGAAAGAAGGCCCGGCCGATGTAGATGGCGAAAAGGGCGTAGGTAATGAAGTCGTAGAAATCGAGCGCATTGCCGGCGCTGACCGCGACGATATGGGAGATCGGGACCGCGCGAGGCACCGGACCGGGCGGGGTAAGGATCTCCGCGGCGGGCGCGTCGGCGGCCATCAGATCGCCTTTTGACGCACCGGGGGCTCGTCCTCGTTGGCCGGTTTGGGCATCGCCTTGGCCGGCGCGGTCTCAGGAGCGAGCACGGCGGCGATGAGGGCGAGCGAGAGGGCGCCCATCATGTACCAGCCGGGGACCATGTGATCGCCGGTGGCGGTGAGGAGGGCCTTCAGGACGAACTGGGTCGAGCCGCCGAAGATCGAGATCGCGAAGGCGTAAACGAGGCCGACGCCGCTTGCGCGGATGCCGCCGGGCAGGCTCTCGGTCAAAAAGACGATCACCGGGGCCGAATTGATGTTGGTGAGCGCCGCCAGGACCCCCATGCCGATGAAGAGCGTGGCGACCGAGGGCTCATGGACGATGAACCAGAAGGCGATCGGGGCGGCAATGATCGCCGGGACCGTGGCCCAGATCATCAACGGCCGCCGGCCCCACTTGTCGCTGATCCAGCCCGCCCAGGTCACGGCGACGAGGCCCACGACGCCGGCCACCACGCTGACCCCGAAGGAGACGGGCCCGCTCATCTTGAGAGTGTCGAGGGCGAAGGTGGTGATGTAGTTGCTCGAATAGGTGACCATCGTCCCGCTGGTCAGCAGCAGGAACCCCAGGATGATCGCGCGTCGGTGGGCGAGGACGAGGCGGCCGAGCGGGACCTTGACCGCGGCGCCGAACCGTTTCGCCTGCTCGACGGCGCTGAAGGTTTCGGGGACCCGGGCCCGCAGCCAAAGGCCGATCGGAACGATCACGACGCCTATTCCGAAGGCGATCCGCCAGCCGTAGGCCTCGGTCTCGGCCGGCGACAGGAAGCTGGTGATGGCCAAACCCGCGACGGGGGCAAGCAGGCTCGCCACGCCCTGCGAGGTGTACTGCAGGCAGGCGTAGAAGCCGCGGCGCTCCGGCGGCGCCGCCTCCAGCATGTAGGCCGTGGAAGGCCCCACCTGGCCGCCGAGCGCAAAGCCCTGGATCATCCGCCAGGTCACTGCGAGCGCCGGTGCGAAGAGGCCGATGTGGGCGAAGGAAGGCGTCACGGCCAGCCCCGCCATCCCCAGACCCATCAAGGCGATGGAGATGACCATCGCCGGGCGACGGCCGATCCGGTCGCCGAGCGGTCCCAGGACCATGGCCCCGATCGGTCGGGTCAGGAACCCCACACCGAAGGTCGCCAGGGCCATGAGCAGATTGGCCCCGGCCGAACCGCCGGCCGGGAAGAGGTCTCGTCCGATATAGACCGCGAAAAAGGCGAAGGTCAGGAAGTCGTAGAATTCCAGGGCGTTGCCGATGGTGACGGCGGCGACCTGGGCGATAGTGGGCTTGGAATGGGCGATAGGCTCGTCCGCCTCCTCCATGATCCGGCCTCCCAGAGCGCATCCCGCAAAAGTGGGAATACTTTTGCCACAAGGATGCGCTCAAGATTTTGAGTCTGATGCATTTCCCCGCGAGGCGACTCCAGCTCGCCGGAAAATGCATAAGGGGGCGCGCCCTCGCTCGCCGCCGAGCCTAGAGGCTCCTTCGCGCCTCGCAAAGGCTCATTATCGTCGCCGGAGCGGGGCTCGGCTGTGATCTCGCCGGCACCCTTGATTTCTCGAACCACGCCGACGCCTGGCCAGCGGCGGTTGAATCGCGCGCCGCTAGAAGTTCGTCAGATTGAGACGCCTCATTCCGAAGCTCTCGTTTGGAAGCTTGAATCACGATCCAGCTTGGGCGTGAATTGCCTCAGGCCCAGTTACCGGTACAGGACCAAGATGGCCCCCACCTGATGCAACAAACCTGACCATGCGCAGCGAGTCGCACCGTAGCGAAGGCGATCTTTTGCTGGTTGCGTTGCTGGCCGTTGTGTGTGGCGCAGCCACCGGCCTGATGGTGGCGATTTTTCGGTTGACCTTGGCCGACACAAATCGTTGGCGGGGCGATTTGATCGCCCAAGCCCATCGGATTGGCTTGGGCGCCTTCTTCCTCGTGGTCGTCGGATGTGCAGCCGCCGCGGCGACGGCAGCGTGGTTAGTGAGGCGATTTTCGACCTACGCGTCGGGCAGCGGAATCCCTGAAGTGGAAGCGGCTCTCGCCGGAACACTCCCGCCTGCGCCCGTGCGACGGATATTACTCGTCAAGTTCATCGGCGGGATATTGTCGATCGGCGGCGGCATGGCGCTCGGGCCGGAAGGACCTGGGGCTCAGATGGGCGCCGTAAGCGGACGTCTACTTGGAAATTTGTTTCGCCGCGCCCGGCCGGACGTGCAGGCGTTGGTGGCGGCGGGCGCCGGGGCCGGCATAGGGGTCGCTTTCAACGCTCCGGTCGCCGGCGCCGTCTTCGTGCTCGAAGAACTCGTCCGGCGTTTTGAAATGCGGATCGCCGTAGCCGCGCTCGGCGCGGCGGCGACCGCGATCTTGGTTTCACGCCTGTTCCTTGGGGGCGCGCCCGAATTCCACGTTGTGGGCTTGGGGCGCCTTACGGCCGGCGCCGGCCCCCTGTCTTACGCCGGCGCCGCGACATGGCCGCTTTATCTCGCGCTCGGCGCCTTGGCGGGCATCGCCGCAGCCTTCTATAACTGGCTGATTATAAATGGCTTATCAGTATCCGACCGCTTCCATAGGTGGCCCGCCGAGGCGAAGGCGGCGGCGATTGGGGCCGTGGTCGGCGCGATCGGTTGGTTCGCGCCGAAACTGATCGGCGCCGGCGATAATATTGCCCAGCTTGTTCTCGATGGTGGGGTCCTTGCCGGCGAAATACCGCTCTTCTTGGCGATCCGCTTCTTTCTGGGGCCTGCATCCTATGCCGCGCGCACGCCGGGCGGATTATTCGCGCCATTGTTGGTGCTCGGCGCGTTGATTGGATTTCTTCTGGGCGCGTTGTGCCAACGAGCTTTCCCCGCGCTCGCCATCGAGCCGCAGGCATTCGCCGTGGTTGGCATGGCGGCGTTCTTCACGGGTGTCGTTCGCGCGCCGATAACGGGGATCGTCCTCGTGATCGAAATGACCGCCGCATTCGAGACTCTTCTGCCAATATTGGTCGCCTGCTTTGCAGCCATGGTTGCAGCAGACTTGCTCAATGTTCCTCCGATTTACGATTCACTTCGTGAGCGTCTCGCCGCGGAACTGAAGCGGGGGCGAACTCCTCCCACAACTGCCGAAACTGATAGAGGCAAAAAAGTCCCCTCAGATTGCTAAAAAGCGTGATCGTAGCGATGGCCAACGCCGCCGCCGTCAACTCGAAAATACGAGCCAGCGCCACCTGCACGGGCCTGCCCCTTCTGAGCTCCGGAGCTACCTAGCCCCGGCCACGCTCTTGGGCGAGGCGGCGAGCGAGTACGGTGATCGTCGCCTCCGCCTCGGCGGCGATCTCGGCGACGATCTCGCCGGCGCCCTTGATCTCGCGAACCAGGCCGACGCCCTGGCCGGCCCACAGCGAAAGGGCCTCGATCTCTCCGTTCGCGCCTGGCGGAGGTGTGACCGCGGCGTAGCGAGGGAGGGGGCGACCGTCGCCAAGGCGGGCGACCGCTTCCCCCTCTCCAGGCCGCGCGCCCGAGGGCGGCCGTCCGGCCGCCTCCCAGGCCTCGAAGGTGGAGTTGCGCAGGGTGCGGTGCGGCGCATCCGGCCATCCAAGGTCATAGAGGCTGGACCACACCGTCGAGGTCTCCGTCGCGGCGATGAGGCGCCTCTGATAGTCGGGGTGGATCGCCGCCTCGCGGCTGGCCAGGAACCTCGTCCCGATCCACGCCCCAGTCGCCCCCAGCGCCAGGACCGCGGCGAGACCGGCCCCATCGACGACGCCTCCTGCGGCGAGCACCGGAACGCCGCGGGCCGCCTCGACCACCACGCGAGTGAGGGGGAGAGTCGCGACTTCGCCCTTCACGTGGCCGCCGGCCTCCCACCCCTGGGCGACGAGGATATCGGGCCCACCATGGAGCGCCTCGCAGGCCTCCGCAGCGCTCGCCACCGTCTCGATGACGAGGCCGCCGGGGGCGTGGACCTTTTCGGCGAGCTTTCCGGGCCGCCCCCAGAAGAATGAGACGATCCGCGCCCCCGCCTCCAGACACGCCTCCAGCCGCTCCTCCTGGGGAAAGGCGAGGACGAGATTGATGCCGAAGGGCCTGGAGGTGAGCGCGCGCGTCGCGCGGATCTCCTCCTGCGCCTTCTCGATCGGCGTCCAGGAGAGCGCCAGCATGCCCAGGCCTCCCGCTTCGGAGACCGCCGCGGCCAGGGCTGGAGAGGTCGCCCCGCCCATCGGAGCCTGGATGACCGGATGGTCGATCCCCAGCGTCTGGGTCGCCGCCGTCCTCATCGTGGCTTTCTCCTCGTGCTAAGCACCTTTGGATCAAACCACAGGCGAGGGGGCCTCATGAAGAGCCGCTGGAAGGAGAAGGACGCGAGAGCGGCGCTCGTCCGATGGGGGGAGGCCGGCGACGACCTTGCCCTGCGCACCTACTCGGCCCGGCTCCTCGGCGCCGACCCATCCCTGGTCCTCCACGGCGGCGGAAACACCTCGGTCAAGACCACGGCGCGCGATCTCTTCGGCGAGCAGATCGATATCCTCTGCGTCAAGGGGAGCGGCTGGGACCTCGCCGAGATCGAGCCCGCCGGCCATCCGGCCGTGCGCCTTGTTCCGCTCCTTCGCCTTCGCACCCTCGATCGCCTCTCCGACGAGGAGATGGTCGACTTCCAGCGCGCCAATCTTCTTTCCCAGGCTTCGCCGAACCCGTCCGTGGAGACCCTCCTCCACGCGTTCCTGCCGGCGAAGTTCATCGATCACACCCATGCCGAGGCGATCCTGGCGCTCGCCGACCAGCCGGACGCCGAAACGGTCGTGGAAACGGCGTTCAGCGCCCGCGTCGGCTTCGTTCCCTACGTGATGCCGGGCTTCGCCCTCGCCAAACGCGCCGCAAAGGTCTTCGAGGCCAACTCGACCATCGAGGGCCTCATCCTCGAAAAACACGGCGTCTTCTCGTTCGGGGCGAGCGCCAAGGAGAGCTACGAGAGGATGATCGCCCTCGTCTCGACGGCCGAAGCCGTGATCGCCGCCCGATCAAAGGGCGAAGCGAAGAGGCCCGCGCCCCGGCCCCGCATCGCCAGGCTCGAGCCGGCGGCGGCGCTTCCCATCGTCCGCGGCCTCCTCGCCGAAGCGGCCGGGGACATTCATCCGCGCCACTGGATCTTCGATCTCAGAAGCGAGGGCGCGGCGCGCCGCCTCGCCGACCATCCGCGCCTGGCCGAGCTGGCCCAAAGGGGCGTGGCGACACCCGACCACGTCATCCGCACCAAGCCTGTCCCTCTCATCCTGCCGGCGTCCGGCCCCGACGCGGCGGCTTGGCGCAGGGCCGCCGCCGCCGCGCTCGAGGCGTTCGTCGCCCAATACCGGGCCTATTTCGCGCGCAACGCCGCGCGCGCTCCCTCGTCCAAGACGCCGCTCGATCCCCTGCCGAGGGTCCTCGCCATTCCGGGATTGGGCCTCGTCGGGGTCGGCCAAAACGCCAAGGCGGCGGGGACCGCGGCGGACATCGCCGCTTCCTGGGCGCGCACGCTTCTCGCCGCCGAGGCGGTGGGGCGTTTTACGCCGGTCTCCGAGGAAGAGACCTTCGATCTCGAATACTGGTCGCTCGAACAGGCCAAGCTCGGCAAGGAGAAGCCGCTTCGGCTCGCCGGCAATGTCGTCCTCATCACCGGGGCGGCGGGGAGCATCGGGAGCGCGACCGCCCGCGCTTTCGCCCTTCAGGGCGCCGAAATCGCCGCGCTCGATCTTTCAGAGCCCGCGCCGGGGATCCTTCCCGCCGGCGCCCGCTTCCATCGCTGCGATGTCTCCAAAGCACGTGAAGTGCGCGCCGCCTTCGACGCGATCGCGGCGCGCTTCGGCGGCATCGACATCGTGGTCTCCAACGCCGGCTCGGCGCTCGCCGGCGAGATGGCCGAGATGGACGAGAGGCAGCTTCGGGCGAGCTTCGATCTCAACTTCTTCGCCCATCAGATTGTTGCGCGCGAGGCGGTGCGCGTCTTCCGCGCCCAGGGGATGGGCGGGGCGCTCCTATTCAACGTCTCCAAGCAGGCGGTGAATCCCGGCCCGGCGTTCGGAGCCTACGGAACCGCCAAGGCCGCGCTCCTCGCCCTTGTCCGCCAATACGCCCTCGAGCATGGGGCCGAGGGGGTGCGCGTCAACGCCGTCAACGCCGACCGCATCCGCTCGGGCCTCCTCACCCAAGGGATGATCGCCCAGAGGGCGAAAGCGCGTGGCCTTTCCGAAGAGGCCTACATGAAGGGCAACCTTCTTGGCCGGGAGGTGACCGCCGAGGATGTCGCCGAGGCTTTCGTCTTCGCCTCTCTGATGCGCGCCTCAACCGGCGCGGTGATCACCGTCGATGGCGGCAACATCGCGGCGATGATGCGCTGAGCGAAAGCGCGAGACTCAGTCCTTCGTCGGTGGGCAGCCGGTGAACCGGCCGATCTCGGTCACGGTCAGGGTGGAGAGGTTGAGGGCCATGAGCGGGGTCATGGAGGCCGCGCCCCAGCCGGTGAAGAGATCGATCCGGCCCTTGTGGATCGCCGAGCCCTTGTCGGTGGCGTACCAGTAGCCGTCGTGCTTTCCCCCGCCCGGGAGCGGCATCCCCACGGTCTGTTTGATGAAGAGGACGGTGTGCTCGGGGATCTGTCTGGGGTCCACCGCGACGGTGCGCATTGGAACCACCTTGCAGCCCGAGGCGTCGCGCGTCCCGACCCCGCCTCCGACGTGATAGAGCGTCGCCTTGAGACCGAAAGTGGCGAGGATCGGCTTCAGGGTCGACTCGACCTTGCCGATGAGATCGCCGATCGGATCGCCGAAGGCGCCTTTGACCTGGGCGGCCTGGGCGCCCAAAGGCGTGAGAATCAAAAGCGCGGCGGCCCACGCGGCGCGTCGATTCATGCTCTGACCCCCCGATTCCCGTCCGGCGGCGAAGCTTCTCTACAAGATGTGATGCAATCGGCGCAACCCCTTGGGAAGCGTCGGATCGTCGCGCCCCCAAGATCAAGATCAGATCACCGCAGCGATCAAAGAAGATCGCGGTTTCTTGATCCACGGTTCATTTACTATAATCTCAACTATTGCCGACACTGGATCCAAGCGTATCAAGACGTATTCATCAGACCATCGGATAGCCGTTCACCGGAGCATGAACGGGCTTGGCTTTAGTTGTGGATAACTGCGGTCTTGCGAGCCGTCGCGCCCTGGGCCATGACCCATTTCGCCAGCGTCCTTCGCCGCTTGCGCAAGGCTCTTCAAAGGTGCTTCGGGCCCATGACCCGCTTGCCGACAGCGGCCCTCGCCGCCTTCGCCGCGTTCTTCCTTGCGTCCCCCGCCGCGCTCGCCTGGGGTTCGAGCGGCCACCGGATCATCGGACGCGTCGCGGTCGGAGCTCTCCCGGCCGACCTTCCGGCCTTTATCCGCTCGAAGGAGGCGATAGCCAAGGTCGGGGAACTCTCGCGTGAGCCGGACCGCTGGAAGGGCGCAGGCAAGACCCACGACGCCGATCTCTCGCCGGCCCATTATGTCGATGTCGATGACCGTGCGAGGGTGCTCGGCGGACCTGCCCTCACCGATCTTCCCGACACCAGGGGCGCGTACGAGCGCGATCTCCGCCGGGTCGGGGCGGACGGCTGGCGAGCCGGCTATCTTCCCTACTCCATCGTCGAGACCTGGCAGCAGCTCGCCTTCGATTTCGCCTATTGGCGGGCGGATGCCGCCGGCGCCCGCATGGACCCCGATCCCGCCCACCGCTCATGGCTCGCCGCCGATGAAGCCGAGCGCGAAGCTCTCACCCTTCGCGATCTGGGGGTCCTTTCCCACTACGTGGGCGATGGCAGCCAGCCGCTCCACGTCACCTGGCACTTCAACGGTTGGGGACCGCACCCCAATCCCGAAGGGTTCACCAACGATCCGATCCACATCCCTTTCGAGGGGCCGTTCGTGCGAAGCTTCGTGACGCCCCAGATGGTGGAAGCGCGCCTTAGCCCCTACCGGGCCGACCCCCGACCGATCCTGAAGCGCGTCGAAGCCTACCTCCTGGCGACCAATCGCGAGGTCGTTCCCCTTTACCGGTTGTGGAAGGCGGGCGGCTTCGCCCCAGGCGACCCCAAGGCCGATCTCAGGGGCGAGGCCTTCGCCGCCGATCGCCTGGCGGACGGCGCCTCGGAGCTGCGCGACCTCGTCGTCGACGCCTGGAAAAAGAGCGAGGATGACGAAGTCGGCTGGCCGGCGGTCCCGGTGAAAGCGATCGAGGCGGGAAAGATCGATCCCTACGACTCCCTCTATGGGACCGACTGAGCCGTGACCGCCAGGATCATCGAAGCTGGCGACATCGCCTCGGCCCTGGTGGAGAAGGTCGCCGCCGGGGCGGCGGAATTGATGGCGCGCACTGGAGCAAGGCCTGGTCTGGCGGTGATCCTCGCCGGCGATGATCCGGCGAGCGCCATCTACGTCCGATCCAAGGCGGAGCAGAGCCGCGCCGCCGGATTCCACTCGGAGATCCATCGCCTCTCCGCCAATGTCTCCCAGGCCGAGCTCGAGGCCCTGGTGGGGCGCCTCAACGCCGACCGCGCCATCCATGGCGTACTGGTCCAGCTTCCCCTGCCGGCTGGTCTCAGCGCCGCCGCCGTCCTCGCCCGGCTCGATCCGGCCAAGGACGTCGATGGCCTCACTCTGGAAAGCGCAGGGCGTCTGGCGAGCGGCCTTGCGGGCCTCGTCCCCTGCACGCCCAAGGGCTGCATGATCCTCCTTTCGGAGACCCTGGGCGAGTTCTCCGGCAAGGAAGCGGTAGTGGTCGGCCGCTCGATCCTGGTCGGCCGCCCGATCGCCCAACTCCTGCTTGGAGCAGACTGCACGGTCACCATGGCGCACTCCAAGACAATCGACCTTCCCGCCGTTTGCCGTCGGGCCGACATCCTCATCGTCGCCGCCGGGCGGGCGGAGATGGTGCGCGGCTCATGGATCAAGCCTGGCGCCGCGGTTATCGACGTGGGGATCAATCGCGTTCCCTTCCGCGATCCGGTGAAGGCCGCCGCCGGCAAGACCAAGGTGGTGGGCGATGTCGCCTTCAAGGAGGCGGCGGAGGTCGCCGACTGGATCACCAAGGTGCCCGGCGGGGTGGGTCTGATGACCGTCGCCTGCCTGCTCTCCAACACCCTGCTCGCCGCACGCCGCAGTCTCGGATTGGAGTGAACTTTCCCTGCCCGTGGTAGTCTTTCCGCCATGGCCGAATCGATGACCGGAAGGGTGAGCGTCTCGGCGAGTGGCCCGGCAAGTGGCCCGGGGAGCGGATCGGGTATGTTCGGCTGGATCCGGGCCCTGATGCCGCGCGAAGAGCACTTCTTCGAGCTCTTCTCCTCGCACGCCCGAACGCTCCTCGCTGGAGCGAGGGCGCTGGCCCGCCTCATCGAGGGCGGGGCGGGCATGGCCGAAGCGTCGGCCGAAATCGCCGCCCGGGAGGACGAGGCCGATCACATCACCCGCGACATCCTCCTGGCGGTGCGACGCACCTTCATCACCCCCTTCGACCGCGGCGACATCTCCGATCTGGCTGGCCTTCTCGACGACGCCATCGACCAGATGTTCAAGACGTCCAAGACCATCCACCTCTTCGAGGTGACAAGCTTCGCCCCCGATATGAAGCGGATGGCCGAGATCATCGTGGCGGCGGCCGAGCGCACTCTCGAGGCGATCGACCTGCTCTCGGCCATGCGCCGCAACACCGCCCGCCTCAACGCCATCAGCGAGGAGATCATCGCCCTGGAGGAGGAAGCCGACGGCCTCTACGACGCCGGGCGCAAGGCCCTCTTCCTCGCCCACCGCAGCGGACCGGCGATGGACTACATCGTCGGCGACGACATCTTCAGCCACCTCGAGAAGGTAGTCGACCGCTTCGAGGACGTCGCCAACCGGATCAGCGCCATCCTGATCGAGAACGTCTAGTGCCGTGAATTGGACGTTCGTTTCAATTTTTGGGGAAGGCTCAGTGACGAACGTCAAATTCGTCAACGACGCTAGAATCATTAGCTGTCTAGTGCCCTTCTCGATTCCGACGTTCGGCCGGCGTTCGCCCCAGGCGGATCGAACGTCGGAATCGGGACACTAGCGCGGCCATGGCCGAAGCCGGAGTGACCGCCCCCGATGACGGCCCCCGGACGATTGGCCCCAGATGACCGGAGTGACCCTGGCGCTCGTCGCTCTCATCGCCGTCGCGCTCATCTTCGATTTCCTGAACGGTTTCCACGATGCGGCCAATTCCATCGCCACCGTCGTCTCCACCCGCGTCCTTCCGCCCCGCGTGGCGGTCGCCTGGGCCGCCTTCTTCAACTTCATCGCCTTCCTCGTGTTCGGTCTGCACGTCGCCAAGACCGTCGGATCGGGGATCATCTCGCCTTCGATCATCGATGATGCGGTGATCTTCGGGGCGCTCTTCGGGGCGATCGTGTGGGACATCGTCACCTGGCTTCTAGGCCTTCCGACCAGTTCCTCGCACGCCCTCATCGGAGGCCTCATCGGGGCGGGTCTGGCCAAGGCGGGGCCTTCGGCAGTGGTCGCCGACGGGGTGATCAAGACCGCGCTCGGCATCGTCATCTCTCCGGCGATCGGGTTCATCCTCGCCGTCCTTCTCGCCCTGGCGATCGCCTGGATGTTCATCCGATCCACGCCGGCCCTGGTGGACGGGATCTTCCGTCGCCTTCAGTACATTTCGGCCGCCGCCTACTCCCTCTCCCATGGCGGCAATGACGCTCAGAAGACCATGGGGGTCATCGCCGTCCTCCTCTTCGCCCATCATCTGGAGACCGGCGGCTTTCATGTGCCGCTCTGGGTGGTGCTCGCCTGCCAGGCGGCCATGGGCCTTGGGACCCTTTTCGGCGGCTGGAGGATTGTGCGCACCATGGGAAGCCGCATCACCACCTTGAGGCCGGTGCAGGGCTTCTGCGCCGAGACCGGAGGGGCATCGGCGATTTTCCTCGCCACCTGGCTTGGCGTGCCGGTCTCCACCACCCACACCATCACCGGCGGCATCGTCGGGGTGGGGACAGCGAGGAACGCCTCCGCGGTGCGCTGGCGCGTCGCCAAGGACATCGTGATCGCCTGGATCGTCACCATGCCCGCCGCCGGCCTCATCGCCGCCGCCGCGACCTTCGCCGCCGAAGGGTTCCACTAGAGATCGTCCCTAGTGGATCGTAGCAAACGGATGGTTCCCATCCGTTTGTGGTCCGATCCACGTCGATTCAAGGCTTTGTGGTGCGACTCCGGCTGGATCGCCGGGATGCGTTTGTTGGAGTCGCACAGCTAGTGGTCCTTCTGATTCCGACATTTGCCCGACGCGCGGTATCAGGCGGATGCAAATGTTGGAATCGGACCACTAGCCGTGCCCCGGCCGAGAGACCAGGTCGGCGCCCTTCCCTGGCGGCGAGGGCCGGGACTTCAGGTCCTTCTGATCACCTCGCGGGAGACCGGCCGCTGGCTCATCCCCAAGGGCTGGCCGATGGCCGGCCTTTCCGACGCCGAGGCGGCGGCCCGCGAGGCGGCCGAGGAGGCGGGGGTCGAGGGCCGCATCGGCGAGGAGGCTCTGGGCGCCTACGCTTACGTGAAGTTCGCCAAGTCCGGCGAGGGTTTCGCCTGCAAGGTCCAGGTCTTCCCCCTCGAAGTCGAGCGCACGCTCGCCTCCTGGCGCGAAATGGGCCAGAGGCGGCTCTGGTGGACTTCGCCCGAGGAGGCCGCCGACTCCGTCCTCGAAAGGGGTCTCTCCCGCCTCATCCGGCGGTTTGCGAAAGGCTCTTCAACCGCCCGCAGCTGAAGCCGGGGGAGGACTCGAGGCGAGTTGCGCATTCGTCCAGGCCGCGATCTGCGAAAGGACCGTCGTGACGGCCTCGTCGAAGGCCCCGACCATGGCCCCGACCCGGTCCTCGCCGGCCGGTGTGCGGACCGCGAATCGTTTGGCGAAGGTCGTGGGCGCGCCGCCGATGCGCGAGAGGGAGGCGGCGACCTCGACCTCGATCACCGGGTTTCCGGTAAGATCGACATCGAAGCGCCGCACGTCGAGCTGCAGGCGCCACCTTGCCGGCGCGATTTCGCCCTCGGCCAGGAGCCGCGCCGCCCCGCCGCCCACCTGGCCCTGGCGCTCGAACGCGACATAGGCCGCCTGGCGAAACTGGTCGGAGGCCGTCGCGACCCAGCGCGATCCGGCGATGTAGGCGGCCTGGCCGCCGTTGACGGTCAGGATGCGGTGGCCCTCGCTCTGCCTCGGAAAGCCGATGTCGCCGAGCACCACCCCGACCCCGCCCTCCTCCGCGGCGTTGGGGACCGGGGCGACCGAAACATGGGTGAAGCGCCAGAGCTGCGCCGGCGGCGTCTTGGGGAAGAACGACAGGCAGCCGGCAAGGCTCAGAGCGAAAAGAAGGGAAAGCGCCCCGAGCGCGAATTTGCCCGCGATCCTCATGGCTTCACCTTCACCTCTCGGGCCGGCGGCTCGGAAAGGAATCCGCGCGGGTTGGCCTGGATCGCGGTGAGCAACCGATCGAGATGGTCGCTCGCCTGCTTTATCGAAGAAAGGTCCTCGGTGAGCCGTGGCAGCCCCTGGGCGGCGAACTGGGCGGTCGGCCCCTTGAGGCTCGCCAGCAGGCCCTGGAGATCCTTGGCCGAGGCATCGATCTGCTTGGCCGCATCCCCGATTTCGGTCAGGCTCGACTTGGCCGGCCCGTTGACCAGCGCGTTGCTGCTCTTGGCCAGATCACGCACCTGGGCCGCCGCCTCGCCGGCGTTGCGTACGGTCACGTCGGCGTCTGCAATGATCGACTTGCGCTCGCGCAGCTCGGCGGTCACCGCCTGGACGTCGGAAAGCGTCGCCGAGAGGGTCTTGATGTTCTGATCGCTGAACAGGCGGTTGGCGCGATCGAGGAGATCGACCGTCCTTTGGACGATGAACCCCCCGCCGGCGAGAAGGTTGGCGATCGCCGAAGGGCGGCTCCCGAGCCGGGGGATGACGCCCCGGGGCACGGTGGTCTTGAGGAGGGGCCTGGTGGGCGTGCCGGCGGTGATGTCGATGTAGTTGACCCCGGTGATCCCCTGGGGTTCGAGGGTGGCGTAGGAGTCGGTTCGGATCGGCACGTCGGAGGTCACCTTGGCCCGGGCGATGACGAACTGCGGATCCTTGGGGTCGAGATCGATGTGGGTGACTTCGCCCACCTTGATGCCGTTGAAATGCACCTCGGCCCCCTTGGAGAGCCCGTTCACCGGACCCTTGAAGACGATGTCGTAGAGATCGTAGGACTGGGTGAACTGCGCCCCGGCCAGCCAGACGATGAAGACCAGCGCCCCGATCGCGATCGCGGAGGCGACGAGGCCGACCAGGGCGTAGTTGGCGTTTCGCTCCATCAGGCCGCACCCTCGGCGGCACGGCCGCGCGCGCCCTTGAAGTAGCTCCGGGTCCAGGGGTGGTCGCTCCTCGCCACCTCGGCGACCGGTCCCATGGCGACGATCTTCCTGTCGGCGATCACCGCCACCTCGTCGGTGATTCGCCACAGACTATCGAGATCGTGGGTGATCATCAGCACGGTGAGGTCAAGACTCTGCGAAAGATCGGCGATCAGCTCGTCGAATCCGGCCGCGGCGATGGGATCGAGCCCGCTCGTCGGCTCGTCCAGGAAGAGGAGCTCGGGATCCAGCGCCAGGGCGCGGGCGAGGCTGGCGCGCTTCACCATCCCGCCGGAAAGCTCGGCGGGCTTCAGAGCCGCGGCCTCGGCGGGGAGGCCTGTCAGAGCGATCTTGAGCTCGGCGAGCTCGTCGATCTCTTTCCTCGAGAGCCGGGTGTGTTCGCTCATCGGGGCGGCGACGTTCTCCTTGACGGTGAGATTGGTCCACAGCGCCCCCTGTTGGAAGAGCACCCCCCAGCGCCGTTCGATGTCGCGCCAGGTCCGCCGCCTCGCCCAGGCGATGTCGTGGCCGAAGATCCGCACCAGCCCGGCTTCGGGCGCGCGAAGGCCGATGATGGTGTCGAGAAGCACCGTCTTGCCCGCTCCGGACCCTCCGACCAGCCCCACCACCTCGCCCCGGGGCACGGTGAGGTCCAGGCGCTCGTGGATGATCGTCTCGCCGATTCGCGTCACGAGCCCGCTCACCTCCACAGGCGGCGGCTCGCCGGCGTGGATCTCGCCGCCGAGATGGCGTCCCCGGCCGCGCCAGCGGCCTCGTTCCTCTTCCGCCGTCCCCTCGGCGCTCATCCCCCGAGCTCCCGCCAGCGCGGGCTCGCTCGCCCCCGGATCATTTGTTCAGTTCCCGCCGGCGCGGGCTCGCCCGCGGCCGGATCATATGTTCAGCTCCATGTAGATGACCGCGAAGATGGCGTCGATCAGGATGGCCGCGAAGATGGCGTGGACCACCGAGGCGGTGACACGCCTTCCCAGGGATTCCACGTCCCCCCCCACATTGAGGCCCTGACGGCAGCCGATCCCGGCGATTACCGCCGCCATCACCGGCGCCTTGCTCATCCCGACCCAGAAATGGACGATGCCCACATTGTCGACGAGCCGTTGCAGGAACGCCGAGGGACCGATCCCGAGCTCGCCCCAGGCGATCACCAGCCCCCCGAAAAGGCCGGCGAGGGTGGCGAGGAACACCAGCAGCGGGATGGTGAGGAGGAGGGCGGCGAAGCGCGGAAACACCAGGGCGTCGAAGGGATCGATCCCCAGGACCCGCATGGCGTCGATCTCCTGGTTCATCTTCATCGCCCCGATCTCGGCGGCGAAGGCCGAGCCTGACCGACCGGCCAGGAGCAGGGCGGTGACGAGCACGTTGAATTCGCGCATCACGCTCACCCCGATGAGCTCGACGCTGAACACCTGGGCCCCGAACTGGGAAAGAAGATTGGCCCCGATGAGGCCCACCACCGCCCCGATGAAGAAGGTCGTGGTCACCACCACCGGGGCGGCGTCGAGCCCGGCCCGTTCGGCGAGCGCGAAGACCGCCGCCCACCGAATCCGGCGGGGGCGCCGAACCGCTCGCCAGATCGTGATGAGCAGATGGCCGTTGAAGACCAGGGTGTCGTAAAGCGCCAGCCCGGCGTCGACGACGCCGCGGCCCAGACGATCGAAGAAGGTGAAGAGGACGTCCGGGCGCTTGGCGGCCCGCACCGCCTTGGGGGCCGCCCCGGCGACGAGGTCTAGGAGCCGGGCGATCTCGGCCGGCGCGGTGAAGTGCATCTGCCGGCCTGTGGCCCGGCCGGCCAGCAGCAGCCGGTAGGCCCCCGAGGTGTCGCACCGCCCCACATGGGTGAGATCGACCTCTCCGGTCTTGGAGGCCTTCAACGCCGCTTCCAGCCGCTCGGCCGCTCCGGCCATCCCCGTCGCCGTCCAGTCGCCGGAAAGCTCGGCGATCTCGCCGGCCTCGCCCCCGGCGCCTTCTCGCATGGTGAAGTCGGCCGCCGCTCCCATCGCCCCATGATCGGGCGCCTCCAGCGCTCCTGTCCAGAGCGCCGCCGCGCGAGGGACGATGTACCGCTTGGGCCCGAAGCAGCGTCTCCACCTCGAAGACTCGCCCCTTGCGGAAGAGGGTCTCCCCGAAGGGGCGGGCTGCGGCGTGGCGCTCGCCTCGCAGGCGAATCCTCTTGTCCTTTCAGCGAGGGCTATAAACGGGGGATGTCCCGGGGCGGCGCCGGGCATTGAGATCGGGGCGATTCCATGAAGCGCAGAACATCATTTCTGGCGGCGGCGCTTGCGGCCGACGCAGTTGTCCTTGGCGCCGGCGCGGCCGGCGCGGCAACTATCACCTTCGGGACCGCGAACTCTGGCGACTTCACCGGTCCGGTCACCGAGGCGGGGTTCACCTACGAGAAGCTTTCCGGCGGGCTCTTCGTCGCCGGCGTCGGCAATCCCAGCCCGGACATGGAGGGCGAGGAATCGGCGCGCGGAGGGGTTCTCGACTTCAAGGCGGCTGGCGGCGGAAGCTTCGATTTCGATCAGATCGACTACACCGCTGTGAGTTCCGAAACGGGCAATCAGACCCTCGAAGTCGAGGGTTTCGAAGGCGGGAACCTGGTGGCGACCGATTCCTTCACCCTGGCGAACACCACCGATTATGCCTGGATGACCGAACTCGCCAGCGCGCTGGCCGGGCGGTCGATCGACGATCTCCAGATCACGCTCGCGGGCGGCGCAGACGGCTTTCAGGCGATCGACAACGTGGTCCTCACACCCGTCTCGGGCGTTCCTGAGCCGGCGGCCTGGGCCCTTATGGTCCTGAGTTTCTTCGGCCTCGGCGGCGCGCTTCGCGCCCGCCGCTCCAGCGCTCTGGCCTGATCTGCCGCCTCGCGAAGCGGGGAGGGGGGCGCCGGGGCCTGGGTCCCGCCCCGCTCGCCCGCCAGGTGAATCCGCTTGCACTTTGATGGGGCGGGGTAAACCATTGCCGCCCGAGTTCAGTGGCTGGGGTTTTACCGTGGTTGGGAGATCAGCTTTCGTCGCCGCCGCGATCGGCGCGCTCGGGCTTTCGGCCGGCGGCGCCCTGGGGTCGGCTTCGGCGGCGACCATCACCTTCGAAGCTGCGCCCTTCGGCCAGTTTTCGGGCCCGGCCACCGAGGCCGGCTTCACCTACAAGACCTTGTCGGGCTCGCTCTTCGTCGACGGCTTCGGCAATCCCGGCCAGGAAATGGAGGGCGCCTATACCGGCGGCGGCGTTCTCGACATCGAGGACGCCGGCGGCGGCGACTTCACGTTCGACCAGCTCGACTACGCCGCCTATTCGACCGACGGAGCGGGCTCCGAGACCCTCGTGGTCCAGGGATTCGAGGACGGCTCTCTGGTGGCGAGCGATTCCTACAGCCTATCGAACACCTCCAATGACACCAACGACACCTACGCCAACTGGACGACCGAATTCGCCAGCGCCCTCGCGGGCCAACGCATCGACGATCTCCAAATCACCTTGGCGGCCCAGGCTGGCGGCGACTACCCCCTCCAGGCGATCGACAATGTGGTCCTCACCCCGGTTCCCGAGCCGGCGGCGTGGGCCCTGATGCTGGCCGGTTTCTTCGGCCTCGGCGGCGTCTTTCGCGCCCGCCGCTCCACGGGGGAAGCCCGCCCATAGCGCTCCCGCCCGGCGAAGCAGGGGGTGGGACTGGGAAGCGGTGGAGAGGGCGTGAATGGGGACTCTTTCCCCTTATTTCTTAAGTGGAGGAACGTTTGGTGATGGCCTGTCGGCCGGCCTCATCGATCGGGATCCGCCTCGCTCTCTGAGACGAGCACGATGTGCTGGTCGCGAGCCGCTCGCTCGGCGTGGTCCTCGGTCAGTCCGCGCAGCTGCTTCACGTACCAGGCGAGCGCCGCCCTGGGGTGAGGATCAGACGCTCCCCCTCCATCCCATAGTGGGCCGCGATCCCTTTCTCCTGGTGCGGCGCGAGGACCGGATGCGGCGCATCTCCAGCCGCACGCGCCGGTTCCACTCCTCGTCTTCTTGTCCGCCCGCCGGGTTCTTGATTCAGATATCCAGTCGTTTCGCGACCCGATGCGTCATGGCCGCCAATCCGAGCGCCGCAAGCGCGAGAACCACGTCTTTGTGGCGATCGGTGAACATCTCCCAGCTTCGCGCCCGCGCCTCGCGGTCGAAACGGCCGTGCGCCGAATAATCGCCGGGAACCGGCTCGAATAGGTTGGCGGGGGCATGGGCCGCGGAAGGTTGGTCGGCGAGCTGGCCGGAATAGCCCGTCTTGGCGAGATAGCGATCAATCAGCCCCGGCGCAATGCGGTTGGCGAGGATCGCCCTGACCGTCGGCCATCCCAACCAGATGTCGCGACGCTTGTGCGTGGCGGCGAAAAAGATGGCGCGCGCGGCCACTTCGGGTTGGAAGATCGGCGCGACGGGCTTGGCCTTGCGGCCCATCTTGTTGAGCGCCCAATCGAACTGGGGCGTGTTGACCGCGGGCAGATCGACCATCGTCAGGCGCACATCGAGCCCGTCGTGGATGATCTCGGAACGAAGGCTATCGGTAAACCCGCGGATCGCCGCCTTGGCGCCGCAATAAATGGATTGAAGCGGCACCGAACGATAGGCAAGCGCCGAGCCCACGTTGACGATGACGCCGCGATTGCGCACCCGCATCCGCTTCAGCGCCGACATCATCCCGTGCACTTGTCCAAGATAAGTGACTTTGGTTCCCCGCTCGACCTCTTCGGCGGTCAGCTTGGAGACCGGAGAAAACACCGTCGCCATTGCAACGTTCACCCAGACATCGATCGGCCCGAGTTCCGCCTCGGCGCGATCAGCGGCCGCCTCCACCGCAGCGGCGTCGGCGACATCGGTGGGGATCGGCACCGCACGCACCCTTTGGCGGCGCACCTCGTCCGCGGCCTGGTCCAGCCGGGAGGCGTCGCGCGAAAGCAGCGCCACATCGAAGCCTTGCCGCGCAAATTCCTCGATCGTGGCGCGGCCGACGCCGGCCCCGGCGCCGGTAACCACCGCTACTTTCGCCACACCCTTCTCCTGAATGTTCTCTCTCAAGTGAATGGGCTGGAGCGTGGTTCCGAGCCGATTGCACAATCGCTCACCAGAGGGAAACTTCGGCGCAGCGCGCCGTTTGATGCACCTCTTGGCTATCGGCGGGTCCGCGGGGACGGGCGAGGACGCCCCGCTTGGCACGATGATTTCGAAGGTCGGACCGGTGAACCAGATCGTTCCGTCGGGCGTCACCGCGATGTCGTTGGGCCAACCGAGCCGCCCTCCCCGATCGTGGATGACGACGGGCTCTCTGGCGCCTGGAAAGGATCGCTCTTAGAACCTCCTCGAAGGTTCTTCGAGTGAGGCTGGTTGGAATGGCTCTCGGCGCTCGGCGGCGCGGTCATCCTCTTCGGGGGAGGGCGCGGGTCCGACTGTTGGGGCTGGCCCTTCCTTTGCCGATGCTCGCCGGCTGCAAGACCCATTTCAGCTTTCTCGATCCGCAAGGTCCGATCGCCGCCGCCCAGGCCTGGCATTTCTACTGGGTTCTGGGGATCATGGCGGTCCTGGTGGCCGGGCCGATCTTCCTCCTGCTGCCCTTCTTCGCCTGGCGCTACCGCTACGGGGCGAAATCGCCCCGCCTCCTGCCCAGGCCGCGCTACACGCCCAAGTGGGAGAGTTTCCTGCCGCTCGAGATCGCCTCCTGGGGCGGACCGATCCTGATCGTCGCGGTGCTGGCGTTCTTCGTCTGGCGCGATGCGCACCGGCTCGATCCCTACAGGCCCCTGGCTTCGGCTCAGCCGCCGCTGCGCGTCCAGGTGATCGGCTACGACTGGAAGTGGCTCTTCATCTATCCGGACCAGGGCGTCGCCAGCGTCGGGGTGATGGCCATGCCCGTGGGGCGCCCAGTAGCGATGCGGCTGACCAGCGCCACGGTGATGCAGTCGTTCTTCATTCCCGCTCTGGGCAGCCAGATCTACGCCATGGGCGGCATGGTCACCCAACTCCATCTCGAGGCCGCAAGGACCGGGCGGTTCCTGGGCGAGAACACGATGTACAGCGGCGACGGCTTCCATCACGAGCATTTCACCGCCGTGGCGATGTCGCCCGACCGGTTCGGGGCGTGGGTCCGCAGAGTAAAGGCGGACGGTGTTCCGCTGAACGCCGCCGTCTACCAGGCGCTGTCCCGGCGCGGGGTTCGCGAACAGCTCCTCGCCGCCTTGCCGCCGTCCACGCACAACGACGGCGATGTCTACCTGAAGGACGTTTCGGCGTCCCTCTTCCCCGCGGAGGTCGAGGCGACCAGAAATGGAACCGGGATCTCGCTCGCCGGCCCTGCGACGGAGCCGCCGCCGTCACGGGCAGGACCGAAGTCGGCCGCCCCGCCGATGGGGAAGACGCCGTGAGCTTCGCCGCCGTTTTCTCCCATCCGCTGGGCCGTCTCGCCCCGGATTCGCTGCCGTTCTGGAAGATGGCGCACCACCCCACAGTGCCCAATCTCATCAATGGGTCCATCGGCGGGCTCGCCGCGTGCATCGTCGTCTTCGGAGCGCTGGCTGCCTTCGCGCTGATCACGAAGTTCGGCAAATGGCGCGTCCTGTGGTCGGAGTGGCTGACCAGCACCGATCACAAGAAGATCGGGATCATGTACGTGGCGCTTGCCCTGGTGATGCTGGCCCGCGCCCTCATCGAGGCCGCGCTGATGCGCACGCAACAGGGCTTCGGCCTGGGCGGAGGCTTTCTGTCGGCCAACCATTTCGCCCAGCTGTTCAGCACCCACGGCACGATCATGATTTTCTTCATGGCCATGCCGTTCCTCATCGGCCTGATCAATTTCGTGATGCCCCTGCAGATCGGCGCGCGCGACGTCTCCTTTCCCGTGCTCAACTCCATCAGCCTGGGACTGACCGCGGCCGGCGCGGCGCTGGTGATGATCTCCCTGGTCCTGGGCCAGTTTTCGACCGGCGGATGGTTTGGCTATCCGCCCTACACCGAGGCCAGCTTCACCCCCGGCGTCGGGCCGGACTACTGGATCTGGGCGCTGAGTCTCTCCTCGGTCGGATCGACCATGACCGGGATCAATTTCGCGGTGACCATCTACAAGGAACGCGCGCCCGGCATGACCTTGCTGCGGATGCCGCTTTTCACCTGGACCGCTCTCTGCACCTCCATTCTGATGATCTTCGCCATGCCGCCGCTGACCGTGGCCACGGCGCAACTGGCGCTCGACCGCTACCTCGGCTTCCACTACTTCACCAACGCCCTGGGCGGCAACATGATGCACTTCGCCAACCTCTTCTGGATGTTCGGCCATCCGGAAGTATACATCATCATTCTGCCAGCATTCGGGATCTACTCGGAAGTCATCTCGACCTTTTCCGGCAAGGCGCTGTTCGGTTACCGGTCGCTGGTGATGGCCACCATGGCCATCGCCGTCCTCTCCTTCAGCGTGTGGGTCCATCATTTCTTCACCATGGGCCAGAGCGCCAACATCAACGCGGCGTTCGGCATCGCCTCGATGCTGATCGGCATTCCCACCGGGGTGAAGATCTACGACTGGATGTGGACGATGTTTCGCGGCCGGGTGCGGTTCACCGTCCCCATGGTCTATGCGCTTGCCTTCATCCTGCTCTTCGTCCTGGGCGGCATGAGCGGGATTCTCCTGGCCAATCCCAGCATCGACTATCAGGTCCACAACACCGTGTTCCTGGTCGCCCATTTCCACAACGTGGCGGTTCCCGGCGTGCTCTTCGGCATGCTGGCCGGCTACCATTTCTGGTTCCCCAAGGCCTTCGGCTTCCGCCTCGACGAGCGCTGGGGCCTGATCTCGGCGCTGTTTTGGATTTTCGGCTTCATGCTGGCTTTCTTCCCGCTCTACGGTCTGGGGCTGATGGGCTTGCCTCGGCGCATGGCGGCCTACAGCGAACCCTCATACGTGCCGCTGGAGATGGTCGCTCTCCTCGGCGCGGTCCTCGTCCTCTGCGCACTCGGGGCGCTGGCGATCCAGCTGCTGGTCTCGATCCGGCGCCGCGAGGAGAACCGTGTCTCCGTCGGCGATCCCTGGGACGGCCGCAGCCTCGAATGGTCGGTCGCCGCGCCGCCGCCGGAATACAACTTCCCGGTCATTCCCCTGGTCAAGGACCGCGACGCGTTCACCGACGCCAAGGAGCGCGGCGAGGCCTATCGGCCGCCGGACCGGTATGGGGACATCGAACTTCCCAGGAACAGCGCCATGGGCCTAGTGCTAGGCGCCGTCGGCTTCGCCCTGGCCTTCGGCCTGGTCTGGCACATCTGGTGGTTGGTGATCCTTTCCGTCCTCGCCGGCCTGGCGATGATCATCGCTCACGGTTTCGAGCGCGACATCGCCAAGACCGTGCCGGCCGGGGAGGTTCGCGAGGAGCATCGGCTCTGGCTGGAGGCCGTGGCCGCGGCCACGGCGATCTCGCGCGCCGACGAACGGGACAGCGCCAATCAGGGCCTCGCCGACGAGGCCGTCGCGCAGGCCGCCCCATGAGCGAGGAGACGGTCAAGTATCCCGGATTGAACCTCGGCGCCGAGCACGGCGAAGCGAACGAGGCGGCCGAGACCCTGGTGTTCGGCTTCTGGGTCTTCCTGATGAGCGACGCGATCCTCTTTGCGATGGTGTTCGCCACCTATGTGACATCGCGGCACGCCACCGCCGGCGGACCGGGGCCGCACCAGCTCTACAACATCACGAGCGTCTTCATCGAGACCTTGCTGCTGCTCTCGAGCAGTTTCACCTTCGGCATGGCTTCGCTGGCGATGAAATACCAGCATGGAGTGCGGTGGCTGCTGGGCTGGCTGGGGCTGACCCTGCTCTTGGGCCTGGGCTTTCTGGGTTTTGAGGCCAACGACTTCGTCGCCATGTTCGCCAAGGGCGGCCCGCCGACGCGCAGCGGCTTTCTCTCCGCCTTCTTCGATCTGGTGCCGCTGCACGGTCTGCACGTCACGGCCGGCTGCATCTGGATGGTCAGCCTCTTCGGCCAGATCGCGCGCTACGGCCTTGATGCCCGGACCAAGCTCGGCGTCCTCAGGCTGGCCCTCTTCTGGCATTTTCTGGACATCGTCTGGATCGCCATTTTCACCGTCGTCTATCTGGCGGGGCTGGCATGAGCGATCGGGCAAAGCGCGAGGGGCCAGCTCAGGCCGAGCGCCGGCGCCAGGAGCGCGGCGAGTTCGCCTCCTACGCCGCCGGCCTGGGCGGGGCCCTGACCCTCACCGTGTCGGCCTTCGCCCTGATCCGATGGGAGGTTCTGCCGCACTTTTGGCTGGTCGTCGCCATTGGCGCCTTGGCTCTCGTCCAGGGCGTGGTTCACTTTCGCTTCTTCCTGCACATCGGTTTTCGACAGCGTCGCGAGGATCTGCAGCTGATCCTCTTTTCGGCCCTGCTGCTCGCCGTCATGGTCGCCGGCACCGTCTGGATCATGGCCAGCTTGGCGACGAGGATGACCATGCCCTGAATCTTTTCGGCTTCCCCCCGGACACGGGGTGATGCGAGCCGCAAGGTTCTTCTCCTCCCTCGCGCTTCAGGGCGTCGCACACGAACGCGAGCGGTCGCGCCGTCTACAGCTCCCCCCGCGCCGCCAGCTCGCCGATGCGATTGGCGCAGCGAAGGGAAAGGGCGATGATGGTGAGCGAGGGGTTAACTCCGCCGACGGTCGGAAACACCGATCCGTCGCAGATGAAGAGATTGCGGCAATCGAAGGCGCGATGATCGCAATCGACGACGCTCGTTTCGCGCGTAAAGCCCATCCGGCAGGTCCCGCCCAGGTGAGCGGTGTCGTCCTCCTGGCGGAAGATGGCCTTGGCCCCGACTGCCTTCAGGCTCGTCTCCATCTGATCCAGAGCGTGAGCGATGAGGCGTTTATCATTGTCTCCGAAGGAGTAATCCACCCGCGCGATCTTGAGCCCGAACTGATCCTCCTCCTCGGCGAGGGTGACGCGGTTCTCCTCGCTGGGGAGCATCTCGCCCACCATCTTCACTCCCACCTGGTGGATGTAGTGGGTCATCTCGCTGCGCAGGGCCTCGCCCCACAGGCCCTTGGCGCCGGTGAGGATGCTCGCCCACTCGATCGGAAGCGGGCCCTGGGCCATCCAGCAGTAGCCGCCGAAGAAGTCCTTCTCGTCATCGTAGTTCCAGTGCTCGGTGATCGAGAGCGAGGGCGGGGCCTTGTACCAGCGCACCTCCTCCTCCATGCGCCCGAAGACCGCCTGGTTGGCCTGGACCATCAGGTTCCTGCCGACGAGGCCCGAGGAATTGGCCAGGCCGTCGGGATGCGCCGAGCCCGACGAAAGGAGGAGAAGTCTGGGAGACTCAATGGCGTAGCCGGCGAGGATGACGTGGCGGGCGCGCTGGAAGCGCCACGCGCCTTCTCGATGATAGTGCACTCCGGTCGCCAGACCCTCGCCGTTGGTCTCGATGCGGCCGACCCTGGCGAGGTCGCGGATCTCGGCCCCCGCCTTGACGGCCCGGGGGACGAAGGTGACGAGCTGGCTCTGCTTGGCGTTGGTCGAGCAGCCGAAGCGGCAAAAGCCGCGGTAGACGCAAGGGTGGGCCTCGCCTCTCGGAGCCGAGAGGGTGGCGATCGGGGTGGGCGACCAGGAAATCCCCATCCGCTCGCACCCCCTGGCGAGGAGTTCGGCCGCGCCGTTCAGCTGGTGGGACCGGTAGGGATAGGCGGGCCGCTTGGGACCCCAGGGGTAGCTCGCCGGGCCGCTGATCTTCAGCGCCAGTTCGGCCTTGCGGTACCACCCCCACATCTCGCGCCAGTCGATCGGCCAATCGGCCCCGTATCCGAGGAGCGAGCGCGACCTGAACCGCTCGGGGCGCAGGCGCAGCGAGACCATGGCGTAATGGACGGTGCTGCCGCCGACCGCCCGGCCGCTGTTGTTGCCGCCGAGGACCAGCGGGTTCTTTCCACCCACGATCCGCTCGTCGTTCCAATAGAGCTTTTCCTGCTCGGTCTCGTCGGAGGCGAAGTCCTCGAGCGGGCGAAACCACGGCCCGGCATCGAAGCCGACCACGCTGAACCCCTGCTCGGCCAGGCGCGCGATGAGCGGCGCTCCGCCGGCCCCGGTGCCGATGACAACGAAGTCCACCAGATCGTGGTCGCGGAACTGGCGCATCGGGAGCCAGCCGCCTTCGACCATGACGTCCGGGGCGCGGCCGTCCTTTCCCCTAGGCGTGGCGAAGGGATCAGCGGACACGGGCGTTCTTCCGTCGCGCCGCCTCCCGCGCTTGCGGCGCGGCGCTCGTCGCTTCGCTCGCCTCCCAGGGATCGCGCCTGGAAAGAGCGGTACGCACATAGCCTCTGGGACTCGCCGGGCCTCCGAAGCCGATCTCGCTCCACGCCTTGGGATGGGAATAGTAGGCATGGGTGATGTCGTGGATCACCCGATCGGTGAAGAATCGGCGGCAGGGCATCCCTCCCCAGGAGTCGGCGGTGAGCTCGCCCCTCTGCATCCGGCCGATGAGATCATCGCGCGAGGCGGCGGCGAGCTGGTGGAAGGGGACCGCGAAGGCCTCCAGAGCCTCGGCGTCGAGGGCCGAAAGCCCGACTCGCCAGGCTTCGCCCTGGGGAGGCATGGAGGCGTGACGGAAGCCGTCGAGCCGGCCCTTGGCCATCTTTTCGTCGACCATCATGGCCAAAGGAACGATGACGGCCTCGTCTTCAACCTGGGGAAGGATGCGCGCGCAGAGCGCCTCGAGAATCTTCATCTCCTCGGCCGAGAAGAAGAGCGTCTCCCCTCGCGGCTCCAGGCGCTTTTTTATCGCCCTGCGGGTCGCCGCGTTCCACGACGGCCCCTTCGCTTTGGAAAGGACGTCATAGCCCGGAAAGCGCGCCTCCTGGACCTTCATGCCTCGTCTTCCATCAGCTTCAGGGCGAGAAGTCCGACGAGCGCCAGTCCGGCGAAGGCGGGCGGGGCCGGGATCGGCGGTCCCGAAAGGACGTTCTGGCGCCAGTTCCTCCACCCGCCCATCTGCCGACTTACTCCGAAGGCGTGGAAAAAGGGTCCGGCGATCCCCGCCGCCGCGGTGGCCCAGAGAAGAGAGCGGGCGAGGCCGTGAGGACCGCTGGGCCTCGCCGTCGCCGCCGCTAGGGCCGCGGCCGCGGCCGGCGGGGCGATCACCGGGACGAACATCGCCGGATTCTGGAAGGCCCCGCGATAATGCAGGAACCCCGCCTCGGCGACGGTTCCGGCGATGCCACCGGCCGCCATGGCGCCCAGGGCCCTTCCGGCCGGAATGCCAACGATCTTGGCGCCTCGCTTGCCGCGCACCCGCTCGGAGAGGAATCCCAGGGCGCCGGAGAGCATGAGGGCGAACGGGGCCCCAAGAGGCGCCTGGTAGAAAAAGTTGTTGAGGGAGAAGCCGCCGGGCTTCTTGCCGACGTTGTAGAGGTGGAAGAGCCCCCCTGCGGCCGAGACCAGGCCCGCCGCGGCGAATGCCAGATCGCGCAGCCGGCGCGCCTTTGGCCCCACATCGCCGCTCGCATGAAGGCTCGCCGCCAGAGCCGCGGTCGACGCGGCCAGGGGGGCGAACATCGCCTTGTTATGGAAGCTTCCGCGATAGTGCTCGGTCGCCGAATCGGCGAGCACCGAAGCGGCGAGGATACCAGCCGCCCCCGCCAGGGTCCGCCCCGGATGTTCGTGACTTCTCCCGCGCAGGCGGGGGAGGGCGACCGCGAAGCGGAGGAGAGGGCGCCTGGCTTCGGGCCGAAGAAGCACGCCCATTCAGCGGTGGGCCAGGACGGTGTCGAGGAGCTGCTTGGCGCTGTTGCGAAGGACGCTCGCCAGCTCCGGCTCGGTCTTGGTCATGGTCGCGAAGTGGGCCGCGTCCTTCAAGGTGATGTGGGGCGGAAGCGGCGGGACGTTAGGGTCGGTCACCGCCTCGAAGATCACCGGCCGGTCGGAGGCGAGCGCCTCGTCCCAGGCCTGGGCGATCTTCTCGGGCGTATCGACATAGACGCCCTTGAGCCCCAGGAGCTCGGCGTAGCGCGCGTAGGCGAAGTCAGGGATGGTCTGCGTCGAGGGGGTCTTGCCCGAGCCGATCTGGATGCGCTCCTCCCAGGTCACCTGGTTCAAGTCGCGGTTATTGAGAACCAGGACGATGAGCCGGGGATCGGACCACCGCCGCCAGTATTTGGCGATGGTGATCATCACATTGAGCCCGTTCATCTGCATCGCCCCGTCTCCCATGAAGGCGATCACCACCCGGTCGGGGAAGGCCATCTTGGCGGCGAGCGCATAGGGTGTACCGGCGCCGAGCGAGGCGAGGCCGCCGGAGAGGGAGGCCTTCATGCCCGGCCGGATCTTCAGATCGCGCGCGTACCAGTTGGCGACCGAGCCGGAATCGGCGGTGAGGATCGCCCCATCGGGAAGCTTGGGCGAAAGCTCGTAGAAGACGCGCTGAGGATTGATCGGATCGGCCGAACTCATGGCGCGCTCCTCGAGCACCTTCCACCACTCCTTGACCTCCTTGGCGATCTTCTCGCGCCAGCTCGTGTCGGTCTTCTGGCGGAGCTTGGGAAGAAGGGCTTTGAGCGTCGCGGCGGCATCGCCCTCCAGGTTCACCTCCATGGGATAGCGCAGAGAGAGCTGGGCGCCGTTGATGTCGATCTGCACGCCGCGCGCCTTGCCCGGCTTGGGGAGGAACTCGCTGTAGGGGAAGGAGGAGCCGACCATCAGAAAGCCGTCGCATTCCTTCATCAGATTCCAGGAGGGCTTGGTGCCCAAGAGCCCCAGGGAGCCGGTGACGTAGGGAAGATCGTCGGCAAGGACCGCCTTGCCCAGAAGCGCCTTGGCGACGCCGGCCCCGAGACGGTCGGCGACCGCCATCACTTCCTCGCTGGCCTCGAGCGCGCCCTGGCCGACCAGGATGGCGATCCTCTCGCAGGCGTTGAGGGCGCGGGCGGCGGCTTCGATGCCCGCCTCGCCCGGAACCTTCGATTCCACCGCAAAGCCGACCCCGGTGTGGGTGTAGCCGTGCTCCATCGGCGGCTCTTCGTACCTCATGAGCTGCAGGTCGTTGGGAAGGATGATGGCCGTGACCGACCGCTTGGACTTGGCGATGCGCACGGCGCGGTCGACGAGGGTTCGCACCTGGCTGGGGAGAGTTGCGGTCGCGACGTATTCGCTCGCCACGTCCTTGAAGAGGGATTGGAGATCGACCTCCTGCTGGTAGGAGGCGCCGATCGACTCGCGCGCCTGCTGGCCGCAGATCGCCACCACCGGGACGTGATCCATCTTGGCGTCGTAGAGGCCGTTGAGCAGATGGATCGCTCCGGGCCCGCTGGTGGCGTAGCAGAGGCCGACCTCGCCGGTGAACTTGGCGTGGGCGCTGGCCATGAAGGCCGCCATCTCCTCGTGGCGAACCTGGATGTATTCCATCTCCGCCTTGAGCTTCTCGAGCGCGACATCGAGGCCGCCGACCCCGTCGCCTGGATAGCCGTAGACGCGGTGCAGCCCCCATTGGGCGAGCCGCTTCCAGACGAATTCGCTGACAGTCACATGCATGGCGAGCACCTCGCTTGACGCCCCGCCCACCGATCTCTCAACGCCTTGTGCGCCGCGTTTGATCCCCCGTGGATTCTCTTCCCTTGCGAAGCGGGTCGGGAGGAAATGCCTCACCTCGGCCGGGGCCGATGCTTGCTTTCCGCTTCTTCCGGCGGCGGCCCCATCAGGGCGGGTTGGAAGATGAGCGCCGAGACCAGGGTCCAGATGAGCGAGATCATCAGCAGCCGTCCCATCGAGGCGGTGCCGGGATGAGAGGAGACCCACAGGCTGCCAAAGCCTGTGGCGGTGGCGAGCGCCGAGAAGAACACCGCCCGGGTCAGGCTCGAATGGATGAGATGGGTCCCGCCTCGGCGCCAGGAGAGGACGAAATAGATGTGGAAGGCGACCCCGATGCCGACCAGGAGCGGCAGGGCGATGATGTTGGCGAAGTTGAGGCTCTCGCCGATGACGACGCAGCTGCCCAGAGTGAGCAGGCCGGTGAGGATGATGGGCGTGATGGTGATCGCCACGTGACGCCAGTTCCGCAGCACCAGGAAGAGCAGCACGGTGACCGCGATGAGGGAGAGGATCCCGGCCTCGACGAAGGCGATCTCGACCGTGCGGCCGCCTTCGAAGGTGTCGATGGCCGGGCCGGTGGCGTGGGGAGCGAGGTGCTGCACGGCCAGGATGAAGCGGCGCAACACCCGGTTGTCATCGGAGTTTCCCTTTGGGACGACGCTGACCCGCGCCTCGCCGTTGGGCGCGAACCAGTCGCGCTTCAGCTGAGGGGGGAGGCTCGCGAGACTCACCGGCTGCGCCGAAAGCGATGTGCGGATCTCCGAAAGGAGGGTCGCAAACGGCGTGAGGATCGCTTGCTGGGCCGCTTGGCGTTCCGCCAGTGGGGCGGCGGCGAGGCGGGTGAGATCGCCGGCCAGCCGCCGGGCCTGCGCCGATCCGGCCCCGCCCTTGGCGGCGGCCCCCTCCAGGGCGGTGGCGGCCGCCGCGAGGCTGGCGCGGGTCTCCTGATCGGTCGGCGGCGGAGCGATGGCGATGGGGTTGAGGGTCAGGTCGAGGAGCTGGCCTGCGCCGCCGATCGCGGCGAGCTTGGGGCCTTGGTCGGCGGGAACGAAGTCCGCGACGGTGCGCGCCTGGTCGACTTCGGGAAGTCGCTCCAGACGCGAGGCCATGGCCTGGGCGTCGGCGAGGTTCGGCTCGGCGATCTCGGCGGTGTCGGGCGACTGGTTCGGCGCGGCCATCAAGGCGCGCATGGTCGCCACCGGCTCGGCCTTGGGGTTCTGCAGATGAAGCGGGTTGAAGTCGAAATGGAGCAGCGGAAGAAGGCCGACGCACACCGCCGCCGCCACCGCGGCGAGGGCCAACACCTCGCGCCGGTAGCCCATGACCACCCGGTCGAGATTCTGAAGGATGTGGCCCGGGCCCATGCGGCCGCGCACCGGCGGCTTCAAAACCGTGATGAAAGCCGGCAGGAGGGTGAGGTTGAGAATGAGGGCGATGAACATGCCCACCCCTGCGATGATGCCGAGCTGGGAAACCCCAACGTAATCGGTCGGCGCGAAGGCGAAGAAGCCCACCGCGATTGCGGTGGCGGCCAGCGAGATCGACCGGCCCATGCCCCGCCCGGCCTCGGTGAGGGCGGCAAGATCGCTTTGCGCCTCCCGTCGACAGGCCAGATAGCGAACGCTGATCTGGATTCCGAAGTCGATTCCGAGCCCCACGAAAAGCGGGATGAAGGCGACGGAGATGACGTTGAATTTGCCGAAGATGACCAGGCCCAGCGCCGCCGCGCAAGAAAGGCCGATCAGCATGGTGAGGAGAATCGCCCAGATCAGCCTGGCGGTGCGCGTGGCCAGCCACAGCATGATGATGATGGCCAGGAGAGCGAGCACCGCGATGAGGCCGACGCCGTGGCCGAGGCTAGAGAGCTCGGCATCGGCGAGCGGGGCCGCGCCGGTGAGCCTCACGCTCACTCCGTTTTGGGCGGTGAGCCCAAGCCGCCGCGCCTCGGCGTGGATGAATTTCGTTGCAACCCGCGCCGGGCTCAGGCTCGCGTAATTGAGCTTGGGCGTCGCCATCACGATTCGGCGAAGCTCGGCGGGCGGGGATGGCCCTGAAATGAGATTGCGCCAGGAGAACAGCCCCACCTTGCCGGATAGCGACTGCTCGATTGTCGTGGAGAGCGCGTTCATGGGTCCGGCGAGGTCGGAAAGGCTCGCCTGCCCGGTCTGAACGCCTTGCAGGACGGTGGAGAGCGCGGCCATGACGCCGCGAAGGCTGGGATCGGCCGCGACCGGGCCGATCAGCGGCTGGGCCGCAACGAGGCGGTTCACTTCGCCCTGGACCTGCGGCAGAGGCTCGAAAAGCAGGCCTTCGCGCTCGAAGAAGGGTCCCCCGCCCGGCTCGCTGACGCCCGCGAACAGGTTCGCCTTGACGCGAAGGGCGCCGGTAATCTCGCGCTCCGCCCGGTCGGCGAGCTCGGGAGTCTTGGCGTCGATCACCACCGCCACCTGATCGCCCTCGGGCTGAAAGAGGCGATTGAAGGCGCTCTCGCGCACCCGCCAGGGCAGTGACTTGGCGATGAGCGCGTCGGTATTGGTGTCCATTGAGAAGTGGGTGAGGGTGAATCCCAGGGCCCAAAGTCCGATCGCGATTCCGAGCAGCGAGATCAGACGCGCGTTCTCGCAGCAGAAGCGGGCGATGCTTCCGATGAGGACCGACTCGAAGCCCGGATGGAGCTCCTCCTCCTCGTGCTCGATCACCGGTTCTATGGTCGCCTCACAAGCCTGGCGGGTGAGTCAGGGTCGGACTTCCTTTTCGGAGCCTCTATCATGGCGCCGGAACAAGGGCGCACCCCGCGGCGATGATCGCTTTGATGGGCTGACAGTGAAGATCCTCCTGCATGGGTGGCCGAATCCTCTTCGCCGGATAATGCACAGCGCGCTAAAGAGACGCGTCTTGCCGCGTTCCGGACCCGTCCTCGTCGCGTTGGTTCTCACCGCGCTCGCCGCTGGGCCGGCGTACGGCCATGCCAAGGGCGACCCATTCGAGAAGGCCAACCGGGCGATGTTCAGGTTGGACCTCGCTCTGGACAAGTTGATCTTCCATCCGCTCGCCAAGATTTACCGGGCTCTGACCCCTGGTCCAATCGGCAAGGGCATCCACAATGTCCTCACGAACGTTGGCGAGCCGCTCGTCTTCGCAAATTTCGTCCTGCAAGCGAGGCCCAAGCGAGCCATCGCCGCCGCAGTGAGGCTCGGCTTCAACACCACGCTGGGTCTGGGCGGCCTCATTGATGTGGTCGCCAAGCACGACCCGCACGTCAACAACGGCTTCGCCGACACCCTCGGGCGCTGGGGCGTAGGCCCCGGGCCCTATCTCGTCCTGCCGTTCCTCGGGCCCTCGAGCGCGCGAGATATCCTCGGCTCCGGCGTCGATGCGGTGACCGATCCCCTGCACATGATCAACTATCCCTACCGCGACCAGGTCAATCTCGCGCGCACCGGGGTGGGGGCGCTCGACGCGCGGGCGGAGGCCGGCGACGAGCTCGAAGACCTCATCTCGCAGTCCGCCGATCCCTACGCCTCGCTACGCTCCTCCTATCTCCAGGAGCGGGCGGGCGAAATCCACGGCCTGGCGGTCCCCGCGAGACTCCCATCGCTCGAGGAGGGCGAGCCACAGGAAATCCCCCAGACCCTCCCGCCGATCGACGAAAGTCCCGTTCCCTCATCGTCGCCGGCGAGCGAGGCGCCCCCTTCCGCCCCCGATCCCCGGCCCGCCGGCCCTGGCGAGAGCCCGCCAAGCGCCAGCCCTGAAGAGCGCATGGGCTGGGACCAGGCTCCTACTCGACCCGTGCGCGAGGGCGCGGTCGGCACAAACGCAGGGGAGGGGTTCTAGGCCTGCGAGCTCGTCGCTCGCTCGGAGCGTCCGGCGCGGATGAGGCGGCGGCCCTCGAACGTTTGCCAGACGGCCAAGGCGGGCAGTCCGACGATGAAGTCCTTGGCCCGTTTCATGAGCGAGACTGCCACGGCCATGTCGGCCGGCAGTCCGAAAAGAGGGCCGATGACCGCATAGGTCGCCTCCTGGATGCCCGCCGCCATGGGGGTGAAGAACGCCGCGCTCCTCACCGCGCAGATCAGGGCCTCGATGGCCAGCATTCGCCCCAGGCTGATCGGCCAGCCGGCCACCGCCAGGGCGGCCCAGGCGCCGGCGGCGCTTGCGATCCAGGCGCACAGATGGATGAAGGCGGCCGCGGCGAGCCGCAGCGGCGGCTCGTAGAGGGCGTTCACCGCCGAACTGAAGTCGCCGACGTCGGCGGCGGCGGACGGCGCGATGCGGCGGGTGAGGCGGGCCAGGATGGGCATGCCGCTCTTCTGGAAGACGATGAAGAAGGCGGTCGCCGCCGAGGTCAGGATGAGGCCCACGACGCCGGCCTCGATGACCGGGCTGTGAGGCGCCTCCGCGCCCAGCCTGGAAGCCAGCATGGTGAGGCCGATGGCGGTAAAGCCGAGCTGGGCGATGAGTTCATTGGTGACGTCCACGACCGTGGTCGAGGAGGCGGTTTCCGAGGAGAGGCCCTGGAGCACGACGGCCCGCGCTCCGGCCGCAAAGCCGCCGATCTGAGTGAAAGGCAGAAGCTCGCCCACCGAATCGCGGATCACCCGCGCGGCGACAAAGATGCGCAGATCGCGCATCGGCTGGCCGGGAAGGAGGAGGAACCAGGCGAAGCCGAGGAGGCCCCACGGCAGGACCGACCAGATGACCAGGGTCGCCAGACCCTGCCAGCCGATCCGCTCCAGGGCGCCGAAGACGCGTCCGAACCCGACCCAGCCGGCCACCGCGGTGGCCAGGGCGACGCCCAGGACCATGGCGACCATGGCCCACAGGCGAAGCCGGCTGCGGGTCCTTGAGGTCACTTCAGGCCGCCTCCGCGAAATGGGAGAAGGATCCCAGCTTGGCCCCGCTCGCCTCGACTGCGCGCCTCACCGAAGGAGAGAGAAGGGCGGCGAGCTCCTCGGCATGGCGGTAACCCGGAACGGCGCCGGCGAATTCGGCCTGGGCGGCGGGATGGAGGTAGATCTCGGTGAGGCCGACGCGAAGCCGCTCGATGAGGCCGGTCAGCCGCGCCTCGACCATCGCCCCGCTCCAGGCGAGGCCGAAGACCTGGTCGGGGGCAAGCAGACCAGCGCGGCGCAGGCGAAAGGCCGAAAGACGCGCGAGGAACCGTTCGGGAAGGCTCGCGCCCCGCGCCCGGGGGTCGATGTCGCGCACCGGCCCGGAGGGCTCCAGAGGCGCGCGCACCGCCCTGAGGCCATGGCGGGCCCCGATGCGGATGATTTCGCGTCCGATCATAGGAAAGAGGTGGAAGTGCTTGTGGGAATTGGCGTGATCGAGCGTGAGGCCGGTCGCTTCAAAGGCCTCGAACTGGGCTTCGATCTCGCTTTGGAGTTCGGTACGGGCGGCGGCCGAGCAGACCATCCGGAACGCCGCGCGCGCCATCGGACGAAGGAATTGGCCGTCCTCGCCCACCAGATGGGGGACGTGCGCCGGGGGGAGGACCGGGGTTCCGTCGGTGAGCACCAGGTGCAGGCCGACCCCGAGGCCTTCGAGTCGCCTGGCGCGCTCCACCGCGTCGGCGGCGGCCGGGGCGGCGACCATCAGGCTGGCGGCGGTCAGGATTCCTTCCAAGTAGGCCCGTTCCACCGCCTCATTGACCTCGACCGAGGCGCCGAAATCGTCGGCGGTGATGACGAGCCGCCGCCCCGCCTCACTGCTGGACTCCATGGCTACGCCCTACCGCTCGAGGACCCGAAAGACCATGGCGAAGTCGTCGCCCTCGCCGGCGGCATGGGCTTCGCGAGCCACCTCGCGCCATTTGTTCTCGTCGAAGGCGGGAAAGACGACGTCGCCTTCCGTCTCGGCCTCGACTTCGGTGAGATAGATGCGCTGCGCGCGGGGTAGCGCCAAGCGGAAGAGCTCGCTCCCGCCGATCACGCACACCTCTTCAGCGCCTTCCTCGACGGCGTGTTCGCGAGCGATGGCGAGCGCCTCGGAGAAGCTCGAGCAGACGAGCGCGCCCTTCGGCTCGAAGCTCCCGTCTTTGGAAAGGACGATGTTGGCGCGGCCGGGAAGCGGGCGCCTGGGAAGGCTCTCCCAGGTCCTTCGCCCCATGATCACTGGCTTTCCCATGGTGAGCGCCTTGAACCGCCGAAGGTCGGTGGCGAGCCGCCAGGGGAGGGCGCCCGCCCTGCCGATGACGCCGTTTCGGCCCCGCGCCGCCGGGCCGACGGTGAGGTGAATGGCCAAGCGGGCTTCGGCTCCCTTCAGACCGCGATCGGGGCGGCGATCGCCGGGTGGGCTCTGTAGCCGATGAGGGCGATGTCCGAGGGCTCGTAGGTGAAGAGATGCTTGCCGTCGGCCAGAGAAAGCATGGGCGGATCAAGAGGTTCTCGGCCGATCTGAATGCGCGCCTGGTCGACATGGTTGAGGTAGAGGTGGACGTCGCCGGCGGTCAGGACGAACTCGCCGGGCTGAAGACCGCATTCCCTGGCGATGAGATGGGTGAGGAGGGCGTAGCTGGCGATGTTGAAAGGGAGGCCCAGGAAGGCGTCGGCCGACCTCTGGTAGAGCTGGCAGGAGAGCCGTCCGGCGGAGACGTGGAACTGGAAGAGACAATGGCAGGGCGGAAGGGCCATCGCTTGAAGGTCTGCGGGATTCCAGGCGCTGACGATGTGGCGGCGGCTGAACGGCTCTTCGCGAATGGAACGGACGACGGCGGCGATCTGGTCGATGCTTCGTCCGTCCGGCGTCGCCCACGAACGCCACTGCTTGCCGTAGACCGGACCGAGCTCCCCCTGTGCGTCCGCCCACTCGTCCCATATCGTACAGCCTCGCTCGTCCAGCCAGCGGACATTGGTCATCCCGCGCAGGAACCAGAGAAGTTCCACCACCACCGAGCGGAAATGGACCTTCTTGGTGGTGAGAAGGGGGAATCCCTCGGCTAGATCGAAGCGGAGCTGGCGGGCGAAAAGGCCGAGAGTCCCCACGCCGGTGCGATCGACCCGACGTTCGCCGGTTTCGAGGAGTTCGGCGAGGAGATCGAGATAGGGCCGCTCGCCTCTGGCGTCAGCGACTTGAAGGAGCTGGGGACTGGCCGACATGAATCTTGAGCTTGCGCCGATTCTCACCCGTTAGCCTGCGAACCCGCCCTCGTCGAGGAAAGCCTGCTCCTCTGGGGTGGTCGCGCGGCCGAGAGCCGGATTGCGGTGGGGAAAGCGGTCGAACCGGACGATGATGTCGCGGTGGACAAAGGCCCACTTCTGCTCTTCGCCGGTCTCCGATCCGAGCGCGTTCCACAGCGGCAGGCCGAAGTCCTGGTCGGCGAGCCTCTCGGAATGACTGAACGGCAAATAGAAGAAGGTTCGGAGAGACGACGGAATTTGCTTGTCGAATCCGCGCTCGACCGCGGAGCGCGACAGGGCCCGGGCCAAGGGATCGGTGGCGAAGGCGTGGGCGGAGCCGCGATAGATATTGCGCGGGACCTGGTCCAGAAGGAGGGCGAGGGCGAGGCTCCCCTCGGCGGTCTCGCCCCAGTCGTGAAGTTCGCGGCGGGCTGCGGCGTGGTGGAGGGCTTCGAAACGCCTGAGGATCTCCTCATCAAAGGCAGGAATCTTGGCGAACCAGCGCTTTGGCCCGGCCTGCCTCCAGAAGGCGATCACGTCCTTGGGCGAAATTCCGCTCATCGACACCCAAGATGGCGCTCGCCTGAATGGTTGGCCAGCGTCGCCATTCAAGATAGGTTCAGTCGGCTCTTGAAAAATGGGGCCAACGGCCGAGGAAATCCGGCCCAAGCCGAAAGGAACACGTCCGATGAAGACTGTCGTTGCTTCCTTCGCGATCCTCGCCCTCCTCGCCGGGACCGCGCAAGCCCAGAACTATCAAGGCGACCATCATCACGCACCTCCGAAACAGGGTGGTGCGCCCGCCCGCGCCCCGGCCGCCCATGGGCCGCAGCCTTCGCACTCGAGGGGCGGCTTTGCGCAACCGCGGGGGAACGCCCAGCCCCGAGGGAACTATGCCCAGCCGAGGGGAAGCTATGCTCAGCCTAGAACCTATGGCGCGCCCGGCGGCCAGCAGAGATACGGCGGCCAGCAGAGATACGGCGGCCGAAACTCAGCTTTCCGCGGGCAGGGTCAGCGCTACAGTCCTCAGCATTTCGCTCATTCCTACCAGGCCCAGCGCCGCTTCCACGTCGGCGCCTGGCGCCGTCCATCCGGCTGGTACTCCCGCAACTGGGCCTTCGGCGAATATCTCCCCTTCGGCTGGTTCGGTCCCGAGTTCTATCTCTCCTGGGAGAGCTATGGGCTTCAGCCGCCGCCGGCGGGTTGCGCGTGGGTGCGCGAGGGACCCGATGCGGTGCTGGTGGATCTCGCCACCGGCGAGGTCCTCTCGGTAGAGTACGGACTCTTCGACTAGACCTCGCCTTGACGGCGGCGGGGAAAGCCTTTCCAAGGGCCGCTCGCCGTCGGAGCTGGGGAGGCCAGGGGAGAGACCATGCGCGTCTATTACGATCGCGACGCCGACCTCGCCCGCATCATCGAAAGGCGCATCGCGGTCATCGGCTATGGCTCGCAGGGACACGCCCACGCCCTCAATCTTCGAGACGCGGGGGTGAAGGAGGTTCGGGTGGCGCTGCGATCCGGCTCGGCTTCGGCGGCGAAGGCGCAGGCGGACGGCTTTGAGGTGACCAGCGTCGCCGAGGCGGCGGGGTGGGCCGACATCGTCGTCATGCTCGCCCCCGACGAGATCCAGAAGCAGATCTGGGAAGGGGAGATCGCCCCCCATCTGCGCGGCGGGGCGGCGATCCTCTTCGGGCACGGCCTCAACATCCACTTCCGGCTGATCGAGCCGGGGCCGACGACCGATGTCCTGATGGTGGCGCCCAAGGGCCCCGGCCACACGGTGCGCAGCGAATATGTCAGGGGCGGGGGGGTGCCGTGCCTCATCGCGGTCGCCCAGGACGCCAGCGGCGGGGCCCTGGACCTCGGCCTCGCCTACGCCTCGGCGATCGGCGGCGGCCGCTCGGGCGTCATCGAGACCACGTTCCGCGAAGAGTGCGAGACCGATCTCTTCGGTGAACAGGCGGTGCTGTGCGGCGGCTTGGCCTTCCTCATCCGCGCCGCCTTCGAGACCCTCGTCGAGGCCGGCTACGCGCCGGAGATGGCCTATTTCGAATGCCTGCATGAGGTGAAGTTGATCGTCGACCTCATTTACGAGGGCGGCATCGCCAACATGAACTATTCGGTCTCAAATACCGCTGAATATGGAGAATATGTCTCTGGCCCTCGCGTGGTGGGCGAGGCGGCGCGGGCGGAGATGAAGCGCATTCTCTCTGACATTCAGTCTGGCCGCTTCGTGCGAGACTGGATGGCCGAGTGCGCCGCCGGCCAGCCCGTCTTCAAGGCGGCGCGACGCGCCGGCGCGGAGCATCCGATCGAGGCGGTGGGCGAGCGGCTAAGGGCCATGATGCCGTGGATCGCCAAGAACCGTCTCGTCGACCAGGCCCGCAACTAGCTTCCTTCCGCCCATTCGAGCCGCGCGCGGCCGCGGAGGATCGCCTCGGCCTCACTCGTGTGCCCCTCGCCGCCGCGAGAGTGGAGCAGGAGAGGGGCGAGTAGCCTCAGCGGGGCGCGTCCTCCCTTCGCCGCTCTCACGACGATCCGCTTGGCCGGCGCTCCGGCGAAGGGCTGGATGGGCCTCACCTGGAACGAGCCGGCCCGAGGCTCGAGCGCCCGCAGGATTTCGAGCAGGGCGTCGGCGCGATGGATGAGGATGATCGAACCGCCGTCGCCCACCGCGGCGCAGAGGAGCCTCGCCCAGGCCGCGAGCCCCTCCTCATCGATGAAGGCGGCGCGCTTTTCGCGCCCCGGCGGGCGCAGCCTAGCCTCGTCGTCGAAAAAGGGCGGATTGGCGATCGCCGCCTCGAATGCCTCCAGACCCAGGGCGGAGAACCCCGCCGCGATGTCGGCGGTGATGACCGCGACGCGTGAGGCCATCGCATTGCGCTCCACGTTCGAGCGGGCGAGCTCGGCCATCTGCTCCTCGCGCTCGATGCCGACGAGATGGGCGCGGGGAGACCGGGCGGCCGCGGCGATGAGGGCCGCGCCGGCGCCGCATCCCGCTTCCAGGATGCTGCTTGCGGCGGCCGGAACCGCCGCGGCGAGAAGGGCGGCGTCGAGCCCGGCGCGGTAGCCTTTCGCCGGCTGGGCGATGAGGATCCGCCCATCCAGCATGCCATCGAGGGTCGTCGCCTGGGCCATCGTCTCGCCCTTGTGCTTGACCCCTGCGCGGCGCGCCAGCATTGTCGCAGCCTTCCGACGCGAGGTGGGCGCGTGCAAGGTGGATCCCATGGTCTTGGACGCAGCCGACGCCGTCAGCCGCCCATCGGCGCCGTCTAAGCCCGGCCCGCTCGAGCGCCTCCTCGCGCTCGCCGCTCCCGACATGGCCAGGGTCGACGCCCTGATCGCCCGGCGGCTGAAGAGTCCGGTGGCGATCATCCCGGCGCTGGCCGACCACCTCATCGAGGCCGGCGGCAAGCGGCTGCGCCCGCTCCTGGCCGTGGCCGCCGCCAGGCTCCTGGGGGGCTCCGGCGAGGCCCCGATCAAACTCGCCGCGGCGGTGGAGTTCGTCCACACCGCGACCCTGCTTCACGACGACGTCGTTGACGCTTCTCAGCTTCGCCGGGGCAAGATCGCCGCGCACCTCATCTGGGGAGCGCCCTCGAGCGTGCTGGTGGGAGATTTCCTCTTCGCCCGCGCGTTCGAGCTGATGGTCGAGAGCGGAACCATGCGGGCTCTGGAGATCCTCGCCCGCGCCTCGAGGATCATCGCCGAAGGCGAGGTGCTCCAGCTCTCCCGCGCCCACGATCTGGAGCTCACCGAGGCGACCTACCTGGAGATCATCACCGCCAAGACGGCCGAACTCTTCGCCGCCGCCGCCGAAGCCGGAGCGGTGGCCGCCGGCGCGGACCAGGCGGCCGCCTCGGCGCTGCGCGCCTACGGTCTCGACCTCGGCCTCGCCTTCCAGCTCGCCGACGACGCCCTCGATTATGGCGGGACGACCGAGACCCTGGGCAAGAACGCCGGAGACGATTTCCGCGAAGGCAAGGCGACCCTGCCGCTGCTCATCGCCGTCGCCCGATCGGAGGATCGCGAGGCGGGATTCTGGGAGCGGACCATCGCGCGGCGCGAGCAGGTCAAGGACGATTTCAGGCGCGCCCGCGAGCTGGTGATGTCGCTGGGCGCGCTGGAGACGACGCTGAACATGGCCCGCGATTACGCTGAGAGCGCCAAGGCGAGGCTCCTTCCCCTTCCCGCCGGGTCCTGGCGCTCGGGCCTGGAGGCCCTCGCCGACTTCGCGGTGAGCCGGCGCTCCTAAGCGAGGGGATGGCGAGGGCCCTCAGGAGGGCCCGATCATCTTTTCGGGGCGGACCCAGGCGTCGAACTCCTCGGCCGTCACAAAGCCGCCGCCGACTGCCTCCTCCTTGAGTGTGGTCCCCTTCTTATGCGCCGCCTTGGCGATGGCGGCGGCCTTGTCGTAGCCGATCTTGGGGGCGAGGGCGGTGACCAGCATGAGCGAGCGCGCGAGCGAAGCGGCGATATTGTCGAGCCGCGGCTCGATGCCGACGACGCAGTTGTCGGTGAAGCTTCGAACCGCGTCGGCGAGGAGGGTGATCGACTGGAGAAGGTCGTAGGCCATCAGGGGATTGAAGACGTTGAGCTCGAAATGACCCGAGGCGCCGGCGAAAGTGATCGAGGCCTGGTTGCCGAAGACCTGGGTGCAGACCATGGTCATCGCCTCGCACTGGGTGGGATTGACCTTGCCGGGCATGATCGAGGAGCCCGGCTCGTTTTCCGGTAAGGCGAGCTCGCCCAGGCCCGAGCGCGGTCCGCTCCCGAGGTAGCGGATGTCGTTGGCGATCTTGAAGAGGCCGGCCGCCGCGCTCGCCAAGGCGCCGTGGGTGAAGACCATGGCGTCATGGGCCGCAAGAGCCTCGAACTTGTTGGGGGCGCTGGTGAAGGAAAGGCCGGTGATCGCAGCGATCCTCGCAGCGATCCTCTCGCCGAATCCGGGTGGGGCGTTGAGCCCGGTTCCCACCGCCGTCCCGCCCTGGGCGAGCTGCATGAGGCCAGGAAGGCTCGTCGCGATGCGCGTCTCGGCATTAGCGACCTGCTGGGCGTAGCCGGAGAACTCCTGGCCGAGCGTGAGGGGCGTGGCGTCCTGGGTGTGGGTGCGCCCGATCTTGATGATTGCCGCCCAATCCGCTGATTTCGCGGCCAGGACATCGTGGAGGGCCCTGAGCGCCGGCAGCAGGCGGTGGTGGATCTCGCTCGCCGCAGCGATGTGCATGGCGGAAGGATAGGTGTCGTTCGAGGACTGGCTCCGGTTGGGCTGCTCGTTGGGGTGGATCGGCGATTTGGCGCCGAGCGACGCGCCGAGGATCTCGTTGGCTCGGTTGGCGATCACCTCGTTGGCGTTCATGTTGGTCTGGGTGCCCGAGCCAGTCTGCCAGACGGCGAGGGGGAAATGATCGTCCAGCCCGCCCTCGGAGATCTCCTGGGCGGCGGCGATGATCGCCTGGGCCTCCTCGGGCTGGAGGCGCCCGAGTTCGAGGTTCACCTCGGCGGCGGCGCGCTTGATGACGCCGAACGCATGGATGACGGCGAGGGGCTGCTTCTCCCAGCCGATCCGGAAATTCTGCAGCGAGCGCTGGGTCTGAGCCCCCCAGTAGCGATCGGCGGGGACCGCGATGGCTCCAAAGGTGTCGGTTTCGGTGCGGGTTTTCATGGGCTGAAGGCGGGAAGGTTGTAGCGAATCTTCGGCCCGACGAAGGCCTGTGGGCCCGACGGGGGCCCGACACCCTCCTCGCGCTCCTTCTCGGCGACGCAGCGCCTGACAAGGGGGATGACGGCGAAGAAGCTCACCGCGTGCGGAAGGACCTTCAGCATGCAGGCGTCGAAGTAGGGATAGAGGTCGGACTCGCTGCACCCGAAGGAGGAGCGGTCGGCGCGGGCGGCGGTGAGGACCAGGCGGTCGGGTCCTTGCAGCGCGGGAATGAAGACGCCCGAGAAGCAGGCCGAGATCACCGCGACCACCGGCCGGTCCGGGCAATATTGGTCGAGGGTGCGCTCCAGGGCGATCGGCGGCGCCATCCGCGAGCCGAAAACGACCCCGTCGGGATTTCCGTGCGAGGTGATGTAGAAGAGGCAACCCCCGGGAGCGGCTGCGGTGAGACGCGCCAAGGCCGCGAGCAGGAGCTTGGGGTCATCGCGCGAGACGCCGCTCCCCTTGGCCGGATCGGCGCTGAACTGGGCGATGTGGCCGGCCGAGAACCCTCGCCGGGCGAGGAGGGCGGCGATGTCGCGCCGGGCGTTGTCAAAGGCCGCGGTCGGGGTCTTGGCGTGGGCGGCGTGATCGTCTCCGGCAATTACGATCGCGGCCCAGTTTGCGAAGCTGCCACGCGCCAGCGCCGGGGCGCAGGTGAGGAAGACGGTAAGAAGGGCGAGGAGAGCGACCCGCCCGACCTGAGCGCTCAAGGCTGCTTCTTCCGGAATTGATCGAGAGAAACGATCTTGGGCTTGTCGGCCTCCTCGCCCGGCCCGGGCGAAGATTTCGCCGAAGTCTCGGGCTCGCTCTCCGGGCCGGGGGCCAGGGCGAGCATGAACTGCACGCTCGGATCCCAGAAGCGGGAGATCGCGCCATAGGGGATGACGAGCCGCTTGGGCTGGCCGCCGAACTGGAGAGTCACCGAGAAGGCGGCCTCGCCGGGCTCCAGATCCCAGAACTGGTTCTGCAGGACGATGGTCATCTCCTCGGGGTACTTCGTGCGCAGCTCGCCTGGGATCTCGGCGCCTTTCGCCCCGGTCCTGAAGCTGATGTAGAAATGATGCTCTCCGGGAAGGCCGCTTTGGGCGGCTCGAGCCAAGGCGGCGCGCACGACGCCCCGCAAGGCCTCCTGATGGAGGGCTTCGTAGCCCATCAGATCGTTCGGCTTGGTCTCCTTGACCATCGCGCTAGCGTCCCGGCTCCGACCTTCGATCCGCCGGGGGCGAACGCCGGCCGAAAGTCGGTTTCGAAAAGGACACTAGCAAATCTATGATTCTAGTGTCGTTTACGAATTTCACGTTCGTAACTGAGCCCTCCCCCGAACCGGAAACGAACGTCAAATTCACCACACTAACCTAACGCGAGGGCGAGCAAGTCGAAAGCGGTCAGGGCGCGCCGGCGCAGGAAATCCGAGGGGAGAGAGCGGGGGGCTTCTGTTGCCGGGCGCCCCCCGGGCCCCGCCTGAGGGGCTTATTCCCCAGGACTTGATGTCGAGTGCGTCAGCACCGCTTACGCGGCGAGGGCGTACTCTGAAGCGAAGTTATCGTTCGCATCTAGGTTTTTGGCCCGGAACGGTGAGCCACGCCGGGGGAAAGCAACGCCTTTACACGTCTGTCGAACCTGATCGGCCCCTCGTCCCACCGCCGACAACGCGGAGGAAAATGGTGGAGCCGCCGGGAATCGCACCCGGGTCCAGACCGCTTATTGCGCGCGCGTTTATCTCCATAGTCCGACTTGCGACGGACGGGCCTAATATAGGCCGGCGGGCGAGCGAGCGAAACCCGCTTGACGCCCGCATCGCTTACGGCATAAATTTACAGCATACGCCAACACTTGCGGCCCGAGGGATTTCACATGAAGGGGCTCTTCCACGCCGGCAAGTACCTGGCCCTCGACATGGCTTCAACGATCTTCTTCGTCGTCCTTTACGAGACCACCCGCAATCTCATGCTCGCCGTGGCCCTCGGCATGGTTCTAGGGATCGTCCAGGTCGGCTGGACCTTGAGCCGCGGGCGGCGCCCCGACGCCATGCAATGGCTGAGCCTCTTCCTCGTGCTGGCGACTGGAACCGCGACCTTCCTCACCAAGGACCCCAGGTTCATCCTCCTCAAGCCGACGATCATCTACGCCATCGTCGGCGTGGTCATGTTGAAGCCCGGCTGGATGAACCGCTACCTGCCGGAGCGGGCGATCCGTATCGTTCCCGACCTCGGTGTGGCGTTCGGCTATGTCTGGGCGGCGATGATGTTCGTCACCGGCGCCCTCAACCTCGTCATCGCGCTCAGGGGCGACATGGCGCTCTCGGTCAAGTTCCTCGCCATCTTCCCGCTCGCCAGCAAGCTTTCCCTCTTCGCCATCCAGTACGCGGTGATGCAGTTCATCGGCCGGCGCCGCTATCGCGGCCTGAACCCGGGGGCGCGCGCCGCCTTGGACGCCGTTCCGGCCTGAGGCGCGCCTCGTCTTAAAGGCGCTCGGCGCCGCGCTCGATCGAGAGCACGCCGGTGCGCGAGACTTCGAGAAGACCCAGCGGCCGCATCAGTTCGACGAACTTGTCGATCTTGCCGCTCGCGCCGGTGATCTCGAAGATGAAGCTCGAAATCGTGGTGTCGATCACCCGGGCTCGGAAGATCTCTGAAAGACGCAGCGCCTCGAGCCGCTCGACCCCCGTCCCCTCGACCTTGATGAGGGCCAGCTCGCGTTCCACTCCGTTGGGGTCCTTGGTGACGTCCTGGACGTGCCTGGTGCAGACGAGCTTCTGAAGCTGGGCCTCGATCTGGGCGAGCACGTGGGGCGCGCCGCGGGTCACGATGGTGATGCGGCTGGTGTGGGCGCTCTTCTCGGTCTCGGCGACGGTGAGGCTCTCGATGTTGTAGCCGCGCGCGGCGAAGAGGCCGACCACCCGGTGCAGCACGCCGGGCTCATTGTCGACCAGGACGGCGAAGGTGGCGAAGTCCTCGGTTTCGACCGCATGGCCCATGTCGTAGGCCGAGGCGGGGGCCTCCAGGGACTCCATCGGAGGGAGGGGAGTGGGGCCGCGGCTCACACCAGGCTCCCGTCGAGCGGCGCCTCTGCGGCCCCCGCGACCAGGGCGATATCGCCCGCCTCGCCGAATATCATCTCGTTGTGCGCCTTGCCCGAGGGGATCATCGGAAAGCAGTTCTCCGCCCGCTCGATCTTGCAGTCGAAGACCACCGGGCCGGGGATCTCGATCATTTCGGCGATGAGATCGTCGAGTTCGCCGGGCGCCTCCGCCCTCAGGCCGATCGCGCCATAGGCTTCGGCGAGCTTGACGAAGTCGGGCATGGAGGCGGTGTAGCTGTGGGAGTAGCGCTCGCCATGGAGCAGCTGCTGCCACTGGCGCACCATGCCCATCCAGCCGTTGTTGAGGATGAAGACCTTGATGGGAAGCTCGTGCTGGATGGCCGTGGACATCTCCTGGAAGGTCATCTGGACGCTGGCGTCGCCGGCGATGTCGATGACCAAGGCCCCGGGGTGGGCGGCCTGGACCCCGATCGCGGCTGGAAGACCGTAGCCCATGGTCCCCAGGCCTCCCGAGGTCATCCAGTGTCTCGGAGCCTCGAAGGCGAAGTACTGGGCCGCCCACATCTGGTGCTGGCCGACCTCGGTGGTGACGAAGAGGTCGCGGCCGCGGGTGGCGGCGTAGAGCCTCTCAAGGGCGAACTGGGGTTTGATGACCTCCTCGCTCGGCCGATAAGCGAAGCAGCGTCGCTCTCTCCACGCCCCGATCTGGGCCCACCACGGGGCGAGCCGCTCGGCGGGTCGCGCCACGCCCCTGCGCCTTGGCAGCGCCTCGCCGATGGCCGTCAGCGCCGAGGCGGCGTCGCCCACGATGGGGACGTCGACGCGCACGATCTTGCCGATGGAGGCCGGATCGATGTCGATGTGGATCTTGCGCGAGGCGGGCGCAAAGGCGTCGAGGCGCCCCGTCACCCGATCATCGAACCGCGAGCCGACGGCCAACATGACGTCGCAGTCGTGCATGGCGTTGTTGGCTTCGAAGGAGCCGTGCATCCCGACCATGCCCAGCCACTTGGGGTCGGAGGCCGGGAAGGCTCCAAGGCCCATGAGCGTCGAGGTTACCGGCGCGCCAAGAGCCTCGGCGAGGCGGGCGAGGGCCGCGCTGGCGCTCGCGCCGGAATTGATCACCCCGCCGCCAACGTAGAAGAGCGGCCTGCGGGCCTCGGCGAGGAGCGCCGCGGCTTCTCGGATCCGGGCAGGCTCGCCATGGATTTGGGGCGCGTAGGCGTGGATCGGCGTCGCCTCGGCGGGTCCCACATAGGGCGCCTGGGCGAACTGGACGTCCTTGGGTATGTCGACCACCACCGGACCGGGCCGGCCCTTGGCGGCGATGGCGAAGGCCTCGTGCAGCACAGGGGCGAGCTGGGCGGCGTCCTTCACCAGATAGTTGTGCTTGGTGCACGAGCGGGTGATCCCCACCGTGTCGCATTCCTGGAAGGCGTCGGTGCCGATGAGATGGGTGGGGACCTGGCCGCTGATGACGACGAGCGGGATCGAATCCATGAGGGCGTCGACGATGCCGGTGATGGCGTTGGTCGCGCCCGGGCCGCTGGTCACCAGCACCACGCCGACCTTGCCCGTGGAGCGCGCGTAGCCCTCGGCGGCGTGGGCCGCGCCCTGCTCGTGGCGGACCAGGATGTGACGCAGCCGGGGCTCATGGAAGAGCGCGTCGTAGATCGGCAGCACCGCCCCGCCCGGATAGCCGAAGAGGCATTCGACGCCCTGGTCGACGAGGGAGCGCACCACGATCTCCGCTCCGCTCAGGATCTCCTGGCGTTCGCCTTCTTTGATGGGGAGGCTGGGCTGTGCGGTCATGATCTGGGGTCCGAGGGGAATGTGAAGGCAATAAAAAAGGCCCGCTCGAGGGGCCTTGGGAGACGCGACCGGAACGCGGTGGGGTTCAGGTCCCCGCCGGCTGCGGCCGCCTTGGAATTACGAGTCGCCCCTGACGCATCATCATCTCATCCTAGCAGAGCCACCTTGATCGCATCCTACCGCCGCGCCCGTCAAGCCGGACAAAAGCGCCTCCTTCGAAACGAGGTTCAGGTCCCGGCGAGTCGCTGCCGCCTCCGAAATTGCAGGCCCCCTTCGATGCTTCATGCTCTCGACAGAGCTGGACGATGTCGATCGGGTCCTCACGGCGCGCGCGTCAGGCCAAGGTCCGGCGGCGATCGGATTGCCCCCCCCGGCGCGATCAGCGAAGAATCTCGACGAGAAGCACCCAGGAGTTGAGGACCGCCCCGGCGAAGATGAGCACCACCCCCGCGGCGATCAAATCCGGACCGGCCGCCGCGGCCAGCAGAGTAAGGGCGCCGCCGACGGGAATCGGCGCTCCGATGAGCTGCGAAAGCGCCAGGGCGGCGGCCGCTTCGGGCCACGGACGCATTCGCCAGGTCCGGGCAAGAAGAAAGATCACCCAAGTCTGGATGAGCCAACCCACCAGTCCAAGGGCCAGAACCTCTGTGGACCAAGCCGTTTGGGTCTGAGGAATGAGACCGACCAGGCTGCACGAGAGCGCCACGATCAGGGCCGCGATGGTGGCGGCCGTTCTGGGCGGCAAGGCGGGATGAGAAAGAATGCTCTGAACGTTGACCGAAATGGCCACGACGACGAGGCCGGCGAGCGCGGCGGCCGCTCCCGCCGAGGCTAGATAGAACGTGCTCCACGTTTCCATCGCCCCTCCCCAATGAACACTTTAGAGCGAAGCTGCGGGAGCGTCAGGCGCCGATGACGAGGTACCCGGCGCGGGGAAAATGGATGTGGAGCGCTCCGAGCTTCGCCTCCTCGCGCCCAAGGACGATCTCCTCGGGGTTGACCGCGACCAGCGTTCCTTCGATGGGATCGCGGCCGTAGTCGTCGGCCATCACCCGGATCGGCGAGCCTAGAGCAAGGCCGAGGGGGTCGGAGGGGTCGTGGCGCGGCGCGCCGGCCGGCTCGGCGGCCTCGGCCGCGGCGAGGGCCTGGGCGGGCGTCATCTCGGAGCGGCGGCCATGGCCGATCCCCGCCATTCGGCTCCGCCAGGCGCCGAGGCGTTCCATGCCCGCCATCAGTTCGGCGGCGATTGTCGGAACCGCGCCAAAGAGGAACCAGACGTTCATGTAGGCGGCGATGTCGGCGAGGCCCGGCCCGGCGCCGCCCAGGAAGTCGCGCCCCGCCAGCGCCCGATCGATCCATCCCGCCTGGGCTCTCCATTGGCCGCGCATGGGAGCGCCGGCGGCCTTCATGGCGGCGGCGTCGAACGGCCGGCCGGAGAGCTTCTCGCGATCCTCGATGAAGGCGCGGGGAGCCTCGATCTCGCCGAAGATGATCGGCACGCTGGCCTGGAAGAAGAGGCGATCGGCCCAGAGGTTGATCGCCCAGTCCATGGCCCCGAAGGGGGCGGCGCCGGCGCGGCGGGCGAGCTCGGCGAGGATCGCCTGGGTGTCGCAGAAGATGTCGGCCCCGATCTGGAGCACCGGGATGCGGCGATAGCCGCCGGTGAGCGCCACGAGGTCCGGCTTGGGCATGATGACGGGCTGGATCACCGACCGCCATGCCATCCCGTGGTGGCCCAGGAGCAATCGGACCTTCTCGGAGAACGGAGAGGCGTCGTAGTGGTGCAGAATGATGTCTTCGGCCATGGCCCGATCCTAACCCCCGCTGACGCCGCGTCCGCCAAGCTCCCTGTTACAGTGCGGTGAGATGGGTGCGCGTCGCAGCGCGGCCGTCTCAACGTTCAGCTCGGGGGGCGGAACCCCCCGGTCGCCGAAATCAATGACGTTCAGGATGCACTCTTGGAGCGACAGATGGATCTGGCTGGACCCCGGACTGTGATGCGCGGCCACCGACGCTGACTGGAGATCGGCGACCGGGTCCCGGACTTTGCATATTGACATAAGCCTAGACTTCTCATATTGCAATACCCCGCCTCCGAAGAATCCGCCGCATGTTCCAGCCCATCCACTCGCGCCCCCGTTTTACGCATGACTTTGGGCCGCGCCCGAGCTGTTCCGGGGCCGACGGGGAAATTGGCGCCCCGATGCGAGATTGGCGGACATGGGGCGAGACGAGTCCCGGCTGCCCGCAGATACGATCCCGGCCGATGTTCCTGGATGGCCGACATGCTGGTTGGCCATGACGGATGTGAGGGAGGGGTCGCCTGCGGGAAAAGACGTGGCGGTCCGGGGCGAAAGCGAGCCGATCCGAGCAAAACCGAGCCAATCCGAGCCGACGCGAGCCCATCCGAGCGCCCGCGAGCCGAAATGCGCAGGAACGAGCAGAAGCAAGCTTCGAGCGAGCACTCATAATTCAGGCGCAATACTTTGATTAAATGATGTTAACAGCGCGCACGATGGGCCAAAGTCCGCGATTCCCGCCCTCCACGCGAGCGACTGCGCTGGGCCGGCTCTGGCGGGCGCAACCGCCAAGCTCGCTCTTACTCGGCGGTCAGATAGGTGCGCGCGGCGGCGAGGAGATCGGCGCAGGCCGGATCGATTCTCGGCCAGTTCGGGGCCTGGTGGCGCAGCCAGGTGGTCTGGCGCTTGGCGAAGCGCCGGGTCTCGGCCTTGGCCCTCACGACGGCCTCGGCGAGGGAGATCTCGCCGGAAAGATGGGCGGCGAAGGCGCGAAGGCCCAGCGCCTTCATGGCCGGAAGTTCCGGGTCGAGGCGGCGGGCCAGAAGACGGCGGACCTCGTCCAGAGCTCCATCCGCGATCATCGTCTCCACACGCGCCTCGCAGCGGCGGACGAGTTCGCTCCGCTCCGGGGCCAGCGCCACGGCCCTCAGCGCGTCGAGGGAAAGCGCCGGCGCGGTCTCCTCTTTCCAGTCGGACAAGGCGCGGCCGGTGGCGAGGAACACCTCGAAGGCCCGCGTCAGCCTCTGCTTGTCGCCGGGGCCAATCGCCGCTTCGGCCCGCTCGTCGAGCTTGGCCAGGCGGGCGCGAAAGGCGGCCTCCCCCAGCCGCTCGAAAAGACCGCGCGCCTCTCGCCGGACCGGCATGGGGATTTCGGGAACGGGCGCAAGGCCGCTGGCCAGGACCTTCAGATAAAGTCCGCTCCCGCCGACAACGATGGCCGGCCGTCCGCGCCCGCCGATGTCGGCGATGATCTCCAGGGCCGAGCGGAGCCAGCGCCCCGCCGACCATGCTTGGGCGGCGTCGGCGACGCCATAGAGGTGGTGGGGAACGATCCTCGCCTCCTCGGCGCACGGCCGGGCGGTGAGGACCGCCAGGCCGGTGTAGAGCTGCATCGAGTCGGCGTTGACGATCTCTCCGCCTTCGGCGCGGGCGAGGTCGAAGGCGAGAGCGGACTTGCCGCTTGCGGTAGGCCCGGCGATCAGCCAGATGCGCATCGCCCGCGAAGCTTGGCTCATGCTCCTTTCCCTTACCCTCGTCGCCGCCGACTTCGAAAAGATGCAGGAGGTCGTGCCGGCGGCTCTCGAAGCGCTGGCAGGCGCGGCCCTCACGGTCAAGGCGAGCGAGCCGCTCGGCGAGGCGGCCATGGATATCTTCGTCGAGGGTGAGGATCTTTCGGCCCTTCGCGTCCAGGTCCGCGGAAGCCTTGCGCGCCAGAGGGTCGATTTCTGTCTCCAGAAGGCCGAAGGCCGCCGCAAGCGCCTCCTCCTCGCCGACATGGATTCGACCATCATCGGCTGCGAATGCCTGGACGAGCTGGCCGATTTCGCCGGGCTGAGGGCGGAAATCTCGGCGGTAACCGCCAGGGCCATGGCCGGGGAGATCGCCTTCGAAGCCGCGCTCACCGAGCGGGTCGCCCGGCTCGCGGGCCTGGAGCTCACGGCGCTGGAAGCGGCCTTCTCCGAGCGGGTGAGGTTGAACGCCGGGGCTAGGACCCTGGCGGCGACCATGGCCGCTCACGGCGCGCGCTGCGTGCTCGTCTCCGGCGGCTTTGATTTCTTCACCTCCAAGGTTGCGGCGGCGGCCGGCTTCCACGCCCATCGCGCCAACCGTCTGCTCGATGACGGAGCGCGGCTCACCGGCGAGGTCGCCCAGCCGATCCTCGGGGCCGAGGCCAAGCTCGCCACCCTGATGGAGGAGACTCAGGCGATGGGGATCGGCCTTGGCGAAACCGCAGCGGTGGGCGATGGAGCCAACGACCTCGCCATAATCCGCGCCGCGGGACTGGGCGTCGCCTATCACGGCAAGCCGATCCTCGCCGAGGCCGCCGACGCGGCCATCCTCCACACCGACCTCGCCAGCCTGCTCTACTTCCAGGGCTACGGCGCCGAGGCCTTCGTCAGGTGAACCGAACCGAATCGTTCGCGGCGGTTGTGTTCGACATGGATGGCGTCCTCATCGATTCGGAGCGGGTGGTCCGCGACGCCATGATCGCCATCGCCGCCGAGCGGGGGCGCGAGCTTCCCGATGCGGTCTTCCTCTCGATGGTGGGGATGACGTGGGAGGCGAGCCGGGCCATCGCCCTTTCCCATTTCGGCCCGGAGTTCGACCTTGCGGCCTATGACGAGGCGGTGGAGGAGCGGGTCGTCCGCGAACTCGAGGCGGGCGCCATCCTGAAAGTGGGGGTGGTCGAGATCCTCGATCATCTGGACGCCGTGGCGATGCCGAGGGCGGTGGCGACGTCCTCGGCCCGCGCCCACGTCGAGCGCTGGCTTGGCAAGGCGGGAATCCTCGGCCGCTTCGACGCCATCGTCGCGCGTGGCGACTACCGGAGAGGAAAACCGGCCCCTGATCCCTATCTCGCCGCGGCCGAGCGGCTCGGGGTCGAGCCTCACCGATGCCTGGCTCTGGAGGATTCCCACAACGGCGTGATCGCCGCCCACGCCGCGGGCATGACCACGGTGATGGTCCCCGATCTCCTGCCGGCGACCGAAGAGATCGCCGCCCTCTGCCGAGCGGTGGCGGCAAGTCTCCATGAGGTCATCGACCTCCTGGCCCTCGCCGGGAGCGGACCGAAGTGAGTCTGGAGATTGTGGATCTTAGCAAGCGGTTCGGGGCCATCCGCGCTCTCGAGGAGGTTTCGCTCAGCGCCCGGTCCGGCGAGTTCCTCGCCGTCCTGGGGCCCTCGGGGGCTGGCAAGACGACGCTCATCCGCATTCTCGCCGGTCTGGAGCGGCCGGATCGCGGCGAGGTCAGGCTCGACGGCGAAGACCTCCTGAAGATCAAGACCCGCCGGCGAGGGGTGGGCCTTGTCTTCCAGAACTATGCGCTCTTTCGCCACATGAGCGTGGCCGACAACGTGGCCTTCCCGCTGCTGGCCCGGCCTCGGGCCGATCGGCCCGGCAAGGCGCAAATCCGCACCCAGGTCGCCGGCTTCCTCGACCTCACCCGCGCCAATGGACTGGAAAGACGCATGCCCAGCCAGCTCTCCGGCGGCGAGCGGCAGAGGGTCGCGCTCGCCCGGGCGCTGGCGGTCGAGCCGAGGCTGCTTCTTCTCGACGAGCCGTTCGGCGCCCTGGACGCCAAGGTTCGAAAGGAGCTCCGCGGCGAGCTTCGCCGCATCCATGACGAGCGGCGGCTTACCACCCTTCTCATCACCCACGACCGCGACGAAGCGATCGAGCTGGCCGATCGCATCGTGGTGATGAGGTCCGGGCGAATCGAGCAGGTCGGCGCGCTCGCCGACCTCGAGGCGGCCCCGGCCAGCCCCTTCGTCTTCGAATTCCTCGGCGAGACCAATTGCCTCGCCTGCGTGGTGGAGTCCGGCTGGGCGAGGCGGCAAGGGCGCTTCGCGCCCGCCCAAGGAGAGGGCGCCGGCTGGGCGCTCTTCCGCCCCTACGACGCCGAGCTCGACGTCGGAGCCGGGTCTGACGGCGTGGCGGTGAGGATCCGCGATCTGCGCGTGCGCGGAGCAACGGCGTCCATCCTCTGCGAGAACGAGGAAGGCGGCCTCTTCACGGTGGAGACCCCCGTCGAGCGCGCCAAGAGCCTCTCGAAAGGCGCGAGCGGCCGGATGACCGCGCGGCGGGTGGTGATGGACTTCTCCGAGCGGTCCGGCGCGGCGAGCGCCCGCGTTGCAGGCGCACTTGTCAATGACTAGTGGATCGTAGCAAACGGATGGTTCCTATATGTTTGTGGTCCGATCCACGTCGATTCAATAGTCCTGTGGTGCGACTCCGGCGACCCTCGATGAGGCGCATGTTTTTGGGTCGCACCACGGGGTTCCGCCCCGCCGCCCGGCCAGGGCGAGGATGACGCCGCGACAAGGAGGCCGACCAGCGTGGTCGATTTCATTGAGCAGGTCGAGGAACAGCTGCGCTCCGAGCGTTACTTGGCGCTCGCCAAACGGCTTCTCCCCTGGTTCATCGCCGCCCTGGCGGCGGTGATCATCGGCTGGCTTGGATTTTGGGGCTATCGCAGCTGGCAGAACCGCAATATCGGGGCGGCTTCCATCGTCTACGACAAGGGCATCCAGGACCTGGCCCAGAACGATGCTTCCGGCGCCTGGGCCCAGTTCAACTCCCTGGCCAAGGGCGCTCCGGCCGGATACCACAGCCTCGCCTTGATGGATGAAGGCGATATCCGCCTGGCGGCCGGCAAGAACGCCGAGGCGGCCGACCTCTTCGATCAGTCGGCCAAGGCCGCTCCGGGTGAGGTCATCCATGATCTCGCCGCGCTGAAGGCGGCGCTCGCCTTGATGGACAGCGCTCCCTATCCCCAACTCCACACTCGTCTTTCCGCGCTCATCGGCGACAAGAAGCCGTTCAGCCTGCAGGCCCGCGAAGCCCTGGCGATGGCCAAGCTCGCCGCCGGCAAGACCGCCGAGGCGAAGAACGATTTCGAAGCCATCACCCTCACGCTCGGGGCGAGCGATCCGATGAAGGCCCGGGCCGAGGCCGCGATCGGCCTCATCGACGCCGGCGAAGCCGGCCTGGTGAGTAAGGCCGCCCACACCTCCGCCACATTGCCGCCCTCCGCCCGAACCACTATCGGAGGAGCGTCAGACCCAGGCGCAAGCGGCGCATCGGGCCAGACGTCCCGGGCGGGCGGTCCCGCTTCCTGAAAAAGAGGCTCTTCGATGTCGACCCGCCGGACGTGGAGCGCCCCGGCGCCTTTCCCCGCGAAGCGCAGTCGCTTCGCCGAAGAGGGAAGGCGCCAGATTCAAAATCCTGAGCGCATCCCGCACGCAAGAGGATTTCCCACTCTTGCGGGATGCGCCCCGGCGCCTTTCCCCCCGAAGCGCAATCGCTTCGCCGAAGAGGGAAGGCGCCAGATTCAAAATCCTGAGCGCATCCCGCACGCAAGAGGATTTCCCACTCTTGCGGGATGCGCTCTGGCTATCTCCGCAATGATGCTTGCCGGCTGCGGCACGATCTCCAAGGTCGCCAGCCTCAATCCGATCCATGGCCGGCGCCATCACCGCGGCATCTCCGAAGCCAATCGGATCCCGGTCCTCGCCCTCAACAACAAGCTGGAAGTCTCCAGCGCGCTCGCCGGCCAGGGTTTCTACCTGCCGCCTCCCGCACCCCAGGCGGACTGGCCGCTTCCCGGCGCCACCCCTGAACAATCGGTGGAGAACGTCGAGGCCGCTCCGGCCTTCGAGATCGCCTGGAGGCGCGGTTTCGGCCAGGGCTACTCGCGCCACCACTACGATATCTCCCCGCCCATCGCCGCCGACGGCAAGATCTTCGTCATGGACGGTGGTGGCGAGGTCTCGGCCTTCGATGAGCGGACGGGCGAGCGACTATGGCATGTGGACATCCGGCCCAGGGTCAAGAGACGTCACGACGCTTTCGGCGGCGGCCTCGCCTGGGATGACGGCAAGCTCTACGTCTCCTCGGGCTATCGCGAGGTGCTCGAGCTCGACGCCCGCACCGGAGGGATCGGCTGGCGCACGCCGACCGACGCGCCGATCCACGCCGCCCCGACGGTGTTCCAGGGCCGGGTCTTCGTCGCCGACATCAACGATCAGCTGATCGCTTACGACGCGTCTAACGGGCTCCAGGAGTGGACCTATCAGGCCCTGACCGAGCCGGCCCGCATCCTCGCCGCCTCCAGCCCGGCGGTGCAGAACGACACGGTCGTGACCTCCTTCGCCTCGGGCGAGCTGGTCGCGGTGCGCGCCTCCAACGGCAACCAGCTGTGGGACGCCAACCTCGCCAGCACCACTCAGACCAACGCCCTTTCGGAGATCCGGGACATCCCCGGCCGCCCGGTCATCTTCCAGACCGATGTCTATGCGGTGAGCCACGCCAATGTCTTCGCCGCCACCGATCTGCGCACCGGCATCCCCAGATGGACGCTGCCGGTCTCGGCGGTCACCACGCCCTGGCCGGCGGGCGATGTCGTGTTCGTCGTCGACATGGCGGGCGAAGTCATCTGCGCCTCGCGCGAGGGCGGCCAAATCTACTGGATGACCGATCTTGACGCGCCCGCGGTGAAGAAAAAGAAGAGGGACAAGCACCCGGCCTACTGGTCGAGCCCGATCCTCGCTTCCAGCCGCCTCATCACCTTCTCCTCCAAGGGCGAAGGCGTGGCCATCGACCCCAAGACCGGCAAGGTCGAAGCGCGGCTGCGGATCGGCGCGCCGGTGACCGTCGGGCCGATCGCCGCCGGCGGCATGATCTATGTGATCACTGAGACGGGCCAGCTCGTCGCCATCCGCTGACGCTCGAGGTCATGGCGAGACGCGGCCCATGGTAAGGATCGGCCAGAGGAGCCGCCCTGGCATCGTCCCGGGGAGCGCCCCCCGGATCGTGATCGTCGGGCGGCCCAACGTCGGCAAGTCGACCCTCTTCAACCGTCTGGCGGGGGCGCGCTTGGCCATCGTCCATGCTCTCCCTGGCGCGACCCGGGATGTGCGGACCGCCGGCGCCAGGCTCGGCGATCTTGTGTTCGAGGCGGTCGACACCGCTGGCTTGGAGGCGCTGCGGGACGACAGTCTCGCCGCGCGCATGTCGGCGGCCAGCGAGGCGACGGCCGCCAGGGCCGATCTTTCGCTGTTCGTGATCGACGGGCGGGCAGGGGTCACCGCCGAGGACCGGACTTTCGCCGAGGCCCTGCGACGAGGGGGCTCGGCCGTGGTGCTGGCGGTCAACAAGTGCGAGGGACGGGCGGGCTCGGAGACGATCCTCGACGCCTGGAGTCTGGGCCTGGGCGAGCCGGTGGCGATCTCGGCCGAGCACGGGGAGGGACTGGGCGATCTCTACGCGGCGATCACGGCCCAACTCCAGGCGGGACCGACGGCCGAGGAGAGCGGGGAGCGAGATGCCGAGCGGCCGGTCCTGATGGCCATCGTCGGGCGGCCGAACGCCGGCAAGTCGACACTCGCCAATCGCCTGATCGGAGAGGAGCGCCTCCTCACCGGGCCGGAGGCCGGGATCACCCGCGACTCCATCTGGGTCGACTGGAGCTTCGAGGGCCGTCCGATGCGCCTGGCCGACACCGCCGGCCTCAGGCGCAAGGCCAAGGTCGCCGAGGGGCTGGAGAAGCTGGCGGTGGCCGACGCCATCACCGCCGCCAGGCGCGCCGAGGTCGTCCTCCTCGTCATGGACGCCGGCCATCCGTTCGAGACCCAGGATCTTCAGATCGCCGACCTGATGGAGCGGGAGGGGCGGGCGCTGGTCCTGGTCCTCGCCAAATGGGATCTCGAGGCGGACCCTGCCCGTCGGCTCGCCGAGCTCGACGTCGAGGCGCGTGCGAGGCTTCCCCAGCTTGGAGGCGCGGCGCTCATCGCCCTCTCGGCCGAGACGGGCTCCGGAATGGACCGGCTGATGCCGGCCGTCCTCGCCGCCCATGCCGACTGGCAGAGCCGGCTCCGCACCAGCGATCTCAACGCCTGGCTCGCCGGCGCCCTCGAGCGCCTGCCGCCTCCCAGCAAGGATGGACGAAGGCCCAAGCTGCGCTACATGGTCCAGACGCGGTCGCGTCCCCCGACATTCGTGATCTTTACCGGAAGCGGCGCGGAGGTCGGTCAGGCGTACCGACGCTATCTGGTCAATTCCCTGCGACGCAGCTTCGATCTCGCCGGCGCCCCGATCCGCCTTTCGTTCCGCGCCCCGGCCAATCCCTACAAGCCGCCTGCTCGGCCGATCAGGCGTCGGACGCCGAGCGGGAAGGCTCGCCCACCCCGCGCGAGGCGCGCCAGTCGGTGAAGTGGACGACGGAATCGGGGGGGCCGAGCTCGGACGCGGAGGCGAGTTCGACGATGAGCGGACCGATCTCGGCCGGATCGACGAGGGCGGCTTTGTCCTCGCCAGGGAAGGCTCGCGCCCGGGTCCCTCCGCGCATGGGGCCAGGATCGAGGAGGACGCAGCGAAGCGGCGTCGAGTCGAGCTCGTCGGCCCAGGCCCGGACGAGCGCCTCCATGCCGGCCTTCATCGCCGCATAGGCGCCCCAGAAGGCCTGCGGGCGGCGCGCCTGCGAGGAAGTGAGGAAGATCGCCCGCGGCCGGTCGCTCTGGCGCAGGAGGTCCTCCATCGAGCGGATAAGGCGGAACACCCCGGTGAGGTTGGTCGCCGCCATTTCGTCCCACAGCTTGGGTGGAATGTGGGAGGCGGGCCGAAGGCCCCCCATCATGGCTGCGGCGTGGACCAGGATGTCGAGCCGGCGGCTTCGCTGGAAGATCTCCCCGCCCAGCCGGTCGATCGCCTCGCCCTCGGTGAGGTCGAGCGGAACCAGAGTGGCCGGCTCGCCGCCTGCCGTCCGGATGGCGTCGTCGGTCTCCTCGAGCGCCCCTTCGACCCTTGCGAGCGCGATCACCTTGGCGCCGGCGGCTCCGAGCGCAACGGCCGAAGCCCGGCCGATGCCGCGGCTCGCTCCGGTGACCAGGGCGATCCGACCCGAGAGGGGCCTAGGTGAGCTCAATTGGCGCTCAATGGGCGCTCACCTGGCGCTCACGCGTCGACCAGGAAGGAGAGCTGCCGGTCGGTGCCTTCGCGGCGGGCCAGGGCGGCTTCGCGGTCGAGGAGGCGGGTCGGATATTCTCCAGTGAAGTAGTGGTCGGTGAACTGGGGGTGGAGTGGATCGCGCTGGCCGACGCCCAGGGCCCAGTAGAGCCCATCGACGGAGAGAAAGCCCAGGCTGTCGACTTCCAGGAGCGTCCGCATCTCCTCGAGGCTGCGATTGGCGGCGAGGAGCTTTTCGCGGTCCGGCATGTCGATGCCGTAGTAGTCCGGCCATTTGAGCGGCGGCGAGGCGCTTCTCAGATGCACTTCGGACGCACCTGCCTCCCGCAGCATGCGCACCACCCTCACCGACGTGGTCCCCCTGACGATGGAGTCGTCGATCATGACGACGCGCTTGCCGGCCAGGACGGCGCGATTGGGGCTGTACTTCATCCGAGCGCTGGCCTCGCGGGCGTCCTGGCTGGGCTGGATGAAGGTCCGCCCGACATAGTGATTGCGGATGATCCCCATCTCGTAGGGGATGCCGCTGGCCTGGGCGTAGCCGAGCGCCGCCGGCACGCCGGAGTCCGGCACCGGGAAGACCAGGTCGGCGGCCACGCCGGTTTCTTCGGCGAGGCGCTGGCCGAGGCGCTTCCTCACCTCATAGACCGAGCGGCCGTTCACCACGCTGTCGGGCATGGCGAAGTAGACATATTCGAAGACGCAAGGCCTGGCCCGCGCGGCCGGGAAGGGTCGCAGCGACTGGACGCCCTCCTTGGAGACCACCACCATCTCTCCGTGCTCGACATCGCGCACGAAGCGGGCGCCGATCATGTTGAGGGCCCGCGTCTCCGAGGCGAACACCGCCGATCCGTCAAGTTCGCCCAGCACGAGGGGCCGGATCCCCAGAGGATCGCGGATGCCGATCAGCTTCTTGTTGGTGAGAGCGACGAGCGCATAGCCGCCTTCGATCTGGGAAAGAGCGTCGATGAAGCGGTCGACCATCCGGCCCTTCTTGGAGGTGGCGATGAGGTGCAGGATCACCTCAGAATCGGAGGTCGAGTGGAAGATCGCGCCCTCGGCGACCAGGCGTTCGCGCAGGGCCAGGAAGTTGGTGAGGTTGCCGTTGTGGGCGAGCGCCACCCCGCCGCGGTCCATGTCGGCGAACATCGGCTGACCGTTGCGCATCGAGCCGCCTCCGGTAGTGGAGTAGCGGGTGTGGCCGATGGCGCTCATCCCCGGCAGGCGTGAAGAGAGGTCCCCGCCGGAGAAGGACTCGGCGACATGGCCGCGGTGACGCTCGGTATGAAAGCCGTAACCGTCGAAGGTGGCCATGCCGCACGCCTCCTGTCCCCGGTGCTGAAGGGCGTGCAGGCCGAGCGCCGCGATGGCGGCGGCATTGGGCGCCTCGAAGACGCCGATGACCCCGCACTCCAGACGAAGGGCGTCCTCGCGCTCGTCTGCGTCCAGGCTCGGGATGGGATTCATCGCCCGCCCCCCATGTCGGCGTCCGGTCCGCGCCGGTCGATATAGCTCGCCTTGATCGGCTTGCCGGCCCAGCCGGCGAGACCGAAGCGACGAGGCGCGAGCCGGCTCATGGCCAAGCCGGCGTCGCTGGCCAGGGGATAGAGCCGGGCGCGGGCGATCCAGGCCGGCGGCTGGTCCGGCGCGGCGGCGGCGTTGACCACGAGGGCGAAGGCTCCGATCACGATGAGGCCGCGGGCGAGGCCGGCGATGAGGCCGAGGACCCGGTCTGGCCCCGAGAGGCGGTGATCGTCGCGGATACGCCGGGTCAGGGCCCCGCCGAGGAGGCGAAGCACGATGTAGGCGAAGACGAAGCCGACGAGGAGGGCGGCGGCGTCGGCCATCCAGACGATCGGGATCGCCTGGGCGAAGACGGGCCCGGTGAACCTCAAGGCCGCAAAGGAGAGGATCGCGGCCAGGATAAAGGCGACGATGGTGGTGACCTCGCGTGTGAAGCCCCTCACCAGCCCGGCGAGCGCAGAAGCTGCGAGGATAAGCCCGGCGACGAGGTCGAAGAGCGTCATGAGGGGGCCTCGTCCCATCGGCCCTCGCCGATCCGCGCCATGGCTTCGGAAAGGCGGGCGGCGCCGATTACCCTCACGCCCGGGCCGCCGTCCGAGGGCGCCTTGGTCCCGCGAGGGGCGAGCGCGGTCCGAAAACCCAGCTTGGCCGCCTCCTTGATCCTCAATTCCGAGCGATTCACCGCGCGGACATCTCCCGAAAGGCTGATCTCGCCGAATACTGCACAGTCCTGAGGCAGGGCGCTCTCCATCGCGGAGGAGGCGAGAGCCGCGGCGGCGGCGAGATCGGCCGCCGGTTCGTTGATCTTCAATCCCCCGGCGACATTCAAGTATACATCGCGGGCGCCGAAACCAAGACCGCATCTGGCCTCCAGAACGGCAAGGATCATGGCCAGGCGTCCGGCATCCCATCCGACCACGGCCCGGCGGGGGGTGGCGAACGCGCTGGGCGCGACCAGGGCCTGGAACTCGACCAGCACCGGGCGCGAGCCCTCGATCCCGGCGAAGACCGCCGCGCCGGCGGCCCGCTCGCCGCTGGGGCCAAGGAAGAGGGCCGAGGGGTTGGCCACTTCGGCGAGGCCCCCTTCACCCATCTCGAAGACGCCGATCTCATCGACCGCCCCGAAGCGGTTCTTCGCCGCCCGCAGGATCCGGAAAGGATAGCCGCGTTCGCCCTCGAAGGAGAGGACGGCGTCGACCATGTGCTCGACCACTCGGGGACCGGCGATCTGGCCATCCTTGGTGACGTGGCCGACAAGGACGATGGCGGTCCTGCGGCGCCGCGCCAGCCTCGCCAGATCGGCGGCGCAGGCGCGCACCTGGGTCACCGAGCCGGGCCCGGCATCGAACGCCTCGCTCCACAGGGTCTGGATGGAATCAATCACCGCCAGGTCGAAGTGTTCGGCCTCGAGTCCGTGCAAGATGGCTGCCAGCGAGGTCTCAGCGGCGAGCGAAACGGGCGCCGAGGCGAGGCCGAGCCTCGCCGCCCGCTCGCGGATCTGGGTCAGGGCCTCCTCGCCGGAGACGTAGGCGCATTTTCGTCCCCTCAGCGCCGCCTGGCCGCACATCTGCAGGACCAGGGTCGACTTGCCTACGCCCGGATCGCCGGCGAGCAGGAGGGTCGAGCCCTCGACCACTCCACCGCCGCAGACCCGGTCGAACTCCGCAAGGCCGGTAGCGATGCGCGGCGCCGCCGGCGTCGCCTCGTCCAGGGTTTCGAAGGCGACGCGCGCCCGCTTGGCGCTCCTGGGGACTCTTCGGGCCGCCGCGGGGCCGACCGCCTCCTCCACAAGGCTGTTCCAGGCCGCGCAATCTGGGCACCGTCCCGACCACCTCGCCTGGGCCGAGCCGCACGCCTGACAGATGAAGACTTGGCCCTCGCGCACCGCAGCCTCGAGAGGTGATTCGCCTTGAGAGCGATCCTATCCTTCCAGCTTCCCCTCGTGGACCGCCGGCTCGCACCCCCGCGTCTCTCAGGCCGGATCCTGCTTCTTCTGCTCCTGGCTCGGTGACGGGTGGGCGGGGGCGGGATGGCCAGCCGGCCTCTGCTCGGCGCGGATGCGCGATTGGGCGGCGGCGATCCTCGCCTGGGATTGGGCGGCGACCCTGGCTTGCGTCGCGCGCGCCTTGCTCAGCTGCATCTGCGCCTGGTGGGCGGCGCGCGACTGATCGGCGGCGAGCGCCCGCTGGCGCGCCACCGCCTCCTGCTGGTTGCGCATCTGGGCGCCCTGATGGGCGGAACCGGGGCGGCCCGCTCGGTCCCTGGCCGCCTGGGCGCGCTGCTGAGCGGCCTGCCTCTGGGCCTGATGGGCATATTGGGCCTGGGCCTGGGCCCTCGCCTGATCCTGGGCGGAGAGCTGGCGCTGGGCGCGTAGGTTCGCCTGGGCCTGGGCGGTGTGGGCTCTCGCTGCGGCCGCCTGGGCGCGGGCGGCGGCCTCGCCGGCCTGGGCGGCCTGGATCTGGGCGTGGCGCACGGTCGACTGCTGCTGTCGCATAGCCGAGGTCCGGCTAGCGCGGTTCTCGTTCGCCGCTTGGTCCTGAGCGGGGCTAGGCTTGGGGCTCGCTCCAGCAGGCGGCGCTCGGCGTCGTCCTGGGACCGCCATCTGGGCCGCCCGGGCGGCCTGGTACTGCGCCATGGCCGCGGCGCGTCGCTGATTGATGGCGTTGGGGCCGGTGGGGTTCGGCTGATTGGGGGGCGCGGCCCGGGCGGCTCGCATCGGAGCCGTCGGTGGTCGACCTGGCCGGGCTTCCAGGGCCGCGCGGCGCTCGGCGCGCGCGGCGGCGACATCATTGGCGGCCTGGTCGATGCGATAGGCCTCGGCTTCACGGCGCCAGCGTTCCTGACCCCACTGGGCCTGTTCCGCCTGGGCGTGCTGGCCGTGATAGGTCCCCCAGGCCGGATCGGAGGCGCGCGCCTGGGTCCAGGCCTGACGCTGGCGCTGGATCTCGCCGCGTCGGGCGTACCAGTCGGCCCGCGAGACGCCGAAATGGGCCCCGTGGTTCGAAGCCTGCCACAAGCCCCTGGCCCTTGCGAGATACCGACCGGCCCATTCGCGGCGAGCGGACCATTGGTTCCGCGGCAAGGGGCGGCCGTAAGGACTGTAGACCCCCACCAGCGCGCCATTCTCGAAGGCGTAGGCGCCGTCCGGGCCCCTCACCAGGAACGGCTGATCCGAGCCGGGGTCATAGTAGTAGGAGCGCCACTCCCCGCCGGGAAGCGGTTCGGCCACGGTCTCGTATCCGTCGTTGCTCCGCCACGCCCATGGGGTCACCCCGTCGTAATCGAATCCGTAGTCAGGAGGCGCGGAGCCGAAGCCGTAGGCGAGCTCCGCGGCCCGGTCGGTGAAGGCGTAGATGTCGCTGGGATCGGCGAGGCGTCGCACCGGCGGAGGGGGGGTCGGGGCGAGCGCCGCCGCCGTCGGGGCGGGGGCCAGCGGCGGGGTCGTCGTGTTGGAGAGCGGCAGGGCCGCGTCGGGCGCGGGAGCGGCGGCGAGGCTGGTGTTCGCCTGAGGCGGGTTGGAGCCATGGCAGCCGACAAGGGCCGCGGCGAGGATGACGGCGAGGGCGAGCGCCGAGGGAGCGCCGAAAAGTATTCGTCTTGTCATGGAAGGCCTCGCGAAAAACTGTGTTGGCAAGCGCGTGTCTTACCGGGACGCGCCTGAACCGGACCTGAAGTCCACGGGAAAAACGCGCCGGACGGCCGGGTGTTGCACATCCAAGCTTCAGCATTCCAGGTTTGATAAACGAGAACTCGAAGGGCGCGCTTCTTGCTCGCTTCGGTTTGAAGCCCCGCGTTGGATGTCCCACAGTGGGACGGAGGAGTCATGGAGCCTCGCCGACAACTCTCCAGAGCCGCGGTCGTCCTCATCAAGCGCTTCGAGGGCTTCCGCGCCCAGGCCGCCGAACTGGAGGATGGTCGCTGGACCATCGGCTACGGCCACACCAGCTCGGCCCGGACCGGTGGGATCGTCACCGAAGCCGAAGCCGAGGCCCTGCTCGCCTGGGATCTGATAGCCGTCGCCGCGGCGATCAACGAGTGGATCCACGCCCCCTTGAGCCAGAACCAGTTCGACGCCCTGGCGTCCTTCGCCTTCAACATCGGCCTCGAGAACTTCCGCCGATCGACCACCGTAAGGCGTCTCAACGAAGGGCGGATGCTCGAGGCTGCGGCCGCGATGGAATTGTGGCGTCGCGCCGACTTCGAGGGAGAGCGGATCGTGATCGACGCCCTGGTCCGCCGCCGGGCCAGCGAGAAGCTCCTGTTCCTGAAGCCGGACGCGCCCTGGCCGGTCGCGCCGAGCCCGGTGCTTCCTCCCAAGATCGACTTCGAGGCGGCCGCCTTGCTTCCCAGCGCCACGCCGGTGGCGCTCAGGGCCCGGCTGGACGGCGATCGGGCGACCGCCGAGAGGGATCACGCCGACCGCGATGGCCCGCCACGTTTCCATGAATCCTTGGGCCCAAGCGCCGCCGAGATCGCCGCGGCCTCCGTCGCCTCTCGGGTCGAGCGACTTTTTCCCGAAGATGGTGGCCCAGAGTCGCCTCGGGACATCGAACCGGTGGGAGGCCCGGACCTCGACCTCGAAGCGGATGCCGAGCCAGGAGCGGCCAAGCTTCCATCGACCGGGCGGTCGCCCGCGGGCGGCGGCGCGCGCCTCGGCGAAGGTCGCAAGGACCTCGCCCTGCGCTCGCGTCAGGCGGCGAACCTCGGGATCTTTCTCGCCGGACTCATCGGCGTCGTCCTCTTCTTCGCGGCCATCCGCTGGGGTTTCGAGGCCCAGACCGCGACGCCCTCGCCGATCGCCGGCGACGCCTGGGGATGGGGCCTGGGCCTGGCGGGCGTCGCCCTCTTCGTCTTCGCCGTCTGGGGGCTTTTCTCGGGGCTGGGCCGACCGCGGCGCGGGACGCCCAAAGCCTGAGGCGTCTCGCCCGGGCGCGCCCGGGCGTGCTAGAGCGCACCCCGCAAAAGCGGGGAATGCTTTTGCGACAAGGATGCGCACATGATCTTGAATCTGGCGCCTTTCCTCTTCGGCGAAGCGATCCCGCTTCGCCGGAAAATCCACTAGAACGCCCCGATGAGCTCGGCTCCGATGATGGATTTCGGCCTGGGCGAAACCGCCGAGGCAATCCGCGCCGCCGCCGAGCGCTTCGCGAGTACGGAGATCGCTCCCCTCGCCGCCGAGATCGACGAGTCGAACGCCTTCCCGCGCCAGCTCTGGCCCAAGATGGGCGTGGCCGGCCTTCACGGGATCACCGTTGAGGAGGAATTCGGGGGGCTCGGCCTCGGCTACCTCGAGCATGTCCTGGCCATGGAGGAGGTCTCGCGCGCCTCGGCGGCAGTAGGACTTTCCTACGGCGCCCACTCGAACCTCTGCATCAACCAGATCCGCCGCTATGGAACCGATGAGCAGAAGCGCCGTCTGCTGCCGCGTCTGATCAGCGGGGAGCATCTGGGCGCCCTGGCGATGAGCGAGGCCGAGGCGGGCTCAGACGTCGTCTCGATGCGCCTGAGGGCTGAGCGGAAAGACGGCGGGTACGTCCTCAACGGGGCCAAGTTCTGGATCACCAACGCGCCTCGCGCCGACGTGGCGGTGGTCTACGCCAAGACCGATCCGGACGCCGGCAGCCGGGGCATCACCGCCTTCCTCATTGAGCGCGGCATGGCCGGGTTCCGCTCCGCCCAGAAGCTCGACAAGATGGGTATGCGCGGCTCGGACACCGGCGAACTCGTCTTCGAAGACTGTTTCGTCGCCGAGGAGAATGTGCTGGGGCCGATCGGCGGCGGGGCTGGCGTCCTGATGAGCGGCCTCGACTTCGAGCGCGCGGTGCTGGCGGCCGGGCCGCTGGGCATCATGCAGGCCTGCCTCGATCGGGTTCTCCCCTACGTGCGCGAGCGCAAGCAGTTCGGCTCGCCCATCGGATCCTTCCAGCTCATGCAGGGGAAGGTCGCCGACATGTACGTCGCCCTCAATTCGGCCAGGGCCTACGTCTATGCCGTGGCGCGCGCCTGCGACGCCGGCAAGGGGGCGAGGTTCGACGCCGCCGGCGCCATCCTCCTCGCCTCGGAAAACGCGGTGCGTTGCGCGCTCGAGGCCATCCAGGCGCTGGGCGGAGCGGGCTACCTCAAGGAATCCGGCGTCGAGCGCCTGCTGCGCGACGCCAAGCTCTACGACATCGGGGCCGGGACCAACGAGATCCGGCGCTTCCTCATCGGGCGAGAACTGATCGGGGCGTGAAGTCGATCATTGTGCGGCTCCCGGACGGAACTTTTGAATCACTTGGCCGCGGCGGTCGGCTCGATCAGGATTTCTCATCCGACGAGTGCCCATCGATGGGGCCCCCGCAGCCGGCAAGACCCCTCTAGCCGACGATCTCGCGCGCGTTCTGCGATCCGGGGCCACGACGTCGTTCGTGCCTACATCGAGGGCTTTCTGCATCCTTGGGCGCAGCGATACTGCCGGGGCGTGGAGTCATCCAACGGTTGCCACGAAGGCGGTTACGATTTTGAGGCTCTACACCGATCATTGCTCGACTCGCTCCGTCCGGACGGGGATCGGAGAGTCCGGACGGCGGTCTACGACCGCCACGCGGAGGTCGCGCTTTGTCCGCCACTCACCTTCGTCGGCTCCAGGTCCGTGCTGCTTTTCGACGGCGTCTTCCTCCTGCGGGCGGAACTCTTCGAGCCGTCAGATCTGCGCATCTTCCTCCGCGTCTCGTTTGAAGAAGCGATGGCTCTGGTGTGCGCGCGCGGTCACACGGTTCTTCGGTCGGTGGCCGAGGTCGAGCGGCGCTACCGCAACCGCTACATACCTTTCAACGAGCATTATCCGCGACCGAGCAACCGACCGGCCACGCCGATGTCATCATCGACAACGACGCGACTCATGCGCCGAGCTGGGAAATCCGAGGTCCCTGTTCCCGGCCGTCGATGGAACTCCGCCACAAACAACCCGCCTCCCGGTCGGGCGCTGGGTTGAACGGAGCCAAGGACACACTCCTCAAACATGGGATTGTCAAATCGACGATCGGGTGTTTTACTCTGGATAGTGGTGGTATGCTGCAGTTGGGGCGAAAGATGAGAAAGCGGATTCCCATCAGTGAGAGTGCGGTGGAGGAAGACAGGCTGAGCCGGCGTTCGGCCCTCACCCGCCTGGCTCAGCTCGCGGCCGCCGCAGGCGCGATCGGGAGCATCGGTCTGGCGCCGCGAATGGCCTACGCCAGCGGGTGCGTCGCCTATTATCAGGGCCAGCGGCCGAACGTGAACTTCGACGGCAGCCCAGGCTGACCTCGATCCTTTGGATGGTCCGATCACTGCGAGCACCCCGCCGGGACGCCTTGAGAGTCTGCCGTCTTCCGGCGAGCGGCTGATCTGGCTCCAGCGGATCCTCGGCGAAAGGCCCGCACAGACTTTTCTCGAGCGTGATTTCGGCGTGCGCTGGCTCCTCGCGCGGCCCATATCCCTGCTCGATCCGTTCGCGGGCTTGGTGAGCCTCCACGACCTCGAACTTATGATGTTCGATCCGGATCGCGGCGGGCGCCTTTTCCACACCGTAGGTGGGCCGGGCCACGCTCCCACCACAGAAGATTCGGCCAACCACCACTGTTCCGCCTCGCAGGCCCTGGATGACTGGGGAGACGGACGAACCCTGATCTTCAATGGAATCGATCGTCAGTTGCCGGCAATCGCCGAACTCGCCAGGGGCCTCGAGGGCGAGCTGAAGACACGTGTCTGGTGCAATCTCTATCTTACTCCGGCCCACGGTCACGGCTTCATCACCCACTACGACTCCCACGATGTCTTCGTACTCCAACTGATCGGCTCCAAGAGCTGGCGCATGGGCGCCTGCGCCGCCGATGCGCCGATGCCCTTCCAGATGGAGGAAGCGATGCCGCGGATGGGGCCGCACTCCACCGTGATAACCCTTGAAATGGGTGACTCCCTCTACATTCCGCGCGGCGTGCTGCACGACGCCTGCGCACAGGACGACCTCTCCTGCCATCTGACCATTGGTCTGCATCCAAAGACCTATCTCGACGCCATCCTGACCGCCGTCACCATCGCCGCCGACCGGGACCCGCGGTTCCGTCGCTACCTTCCGATTGGCGCGTTCAACCTCGGCCCGGACGAAACGGCCGAAGCGAGGCGGCTGATGCGCCTGATCTCTGAAGAGGATTTTCGTGAGGTCGGCGAAGCGTTCTGCGAACTCCTCGCCGCCCAGCGGCAGCGCTCGCCGATGGGGTTGCTGGGCCTCATGGGGCGAGGTGGCAAACTGAAGGGCGGCGAGCGATTCCGCGCCGCACCTCATTTGATGAGTTCGCTTTCGCTCTCCGACGAGAAAGTCGAACTGCACGCGCTGGGCAAGGTCGCCGAGTTTCCCTCTCGCCTGTCGAGCGATCTCGAACTCTGTTGCAACGGCCGCCCGTTCGGCCTCCAAGATCTGCGATGCCAAGACTCGGTCGGCGCCGCCGCGGATTTCCTGCGCCGATTGCTCCTACTTGGGGTCGTGCAATGCCTCAATGCGGGCGATCCGGGAACCGCTGTCCCGGTCGATCTCATCCGGCATGGCTCGCGCTGAGGCACGCGGAGGTCTCGACGGGCGCGCCGGCGGCGCCAAGGAATGGGAGAAAATTGTCGACCTCCTTGAGTGGAGGCGCATCAGCGAGACGCCGACGGCCTGGCGTCATCGGTACGAGGCGCACGTGGGCCTTCTTCTTGAAGATCTCGCCAGTCGCGACGAGGCGGCCGCGGCCATTCAGGCTGGACTTGCGCTGATCGGCGCACCGCGACGCCGCGCATTCCTGCGCGCGCCGCTCGTGGCCTCGCGACTGCTTGCGGTCCGGCTCGGAGAATCGTTCGATCCCGGTCCGATTGCAGCGAGCCTCATGGCCGAGTTGACGCTCGCCGGAAAGACCGAGCCAGGTCCGTCATCGGGCTGGACGGCGCTCGGCGATCGCTTCGTCGATTCAGCGGCGCCGCGGCGGGGCGAGCGTCTTGCGGGAACGTCGGTGCGAGTCGATCTGGCCGGCCCCACCGAATTTCGCACCGCCGCCGCGGTCCTGCGCCGGACTTCGGCCGCGGAGTGGCGCGCGGCCAGGCCGAAGCTGTCGGAAGCGATCAGGGCGATGCGCGCCGTCGCGGCGGCTTTCGCGCTGTGGCGCGAGAGCATCGACGTTCTCGCCTTGCGCTCCTCCCTGGAGGAGTCGCGCTTCAGCTCGATCTCACTGGCCCACAACGCCAGAGTTTCGCTCATGGTCGATGTCCACGAAACGAAATGCACGCGGCCCGTACTTGTCGAGGCGCTGGTGCACGAGGCGATTCACTCTTTCATTTTCATGCGCGAGGCCATGACAGGATCACTGGTCTCTGACGCAAGGAGCGTAATCGAGATCACGTCACCGTGGACCGGGCGCAGACTCTTCCTGAGCGGCTTCGCACACGCCTGCTTCGTCTGGTGGGGCGTTTTGAACTTCTGGACGAGATCGATGGCGAGCGGAAACTGGTCCGACGCCGAATGTCGGCCGCAGCTAGAACGTGCGCGCAAGGGATTTGCGGCTCGGCCGGTGTCCTCGCTGGGCCGCGAGGCTCGTGATCGGCTTTCGGCTGCGACCGCGCGGGCTCTGGAGCAGATCGAGGTGCGGGGAGCGCGGGCCGCCCAGATATCCTGATTCGATGAGGCTCGCCGCACCAATGCGAACGTGAGAATGGAAAGACGAAGGGAGGTGGGATGGGGTGCAGGGAGATATGAAAAGCGACCAACCGGACGTTGCCCGGCTCGAGCGCGCCTGGCGAAATGGTCGCGGTCTGGG
>JBOHLG010000003.1:0-155709 GCA_050729515.1 Caulobacteraceae bacterium
ATGGGTTTGGTTATTCACGGGCATAGGGCGGCTGAATGGCGGGCGGGCGAGCCGGCGTGATCGGATCGCGGTGGGCGGGTTTCTGGCTCGCCCTGAGCCTCGCCGCGGGCTGCGCCGCGGCCGTGGCGGCCATGGCCGCCACAAGGAACGGCGCGAGCCTCCTGGAACCTTCCGGCTTTGGTTTGATGGACGTGCGCTTCGGGAGCGATGGCGGCACGACGCGGGTCGTCCTGGACCTCGCCGACGAGGCCTCGGCGCGACCCGTCCTGGGCGATGGCGCTACGCGGCGGGTGGTCCTGGCTTTTTCCGACCTTTCGGGAACGGGGCGCTCTTCAGGCCCCGGCCGGGGCCTGGTGAAGACGTGGTCGATGCGATCCGGACCGGAGGGCGCGCGGCTCGTCCTCGACCTTGATCGCGAGGGGCGGATCCGCCGACGTTTTCTTCTCCCGCCGGCTGATGGAGTGAACCACTGGCGTTACGTCATCGATATCGATGCGGCGTCCACATCCGGTCCCGAGGCGAAACCCGCGACGGTCGCTCTGGCGCAGACTTTCGCGGCCTCGCCCCCGACATGGCGGCGCAAGGTGATCGTCATCGATCCCGGTCACGGCGGCAAGGATCCGGGGACGCATGGCTCCTTGGTCGAGGAAAAGACCATCACCCTCGCCGCCGCCCGCGCCCTCGCCCGGCGCCTGGAGAGCGAGGGGCGCTACAAGGTCGTCTTGACCAGGGACAGCGATGTCTTCGTTCCGCTCGAGGAGAGGGTGCAGATCGCTCGCCGGGCCGGGGCCGATCTCTTCATTTCCCTCCACGCCGACTCTGGCGACGCGCCTTCGATCCATGGAGCCAGCGTCTACACCCTCTCTGACCAGGGCACGGCCAGGGTTGGACAGGTTCTTTCCGGACACGAATGGTTCCGGCGCGCGGCCGAGCGGGACGATGATCCGGCGGTGGGCCGCATCCTTCTCGCGCTCTCCCAGCGCAGCACGCGCAACCGCTCCGCCGATTTCGCCAATCTGCTCGTCGACGACATTTCCGCCGACGGCGTCGACCTTTTGCCCAAGAGCCATCGCGACGCCAGCTACTTCGTGCTCCTCGCCCCGGACGTACCGGCCGTGCTTCTGGAGATGGGCTTTCTCACCAACTCGCTCGACGAGCGACGGTTGATGGATCCGGCCAGTCGAACCCGACTGATGGACGCGGTGGCCGGAGCCATCGATTCCTATTTCGATGGCCAAATGGAGATCGCCTCTCGCTGAAGGGGCGCGACTCCGCGCCCGTTGGCGCCTGCAACGAACGGGGCTAGAGCACCGCCGCTGGCGGCATGGGCGTCCGAGCGGAGGCGTGTGAAGTCTTGGATCCCCCAGGTCGCGGGCTCGCCAGGGCGGGTTTCATCATCGGCGCGGCGGTGGCCATCGCCAGCTTGGCCGCCTTCGTCTACGCCGGCGTCCTTTTCTATCAGATGCCGAGCGCGCAGGACCTCGCCGACTACCATCCCCCGACCGCGACACGGGTCTATGCGTGGGACGGCACCCTGATCGGGGAGTTCTCCACCGTACGGCGCATCTACGTCCCCTATGACCAGATGCCGCCGCGCCTGATCTACGCCTTCCTCGCGGCCGAGGATCACAGCTTCTTCGAGCACGGCGGCGTCGATGTCGGCGGCACCTCGCGGGCGATGATCAAAGACGTCTACAACCTGCTCCAGGGGAGACGACCCGAGGGTGGTTCGACGATAACTCAGCAGGTCGCCAAGAACGTCCTGCTCAACAACGAGATTACCGTCGGTCGAAAGGTGAAGGAGGCGTACCTCGCCACTCGCCTCGAGCAGGTCCTCTCCAAGCAGCGGATCCTCGAGCTCTACCTGAACGAAATCTGGCTGGGTTATCGCTCCTATGGGGTGGGAGCGGCGGCCTACAACTATTTCGGCAAATCCGTCTCCGACCTCTCGCTGGCGCAGTGCGCCTATCTCGCCGCCCTTCCAAAGGGTCCGGACAACTACCGTCCGATCCAAGACAAGGCGGCGGCGATCCGCCGTCGCAACTTGATCTTGCGCGAGATGGCCGAACTGGGCTGGGTGAGCTGGCCGGACGCGCGCTCGGCCATGGCCGAGGATCTCGTGGTCCAGCCAGCCCCGGTGAGGACCGAATATCACGACGCCGACTATTTCGTCGCCGAGGCCCACCACGAGGCCGAGCAGCTCAAGAGCGTCGGCGGGGATCTCGACGAAGGCGGCTACTACGTCAGGACCACGCTCGTTCCGCGTCTGCAGACCGCCGCGCGCATCGCGCTCATGGACGGTCTCGAAACCTATGACCGGGCTCACGGCTGGCGTGGGGCCTGGGGCCATGTGGCGATCGTGCCGGGCTGGCAAAAGGCCGCGCTCGCAGCCTCGCCGCCTTCGGAACGGAAGAAGTGGCGGGCGGCGGTGATCACCGAGGTTTCGGGAGACCTCATCAGGGCCGAGATCGCTCAGGACGACGCCATCGGCCAGATAGTTCCCGCTGACGTCGCGTGGGCCAGAGCCGGCAAGGGCCTCAAGGTCGGCGATCTCGTCTTTGTCGAGCCGAGCCCTAGCGGGGGGCTCCTGCTCAAGCAAGTCCCCGCGGTCAACGGAGCGATCGTCGCCATGCAGCCCGATACCGGCCGGGTCTTGGCCATGGTCGGAGGCTACAGCTACTCGCTCTCGAAGTTCGACCGCGCCACGCAGGCCTACCGGCAGCCTGGCTCGTCCTTCAAGCCCTTCGTCTATGCGGCCGCCCTTCAGAGCGGCGATTTCACGCCGGCCAGCGTGGTGCTCGACGCGCCTCTTACGTTGGTGGGCTATGATGGCAAGCCGTGGCGTCCGGAGAACTATGAGCACCGCTTCTACGGACCAAGCTACTTCCGTCGCGGCTTGGTGCTCTCGCTCAACGCCATGACCGTTCGCATCGCCCAGAGGGTAGGAATGAGCCGGATCGTGGATCTGGCCAAGGAATTTGGCGTCGTCGATCACATGGCGCCGGTCCTCTCCATGGCGCTCGGGGCGGACGAGACGACGGTCCTTCGGATGACCACCGCCTACTCCTCCTTCGTCAACGGCGGACGAAAGGTCTCACCCCGTCTCATCGCTCTCATCGACGATCGAAACGGCAAGACCATCTATCGGGCCGACGACCGCAGTTGCGATTCCTGTGAAGCCCCCTACTCGGGCGCGTTCGGGCCCGACGTTTCGCCGACCGGCGAGCAGCTCATCGACCCGATCACCGCCTATCAGATCGACACCATGCTCGAAGGGGTCGTGCAGCACGGCACCGGCTATGCGGCGCGAATCCTCGGCCGCCCGATCGGCGGCAAGACGGGCACCACCAATGACTACCGCAGCGCCTGGTTCATGGGATTTTCTCCCCAGATCGTGGTGGGGGTCTTCGTCGGCTTCGACGACAACCGCTCCTTGGGTAACGGCCAGACCGGGGCGCAGGTCGCCCTGCCGATCTTCATCGAGTTCATGCAGGAAGCGCTCAAGGCCTACCCGCCCTTGGACTTCGTGGCGCCTCCGGACGCCAAGTTCGCCATGGTGGGGGGGAACCGGGAAGCCTTCCGGCCGGGGACCGAACCGCGGCCGCAGCCCTCGCCTGTCCTGGTCTCCGGCGAGGATCTGACCGGCCAGGGCTTCACGCCCGCCGCCGCGCCGGCGCCTCCGCCGTCGCCGATCATCTCCCCTATCCCCAAGAGCGCCAAGCCGGTCCGCCCGCCTCAGACGCTCGACGGATTGTATTGAAGTCTGGCTGGAGCTATCAGCCGCCCCCTTCAAAGAGGACGGAGGCTGGACGACCATGCGCGCGGATCTCGAAAGCGCCAAGGCGCAGATTGGCCGATCCCTTTCCATTCTTCGGAGGCGTCTTTGACTGGGATGCGGCGCAGGGAAGACTTGCCGAACTCGATGGTCGCGCCGGCGAAGAGGGTTTCTGGAGCGACGCCGCCGCCGCTCAGGCGGTGATGCGCGAGCGCACCCTGCTTTCCGAGCGGATCGAGTCCATCCGTCGGATCGAACGCGAACTCTCCGACGCCGCCGACTTCGCCGAGCTCGCCGAGGAGGAGGGCGACTCCGACTCCCTCGAAGACGCCGCACGACAACTGGCCGATCTGGCGAAGCTGTCCGAACGGGCGGAACTCGAGGCCCTGCTCTCGGGCGAAGCCGATGCCGCCGACAGTTTCCTGGAGGTGAACTCCGGGGCCGGGGGAACCGAATCCGCCGACTGGGCGGCGATGCTTCTTCGTATGTACGCCCGCTGGGCCGCGGCGCGGGGCATGGACGTCGAGGTGATCGAAGAGACGCCGGGTGAGCAGGCAGGCATCAAATCGGCGACCCTGAAAATCGAGGGCGCCAACGCCTACGGATGGCTCAAGACCGAGGCCGGCGTGCATCGTCTGGTCCGCATCTCCCCCTTCGACGCCAACGCCAGGCGCCACACCAGTTTCGCCTCCGTGTGGGTCTATCCAGTGGTCGACGAGACCATCACGATCGACATCAATCCGGCCGACGTGCGCACCGACACCTATCGCGCCAGCGGAGCGGGGGGCCAGCATGTCAACAAGACCGACTCGGCGGTGCGCCTCACCCACGTTCCGAGCGGCATCGTCGTGGCCTGCCAGAACGAGCGATCCCAGCACCAGAACCGCGACCAGGCCTGGAAAATGCTCCGCGCCCGGCTTTACGAACTCGAGCTCCAGAAGCGGGAGGAGGCGGCCAAGGCGGTGGAGGACGCCAAGACCGATATTGGCTGGGGCCACCAGATCCGATCCTACGTCATGCAGCCCTATCAGATGGTCAAGGATCTGCGCACGGGCGTGGAGACATCCGATGTCCAGGGCGTGCTCGACGGCGACCTCGACCGGTTCATGGCCGCTTCCCTCGCCCAGAGAGTCGGGGCTCGGCGTGAAGGCGATTGAGACGCTGCCCATTGCGCCGCCGGCCCTCCCAGCACACAGCTTGGCGAACGCCGTCGTGAGAGAGGGCGAGACGGTGGATCACGTTCTCGCTCTACTACAAGGATCTGGACGGCAACCGCATGGAATTCCAGGTCGACGCCATGACCGCGGCCGAGGCGAACGCCTACATGGCCGGTCCAGCCTTCGCCGCCAATCCGGTGGGGGTGAAGTGGGACCCCGAAACTCTGCTGGGCCGATTGCGAGCCGGGGAGGCCGAAGCCGAGCTCCTCGCGCTCCCTGAGGGGCAGCCCGATCCGATCCCCGCCGAGCACGGCATGGTCTAGCCGCGGGTGAAGTCCGCGATGCTGCGGGCCGCCTCACGGCTGATGTCCGGGCAGCAGATGGCGAAGATCTCGGTTCCGTGGATGGTTCCCATGGCCTGGCGGCAGCGGGCCGGAACGCCGGCCTTGAGTAGCAGGCGATAGAATTCGATTCCTTCGTCGCGCAGGGGATCGCACTCGTTGACGCTGATCATCGTCCTGGGAAAGCCCGTCACGTCCTCGCGGGTGGCGAAAGCAGGCCAGGCGAGGGGGTCTTTCCCCTCCAGCGCCTCGATTCCATATCCCATGGCGCCCCGGTTGTTGTGCAGGTCCAGGAGAATGCCGTTGTTCTCCTCTGAGGAGGGATATCGCTCCTGCGGCCACGTTCCGGCGATGTAGGGGCAAAGCGCGTAAAGACCGCTCACCAGAGAGAGCTCGCCCTCCCACTTCAGTTTCAGGGCCGAGGCGAGGGTGAGATTGCCCCCGCCGCTTTCGCCGGCAACGATGATGCGCTTCTCGTCGATGCCAAGCCGGCCGGCCTCGCCGCAAACCCATTTTATCCCACTGACGCAATCGTTGAGCCCGGCGGGGAAGGGCGCGACCTGGGGCGCAGACGACGCCGTCAGGCAGTTGCGGAAATCGACCATGGCGACCGCGACGCCCTGCCCGGCGATGAGGCGGCCCCAGGCCCGGTACATGCCGTCGAAGGCGCTCATCGAGGCCATTCCGCCGCCGTGGAGGTAGACCACCCCGGGTCTCGCCCCTCCGCCCTCGGGACGCATGACGAGGACCTTGATCTCGTTGCCGTCCGGCGTGGAGCGGAAGGTCTCGGTGGAGATGGAAAGCCCGGCTGACGGGGCGACCTCCTCGGTGTCCACCATATCCATAAACGCCTTCTGGGCGGCCGCGCGCTCGGCGGCGCCGGGTCCGACCTGTTCGGCGAGCAGCGCCTCGCGACTGCCGGCATCACCAAGCTTGGGGGACGGCGGGAATGCGCCGAAGAGCTGCTTGATGCGCGGATCGATCCGTCGGTCCGCCGCCAGCTTCGAAGGCGCTGGCGCCTCGACTCTCTCGGCGGTCATGCTCTGGGCTCTGCCTTGGCGGCGACGCCGTTGCCGGAGTCCTTGGCGGGGGCCGGGTTCGCCTGGACCGGCTCGCTTGAGCGGGGCGGGTGTTGGGGCGGCTGAACGGCCGGCTGGGAGCGCTGCAGGCGCAGGGAGCGGCCCTGGAAGAAGGCCCCAGTCTCCATGGCGAGTTGCTCGTGACTGATGTCGCCGTCCACATGGCAGGCGCCATAGAGGCGCACCTGCTTGGCGGTGATCGAGCCGGAGACGCGGCCGCGCACTTCCACGGCCTCGGCGAAGATGCCGCCCTCGACCTGGCCGCCGTCGCCGACCGTCACCTGTTCGACCCGCACATCGCCCTTGACCTGGCCGTCGATCTGCAGCTCGCCCCCGCAGGAGACATTGCCCTCAATGGTCATGTCGCTGGCGATGAGGGAGGCGGCCTTCTGGCCGGTCGGGCGACGAGCGGCCAAGCTCCCACCTTCGGAGGGCTGCGGCGGCGGCCCTGATTGCGGGTTCGCGGCGTTCTGGGGCGTTGCGGGTTTGCTGAACATCGCTTTGGCCTCTTTTCAAGAGGGAATGACGTGGCGAGAGCGCGGCTTGGGTCGGATGGGGGGCCGGTCTCCTCGAAAGCCCTGCGTCAGCCGGACCGTATCGCGGCCGCCGACCTCGCGCCAGAGCCGATGGGCAGGACCGATCGCCTCACGGAACTAGAGCGCCTTGACCGCCTCCAGAACGGCCTCGGCGTGTCCCGGCACCTTCACCTTGCGCCACACACGGCGAACGACCCCTTCGCCGTCGATGAGGAAGGTTGAGCGGTCTATCCCCATGTATTTTCGACCATAGAGGCTCTTTTCGAGCCACACACCCCAGCGCTCGAGCATCGTGCCGTTTTCATCGGAGGCGAGGATGGGGGCGAGCGCATATTTGGCGCGGAATTTCGCGTGCTTGGCCGGAGAATCCTTCGAGACTCCGATCACCGTCGCTCCGGCCGCGGCGAACGCCGCCCTCTTGTCGGTGAACGCCTTGGCCTCGGCGGTGCAGCCGGACGTATCGTCCTTGGGATAGAAATAGAGGACGACGGGCCCGCCTCGAAACTTGGAAAGGCGGACCGGACCATCATCGCCGGGCAATTCGAAATCCGGAGCCTTTTCGCCTGCTTCCACGCTCATCTTCATCCCTCCTCAGTCTTACTTCGCGCCTCATTCCGACGGACGCACCAGCACGATCCGTTTGCGGCCGGCGGCGAGCTTGATGAGACCCTGGTCGTCGAGGTCCCCGGGCCCGATCAGCCGCGCGCCATCAGCCTCGGCGATATCGTTGACCCGAAGCCCGCCGCCAGCCGCCAGCCGTCGGGCCGCGCCTCGAGATTCCGCAAGGCCGGCTTCATGGGCAAGATTGGCGAGCGGAATCCCCGCCATCAGAGCTGTCTTCTCCACCACCAGGGTGGGAATCTCGGCCGAAAGGCGCCCCTCTTCGAACGCCGCTTTCGCCCCTTCCGCCGCCGCGCGCGCCGCCTCCTCGCCGTGGAGGAGCCCGGTGGCTACATTGGCCAGGACCTTCTTGGCTTCGTTGATCTCCGCCCCGCGCAGACCCTCCATGCGGGCGATCTCCGCGAGCGGAAGCTCGGTGAAGATCTTCAGGAACCGGCCGACATCGGCATCCTCCACGTTGCGCCACATCTGCCAGTAGTCCCAGGGGCTGAGGCGCTCGGCGCTGAGCCAGACCGCGCCCCCGACGCTCTTGCCCATCTTCTCGCCCGAGGCGGTGGCGAGAAGATGGGTGGTGAGCCCGAAGGCGGACTTGCCCTCCATTCGGCGGATCAGCTCGACGCCATTGACGATGTTCCCCCACTGGTCTGAGCCGCCCATCTGCAGCACGCAGGAGAAGCGTCGGTTGAGCTCCAGGAAGTCCACCGCCTGCATGAGCATGTAGTTGAACTCGAGGAACGAGAGCGGCTGCTCGCGTTCCAGGCGCAAGCGCACCGAGTCGAAGGCGAGCATCCGGTTGACCGAGAAGTGGATTCCGAATTCCCGGAGGAACTCGAGGTATTTGAGCCCGCCCAGCCAGTCGAGGTTGTCGACCATGACCGGCTGGGACCCGCCATCTCCGAACGTCAGGAACGTCGAGAAGGTGCGTCCTATCCCAGCAAGGTTGGCGGTGATTTCCGCTTCGGAGAGGAGGGGGCGCTGCTGGTCCTTGTCGGTGGGATCTCCGACCCGCGTCGTCGCCCCTCCCATGAGCACGATGGGCCGCCCGCCGCACTTCTGCAGCCAGCGGAGCATCATGATCGAGACCAGGTTGCCGATGTGCAGGCTATCGGCCGTGGCGTCGTAGCCGACATAGGCGCAAAGGGGGCCGGCGAGCGCCGCCTCGTCGAGCGCCCCAAGGTCGGTGCACTGATGGATGAAGCCTCGCTCGGTCATGACCCGAAGGAAGTCCGATCGGGGCGAAAAAGGCGTGGTCACGGGAGAGTCTCCTTCGTCGTGCGGCCGGAGACCGTCTCCTTCTTAGGTGAGCCCGTCGCCGACCAGGGGGGTGGCGATCCGGGCATGGATGACCGGCCGCTCGCTAGAGCGAACGGGGGTAGGCGCGGGAGAGAAAGGCGCGATCGGTCATCGGCGGGCCAGCTAGCGAGACGAGCGCCCGACGTCAAGGCGCACGCCCCCTATCCCCTCTGCGCGAGGCGCTTGTCGAGGTAGGCGCCGACGCGCCGCTCGACCTCGAAGAGGTTGTCGCTCCAGAAATGGCCCCCTCCCTCCACCAGTTCGTAGTCGATGACGATGCCCTTCTGGGTGCGCAGTTTGGAGACCACCCGCTCCACATCGACAGGCGGGACGACGGTGTCCTCCGATCCGTGAAGGATCAGGCCGGAGGCCGGGCAGGGGGCGAGGAAGCTGAAATCGTACATGTTGGTGGGCGGCGAGACCGAGATGAAGCCGTCGGTCTCGGGCCGTCGCATCAGGAGCTGCATGCCGATCCAGGCCCCGAAATCGAAGCCGGCCACCCAGCACTCTTCCGCGGCCGGATGGGTCGATTGCAGCCAGTCGAAGGCTGTCGCGGCGTCGGCGAGTTCGCCAATGCCGGCGTCGAACTCCCCTTGGCTCTTGCCCACGCCGCGGAAATTGAATCTCAGCACGTTGAAGCCGCGCTTCATGAAGAGGTGGAAGAGCTGCACGGCGACCGGATGGTTCATCTGCCCCCCGGCCTTGGGATGAGGGTGGAGGATGAGGGCGATGGACGCGGTCGGCTCCTTGCGCCCCGAATAGCGCGCCTCGATGCGTCCCGTCGCTCCGGTGAGCACCAGTTCAGGCATGGGGATCCGGCCCGCGCACCGCCGTCCTGAGCGGGCGAACGGCGGAGCGGAATAGTTGACTAACCAGCTTGGTTTTCCTAGATAGGGGGTCTCGCCAAGAGGGCCAACGATGGCGGTCTCTTTCAGGCGGCGGCTTGTAGCAACAAGCCTCGCGTGAAGGCGAGGAAATAGCGACTCTTCTTCGAGCGAGAGGCGGCGGAATGCAACTGGGCACGCGGGGCCGGTACGCCGTGATGGCCATGATCGAATTGGCGCGACGCCGCGAGCGGCCCACCGCGGCGCTCGCCGACATCGCCCAGGCCCAGCAGATCTCGCGCCCATACCTGGAACAGCTCTTCGCCCGCCTGAGGCGATCGGGCCTGGTCGCTTCGGTGCGCGGTCCGGGCGGCGGCTATCGGCTGGCCCGTCCGGCCGAGGACATCTCGGTCGCCGAAGTCGTGACGGCAGTCGATGAGCCGTTGCGCGCGGTGCGCTGCGCCGGCGTCGGTCCGGGCTGCATGAAGGGCGGGGCGCGCTGCCTCACCCATGACCTCTGGGCCGAGACCGGGGCGCAGATCCACGCCTATCTCGCCGGGGTGTCGCTCGCCGACGTGCTGGCCGGTCGACTCACCAGGGAGGCGAAGGCGGCGTGAAGGTCTATCTCGACTACAACGCCACTGCTCGGCCCAGGCCCGAGGCGATCGAGGCCGCGGCGCGGGCGCTCGGGATCGGAGCCAACCCTTCCAGCGTCCACGCGGACGGCCGAACGGCCCGCCAGATGATTGAGTTAGCCAGGGATCAGGTGGGCGCCCTCGTCGGGGCGTCGAGCCAGGCGGTCGCCTTCGTCAGCGGCGGCGCCGAGGCCAACGCGCTCGCCATCTTCAGCGCCGTGCGCTGGGGCGCGGATCGGATCCTCCTTGGCGCCACCGAGCATGACACGGTGAGACGAAACGCCGAGGAAAGCGGCGTTCCGGTCGAGACCTGGCCGGTCTTGAGCGACGGTCGCGCCGATCTCGACTGGCTTGTGACGAGGCTAAGGTCGGGCGGCCGGCCCCTCGTCTGCCTGATGGCCGCCAACAACGAGACCGGGGTGATCCAGCCGGTCAGCGACGCCGCGCGTCTGGTCGCCGCGGCCGATGGCTGGCTGCACGTCGACGCCGTCCAGGCGGCGGGAAAGATTCTGCTCTCGATGGAGGATCTGGGCGCCGATACGCTCTCTCTCTCCGCCCACAAGCTCGGCGGGCCGCAAGGGGCGGCGGCCCTCGTTGCCGGCGAGCGCGCCCAGCTCCATCCGCTCTTCTTCGGTGGGGGCCAGGAGAGCGGCCTTCGCGCCGGCACCGAGAACCTTTCCGGCATCGCTGGTTTCGGCGCTGCGGCCGCCGTCGCCCAGGCGGAGCTCGCAAGGATCGAGCTTGGACTTGCCGCCGACGGCTCCCAATGGCGCGATGAGCTGGCCGCTCAACTCTGCGCCCAGGGCGCGCAGGTGCTGGGCGCGGCCGCGCCGCGCCTTTCCCAGACCCTCTGCATCGCTGCGCCCGGTCACGCCTCGGAGGTGCAGGTGATGGCCCTCGATCTGGCCGGCGTGATGGTGAGCGCCGGCGCCGCCTGCTCCTCGGGGAGGGTCGAGCCGAGCCGCGTGGCGAGCGCCATGGGGCGCTCCGACCTCGCCGGATTCCAGATCCGGGTCAGCGGCGGCTGGGCGAGCACCGACGAGGACTGGCGCCTCTGCGCAGAGGCCTGGCTCGAGTCCTACGAGCGCCACCGACGCGTCGCTTCTTCCACTCGGGCGCAGGAGTTCGCCTGATGGCCGCTCTGCCTCAGACCCTCGAGGAGGTCCGTGAACTCGAGCGCTACAAGCACGGATTCGTCACCGACATCGCCCAGGAGTTCGCGCCCCGCGGGCTCTCGGAGGATACGATCCGCTTCATTTCGGCGGCCAAGGGCGAGCCGGAATGGATGCTTGAATGGCGGCTCGACGCCTTCCGGCGCTGGAGAGAACTCGAGACGCCGGCCTGGGCGCGGGTCCGGTTTGCCCCCATCGACTATCAGGACGCCTTCTACTACGCCGCGCCCAAGGCCAAGGCCGGCCCCAAGACCCTCGCCGAGGTGGATCCAGAGCTGCTGGCCACCTACGACAAGCTCGGCATCCCACTTCGGGAGCAGGAGGTCCTGGCCGGGGTGGAGGGCGCGCCGCGCTACGCGGTGGACGCGGTTTTCGACAGCGTCTCGGTTCTCACCACCTTCAAACGCGAACTGGCCGAGGCCGGGGTGATCTTCTGCCCGATGAGCGAGGCGATCAGGGACCACGGCGAGCTGGTTCGCGCCTACCTCGGCTCGGTCGTGCCGGTCTCCGACAACTTCTTCGCGTGCCTCAACAGCGCCGTCTTCTCCGACGGCAGCTTCGTCTTCGTTCCCAAGGGCGTGCGGTGCCCCATGGAGCTCTCCACCTACTTCCGCATCAATGCCGAGAAGTCGGGGCAGTTCGAGCGCACTCTGATCATCGCCGAGGAGGGGGCCTACGTTTCCTATCTCGAAGGATGCACCGCTCCCATGCGCGATGAGAACCAGCTCCACGCCGCGGTGGTCGAGCTCGTCGCCCTCGCCGACGCCGAGATCAAATACTCCACGGTCCAGAATTGGTACCCCGGCGACGCCGAGGGGCGGGGAGGCATCTACAACTTCGTCACCAAGCGAGCCGACTGCCGCGGCGCGAGGTCCAAGGTCTCCTGGACCCAGGTCGAGACCGGCTCGGCGATCACCTGGAAATATCCATCCTGTATCCTGCGCGGGGAGGGGTCTTCCGGCGAGTTCTATTCGATCGCCATCACCAATCACTTCCAGCAGGCGGACACCGGAACCAAGATGATCCATCTGGGGGCGAACACTCGCTCCAGGATCATCTCGAAAGGAATCTCGGCCGGCTCCTCGAGCAACACCTATCGCGGTCTCGTCTCAGCCCATCCTAAAGCCAAGGGCGCACGCAACTTCACCCAGTGCGACTCCCTGCTCATCGGCAAGAAATGCGCCGCCCACACCACCCCCTACATCGAGGCGCGCAACGCTCAGGTCCATTTCGAGCACGAGGCCACCACCACCCGCCTCTCCGAGGACCAGCTCTTCTACGCCATGCAGCGCGGCCTTTCCGAGGAGGAGGCGGTCCAGCTTCTCGTCAACGGCTTCGTCAGGGAAGTCCTCCAGGAGCTTCCCATGGAGTTCGCGGTCGAGGCCCAGAAGTTGGTCGCGATCTCGCTCGAAGGCAGCGTCGGATGAGTGTCCTTTCCATCGATCACGTCCAGCTCGCCATACCCGCCGGCGGCGAGGAGAAGGCCCGCGCCTTCTATGGCGCGCTCCTGGGCCTTCCGGAGAAGGCCAAGCCTCAGCCCCTGGCGGCGCGCGGCGGCTGCTGGTTTGAGCGCGGCGATGTCAAGATCCACCTGGGGGTGGAGACGCCCTTCCGCGCCGCCCGCAGGGCCCACGTGGCCTTCCTTTTCGAGAACATCGACGGACTCGCCGGTCGCGCCCGGGCCGAGGGCCTCGAGGTAGTGGAGGACGGCGAACTCGACGAGGTGAAGCGGATCTTCGTCTTCGATCCGTTTGGAAATCGCCTCGAATTCATCGACTTCAGGGGAGAAAATGTCTGAGGCCGGAATACTTTCCATCGAAAACCTCAAGGTTATCGTCGACCACAAGCCGATACTGGAGGGACTGAGCCTCGCCCTGCCGCAGGGCGAGGTTCACGCGGTGATGGGCCCAAACGGGGCGGGGAAATCGACGCTCGCCTTCGCGCTCGCCGGCCGGCCAGGCTACGAGGTGGCGAGCGGCGCAGCCAGGCTCGATGGCGAGGACATTCTCGGGCTCTCCCCCAACGAGCGGGCGGTGAAAGGCCTCTTCCTTTCCTTCCAGTACCCGGTCGAGATTCCGGGATCGGCGGCGCTCGCGTTCATCCGCACGGCGCTGAACGCCCAGAAGAGGGCGAGGGGCGAGAGTGAAATCGGGGCCCCGGAATTCCTGAAAGCCGTCCGCGCCGAGGCCGCGCGCCTCAAGATCGACCCCGAAATGCTCAAGCGCCCGCTCAACGTCGGCTTCTCCGGCGGTGAGAAGAAAAGGATGGAAATCCTTCAGATGGCGATGCTTTCGCCGAGGCTGGCGATCCTGGACGAGACCGACAGCGGCCTGGACATCGACGCGCTGCGGATCGTCGCCGACGGGATCAACGCCCTTCGCGGGCCAGACCGGGCGATGCTGGTCATCACCCATTATCAGCGCCTTCTCGACTACGTGAGGCCCGACCGGGTGCACATCCTCGTCGGCGGGCGCATCGTCGCTTCCGGAAACGCCGATCTCGCTCTCGAGCTGGAACGCGAAGGCTACGAGAAGTGGGTGAGGGAGGCGGCGTGAGCCTCGCCAGAGCCATCGAGACCGGCGATCTTTCCGAGCTTCCTTCCCGCCGCGAGGAAGGTTGGCGGTGGAGTGACATCCGCAGCCTGCTGCGCGTCATGCCGCCGCTTTCGCCAAAGGCGACGCCGCCGGATCGCCCGGGCCCGTTCGCGGGCCTGGCCGAGCGCGAGATCGTCCTCGTCAACGGCGGGATCGAGGATGTTGTGAGGATTGGCCCTGGCGAAATCCAGAGCCTCGCCCTCCGTCTCCTCGGCGGGATCGGCGCCCAAGTCGGACGACTTCGCCTCGAGGTGGCCAAGGGTGCGCGCCTCGTTCTCCTCGAAAGCCATGAGTCCGAGGGGGAGGCGGTCGTCTCGGAGACCGATCTGGCGATCGGACTTGACGAGGGGGCGAGCCTCGAGCGGATCGTCCTCACCGACGAGTGCGAAGGGGCGATCTCGGTCAATCGCGCCGAGGTCCGCCTCTCCGCCGGCTCGCGCTTCGATCAGCTGCTTCTTTGCGCGGGCGCCCGGCGTCAGCGGCTCGAGACCGTCGTGCGGCATCCAGGACAAGGCGCGGTCGTCCGGCTCGATGGGGTGATCCTCGCCTCTGACCGGCGGCACGCCGACATCACGACCCTCGTGGACCACGTAGCGCCGGCAGGCGCCACCGATCAGCTCGTCAAGGCGGCGGTGAGCGGCCAGGCGCGAGGCGTCTTCCAGGGGCGCGTGGTGGTCGAGAGAGGCGCGGACGGGACCGACGCCAAGATGGGCTGCCACGCCCTGGTGCTCTCCGAGCGCGCCGAGTTCGACGCCAAGCCCGAGCTCGAGATCTTCGCCGACGACGTCGCCTGCTCCCACGGAAACACCATCGGCGCGCTCGACGAGGACGCCCTCTTTTACGCCCGCCAGCGCGGGATGGGCGAAGCCGAAGCGCGCGCCTTCCTTCTTGCCGGTTTCCTGGCCGAGCCCCTGACCCGGATCGATCCGGGTCCAGTCCGCGATCGCCTGGAGGCTTGGCTCGGTGACCGGCTGGAGAGGCTCTGATGAGCTTTGATCCCCTCGCCGCGCGCGCCTGCTTCCCAATCCTGGAGCGCGAAGTGAATGGCCGGCCTCTCGTCTATCTCGACAGCGCCGCCTCCGCCCAGAAGCCCAGGGCGGTGTTCGAGGCGATGAATCGCGCGGCCGAGAGCTCCTACGCCAACGTCCACCGCGGCGTTCACACCCTCGCCAACGAAACTACCGAAGCTTACGAGGCGGCGAGGGCCGCCGTCGCCCGCTTCATCAATGCGGCCGAAGCTTCGGAAATCGTCTTCACCCGAGGCGCCACCGAAGCGATCAATCTCGTCGCCGCCTCCTTCGGCGCAGAGTGGGGTGCGGGCGATGAGATCGTCCTCACCCAGATGGAGCACCACGCCAACATCGTCCCCTGGCATTTCCTTCGCGAGCGAGCGGGCGTTTCCTTGCACTTCGCCCCAGTCCTCGATGATGGAAGTCTCGACATGGCGGCGCTTGGTCGGCTCATCGGGCCTCGCACCCGAATGGTGGCGGTGAGCCACATGTCCAATGTGCTGGGGACGATCAACCCCATCGCCGAGATCGCCCATCTCGCCCACCAGGCCGGCGCGGCAGTGCTGGTCGACGGCGCCCAGGCGATCGTTCATCGCCCCGTCGATGTGCGCGCCCTCGATGTCGATTTCTACGCCTTTTCCGGCCACAAGCTCTATGGCCCGACCGGAATCGGCGCCCTCTACGGCAAGGCCGAGCGGCTCGGAGCCATGAGACCCTACCAGGGAGGCGGGGAGATGATCGGTCAGGTCTCCGAAGAAGCGATCACCTATGGCGAGCCGCCCCATCGCTTTGAGGCCGGAACGCCGCCGATCCTGGAGGCGATCGGCCTCCACGCCGCCATTGTCTGGCTCTCGGGACTCGACCGCGAGGCCGTCGCCGCCCACGAGGCCGGGCTCTACGCCCATGTCGAGGAACGGATCTCCGGCGCCAACTGGCTCACCGAGATCGGCCGCGCGACGGGCAAGGGCGCGATCTTCTCCTTCGTCATGGAAGGCGCCCATCCCCACGATATCGCCCAGATCCTCGACCGTCAGGGGGTAGCCGTGCGGGCCGGGACCCACTGCGCCGAGCCGCTCATGCGCCGTTTCGGTCTGACCGCCAGCGCTCGCGCCTCCTTTGGCCTATATAACACCCTCGAGGAGGCCGATGCCCTCGTGGACGGTCTCGAACGCACCCGGACGTTTTTTTCGTGATGGATGACGCAAGTCCCGATTCAAGCGCCTCGACGCTCTCCCGCCAGGAGCTGGATCTTCTCACCGACCAGCTCGTGGAGAAGCTGAAGACGGTCTTCGATCCGGAGATCCCGGTGGACATCTACGAGCTCGGCCTGATCTACAAGGTGGACGTCTCGGATGACAAAGCCGTGGCCATCGACATGACGCTGACGGCTCCCGGCTGTCCGGTCGCCGGCGACATGCCGACCTGGGTGCGCGAGGCGGTGATGCAGATCGAGGGAGTCACCGGGTGCACCGTTAATCTCGTCTTCGACCCGCCGTGGGATCCCTCCCTAATGAGCGACGAAGCCAAGCTCGAACTCAACATGTTCTGATCATGGACGCAGAGCCCCGTACCGAAACCCGCCGAGCCAATTCGCCTCGGCAACGGCCCAAGGTGGTCACCTTGACTGAGGCTGCGGCCGCGCGTGTGCGCGAGATCATGGCCGCGGCCGATCATCCCTGCATCGGTCTGCGCGTGGGCGTGAAGAACGGCGGTTGCGCGGGTCAGGAATACGTTGTCGAATACGCCGCCGAGGCGGCGCCGCTCGACGAAATCGTCGAGGACAAGGGCGTCAGGGTTCTGATCGAGCCCAAGGCGGTGCTCTTCCTGCTAGGGACCGAGATCGACTGGCGCACCGATCGCCTAGCCTCCCGCTTCGTGTTTCGGAATCCCAACGAGACCGACGCCTGCGGCTGCGGCGAGAGCGTCACCATCGAGCCGGCCAAGCCGGTCTAGAGCCGGCGGCCTCCGCTCGCCACCACCGCACGCCGGCGCAGTCGCGCTCCCCAAAGTTCCCGCTCACTGCTCTGTCCAGGCGAGACTCTTCGGCCTCGAAGATCGAGGAGATCGGGCTGTCGCCGGTCAGCCCTCCTCGTCGAGCGCCGGGGCCGGTCTGGCGAGGAAGGCCGGGAGGTCGTCACCGAAGCCGCGCACCGGGCCGCGCGGCCCGGGTTCATGGCTCGGCCGGCCGCCGATGCGCTCCGCCGTGCGCTCAGGCTGGCGGTCGGGCCCCCGCTCGGAGCGAGGTTCAGGCGCGGCCGCCGCGGGACGATGGACCGCTCGGCGATCGCGACGTCTTCGGGGTCCAGCATTCGAGGGCCTTTCCGCTTGGTGCGATACTGGCTCGCGCGGTGCGGCCGGCGCTTCGGGCAAGGGGATCATGGAGGCGACCGAGGTCTCCGAGGCCGGCCTTCCCCAGCCGCCCTTGCGGTCGTCGTGGCGCGGCCGATGCTCCCGCCCCGATCGACGTGGATCGCGGCGGGTTTCGCTCGCCTGGCTCCAATCGATCTCAAGCCTCGTTTCTGGGATTCTCGAGCCGATCAGCTTTTCGACCTTCTCGAGGGCCCTCCCATCCGCAGGTGACGCCAGCATGTAGGCCTCTCCCGAGCGGCCGGCCCGGCCTGTGCGGCCGATCCGGTGGACGTAGTCGTCGGGATGGTGGGGGACGTCGTAGTTGAAGATGTGGCTGACATCCGGGATGTCGAGGCCACGGGCGGCGACGTCGGAGGCGACCAGCAGCTTCAGCTCGCCGCGGCGGAAGGCCTCCAAAGTGCGCGTCCTGGTCGGCTGGTCGAGATCGCCATGGATCGGAGCGGCGTTGAAGCCGTGCTTCTTCAGCGACCTGGCGACGACATCGACCTCGCTCTTGCGGTTGCAGAAGACGATGCCATTGCCGACGTCCTCGCGCGAGGCGAGCGAGCGAAGGGCGAGGCGCTTGATCGCCGGCTCGGCCGAGGGAGTCCTGACGATGTGCTGATTGACGGTCTCGGCGGCGGTCGCCGGACGCGAGGCTTCGATCCTCTTGGGATCTTTGAGGAACTGCTTGGTGAGGCGGGTGATCTCCGGGGGCATAGTGGCCGAGAAGAAGAGCGTCTGCTTGACCGGCGGGGTCAGCTTGAAGATCCGCTCGAGGTCCGGGATGAAGCCCATGTCGAGCATTCGGTCCGCCTCGTCGACGACCAGGATCTGCACGCCGCTGAGCAGGAGCTTGCCCCGCTCGAAGTGGTCGAGCAGGCGCCCGGGAGTGGCGATGAGCACGTCGACCCCGCGGTCGAGCTTCATCTCCTGCTCGCCGAACGGCACCCCTCCGATGAGTAGGGCCCAGGAGAGCTTCTGGCCATGCGAATAGCGCTCGAAGGAGGCGGCGACCTGGTCGGCGAGCTCGCGGGTCGGCTCGACCACGAGCGAGCGCGGCATCCGCGCCTTGGCCCGGCCGGCGACCAGGCGGTCGATCATCGGAAGGGTGAATGCCGCCGTCTTCCCAGTGCCGGTCTGGGCGATTCCCAGAACGTCACGGCCGTCGAGGGCGTAAGGGATCGCCTGGGCCTGGATCGGGGTGGCGACGGTATAGCCGGTCAGGGCCACCGCTTCGAGGGTGGGGGGCTTGAGGCCCAGTTCGGAAAAATCGGTCATCCAGCTTGAGGCGGGGGCGGGCTTGGCGCTTGGAAAGGAACGCCCCCGGGGCCCTTGGCCCGCTCCTACCTCCGGCTAGATAGGGGCGCGGCCGCGCAAGTCAATGATTCGTCTCCTCGCCTGCGCTCTAGCTCTGGGAAGGAGAACGACGAAGCGGCGGAGGAGTGGGGCGAACCGTGTCGGTTCGCTTCTTCGCCGGCCGGGCCGGAGCGGTCTCGCCGATGAAGAACATGGCGGCGATCCCCACCGCCACGGCGGCCGCCATGTACCAGGCCGGCGCAAGCGGGCTCCTGGTGACCCGGATGAGGTCGGCGATGATGAATTGGGTGGAGCCGCCGAGCGCCGAGATGGCCAGCGCGTAGATCGTTCCCAGCGCTCCGGCCCGGACCGATCTTGGCAGGGACTCGGTGATCGCGACGAGCACTGATGAGCCGGAAATCGAGCTGAAAACCGTAAGAAGCGCGGTCGCCCAGATGAGGGCGGACTCGGTGCGAAAATGGCTGATCGCCCAGAAGCAGGGGAGAGTGGCGCAAAGCAGAAGCGCCCAGGGGATGATCATCACGCTTCGCCGGCCGAAACGGTCGGAGAGCCAGCCTCCGGGCGCATCAAAGAGGACGCCGACCAGGCCTTGGACGATGGTGGCGGTGAAGGCCACGCTCGTGGCCATCTTCAGCGTCGTCTCGGCGTAGGTCGTCAGGTACGTCAGGACGTAGGAGACGATCGTCCCCGAGCCCAGCAAGACGAAGCCGACGATGGCGATCCTCGCGTAGGCCAAAAAACGATCCCCACGAGCGTCGGATTCCACTGCCGCTCCCTCGTGGAGGGTTTCGGCGAGTCGCGAGCGCAGCAGAAGGCCGAAGGGCACGATCACCGCCCCGAGCAGGAATGCGGCCCGCCAGCCCCACGCTTCCAGCGCTCCTTCCGTCATCACGCTGGAAAGACCGAAGCCGACCAGACCCGCGACGAGCACCGCGCCGTCCTGCGTCATGCTCTGGAGCGAAACGTAGAAGCCGCGTCGCGAAGGAGGAGACGCTTCGATCAGGAAGGCGGTGGAAGGCCCGACCTCACCACCGAGGGCAAAGCCCTGCAGGAGCCGAAAGCCGATCGCCAGGGCGGGCGCGGCCAAGCCGATCATGGCGAAGGGCGGCGTGAGAGCCAGGCCGACGATCGAAGCGCCCATCAACGAAAAGGAGAGGATCATCGCCGGCTTGCGCCCAATGCGGTCGGCGATCCGCCCGATCACCACCGCCCCCACGGGTCGGGTCAGGAACCCCGCCCCGAAGGTCGCCAGGGAAGCGAGAAGGCTCGCCGAAGGATCGCGAGAGGGAAAGAAGGCGAGGCCGATCTGGCTCGCGAAGAAGGCATAGGTCAGGAAATCGTAGAATTGCAGGGCGTTGCCGACCGCTACGGCGACGACCTGGCCGGCCGGAAGGCGCTTTTTCTCGTCCACCCCTTCGGCCTGCGCCCCTGCCTTCGCCATGACGCGCTCCCCCCGCAGACGCCGCCCAGGATCGGACAAGACGCGCGCCGCGGTGTCAACGCCGCCGGTCAGAGCGCCGACTCGTCCTCCCAGTAGATCTCGATCGGATGGCCGTCGGGGTCGGCGCAGCGGAAGGCCCACATGTCGTCCTCGCGGATGAGGTCGGCGAGGATCGGGACCTCAGCCTCCACCATGGCCGAATGGAGCTCGGCCACCTCCTCCTTGCTCTCCAGCCGGAAGCCGAAATGGAACCACGCGGGCATCCGGTCCGGCTCGCCCGCGGCGAGGGCGAGATCGAGGCCGGCGCCGTCCCTCATGAAGAGAATCTCGCCGTGCTGGGCGGAACGGCGAAGGCCGAACCAGCGGCCGTAGAAGGCCTCGGCCCGGTCAGCGTCCGCGACGTGGAGGTGCAGATGGTTGAGGTTCACGGGGCCCTCCGCCGACTATCATATGCCGATTGCATCCGCCGGTGAACGCGCGACGCGGCGGCTCCGGCGTACAGGCGGCCGTTGAGGGCGCCCTTATCACGCCGGCTTGGCGTCGCTTTCGATGATGTGGCTCTGCTTGACGGCTTTTTTCGTGTTCAGGCGCCGTCTGGCCCGTCGCATCACGAAGAACACGATTACGAGACCGACGACGCCGACACCGCTGGCGATCCAGGTGCCGTGATGGGCGAGACCGAACAGACGGGTCATTCCGTAGCCCACGCCTTCCCAGATGATGATGATCGGAGCCGAGATAGCCAGGGAAACGGCGACGAAGCGCAAGAACGGAACCTCCGAAACCCCTGCCGCAATGACAAATGGCACATAGAGCCCGTAAGCGAGCTTCGCCATCAGCAGGGTGACGAACATCTCCTTCTTCCAGGCCGTCTCGAGAGTGAGAAGGTCGTCGCGCAGGAACTTGGTCCTTGTCGCGAAGTCGCGGACCTTCTTCTTTTTGGCCGCCCACTGACCGAACCTGTAATAACACACGTCCTGCAGGAAGGTCCCCGCGATGAGCAGGCCAAACGCGAAGTAGGGGTTCACATAGCCCATCGCGAAGCCCACACCCGAGAGGATCGCGATCACCGCCCCTTCGATCAGCGAGACGCCGGCGATGATCGGGTAGGGGTCGTGGATCAAGGCATGAAGCATGACGGCGCCGGTTCCGGGGACCGCGACGAGACGACGGCGCGGGCCAGTCAGGAATGCCCTCGCCCCCAGGCGCGTTCCTCGTGGGGCTGAAACAAGCGTGTCCGCCGCGGCTTGAGCGCGAGCCTCTAGACCGCAATTGGCGCCCGCGCGCGCCCGCAGCGAAGCTGATCTGGTCCAGTTCTTCAACCATGCCGCCCGCCGCAAATGGTTCGGGACGCGCGAACGGCTTTTTGCGCCCGAGCGGCCGTTCGCGGCGATTCGGTCGCGGTCCGAAACCGTCGAGTGCGGGGTTGGTTGTCCTCTGGATGATGATCCCTGAGCGAGGCGCGCGATGCGAGAGGTGAACCGCGCCCTAGCTGCGCCTGGGAAGGAGGTTGAAGCTCACCCCCGCCGCCAGGGCGAGATCGCCGCACACCGCGAAATAGAGGCCGGCGAGGCCCAAACCGGCAAAGGCGAGCGCGCCGGTAATGGCGCCGATCATCAGGGCCAGCCACATGACAGCATGGGGGAGCCAAGCCCAGCTGGGTTTCACCACTGTTTCAGCCAGCGACGCGCCCAAGTGGACGAGCACGCCGGTGACATAGGTCCTTCCGACGCTCCCGGCGGGGGTCCGGTGCAGCAGCGAATTCTGCAGGCCCATGGCGGCGGCGAGCGGCCACACCCCATCGCCTCCGCTCGGCACTCCGGCCGCGACGAGGGCGAGCAGCGCCGCATCGATCCACAGGATCGCCGGACGGTGCCAGTTTGGAAAGCCGTGGGTAAGAAGACTGCCTACGAAGACGCCGCCCACAAAGACTGCGACCAGCGTTCCGGCTCTGAGCGCGCCGGCGACATCGCCAAGCGCCCAGTCCGTCGCCAAATGCGTCGAGTTGCCGCTCATGAAGGAGACGAAGTAGCCTCCCAGGCGGAGGAAGCCGATGGTTGCAATGAAGCCGGCGAGGGCCATGAGGAGGATCGCCAGGATGAGGTCCGGTTCGATGTGGAAGCGGGGTTCGGCCGCCATTACTCCTCGCCCGCCTCGTCGCGGTGTTCGTCACTCCGGGCCATGATCGCGCCCAAACGCCCACTCAACCTTCCCCGAAGGATTCTCCTGGAGATTGCAGCCATGGCTCTACGCGTCCTCATCCCCGCCTTGGCGCTTCTGGCCGCCTGCTCGGGACCGGCGCCCTCGAGCCGCGCCCAAGCGGGGCCGCCGCTGCCGGCGCCGAGGCGCATTCCTCCCAACGCCCAGGTCATGAACCTGAGTTTCGCGCCCATCGTGAAGCTGGTCGCCCCGGCGGTAGTCAATGTCTATTCGCGAAGAGTGGTGCGCACCCAGTTCGATCCCTTCTGGGGGCTCTTCGCCGGCATCCCTCGCAGCACCATACAGCAATCCCTGGGGTCCGGATCGATCGTCAGAAGCGATGGGGTTATCCTCACCAACCATCACGTCATCGCGGGGGCCGAGGAGATCATGGTGGTGACCTCCGATCGACGACAATGGCCAGCCAAGGTGATTCTCGATGATCCGCGAGCCGATCTCGCCGTCCTCAAGATCGACGCCAAGGGCGAGAGCCTTCCCACTATCGCAATAGACGCCGCCGATCAGCCCAAGGTCGGCGACCTCGTCCTCGCGATCGGCGATCCCTTCGGCGTCGGTCAGACGGTGACTAACGGGATCGTTTCGGCCCTGGCGCGCTCGGACGTCGAGACCAACAACTACGCCTCCTTCATCCAGACCGACGCCCCGATCAATCCGGGCAATTCCGGCGGTCCGCTCGTCAACATGGCCGGCGACCTCATCGGGGTGAACACCGCCATCGTCTCCAGCTCAGGCGCCTCGGCGGGCATCGGCTTCGCCATCCCGGCCGTCATGGCCAAGCAGGTGGTCGACGCGGCGCTCGGGGGGGTGCACGAGGTCGTTCGCCCCTGGCTTGGGGTCAAGTCCCAGACCCTCACCGAGGAGATGGCCCAGAGCCTGGGGCTCTCCGCGCCGCAGGGGGTGGTGGCCGCCGAGGTCTGGCCGGGCGGGCCAGCCGCCCGAGCCGGAATCACTCAGGGGGATGTCATCGCCTCCGTCGACGGCGCGGCGGTGAACGACCCAGGCTCGCTGCAATACCAAGTCGGGACCCATGCGCCGGGAGATGTCCTCTCGGTGGTCGTTCGCCACAACGGCGGGCCCGCGCGCACGCTCCAGGTCAGGGTGGCCGCCCCACCGGACGTCCCGCCGCCCGATCTCCGCACTATCGGTGGGAACAATCCGTTCTCCGGCGCCAAGGTGGTGAACTTCTCGCCCGCCGAGGCCTACCAGATCGGCGTCGATCCCTTCTCCGGGCGCGGCGTCCTCGTCGAGAGCGTCGGGCCGGGCCTGGCCCAGAACATCGGCATCCAGCCTGGCGACTTCATCCGTGAGGTGAACGGCCGGCCGATCTCCTCGACGGCGCAACTCGCCTCAGCGCTCTCCGCCGGCGCGGGCCAATGGACGATCTCTCTCGAGCGCGCCGGACGCACCATCACCGCCCAGTTCAGCGACTGAAAGGGTCGCCGCCATTGGAGTTGGGCCCGGATCGCGTCGAATCCAGGCCCGTCTCGCGCCTTAGACGGAGAGCGGCTCATTCTGGCAGGCGCGCCCCATATCGATTGATGGTCTGCGGTCCCGTGCAGGACTAGCTTTGGACGAGGAGCGATCTTCCATGAACGATCTCCCATGAGCGACCTCTTCGAGACGGTGGAGTCCCCTTCGGCGGGTCCCTTGGCCGATCGGCTCCGTCCCACTCGTCTGGAGGACGTCCTGGGCCAGGATCATCTCCTGGGGCCGGAAGGGACGATCGGGCGCATGGCGGCGGCCGGATCGCTTTCCTCGATGATCCTCTGGGGCCCTCCGGGAAGCGGCAAGACGACGATCGCGCGGCTCCTCGCAGAGAAGGCCGGCTATGAATTCCATCAGCTCTCGGCGGTCTTTTCCGGCGTCGCCGACCTCAAGAAGGCGTTCGAGGCGGCCAGGCTGCGCCGCGCCCAAGGCCGCCGCACGCTCCTCTTCGTCGATGAGATCCATCGCTTCAATCGCGCCCAGCAGGATGGCTTCCTGCCCTTCGTCGAGCAGGGCGTGGTGACTCTCATCGGAGCCACCACCGAGAACCCCTCGTTCGAGTTGAACGGAGCTCTTCTTTCACGCTGTCAGGTATTCGTGCTGAAGCGCCTCGGTGAGGAGGCCCTTTCGCGCCTCCTTTCCAAGGCGGAGGCCTTCGAGGACCGGGCGCTGCCCCTGACCTCCGAGGCGCGGGCCGCGATGATCGATCTCGCCGACGGCGACGGCCGCTATGTCCTTTCCCTCGCCGAGACCCTCTTCACTCTCGCGCCAGAAGCGCCTCTCGACATTCCCGCCATGGCTGCGGCCCTCCAGAAGCGCCGACCCGCCTACGACAAGGATCGCGAAGAGCACTACAATCTGATCTCGGCGCTCCACAAATCGGTCCGCGGCTCGGACCCAGACGCGGCCCTCTATTGGCTGGCCCGGATGCTCGCCGGCGGCGAGGACCCGCTCTATATCGCCCGACGCCTCATCCGCATGGCCGTGGAAGATGTCGGCGAAGCCGATCCGGCGGCCTTGAACCTCGCTGTGGCGGCGCGCGACGCCTACGATTTCCTGGGCAGCCCCGAAGGCGAACTGGCGCTCGCGCAGGCCCTCGTCCATCTCGCCTGCGCGCCGAAGTCCAACGCCGTGACGATCGCCTTTTCCAAGGCCTCGGCGCTGGCTTCCGGAACCGGATCGCTTGCTCCGCCCAGCCACATCCTCAATGCGCCCACGAGGCTGATGAAGTCGCTGGGCTATGGCCGCGGCTACATCTATGACCACAACACCGAAGAGGGCTTCTCCGGCCAGAACTACTTTCCCGACGGGATCGAGCGCCAGGTCTTCTATTCTCCCAAAGGCGAAGGAGCCGAGGCCGAGGTCAAGTCTCGCCTCGAAAAGTGGCGGGCGCTCCGCAGCTCCAAAGCCGGAGAGAGGGCGTGAAGACGCCGGTCCGGACCCTTTCGCCTGAAGAGGCGCGCTTCATCCGCTCGCGCGTCATTTTCGATGACGAGGCGTTCGTCGCCTTCGACAAACCGTCAGGCCTCTCCAGCCAGGGGGGCCGAATCGCCGCAGCCACGCTCGATGACCTTCTCGCCGCGTTCGTCAAGCCGAGCGGCGCGAGGCCGAAGCTCGCCCATCGCCTCGATCGCGGCACCAGCGGGGTGATCCTCGCCGCGAAGACCAAGCCGGCCGCCGGCTTCATCGGCCGCGCCTTGATGGCCGGCCGTGTGAAGAAGACCTACCTCGCCATCCTCGCCCCGCCTCCGGCCCACGATCACGGAACGATTGATGCGGCGCTGGCCCGTGAGGAGATCGGTCGGGAGGCCTTCGTCCGCGTCGTCGCGGCGGATCATCCGGAGGCCCGATCTGCTCGCACATCCTGGCGCGTGCGGGTGAGAAGGAAGGAGGCGGCGCTGGTCGAGCTCTCGCCCGCCACAGGGCGAATGCATCAGCTCCGCGTCCACACGGCCGGCATTGGTTCTCCCATCGCCGGGGACGCTCGGTACGGCGGCGCCCTGGTCCTGGCCGGCAAGCCGGTGAGTCGGGTCATGCTGCACGCCCTGGCCCTCGTGATCCCCCATCCGGCCGGCGGAACGCGCCGCATCGTCGCGCCGCTTCCCGACGACTTCGAAGACCTGGCCACGGCCCTGGGGATCGCCAGCCCAGCTTGCCCTCGCCTGGGTGAGGCCGCTAGGAACAGTGAGGGAGCGCGCTCATGAACGAGAGGCTTTCGACCGTCAGGTCCAGCTGGGGTTTCGCCAAGACCACCGAGCGTCTGGAAGCGGCCATCGACCGGCAGGGCCTGACCATCCTCGCCCGCATCGATCATCAGGCGCTCGCCAAGGCGGCGGGGGAGGAGCTTCCGCCGACGCTTCTTTTCATTTTCGGCAGTGCGAAGAAGTGGGCCCCGGCCCTGGCCGGCTCCCGGGTCGTCGGACTGGACCTTCCGGCCCGGGTGTTGGTCTGGGAGGATCGGCCAGGCGAAGTCTGGCTGAGCTACGAGAACCCCGAGACCCTCGGCGCGCGCCGCGGCCTCAAGGCGACGCTTCTCGACGATCTCGCGGCGACCCTCGAGGATCTCGTCCATGACGCCGTCACGGCCGCACCGGCCGCGCCCCTCCTTTCGGGCGCCGCCGCCTGTCACGACCGCGGCCCGGGCCGGCTCGGAATCCAGATGAGCGTCGGCGGCGTCGCGTTTCCGGTCGACGAACCGATAGAGGTCGGAGGCGGCGCTACGGGGCCGGCTCCCCATGACCTGCTCGCGGCGGGTCTGGCCGCCTGCACCGCACTCACCCTTCGCCTTTACGCCGACCGCAAGGCCTGGCCGCTCGAGCGCGTCCATGTGGCGGTCGACCATCGTCGCGAGGAGGGCGTCCAACCGGCCGATCTCTTCAGACGGCGCATCGAGCTCGACGGTCCGCTGGACGAGACGCAGCGCGCGCGGCTGGTGGAGATCGCCCAGCGTTGTCCGGTTCACCGGACGCTCACCGCCTCCTCCAGGATCGAAACCAAGGCCGCCGCCGAAGTCGAGCCCGCCTGAACGGAGGCCGAGATTGGGCGCGGTCGAAACATTGATCGTCTCGGAGGAGGAGGCGGGTCTGCGGCTCGACCGCTGGCTGCGCCGGCGCTGGCCGCACCTGGGACAGAGTCTGATCGAGAAGCTCGCCCGCACCGGCCAGATCCGCATGAACGGCTCGCGGATCCGGGCCGATGAACGCCTTGCCGAAGGCGCGAGGCTGCGCGTGCCGCCTCTTCCGCCGCCGCCGTCGCCTAGCCCGGATGGCCCCTCCCTTTCTCGCCAGGAAGTGAAGTTCGCCCGTAGCCTGGTTATCCTCGAAGATGACTTGGTCCTGGTGCTCGCCAAGCCCTCCGGACTTGCGGTCCAGGGGGGAACAGGGATCGGTCGCAGCCTCGACGCTCTGCTTTCGGCTTTCGGCGAAGGTCCGACACGCCCGCGCCTGGTCCATCGTCTGGACAGGGAGACGAGCGGGGCTATCGTCCTGGGCCGCAGCGTCTCGGCGGCCGCGTTCCTGGCGGAAGCCTTCCGCACGCGGGAGACCCGCAAGATCTACTGGGCGATCACCGCCGGGGCGCCAGAGCCTGCACGAGGGCTCATCAGCCTCGCTCTCGCCAAGCAATTTGGGAAGAAGATGGAGCGGATGGCGCCCGCTGCTCCAGAGGTAGCGGGCGCGAGGAGCGCGGTGAGCCGCTACGCCTTGCTCGCAAGGCAAGACCAGGCCGGCTGGCTTGCTCTGGAGCCGCTCACCGGACGCACCCATCAGCTTCGGGCCCATCTGCTCGCCCTCGGCCATCCCATCCTGGGGGATCGAAAGTACGGGGACGAAGCCTCCAGGCGCCTCGGCCCCGGCCTCAAGCTGCAGCTCCACGCCCGTCGCCTTATCCTTCCGCACCCGCGGGGCGGTTTTATCGATGCCTCGGCGCCGCCAGGACCCGAATTCGCCCAAGGGATGGCGCGCTTCGGCTTCGACGCGTGCTCAGCGCCCGCTGATCCGTTCGGCGAGGAAGCAAGGACAAGATGAGCCTCGATCCGCTCATCCTCTCGCGGCTTCAGTTCGCCTGGGTCATCGCCTGGCACATCCTGCTTCCCGCCTTCACCGTCGGGCTCGCCTCCTACATCGCCCTCGTCGAAGGCCTGTGGTTCTTCACCCGCAAGGAGGTGTGGTTCCGCATCTCCGGTTTCTGGACCCGGATCTTCTCGGTCTCGTTCGGCATGGGCGTGGTGAGCGGAGTGATCATGCCCTTTCAATTCGGGACCAATTGGAGCCGCTTTTCCGACGCCACCGCCAACATCCTCTCGCCCCTGATGGCCTATGAGGTGCTCTTCGCCTTCTTCCTGGAGGCCTCGTTCCTCGGGATCCTCCTGTTCGGGCGAAAGCTGGTGCCGGCCTGGGCCCATTTCATCTCCGCCCTCATGGTGGCGGCAGGCACTCTGCTCTCCTCGTTCTGGATCCTCTCGGCCAACAGCTGGATGCAGACGCCGGCCGGCTACAAGATCATCGATGGCCGCTTCTTCCCGGTCGACTGGTGGGCGATCATCTTCAATCCCTCCTTCCCCTACCGCCTCGCCCATACGGTGGTCGGGTTCTACGTCACCACGGCCTTTGTCGGGATCGGCGTCTCCGCCTGGCTGATCCGCAGCGGCAAGTCGGTCGCGGAGGGTAAGATCATGCTCTCCATGAGCCTTTGGCTCACCCTCGTGCTGGTTCCCGCGCAGATGGTGCTGGGCGATCTGCACGGGCGCAACACGCTCCAGTTTCAACCAGCCAAGATCGCCGCCATCGAGGCCCACTGGAAGACCGGACGCCGCATTCCGCTCATCCTTTTCGCCATTCCCGACCAGGCCAAGGCGACCAATCACGACGTGGTCGAGATCCCGATGCTGGGAAGCCTCATCTTGACCCACGATCCGAACGGATTGGTCCGTGGGCTCGACGAGTGGCCGGCGAAGGATCGCGCGCCGGTGATCTATCCGTTCTTCGCGTTCCGGATCATGGTTGGTCTGGGGATTGTGATGTTCCTCATCGTCCTCGCCGGCGCGCTGCTTCGCTTTGCCGGCGGCCCCTGGCGCAACCGACTTTACCTGCGCGCCTGCGAGCTCGCTTCGCCGATCGGATTCGTCGCCGTGATCGCCGGCTGGACGACGACCGAGGTCGGTCGCCAGCCCTGGACGGTCTATGGCCTACTTCGCACAGCCCAGTCGGTCTCTCCCTCTCTCACCGGCTGGAACGTTCTTCTGAGCTTTCTGGGCTATGCCGCGGCCTATCTCGTCATCTACCCGGGCGGCGTCCTTCTGATGGCTAGGATCGTCCGGCGCGGCGTTGGGGAGGGAGGACCCGAGCAGACCGTCGAGAGCGGTCGTCCTCAGCAGCCGGTGACCTCGCTCCCCACTGGCCATGCCGCGCGGCAAGGAGACGGGGAAGGAGCCGAATGAGCGCCCATCCCAGCGAACTCACCCTTGCCTGGACCGCGATCCTGGGCCTCGGAGTCTTCCTCTATGTGCTCCTCGACGGATTCGATCTGGGCGTGGGCATTCTCTACGGCTTCGCGCCCGACGCCCAATCGCGCAACCTGATGATGAACTCGATCGCCCCAGTGTGGGACGGCAACGAGACCTGGCTCGTGCTGGGAGGCGTCGGTCTGCTTGCGGCCTTTCCGCTGGCCTATGTAATCATCATCCCGGCCGTATATTTCCCCCTCTTGATCATGCTTCTCGCCCTGGTCTTCCGGGGGGTCGCCTTCGAGTTCCGCTTTCGCGACGCCGAGCGGCGCGGCTTTTGGGACTACGGCTTCTGGCTGGGTTCGACGCTCGCCACCTTCGCCCAAGGGATCGTGCTGGGAGCATTCATCCAGGGCTTCAAGGTGGCGGGCCGCCGTTTCGTGGGCACGAGCCTCGACTGCTTTTCCGCCTTCTCCTTCGTCACCGGCGCCTCCCTGGTCTTCGGCTATGCGCTCCTGGGCGCCGGCTGGCTGATCATTAAGACCGAGGATCCCCTCCAGGAGCGGGCGCGCCGGCTCGGTCGGCTCGCCCTCATCGGCGTGCTGGCCGGAATCGCCGCGGTCAGCATCTGGACCCCGTTGATGGACGTCGACATCGCCCGGCGGTGGTTCTTCCACGACCACATCGCGTTTCTTTGGCCGGTCCCGATCGCCGCCGCCGCGGCGGCGCTCTTCGTTTGGCGCTCCTTGGCGCGCGGGCCGCTCGCCGGGCCGTTCATGGGTTCAGTGGCGCTGTTCCTTTTGTCGTACCTGGGGATCGGGATCAGCCTCTGGCCGATGGTCGTCCCCCACGCCTTCAGCATCGCCGAGGCGGCCTCGGCCCCAAGCGCGCAACTCTTCCTGTTCATCGGGACCATCGTCCTCATTCCCGTCATCCTCTCCTACACCGCGTGGTCCTACTGGGTCTTTCGAGGCAAGGTGCGAGGGGATCTTGGCTATCATTGACTTGGCCGGACCAGCGGCAACTTTTTTATTGCGAGCCGCCAGGCCGCGCGCCTCTCGCCATGGAGCCGAAGGGCGGGAGGATCAGGAGCGGTTGAATTTTGCAGGGAGGGACGGTTGGAACCCATGACGAGGCGCGCCTTTTCCGGCGCCATTCCAGGCGCGGCCGCCTTGGCCATGGCCGGGCGCGGCGAGGCCGCCGGCCAACCCGCCTGCGAGCCCCCGGCGCGGATCTCGCCCGACGAGGCGCGATTCGAAGCGATCGCCGAGGCCGAGTGGGATTGGCGTCGCGCGCAGTTCGCCGATTACAACGCGGACGAGCCCATTCCCGCCTATCTTCCGGACGTCTCCGTGGAGGCGCAGGAGGCCCGGCTCCAGAAGTGGCGAGGGATCGAGACCGAACTGGCGAGCTTTGATCCCAAGTCGTTCTCGGTCACTGAAAAGGACAACTTCGTCGTCTACAAGGGTCAGATCGACGCCAACCTCGCCTCCTGGTCGTTCAAGGATTGGCAGGCGCCCTTCAATTCCGACACCTCCTTCTGGGCCGAGATGCTGGGCGTCACCCACCGCACGTTCCATGGTGAAGAAGACTACCGGGCCTACATCGCGCAGATTCGGCAGACGCCGCGGTATTTCGCCCAACAGATCGCCGCCATGCGCTTGGGATTGGCGAGAGGGTTCACCCCGCCCAAGGTGACGCTCCATGGTCGAGACGAGTCGGTCGCTACGGTCGCAGAGGCGGCCTCGCCGGAGTCCACCGAGTTCTTCAAGCCGTTCACCGCCATGCCGGACACGATGGCGCCCGCGCTCAAGGCCGAGCTCGCCGCTGAGGGAAGGGCCGTCATCGCAAGCGAGGTCATCCCCGCCCACCGCCAGCTCCTCACCTTCCTGAGAGGCGAATATCTTCCCCGCTGCCGCGAGACCATCGCCGCCGAGGCGCTTCCCGACGGCAAGGCCTATTACCGGTCCAAGATCCGCGAGTTCACTACCCTCGATCTTGCACCCGAGGAGATCCACGCCACCGGCCTTTCGGAGCTGGCCAAGATCCGCGCCGAGATGGCCCAGACCATGAAGGAGGCCGGATTCACCGGCGACTTTGCCGCCTTCATCGCCATGCTGCGCACCGATTCCAGGTTCTATGTGAAGACGCCTCAGGACCTGCTCGACGCCGCCGCCTGGATCTGCAAGGAGGTCGACGGGAAGGCCAAGGACTGGTTCGGCCGCCTGCCCCGGGCCCGCTTCGGCATCCGTCCGGTGCCCGCCTCCATTGCACCCTTCTACACGGCCGGACGCGGCGGCCTGGGCGTCTATCTCCTGAACACCTACGATCTTCCGGCGCGCCCGCTCTACGCCTTGACCGCCCTCACTCTGCACGAGTCGGCGCCGGGGCACGCCTTCCAGATCCCACTCGCGCTCGAGATCCCGGATCTGCCCGATTATCGACGGAAGAGCTACATCTCCGCCTATGGCGAGGGCTGGGCCGTCTACTGCGAGCGGCTCGGCGTGGAGATGGACATGTACAAGACCGCCTACGATCGCTTCGGCATGCTGAGCTATCAGGCTTGGCGTGCCTGCCGCCTGGTGGTCGACACCGGGATCCACGCCATGGGCTGGAGCCGCGAGCGGGCCATCGACTATCTGGCCGCCAATACCGCGCTCTCGAGACAGGAGGTCGGCACTGAGGTCGACCGGTATATCTCCTGGCCCGGCCAGGCGCTCTCCTACTACCTGGGCGAAATGACGATCTGGACCTCACGACGAAAGGCGGAAACGGCGCTTGGGCCCAAGTTCGATATCCGTCATTTCCATGACGCGGTCCTCAAGCTCGGCTGCGTCCCGCTCTCCGTCGTCGGCGATCGCATCGATCGGTTCATCGCCGAGGGCGGGCCTTCCCCCTGGCCGCCGAGCGAGGCTTGACGGTTTCCGCAGGATCGCGGATTGGGAGCCATCCATCTAACTTGGCGCCGTTCTTTGAGGCTGAATTTACCGTGAAGACTCGTCTGGTTCTGGCAGCGTCCCTCTGTCTTCTCGCCAGCGCCGCAATGGCTGCTGAATCGCATCCGCCGCAGAAGGCCCCGCCGCAGGGCGCTCCCCCGGCCCTTTCCTCGGCTTCACCGAACCGCGGCGTCATCTTCTCGCCCTGGCAGGTCAAGAGCGAGGGCTCGGTCACGATCGAGGGTCAGAAGATCGACTACACCGCCGTGATCGGAACCATCGTCGTCCATCCCAAGGGCTGGGACGATGAGGGGTGGCGCACGCACGATCTCTATCCCAAGGAGGAGGAAGAGCAGGCCAGGGAGGGCGTGAAGCCCAATCCCAGGGCCGAGGCCTCGATGTTCTATGTCGCCTATTTCAAGAACGGCGTCCCCTCCGCCAACCGGCCGATCACCTTCCTTTACAATGGCGGACCGGGCTCATCGAGCGTGTGGCTCCACATGGGCGCCTTTGGTCCGCGCCGGGTGGTGACCAAGGACAATGCCCACGATCCGGCTGGCCCGTACGAGACAGTCAACAACGACTTCAGCCTCCTCGATGCGAGCGACCTCGTCTTCGTCGACGCGCCGGGGACCGGATTCTCTCGCGTCGCCGGCAAGGACAAGGAGAAGGCCTTCTACGGCATGGATCCGGATGCTTACGCCTTCTCGCGTTTCGTGCTCGGCTTTCTGGACGAATACGGGCGCTGGGATTCGCCCAAGTATCTCTTCGGAGAAAGTTACGGGACGCCGCGCTCGGCGGTTTTGGTCAACGACCTCGAAACCGGCGATGACATCGATTTCAACGGCGTCATCCTGCTCTCGCAGATTCTCGACTTCGAGCTCTCGGTCGATGGGCCTTACTACCATCCAGGCTCGGATGAGGCCTATGTCACCGCTCTTCCGACCTACGCGGCGACGGCCTGGTACCATGACAGGCTTCCTGGCCAAAAGCCGACTGACCTGAAGGCCTTCCTTTCAGAGGTCGAGGCCTTCGCCACCGGCCCCTATGCAGCCGCGCTTCAGGCGGGCTACGCCCTTGACCCGGCGACCAAGCAACAGGTCGCCGAGCAGTACGCCAAATATACCGGCCTGCCCGTCGACTACATCATCAAAGCCAATCTGCGCGTCGACGGCGGCCAGTTCGAACATGAACTCATGGGCGAGGAGGACACCACAACGGGGCGCCTCGACACGCGTTTCTCAGGCCCCACACTCGATCCTCTGAGCGAGCGATCCGAGTACGACCCGCAGTCGGCCGCGATCAGCTCGGCCTATGTGGCGGCGTTCAATAACTACGTGCGCAAGGATCTCGGCTACAAAGGCGACGAGGTCTACAAGCCCGAGATCGAGCTGTTCAGATACTGGAGTATGGAGCACCAGCCTCCCGGCTCGCGATATCCGTCCCGAGGCGCGGCCGACGTGCTCCCCGATCTCGCCAACGCCATGAAGCAGGACCCCAATTTGAAGGTCATGGTCAACGGCGGCTACTTCGATCTCGCGACGCCTTTCTTCGAGGGCTGGTACGAGGATCACCATCTCCAGATCCCCGCGAGTTTGGATGGTAATATTGAGTACCACTACTATCCCAGCGGCCACATGGTTTACGTGCACGTCCCGTCGCTGAAGGAGATGCACGACAACGTCGCCGACTTCATCCACCGCACCGACAATCTGGGCGGCTAGGGTGGCGGCCACCGCTCAGCCGATGGAGGCGGCGCTACGCGATCTCTCGCCTGCGCGACCCGAGGGGGTCGGCCTGGCGGCCGAGGGGCTGAGCGGCATCGATGATCTCCTCTCCGAACTCGTCACGAGAGGAGAGCTCGCCGGCGCCTCGGCGCTGGTCGCGCGCCGCGGCCGCATCGTCCACACCGTCTTCCTGGGTATGAGGGACCTCGCCGCCGACGAGCCGATCGGGCCGGAGACCATCTTCCACATCTATTCGATGACCAAGCCGGTCACCGCCGTCGCCATGATGATCCTAAGGGAGGAGGGCCTGTGGCGGCCTAGCGATCCCATTTCCCGCCATCTTCCCGGCTGGGACCGGCCGATGGTCTTTTCCGGCCTGGATGCCGCGGGCTCCCCCACGCTCGAGCCGACCGACCATTCTCCGACCATGGTCGAGCTGATGACCCACACGGCCGGCTTCACCTACGGCTTCGATCCGGCCGATCCCCTGACCCCGCTCTATGAGCGCGCCGATCCCTGGCGCGCCGCCGATCTCGCCGGCTTCGCCCATCGACTGGCCCCAGTCCCGCTCGCCTATCAGCCGGGCTCGAAATGGCTCTACAGCCTCTCCATGGACCTTCAGGGCGCGATCATCGAGCGCCTTACTGGCCAGAGCTTCGCCGCGTTCGCTCAGGAGCGCATCTTCTCTCCGCTCGGCATGGTCGACACCGCCTTCCACACCCCGCCCAACAAGCGCGCGAGACTGGCCAAGGTCTACCGCAAGAGCGCTCGACGCGGACTGGTGGAACTCGAGAGGCTCATTCTTCCCGACTACGACGCCCCGCCGGCGCTCGCCTCCGGCGGCGGCGGACTGGTTTCCACGCTCTTCGACTACGCCCGGTTCGCCCAGATGCTGCTCGACGGCGGAAAGTTCGGCGCTGCGCGCATCCTCACGCCCGCTTCAGTCGAGGAGATGACGTCCAATCACTTGAGCGAGGCCTTGATCGCCGGCGGTTTCGGGGTCGGCAAGCAGCAGATCCGTCCCGGTTTCGGCTATGGATATAACGGCGCGGTCTTCACGGATCCGGCCCGCGCCGGTCTTCCGGTCGGCAGGGGGACCTATCAATGGGACGGCGCGGCCGGGACGTGGTTCTGGATCGATCCGGAGAACGATCTCCTCTTTGTGGGCATGGTCCAGAGGATGGATCCGGATTGCCCGCCTCTCCAGGCCATGACCCAGAGGCTAATCGGCGAGGTCCTCGGCCTGGGTTGAGCGGCGGGTTCAGATCTGATCGCGGAGGGTGAGGGCGACCTTCCGCTCCTCGCCGCCCGACTTGACCTCAAGGTGTTCGATCGTTCCGGCCGGATCGTCGCGCAGCTTGCGGCGAAGATCGCTCAAGGAAACCTGAGTTGTCCGTTCGCCGTCGATCGCCACGATATGATCGCCGACCTTGAGCCCTGCGCGATCGGCTGGCCCTGCCACGGAGAGGCTCATCACCTCCACTCCGTCGCCCACCTCATTGATCCACATTCCAGAGCGGTCGAAGGTCCCAACGTCCACAAGAGGTCCGGCGATCGGCTTCAGGTACATGATGCGATGGCCGTAATCGAAAGTGACCACGAAGCGCTTCAGGATTCCGGCCCCGACGTTTCCTTCATAGTTCGGATCGGTGAAGGCGCCCGCCCTTTGGGTCGAGAGGCCGGCGACGACGCTCGGGACCGTTACCGATCCCAGCCGCAAGCGGCCCCCTCGGGTGACGAAATCGCGCGAGGGTCCCCCCACGCCCCAGCCGTCGACCACCAGAACGCCCTTTGGGTGGCGGGCGATGAGATCGTGGGCGCGCACGAAAGGCGTGGTTATATCGATCGAAGTGCGCGAGCCCGTGTCGATGTCGAACTTGCCTTCGAGACTTTCGAAGGCGCCTTCGACCTGCGGGATGGTGTTGTAGAATGCGAACGGGATCGGCGTTCCTGCGCCGCGCGGATCGAAATGGGCCGGCTCGATGAAGGTCAGCGTGTGCCGCCCATAGTCGATCCGTGTCACGAGCCGCCGAAAGGTTCCAAACCCAATCATTCCCCCCTCATCGACGCCATCGACAGCGCGGGTCTCAAACGGCTCTACGACCACCGTCTCGGGGCCGAGCTCGAGATCGCCGATCCTGATCGATCGCACCCGGGTGAAGCCGACGCTGACAGTCCCCTCGCCGGCGCCGCGCCCGGCGGCGTCGCCACTGATCCCCTGGGCCAGCGCCTTTGCCGTCGCCGGCATCAGAATCTCTTGGCCGCCGGTATCGAAGATGAAGAGGAAGGGGCCTTTCCCGTCCACCTTCACCTCGGCGTAGATGTGGTTGTTGAGGAGCTGGAAGGGAACGGTCGTGCGCTCGCCGCCGCCAGCGAACCTCCAGTTGCGCAGGTCGCCCTTGGGCTCGCTAAAGGCGGTGCTGGGCGGCGGAGGAAGACGCCGGACGGCGAGAAGCGTGAGCGTCTGGAGCTGCGAGGGCCCGTCGCCATCGTCGATGACGGTGGTGCGCGGAAGCCTCATCCCCCCAGCCTCGCCATAGTCGCTGAAACTGGTGACGACGGTCTGGAATCCCTGGACCTCGATGGTGCGCGCGAGGAGGTGCGTCTTCTGGTCGAACCAGGCCTGGAACGGCTTTCCGCCCCTGGGGGTGATCTCGACGACATCGCAGGAGCGGCCGCTGGCTTCTTGCTCGCCGAGGAGGCTGATGCGCGCGCCTCCCGCATTCGGCCGCCGCCACGCCTGGGCGTCGCGATAGGCTTCATTGACCGCTAGCTGGCGGACATCACCGCCCGCCTCGGGCACGACAGCCCCCGACGGGTCTTCCTGCCAGGCGATGCGCCCATCGAAGCCGCTGGCCTGTGAGACGATCCCGAGTTGCTGTGCGTCAGCGAAGTCGCCGGTTCTGCTATCGAATTTTGTTTTGGCGGTTCCTTTCAGACCCTGGCCGGAATAGCGCCACTCAATTTCCACCGCGCCCGAATCCGGAAACGGCGCCGTCGCGGCGCGAGCGGCTGCGAGCACGCTTTGGGCGTCCTTCGCACTGACCGCGCCGACGAGCGACAGCGTCAGGGCGGCGGCGCCGGTGAGCGAAGGAAGGAGCGGGGAAGGGCTCATCGGGTCTTACTACCCGGGCCGCCATGCCCTTGGAACTTATGCTTTTGTAAGCTTTCGGGGTTTTGCCGCCCTGGGCGGCGAGCTTCTCCAGGGACTTCTCGAGGCGCGAGAAGCCTTCGTCGATCGAGGCCAGGATCGCCTCTGCATCGGCGCTCAAGGTGCGACCACCGTTCGGCCGCGCCCGCACCGCGGCCCACGCGGCCTTGAGACGTCCATCGGAATCGCGCTCCTCGGCGATGTACCAGGAAAGGAGATTCGCTGTCATCGGGTCGAATTCGCCTTCGGCCAGACGGCGCTCGATGTCGGCGAAGGTGTCGGCGCCGTCCCCGCGTTCCGCGGGCAACTTGTCGAGATCGCTCACGCCAGGGTCGCCGAGCCGTGCACGCCGCCGGTTGAGGTTCGGATCTGACTTGTCGCGAAGCTGGTAGCCAAGCTCCTCGAGGCGCTGCCGGAAGAGAGCTCCGTGGCTGGCCTCCCGGGCCGCGATCAATCGAAGGCAGCAACCGAGTTCGGCGTCGTTCGTCGCCTCCGCCCAGGCGCAGAGGTCTTCTCCGGCGCGCGTCTCTGCGAGTGATATGGCGTTGAGAAGACCAAGATAGGAGGGTTTGGATGCGGATTGGGTGGGGCTCGACATCTTCGTTTCTCTCGCCGTGAGGCCGTTACCCTAGCAGCGCGCGGGAAAGGCCGCCATGCCGCGTTGGGGAGCGACTTCAGAACTCCAAGGGCCTCGTCAGATAATCGGCGAAGCTCAGGACGAACATGAAGAGGAGCCAGAGGAAGGCGGCCGCGGCGGTGAGGCGCACCAGAGGGCGCGAGCGTCGAAGGTCCATCAGGAAGATGGCGACCACCAAACCCTGGGAGGCGGCGATGAGAAGGGTGACGAGGCCTTTGGCCGGCGCTCCTGGGATGTGGGCGTAGCCGGCATTAGCGATAAGCGCGCAGGCGAGATAGAGCCAGGCGGCCAGCGGCCAGAGCCAGACTTCGCGAGACCTTTTGGAAATCCGCATCGTCAGCGTCCCGGAAGATAGAGCAGGGCGAAGAGGAAAACCCAGATCGTATCGACGAAGTGCCAGTAGAGCGAAGTGATGCGCACCGAGGCGCGATGCTCGAGAAGCTCGCCCCTGAAGGCGAAGCGGGACAGTCGGGCGAGCAGGAGGACGCCCACGGTGAGATGGATCGCGTGGACGCCAGTCAAAAGCCAATAGAAGCTCCAAAAGAGCTCCGCGCCTTGCAGGGGCACGTCAAAGGGGCGCCCGGGGAATAGGCGATCATCGATATCCAGGGAGTATTCGCGACCCTTTACCGCCAGAAAGGCGAGGCCGAGGATGATGGTCGTCGTCAGCGCCACCGCGGCGAGACCTCTCCAGCGGACCAGGCTGGCCCGCTCGGCGACGGTGAGGGTGAGGCTCGAGGTGATGAGAATGGCGGTGTTGCCGGCGCCATACCAGAATCTCGTATGCTGGGCACCGAGCGAGAAGCCCTCCGGGTGGAGGTGGTGGACCACGGCGTAGCCCAGGAACATGCCGCCGAAGAAAAGGATCTCACTGATCAGGAAGACCCACAGACCGAAGGCGTAGGCCTCGCGCTGACGGTCCGGATCGCTCCACGGCTTGCGAAGGACGGCGGTCTCGCTCACGGATGGTCAGCTTGGCGGCGGAACGGGGTGAGATCCTCGCCTTGTTCTTTGGGTCTCCCGAGCCCGTGGTACATGTAAGGTTCGCTCGTAACCACCGGAATCACATCGAAATTATGGGTCGGAGGCGGGGAGGGGACGGTCCACTCCAGACCAGTCGCGTCCCAGGGATTCTTGCCGGCCGACGCGCCGCGAAACAGAGAAAGCCCGAGGTATCCCAGGGGCAGGAGATAGGCCGCGCCTAGGACCAGAGCTCCGCAGGAGCTCATCACGTGCCAGATCTGGAACTGCGGTGGGTAGTGGGCGTACCGCCTGGGCATGCCGAGGTAGCCCATGATGAACTGGGGAAAGAAGGTGAAGTTGAAACCGGCGAACATCAGGATCGCGGCGAACTTCGCCCAGCCCTCGGGATAGAGCCGGCCGGTGATCTTCGGCCACCAGAAGTGCAGAGCGGCGAAGAAGGCCGAAACCGCCCCGCCGACCATGATGTAGTGGAAATGGGCGACCACGAAATAGGTGGCGTGGACGTGGATATCGATCGGCACTGAGGCCAGCATCAGGCCGGTGAGGCCACCGATGGTGAAGAGCCCCAGGAACCCCAGGCAATAGAGCATCGGCGCATCGAAGGCGATCTGGCCCCGGTAGAGCGTGGCGGTCCAGTTGAAGACCTTGATGGCGCTGGGCACCGCCACGATGAAGGAGAGGAAGGAGAAGACCAGGCTGGCGTAGGTCGCCATGCCCGAGGTGAACATGTGGTGGCCCCAAACCAGAAAGCCGATCACGGCGATGGCGATCATGGCGTAGACCATGAAGGTGTAGCCGAAGATCCGCCGCCGGGCCTGGGCGGTGATCACGTCGCTGATCACACCCATAGCGGGCAGGATCATGATGTAAACGGCCGGATGGCTGTAGAACCAGAACATGTGCTGGAAGAGGAGGGGATCGCCGCCAAATCTGGGATCGAAGATGGGCAGACCCAGGCCCCGCTCGGCGAGGACCATGAGGAGCGTAATGGCGAGCACCGGCGTCGCCAGCACCATGACGAGGCTGGTCGCGTAGATTCCCCACACGAAGAGTGGCAGGCGGAACCAGGTCATTCCGGGCGCCCTGAGCATGTGGGTGGTGGCGATGAAGTTGAGGCCGGTGGCGATTGTGCCGAAGCCGGCCACGAAGACGCCGGCCGCGGCCAAGAGCACGTTGGAGTTCGAATAGAGCGTCGAATAGGGCGTGTAGAAGGTCCAGCCGGTGTCCACACCGCCGGAAACCAGGGCGGCGATGGTGAGCGAGGCGCCGGCCATGAAGATGTACCAGGAAAGAAGGTTCAGCCTTGGAAAGGCGACCTCCCGCGAACCGATCATCAGCGGCAGGAGGAAGTTGCCGAAGGTGGCCGGAATGGACGGGATCAGGAAGAACCACACCATCACGATCCCATGGATCGTGAAGAGCCGATTGTATTCGTCAGGCGTGAAGAGCAGGCCGTGAGGCGTGAACAGTTGCAGCCGCATGAGACTGGCCGCTGCTCCCCCCAGGAAGAAGAAACCGGTGATCGAGACCGCATAGAGGATCGCGATGCGCTTGTGATCGGTGGTGAGGAGCCACGACTTCACCGAATAACCGTCAGTGAGATAGCTCTCGCGAGTCGGCTTGGCGGCCTTGTCGGCGGAACTCAGGGTCGGACTCATCGAGCAACCTCACTCCTGGTCGGCGACCCAATCGATTTCAGATAGGCGACGAGGGCGACCACATCGCTCTCGCTGGCGACGCCCTGGTAGCTCGGCATCTCCGGCGCGAAGCCCGCGACGATGTCCTTGTTGGGAAGCAGGATGGAATCACGCAGGTATCCCTCGTCGGCGATCACCGTGCGACCGTCGGAGAGCGGCACCGGGTGGCCAAAGACTCCTTCCAGAAGCGGCGCCCGGACCTGGCTCCCGCGCACATGGCAGCCGGCGCAGCCCAGGGCGATGAACATTTGGAGGCCCTGCTCAGCGAGGTCTCCTCCCGAAGGCTGGGCGTGCGCCCAGGCGCCGTAGGCCGCTGCGGGCATGACGATCACCTTGCCGGTCATGGCCGAGTGATCGAGCCCGCAGAACTGGGTGCAGAAGAGAGGATAGACGCCCGGCTTGGTGGCCAAGAACCAAGTCTCATTGTAGCGCCCGGGGACGGCGTCACGCTTGAGCCGGAAGGCCGGGATAGCGAGACTGTGGATGACGTCCCGCGAGGTGAGGACGAGCTTCACCGGAGTGTTCGCCGGCGCATGAAGGGTGTCGATCTCTCGGACGCCCGAGGGATGCTGGAACTTCCACATCCACTGCTTGGCCACGACGTGGATCTCGAGCGCGCCGGAAGGCGGACTCGCCTCGGTCACGAAAAGGGAACCGGCCCACCAGAAGAGGAAGACAAAGGCGAAGATCGTCGCGCCGGTCCAGCCGATCTCCCATTCCCTGGTCATCGCCTCGGGAAGGGGGCCGCGCTTGGCCTTCGAACCGCGGCGATAGCGGACGCAGAAGACGATCACCAACGAGGCGACCAGGAGCACGATGAGGACGCTGAGCGTCAGGACCGCGAAAAAGAGCACATCGGTCTTGGCGGACTGAAGGGCGACTTCATGGGGAAGGAGGCGCTGTTGCCAGCTCGAGGTCACGGCCCCCCCTTTCGCCGCGATCGAACCGCGAACGCCAGTCCGAGAAAAAAGAGCGCCGTCACGGCGATCGCCACCCAGGTGCCCCGCTCGGCGTCACCGTTCCACAGACCATTGGCGGTCGAGAAACCGTGGCACAGGATGCGGATGGGATCGAAGGAGGAACTTGCTCCGCCGCTCTTCGCCTCGTTCAGCGCCTCGCGCAGCTCCGGCCCGGTGAGATCGATTTCGGAGAGGACGTCGGTGAGCTTGCCGCTAGGCGCCAGCACAAAGGCGTCGGCGAGGTGGGCGAACTGGCCGGTGGTCGGATCGCGCACGTAGCGATAGCCGAAGGCCGATGTCGCCGCCCGGATCGCCGCTGCATTTCCAGAGAGAAAGACGCTGACCCGGTTCACCGCAGGATCCGAGGCGATCTCGCGCTGGCGCATGGCCCTGGCGTCGGACGGCCCCTGCGCCGGATCGAGACCGATCGCCACCACGCGGAAATCGCGTCCGGCCCTAAGGCCGGAACGGTCAAGGCCGACGCGGGTCAGAGCGAGCGCAGGGCCGCAAAGATTGGTGCACCGCCAGTCGGCGAAGATGAGCAGCGCCGGCTTGCCGGCCAGCGCGGCGCCGAGCGTCGTCGAGTGGCCCGCGTCATCGACGAAGGCGAGTCCCAGAGGCGCGCGGGCATGGGACGGCGGGTCTACCTCGGCGAGCGCGCTCTGGGCCTGGGTCAGGGCCGCTCCCGCCGCCGAGGGAAGGATGAATAGGGCAAAAAGCGCCAAGGCGATGGCCTTCAGTCTCATTTGCCGCTTCCTGTGCGCGCGGGAAGCGCGGAGATCGGCTCGCGCGTGCTCGGCCCCCACGAGGAGAGGAGTCCGGAGCTGGTGAGGGAGGACCGTGACGCGGCGGAGAGTGGGACCCTTCCTGCGGGCGGGCCGGACGCGCCGGCGCGAAGCGCCTGGTTGAGTCGAGGCGACGGGAACGACCGCTCGACAACGGGCGGCGTCGCCCCACCCACGCCCCAGTGATAAAAAGCGAGAATTCCCCAAAGGCAGCCGCCGCCGATCGCAAGCCCGCCCGCCACAAGCGCGATGAGCAGGCCGCTGCGAACCTCAGGGCTTTCGAGCGGCGGACTGGGTTGCTTGGGGGGACCCGGTTCCTCGAGGGCCGTTTCGGGCTCGCTGAGCGGTTCGCGCGGAGGCGGCCGGAACTCGCGGCGGACGCGGAACTGCGCTGGAGCGGGTTGCAGAACGCGCTGGCGCTCATGGGCCGCGCGCATCGCCAGGAAGAGACTTCCGGCAGCGGCGATCGCCAGGAGGACCCCAGTCGGGATCAGCGCCAAGAGCCCTAGCGGGGGAAGCATCATCCAAAAGATCTGCAGAGAGAAGCCCACGACCGCGCAGACGCCCGCGGCTCTCGCGGTGAGGTCCGGATGACGACCCCGAAACATGCCCAGGAGGGCGAGGGGCGCGCCGCTGCCGATCACCAGCGCAAAGGTCAGAACCAAGCCCCAACCCCAGCCTTCCCGGTGACGGAACCACGAGGTTCTGTCGGGAAGATCTCCATACCAGGGAATGAGATAGGTCATCAGATTGAAGTAGAGATTGGCGACTGACATAGCGGCGAGGAGGCCGGCCATATCCTTTCCGCCCCGACTCTGCTGATCGGGATCGAAGGCGAGGCACCAGCCAAGCGCAAGCGCCATCTGGACCACCGCCAGGCGCATGCCTCCGGCCGAGCTGATCCACGGCGGCTCCAGGGCCATGATCCAATCAACCGAGACCACTCCGACCACCGCCGCATAGAAGACGAGCCCCAGGGCGGCGGGCAGGCGAGCGCGGCGGTGGCGGACTTCAGCCTCGCCTGGACCTCGAAGCGTTCGGAAAAGCCACATGCTGAAAAGGCTCCAGGCCGCGATGAACACTGCGGTCCGGATGGCGATCCACCAGGGCGCGAGCCACACGGCGAGCTGCGCGGGCCGGCTCTCGGCCCCTGGAAAGACGATCGGGGTGAGGATGAGGGGCGGCAGAACGATGAGGCAAAGCCAGGGGGTGAAGGTGGCGAGGCGCACGAGCGGTTCTCGCTTCGACCATTCACCGCCGGTGAGCGACCCGATCTGGCTGAGCGCCAAGGCGCCGAGGACAGGGCAGGCGATGACCACGAAGGCGAGGAGCCAGCCGCGGCCGATCACCGCGAAAACGTACGGCGCGGTGCTCACCGCGACGCCCGGCCTTGCTCGAGGGGACTTGCAACCGCTTCTTGGGGCAGCACCGCCGTCGCTTGGGGGCGCTCGGCGATCCGGCTTGGTGCTTCGGGACCGGACTGGAGAGTCCGGACATAGGCGATGATCGCCCACCGGTCGGAAGGCGCGATGCGGCTCCCGAAGTCATACATTACGCCCCAGCCATTGGTGATGACGTCATAGAGATGCTGGTCGCTCGCCGCCTCGATCGCTGGACTGTGAAAGTCGGGCGGGGCCGGAAAACCGCGCGCGACCACGGTCCCGTCACCCCGGCCGGCGCGCCCATGACAAGGCGTACAGAAGATCTCGAAACGCTGCGCTCCGCGGGTGATGAGCGAAGGGGTGACCTGGGGCGGGGACGAGGTCTGCGGACCGGCGCCGAACCGGACGGTTCCCGCCGGCAAGCGGCGCGCGGAAGAGCTGTTCGGCCACAATTTCGCGGAGGCTTCGGTATCGTAGCGCGCCTGGCGTCTCATGCTGAGATCGCAGCCCGCCAGGACGAGCAAGGAGAGCGCGAGAGCGGCGGCGAGATCGCGTCTCAAAGCTTGATGCTCCTCACCTCCAGGGCGCCGGCGAGGCATTCGTCGAGGCGCCGAGCGCCTTCGGCGTCGGCCGGTTCGGCAAGGGCGAGGAGGAAGCGATCCCGCGAGGCGCGCTCAAGGAGATCGGCTTCGAAGACCGGGTGGTTCAGCCTGGGAAGTCCCGTAAGCGAGAGGAACGTGGCGAAGGCGAAGATTGCCGCCAGGAGCACTCCCACCTCGAAGGGCGCCAGAAAAAAGACCGGCCAACTCTGGTAGGGTCGGCCGCCGGAATCGAAAGGATAGGCGATGCCGGCGCTCAAGGCCTCCAGGCCGTAGGCGACGCCGGCGCCGATCAGGCCGCCCAGGAGCGCCATCCAGCCGATCCGACCCGCCTCCGGCGGCTCGACGCCCAGGTCTTCAACCTGGAAGGGCGTGAAGGCGTCCAGGATGATGAGATCGCGCTCTCTGGATCGGCGCGCGGCGAGGGCCAGCTCATCGGCCGTGGCGAAGCTGACCAGCAGAGCATCGGTCACCGGCGGTGCTCCTCGCTGGCCAGCTCCACGGTCTCGCTGATCGGCACCAGAGGAACTAGGCGGGCGAGGACAAGGAACAAGAGACAGAAGAAGCCAAGGGAACCGAAGAGGATCGCCCCGTCTGTGAGGGTCGGATAGAAGAGCCTCCAGCTCGAGGGCAGGTAGTCGTGCCCGAGCGTCTCGAGGACGATCAGGATCCTCTCGAGCCACATGCCGACGTTGACAAGAAGGGCGATGATCACCATCGCGCCGATGTCTCGCCTCACGGCTCGAAACCACAGGGCCTGGGGAAGGAGGACGTTGAATCCGAGTTGGGCGACGTAGAGGGGAAGGTACGGTCCATGGAACAGGAACTCGAGGTATCGCCGGTCGACCCCTGCTCCCCCGTACCAGCCGGAGAACCATTCGCTGGCGTAGGAAAGTCCCATGACGATCGAGGCGGCGAGGATCACCTTTCCCATGACGTCGAAGTGATTGACGGTAATCAGCGCCTCGAGCTTGACTGCTTTGCGGATGATCGCGGAGAGAACCACGACGATGCAGAAGCCGGAGAACATCGCCCCGACCACGAAGTAGGGCGGGAAGATCGTCTCGTACCAGCCGGGCATGACGCTGGCCGCGAAATCGAGCCCGACGATTGAATGCACCGAGCACACCAGAGGCACCGCGAGCATCGCCAAGAGCCGCCGAAGTCGCTCGTGCAAGCGCCAGTGGAGGACGGAGCCGCGCCAGCCCAGCGCAAAGGCGCCAAAGAGGCGCTTTGTGAGCCAGCCCCTGGCCTTGTCGCGCATCACGGCGAGGTCGGGGAGGAGGCCGACGTACCAGAAGACGATCGAGAACAGTAGATAGGAGAGGATCGCCCAGAAGTCCCACACCAGCGGGCTTCGCCACTGGGGCCAGAGCGACATGATATTCGGATAGGGCGCGAGCCAGTACCAGTACATCGGCCGGCCCATGTGGATGATCGGAAAGAGCCCGGCGATCGAGACCGCGAAGAGCGTCATCGCCTCGGCGAAGCGGTTAATCGAGGCGCGCCACTTCTGCCTGGTCAGCAGCAGCATCGAAGAGATCAGCGTTCCGGCGTTGCCGATCCCGATCCACCAGACGTAGTTGGCGATCGGAAAGCCCCACACCACGGTGGTGTTGTTGCCCATCACGCCAATGCCGTCCTCGAAGACGACGATGATGCCGACCAACATGCCGAGGGCGCTGATTGCGGCAAGAGCCGCGGCCGCCCACCATCGGAGCGAAACCCCGCGAAGCACTGGCGCGGAGATGTCATCCACGATCTTGGAGAGACTGGTCGCCTCGCCGGTGGTCCAGGCGGTCATGCGTTGCGCTCTTCGCTCACGAGCGCCGGGTCGGGATTGCGGAGCCTCGCCAGATAGGTGGTGCGCGGACGGGTTCCCAAGTGTCCAAGCAGGGAAAAGTGGCGAGGCTCGGCCCGGAGCTCGAGGATTCGGGCCCTGGGATTGAAGAGGTCGCCAAAGGTTATCGCCTTTGTTGGGCAGGCGGCCTGGCAGGCCGGAACGATGTCTCCATCGACGATGGGCGCCCCGGTGCGGATCGCCTCGGCCTTGGCGGCTGCGATCCTCTGTACGCAGTAGGTGCACTTCTCCATCACGCCGCGATCGCGGACCGTGACGTCGGGATTATGCTGGGCCTCGATCGTCCCCTGGTCGAGTCCTTTCCACAGCGTCGGGGCGCTGTACTTGCGGAAATTGAAACGGCGGACCTTGTAGGGGCAGTTGGTCTGGCAGAAGCGGGTGCCGACGCACCGATTATAGACCTGATCGTTGAGGCCCTCCCGGTCGTGGACCGAGGCTTCCACCGGGCAGACCGGCTCGCACGGGGCATGTTCGCATTGCATGCACGGCACCGGCTCGAAGCCGGTCTTCGGATCTTCGTCGCTTCCTGGATCGTAGCGGTCGATACGCAGCCAGTGCATGTCCCGCCCGTCGGCGATCTCGGCGGGGCCCACCGCAGGCACGTTGTTCTCGGCCTGACAGGCGACCACGCAGGCGTTGCATCCGATGCAGGCCTGAAGATCGACCGAAAGCGCCCAGGCGTGATCAGCCGCCAGCGGAGGCGGAAGTTCTGTCGGAGGTTTGGCTTCGGCGTCGGCGGGACGCTCGCCGCGGGCCAGAGCCGCGAGAGTGAGGGTAGGCAGCAGCCTGTCGGTTTCGCCGTCAAGCTTTAGGGCCGCCTGGGTGACGAGACCGGGCGAGCCGCCTCCGAGCCTCTCCAATTGCACCCCTTGGCGGCGCCAGGCGAGATCGCCGCCGCGCAGAGCCGAAGGATTGTTCCCGATCCCGTTGCCGATCGGTCCGGCCTGGGTGCGTCCGCCCCCCAGCGGCATAACGATCACACCCCGAGCCTGGCCCTGTACGATTCGCGCCGTCGCATCCAAGCTTCCAACGCCGGACCCCACTCGGATGCGATCGCCATCCTTGAGACCCATGCGTGCGGCGTCGTCGGCCCCCAGGCGAAGGCTCGATCCCCACACTTCCTTGGTCAGAGGTTCGGGGCATTCCTGCAACCAGGCGTTGGGCGCGCGCGAGCCGTCCCACAGGCTCGCATTCGGCTTCAGGTCGAGCACGAGGGTTCGCGCGGCGATCGCCGGCGGGATGATGAGACTCGGCGTCGGCGGGGCCTGGAGCGTCGCGGCGCTCCCAGGAACGATCCCGGCCGACAGGGCGCTCCGCATCCAACTTTCGGGATCCGCGCCGGCCTCGCCCGACCAGGAATCTTTCAAAAGATCGTAGGGATCAGATTCGGCGCCCCCGCCCATCATGGAGAGGAGAACCTCGGCCGGGCGGCTGTCGTAGAGCGGGGCGATGAGCGGCTGCACGACGCTCGCGGTTCCGTCGATGGCCCTCAGGTCGGACCAGCTTTCGAGTCCGTGGCTCATCGGCGCGTGCCAGGTTGAGGCGTGCGCCGTCTCGTCGACATATTCGCCCAGATGGAAGCTGAACGGGGTGCGCCGGATCGCCTCGGCCATAGCCGCGGGGTCGGGCCCGTCGTAGGCAGGATTGGCGCCAATGACCACGAGCGTTCGGACCACGCCGGAGTTGGCCGCCTCGATGAGGGCGGCGAGGGACAGGCCATGGAGATCGGGGTGGGGATCGACAGGTGCGATGGCGTCGAAAGGCGCGTCCAGGGCGTGATTGATCCATGCGACAAGAGCGTGCATTTCGCGGCTCTCGTTTTCGCCTGTCAGGACGATCGCCTTGCCTTTGGCGGCGAAAAGATCGGCGACGGCGGCCTTGAGGAAGGCGGCGGGCCTGCTGGGGAGGCTAGGCGCAGCGGCGCCTGCGCCGAAGCTGGAGGCGACGAAGACCGCCATGTCGCGAAGCAGGCCGGGGTCGGCCGCGAGCCGATGATCGGCTGACGCGCCGGTCGGGGTGAGACCGCTCTCGGCGACATAGATCCGCGACATCGGGCCGGGCGCCCGCGAGGGGACTCGACGCGACATGATGGCCCTCGACCAGGGAACCTGGCCTGGTCCGGGGCCGAGAGGATCGGCGCCCAGAGAGAGGATGACGTCGGCCTCGGCGAAGCGGGGCTGCAGGCTGAGCGGCGCGCCAAAGGCCAGGCGCGCGCCGCCTGAGGCGTTGTCGTCGTGGCACGGCTCGTATCGGATCCATTGCATGGCCGGAAACTGGGTGCGCAGCGACCCGATGAGCGCGAGCCGGGTTGGCCCGGTGATCCTGCCGGTGGCCAAAATGAAGCCGGCGCCTCTATCGGCCTGATGGAGTCTCAGCCTTTGTTGGAGGGCGCCTGCTGCCGCGCTCCACGATGTGGGTCCTGTCGGTCCGTAGGCGCCCTTCGATCGAGCCGGATCGTAGAGATCGAGGATCGCCGCCTCTGTGAAAACATCGGTCGAGCCGAGACTGCCCGGATGAACGGGATTGCCCTCGAGCTTGACAGGCCGGCCATCAATCACCCGGCCGATCACCCCGGCGCCGTAGCCGGCGAGGGCGAGGGTGGTGGCATAGCGCCGGATCTGGCCGGCGCCGAGCTCGTCTCGCTCGGTCACGTATGGAATGATCTCGCGCCTTGGCGGCTCGCAGGAGGCGAGCGCCAGGGCCGCTCCGGACGCGATCAGAGCCAGCGCCTGTCGCCGATCCGGACTGTCGGCCAGTGGCGCGGGCGCGCGAAGCGGCCGCCGGTTGAGGAGAATCTCACGCCCACTCACCGATGACACGTCGAGCAGTCGGTGAGGGTGAGGGTCTGGATGTGATAGGCGCGCATCAGACGCTCCGCCAGGCGCTGATGATCTGGCGGAGGCTGCCAGCTCGTATTGTAGATCTCCGAGCGCGGCCTGAGGTTCGGAGCGGGATTGCGATGGCAGCCGAGACACCAGCTCATGGCGAGAGACGCATGCTGCCTGGTCAGGGGCATCTGGGCCACAGGCCCATGGCAGGTGGCGCAACCGATTCCCTTAGCGATGTGGACGCTGTGATCGAAATAGACATAGTCGGGGAGGTTGTTGACCTGCGTCCATTTGAGCGGCTGGTCATTGACGAGGCTCAGGCGCACCGGCGCGAGCATCGCGGCGTTGGTCCAAATCTGTGAGTGGCAGGTCATGCAGGTGTGGGTGGAGGGCATGCCGGCGAATCGGCCGGTCTCCACGTCGAGGTGGCAGAACCGGCAATCGATGCCGAGATCGGCGACGTGATGCTCGTGGCTAAAGGGGACCGTCTGCTCCACGGACCGGTGCTCTCCGGTTCGGTAGGGCGAGGCAGTGTAGACGTAGAGAAGCCCGATGAGCACGAAGGGCGCGGTGACGATCGCAATCAGAGCCAAGTGAGCGATCACGTCGGCTCCCGGCCGGAATAGCTGCGTCATGAACGCCTTCGCAAATTTGGAGGCACGTGACTGCGGCTGTTCGGCCGCCCCGTGCCGCCAACCTACCAACCGCCCTTTGGTTCCGTTTGGAAAGCCAAGCGGCCATTTTCGCCTTTGAAAAATCAGAGGCCGAAAAGATGCTTGGCGTTTTGGCCAAGCACGGCGGCTCGGCGAGCGGGCGAAAGGCCGCCCAGAGAGCGCCGAATGACCGCCGCCGCGTCGAGCGAGGAATCGACGTGGGGATAGTCGCTCCCCCAGCAGATCTTATCCTCACCCACCAGATCCAGCATGGCTCCAATCGTGCGTTCCGCCGGTTCGGCGACGAACCAGCAATTGCGGCGGATGTAGTCGCTCGGCTTCATCGGCATGGGCGCAAGGTCGTGAAAGACTTCAGCCTTGGAATCCAGCCGGTCCATGAGGTAGGCGGCGTGACCACAGCCGGCTTCGACGCTGAGGACCTTCAGGCGTGGGAAGCGCTCGAAGAGCAGGTCGGTGACGGCGGCGGCGAGGGCGGGGATCAGTTGACCCGTCCCGCCCAGGGCGAAACCGAAAAGGGGCCCCGGACGGCTTTCCCCCCACTGTGCAAAGGGGGCCGCTGACGGCGCGAAGCGCACGATGACGTGGAAACAGCCGGGGACGCCCGCCTCCTCGCAGAGACGCCAGATGGGATCGAAATGGGGATCGCTCGGGCGCCTGCCGTCCACCGTTTCAGGCGGCGTGAAAACGCCGCGAAAACCTGCCTTCAAACAGGCGGCGAGTTCGCGCCCGGCTTCCCCGACGTCGCGCCAGTTGATCAGCGCGATCGGCACGACCCGGCCCTTGGAGGCGTCGAAGAAGTCCTTCTGCCAGTGGTTGTATGCGCGACAATAGGCGTTGGCGAGGTCAGGATCGTCGATCGGAAAGGGAAGTATGCCGATCGTCGGAAAGAGCACCCCCATGTCCACGCCCCAGGTGTCGAGAAGCGCGACGCGCGCGGCTGGTTCGTAGCTCGCCGGCTCACATCCGTCGGCATAGGAGAGCTCGGGCGAGAAGACCCGCTCGCGAGGAAGATGGGCGCCGCCGAGGCCGGCGAGGACGCCCTGGAGAACCGAGACCTCGCCGATGATGAGGTGCTCGACGCCGTCCCGCCGCTCGATCCGAATGGCCCGGTCGCGATATTTGGGTCCAAGATAGCGGAGCCACAGATCCGCTGGCTCCATAACGTGGGAAGCGCAGTCGATGACGAGGTTCATGGGCCGCTTTCGATCGCCCTCGCGACAGGACCGGAGGCGGCCCTAAAGGTCAATATCGGAAAGTTCTGGCTTTCCGCCGCGGAGCGCGCTCTAGATTCGCAGCCCAATCGGGAGAGAGCGGAATGCGCGATCTGGTCATCCGGGGTGGTGTCGTGGTCGATGGAAGCGGCGCGGCGCCTTTCGAAGCCGACGTCGCCATCGAAGGCGGCAGGATCGTCGAGGTCGGCAAGGACGTCGGCTCGGCTAGGCGCGAGATCGACGCGCGCGGCAATCTGGTGACCCCCGGCTGGGTCGACATTCACACCCATTATGACGGGCAGGCCACCTGGGATCCCGAGTTGGCGCCCTCGAGCTGGCATGGCGTGACCACCGCAATCATGGGCAACTGCGGAGTCGGATTCGCGCCGGTGCGCCCGGGTCGTGAGCAGTTTCTCATCGAACTGATGGAGGGAGTCGAAGACATTCCCGGCTCGGCCCTCGCCGAAGGAATCGACTGGCGATGGGAGCGCTTTTCCGAGTACCTCGACGCTCTCGAGGCCCGGCCGCGCGTCCTCGATGTCGGCGTCCAGGTGCCCCATGGAGCGGTGCGCGCCTATGTCCTCGCCGAGCGGTGCAATACCGACTATCAGCCCAGCGCCGGGGAGATCGCCGAGATGGCGTCGCTCGTTCGCGAGGGCGTTTCGGCCGGGGCGGTGGGATTTTCCAGCTCCCGCACCCTGCTCCATCGCGACAAGTCCGGCGTGCATGTTCCCGGCACTTTCGCCGGCTCCGAGGAAATGCTCGCTCTGGCGTCTTCCATGACGGGCCTCTCCCACGGCATCTTCGAGATGGTCTCGGACCATCTGGGAGAAGAGGACGAATGGGCCTGGGTCCAGGCGTTCGCTCGAGCGACGGGACTGCCGGTGACTCTCGTGGCCACTTCCGCCGGCGCCTACGAGGGCGACCGGATGTTCAAGATCGCCGAGGCGGCGAGGCGGGAGGGAATCGAGATTCGGCCGCAGATCGCCGGACGGCCGACCGGGATTCTCCACGGCCTGCAGTCGAGCTTCAATGTCTTCATGGGCCATCCGACCTGGCGGAGCGAGATCGCTCAGCTTTCCGATCTCGCCAAGGTCCGGGCCTTTCGCAGCCCCGAACTGCGGACGCGCATCCTTTCCGAAGAGAGCGAGTTCCGCTCCGGGTTCCTGGGACGCAGCCTTTCCGATCTCCTCTGGCAGGTGTTTCCTCTGGGCGACCGACCCGACTACGAGCCCGACCGCGAGGCGAGCGTCGGCGCCCTGGCCGAAGCGGCGGGCACGCCGGCAATGGCGATGATGTACGATCTGCTTCTGCGCGACGAGGGGGCTGAACTCTTTTACCAGCCGCTCGGCGGCTATCAGACCTACAACTTCGATTTCTTCCGCAAGAACATGGCCCACCCCAATGTGCTCTTCGGCCTCTCCGACGGCGGCGCGCACTGCGGCGTGATCGCCGATGCCGGAATGCCGAGCTTTGTTCTCGCCTACTGGGGGAGAGACCGGATGAAGGGGGAGAAGTTCCCGCTGGAGTTCCTGGTTCGCAAGCTCACGCAGGACACGGCCAGCGCCTATGGGCTGAACGACCGCGGCCGGATCGAGGCAGGGCTGCTGGCCGATATCAACATCATCGATTTCCCGAAGCTGCAACTGCATCGGCCGGAAGCGATTCACGATCTTCCCGCCAGCGGACGGCGCCTTGTCCAACGGGTGGACGGCTACCGCTATACGATCAAGTCGGGCGAGGTGACGCTCGAAGACGGCGATTTCACCGGGTCCCGGCCAGGCGGGCTGGTGCGCGGGGGCCGCGAGGCGCGCATCAACTGAAGACCGACGCTCAGAAGCCGAGCGCGACCGCCTCGCGTCTTGGATCGACCGCGCCCACGTAGCCTGAGCGCGTGGCGACCATGCCGACCAATCCTGAGTTCTCGTAAGGACTGACCTTGATCTCCAGTCCCTTGGCCCGCAGGGCCGCAAGGAGGCTCGGATCGACCCCCTTTTCGACCGCCACCGTGGAGCCGCGACCCACCATGTTGGGAAGATCGACGGCCTGCTGAAGCGTCATCTTCCAGTCGAGCAGACCGACCGCGGCCTTGGCGACGAAGGCGATGATCGCATTGCCCCCGGGAGAGCCAAAGGCAGCCAGAACGCGCCCGTGGCGATCGAAGACGATCAGCGGCGACATCGATGATCTCGGCCTCTTGCCGCCGGCTGGAGCATTGGCGGCCAGGGCGCCGTTCGGGCCCCGGGGGTCGCGTGCGAAATCGGTAAGCTGATCGTTCAGAAAAAAACCGTCGACCAGGCGTCCGTTTCCGAAGATGAGGTTGACCGTGGTGGTCATGGAGACCACGTCGCCGAACTGATCGACGATGACGAAATGGGTCGTGCCACCCGGTTCGACGGTCGAATCCTCGCCCCACGGCTCGGCCCCTGCCGGATGGCCCGGCTTCGGCGTCGCCGTTTTTCCGATCAGCCGGGCGCGAGAGGCTTCGTAGGCAGGATCGAGGAGACCCTTGACGGGAACCGAGACGAAGTCCGGATCGGCGACGTAGTAATCGCGATCCGCATACATCAGCCGGCTCGCCTGGACGAAGTCGAACCAGGCCTCGGGGCTCTGCGGCGGGGCGCGCTCGAACGGGCTGTGGGCCAGGATCCCGAGCAGTTCGAGCACGCCCACCCCGCCCGCCGGTGGCGGAGGAGCGCATACGACGACGGAGTGATAGGGACGGCAGAGGGCAGGGCCCTGCTCGGCGCGATACTCCTGGAGATCAGCTAGTGTGAGGGCGCCCGGAAGGGGCGGTTGATGGACCTTGCTGACGATGTCGGCCGCGATCCTTCCTTCATCCAGAGCGGCCGGGCCGTCCCTTGCGATCAGAGCCAGGCTCGCGGCGTAGGCCGGATTGCGCATGACCTCGCCTGCCTTGAAGCGGTCCCCGCCCGGCTTGGTGAAGTAGGCGAGGGCGTCGGGGGTGTGGTCCTGAGGAAGGATGGCGAGGTTCATCGCCGCTCCCATCCGCTTCGGAACGACAAACCCCTGCAGGGCGAGCCGCTCGGCGTCGGAAAAGAGCGAGGACCAGGGCCTGCGGCCATGCTCGCGATGAGCCAGCGCCAACATGGCGATTGCCCCCGGCGCTCCCGTCGAACGCCCCGAGACCATGGCCTCGATGAAACTCATCGGCTTGCCGTCGGGCCCAAGGAAGAGATCCGGATTATCGGCCGCCGGCGCCTTTTCGCGGCCGTTGTAGGCGATCGTCCGATGGGTTGCGGCGTCATAGTAGAGCATGAAGGCGCCGCCCCCGAGCCCCGAACTCTGCGGCTCCTCCAGCCCGAGCACGGCCTGGACGGCGACCGCGGCGTCGATGGCGTTTCCCCCGCCGCGCAGCACCTTGAGGCCGGCTTCGGCCGCATCGGGCTCGGCGGCGACGACGATGGCGTGACGATAGGCGGCCGGCGCGATTTGCGGCTGGGCGGCTGCCGGAGCCGAGAGCGCGGCGCAGGCGAGGAAGGCGAGGAGCATCCGGACCGTAGGCCGCATGAGAAGGTCTCCTTGAAAAGCCTGGCTGAGGTTCAGCTAGCACGCGCGCACGCTTGCGCCGAGGTCCCTTCGGGCTGAAGGAGGCCGAAATGATCGCCTGCTACACCGATCGGACCAGCCTTGAGCCAGGCGAATCCTTCCGCCTCTTCGCCAGCGCCGCGGAGACGCCCTGCCGGCTCGAAGTCGCTCGCCTAGGCGCGACCCGACAGGGGACATTCACGCAGGAGGTCGTTCGGGTCGCTCAACACCCGACGCCCGATGGTGCTGACCGGAACGGCTGCGGCTGGCCGCCATGCCTGGAGCTTCAAGTCGGCGCAGATTGGTCGAGCGGCTACTACGATGTTGCGCTCTTCGATCAATCCGGAGGAGAGGCCCACCACTTCATTGTCGTGCGGCCGTCGCCGGAGGCGCCTCGCGCGCGCGCCGCGATCATTCTCTCGACCAACACCTGGCACGCCTACAACTGGTGGGGCGGGGCGAACGCCTACGCCGACGTCGCCGCCCTCATGGACCGTCGGGCGGACCTCGCTACGGCGATGGAAGGCGCGATCGGCGAACTTTCGACCCAGCGGCCGTTTCCGCCGATGTTGATCCACCCTCCGGCGGATGTCCCGCGCCTGGTCAACAAGCGCACGAGGGGTTTCCGCGAGCGGCCATTCGCAAGCGATCCGGACTGGCCCCGTCGCCGCGAGCGCTCGCCCTACGACAGCGCGGCCGGATTCGTGCACAAGTGGGAGCATCGCTTCGTCCAATGGGCCGAGGGCCGCGGCCTGGCCCTCGACTATTTCACCGACTTCGATCTCGATTCGGGGCCGGAATGCCTGAAGCCGTACGCCTGCGTGATCCTGGTCGGCCACAGCGAGTACTGGTCGGGACCTCAGCGAGACACAATCGAAAACTTTGTCGATGGCGGCGGGGGGCTGGCCATCTTTTCGGGAAACACGGCGTTTTGGAAGGTCCGCTGGGAAGAAGCTGGAAAACGCCTGATCTGCCGAAAGTGGAAAGGCCTGGTCGACGAACCTCGCGACAAGGTCGAGCCGCAGTTCGCCACCCATCTCTGGTCCCATCCCGCGTTTGGGCGGCCCGAAGCCGAACTCACCGGCCTTTCCTTCCTCTTCGGCGGCTACCATCGCCTCGGGCTCTGCGTCGCACGAGGCGCCGGGGGCTACACCGTCTATGACGAGCATCACTGGGCGCTCGAAGGCGCCGACATCTTCTTCGGCGATGTCATCGGGGCCGAGATCCCTCTCATCGGCTATGAAAACGATGGTTGTCGCTTTCGCTTCGCCGCCGATGGCCGCCTGAAGGCGGAGCCGATCCTGGGCGTTCCCGCCGACCTGGAGATCATCGCCATCGCTCCAGCGGCGTTTGGGGAAGAGGAGGGGAGGGGATATCCGCCGCTCATCCCTCCCGAGAAGCTGGACGTAATCCTCTCGGAGGTTTTCGGCGATCATTCCGCCCAAGCGCGCCGGCGACTGCTGCACGGCCATGCGGCGATGGCGGCCTTCAGACGCGGAAAGGGCGAGGTGTTCAACGCCGGAACCACCGAGTGGGCCTATGGCCTGGCCGCCGGCGATCCCTTCGTCGAGCGCATTACCTTGAACGTGCTTTCCCGGTTTGGCGGCCTTTGAGCGCCCAAGTGGGCGGCTGGCGCGCCCCCTGCATGGCTCCGTCCTGGGAACAATCGGTGTTCCAAACTGGAAGCCGCCATGTCACTCGCATTGGAATCGCTCAGCCGGGTCAGGCTGCTGGGTGGCGATCTCGATCTGCTGACGCCCTCGAACCTTCTCGCCTTCGTCGCCGAGTGCATCGAGGACGGCCGAAAGGCCATCATCGCCAATCACAACGCCCACAGCCTCGCCCTCATTCGGCGCGATCCGGAGATGGACGCCTTCTACCGGATGGCCGATTTGGTGGAGATTGATTCCATGCCGCTCATCGCCTGGGGCCGCGCAATGGGCGCGCCTCTGGGAAGGCGGCACCGCTGCACCTACCTTGGATGGCGCGCGCAGTTCTGGAGCGCCGCCCAGGAGAACGGCTGGCGCGTCTACTACCTGGGCGGCGGCCCCCATGTCGCTGAAAAGGCGGCCGAACGCATTCGTCAGGCGTGGCCGGGAGTCGAAATCGCCGTCCACCATGGATTTTTCGAGAAATCCGCCTCCTCAGCCGCCAATGAGGAGGTCGTCCGCGCGATCCGGAACTTCGCTCCCGACATCCTCTTCGTTGGATTGGGAATGCCTCTTCAGGAGAAGTGGATCGCGGCCAATCACCATCGGTTCGATTACGGGGTGCTGATTCCGGTGGGGGCGGCGTTCGATTATGAGGCGGGGGCCCAAGTCACGCCGCCCCGATGGATCGGCCGGCTCGGCTTGGAATGGTTGTTTCGCTTCGCCACCCAGCCTCGGCGCCTCTTCGCACGGTACTTCATCGAGCCATGGGCGCTCATCGGACCTGCCCTGGACGATGTGAATTCTAATTTTCGTATCGGCGAGCGAGTCGCAAACCTTCGGGTTTCTACGTGGAGCCCGAGGCTTATCGGAATTCGGCCTCGACGCGCTTCGCTTGCTGGAATAACTTCGCTCTCGCAGGCGACGCGTCGGTAGACCGTCGCTGCAGGGGATGGGGAGGCTAACCATGACCATCATGAACAAGACGACTGCGGCTTTCGCCGTCCGCGTGGCCCTGAGCGTGGCCGTTGCGACCTTGATCGCCGGATCGGCCTGCGCCCAGCCGCACAGGCGAGGTTCGCCCGCCCGGGAGTCGGCCAAGGAGACCGCCGTAAGGCTCGAGCGCATCGACGCGCTGCTCGCCCGCCAGGGGGCGGAGATCGCCACCCAGAACCAGCGGATTTCCAGCGATGAGCAGGTGATCGCCAATCAGAAAGAAGAGATCGAAGGCCTCAAGGATCAGCTTGGCCAGATGCAGAGCCTCGCTGTCGCAACGCCGCCGCCGCTGGCGGTCCCCGCGCCGCCCACTTCAGTCGAGGAGGCCGTCGCTCCGCGGCCGCCCTCGCCTCAGGCGCCCCAGGCGCCGGCGAACCAGGTTGCGCAGCTTCCCACCCGTCCCGTCGGCGAGGCGCCCGCGCAGGAGAGGATCAAGCCTCAGGTCCTGGCCGCGGTTCCCCAGGCGGTGGGGGTCCTGACCCCTCCAGGACATTTCGTCTTCCAGCCGACCATCGAATATGACCGCTCGAGCAGCAATCGCCTGGTCTTCGAAGGCGTGGAGATTGTGCCTGGCCTTCAGTTGGGGCTCATCAACGCCACCACCACGGCCAACGATACCGCCATCGCCACCGACGACATCAAGTTCGGCGTGACCCGCCGGCTCGAAGTCGAGGCCCTGATCCCCTTCGTCTATCAGCACGATCTGGTCACCACCCTGGCGCAGCAGACCAACACCACCAATGCGCCGGCCACCATCACCACCCAGCTCGAAGGGACGAACATCGGCGATGTCGAACTGGTTGGGCGCTATCAGCTGAACGGTGCGGTCGAAGGACAGCCGATCTTCATCGGCAATCTCCTCGTCAAGACGACGACCGGCACCGGCCCCTTCGACGTCAGGTTCGATGCAAATGGCATCGCCCACAGCCTCGCCACCGGCACCGGCTTCTGGGGGATCGAGCCCAGCCTCACCATGCTGATCCCGAGCGACCCGGTCGTGCTCTACGCCAATCTCGGATTCCTCTATGACATTCCCGAGAACATCAACAAGACGATCGGGACGACCCATGTCGGCGATGTCAATCCGGGAAGCTCGGTCAACATCAACCTCGGATTCGGCTTCGCCCTCAACCCGAAGTTCTCCTTCTCGCTCGGCTACGAGAACTACTACGTCTTCGACACCAGCGAGGTGCTGGGCGGGGTGAAGACCAAGTCCAACGATCTGGAGGTCGGCGCCCTGACCTTCGGCTGGGCCTATCGTCTGAGCCGCCGGATCCTTCTCAGCAACAACTTCGAGTTCGGCGTCACCTCGGACGCTCCGGACGTCCGGATCATCTTCCGCCTTCCGATCTCGTTCTGAACCTAGTTTCCGAGCCGGAGCTGCGCTCCGGGAGCTGATCGCGTCGAAGCGGGATCGTCTCGCCGAGGGCGGCTTGAGAGTCGCGGGCGCTCGCGCTCCCGATGGCGAGGTCCGCTAGTGGCCGGCCGCCTTTGCGCCCACGGCCGCCAGCGCCGACTCGAGTCCCGTCACGAATTGGGTGGTGGCCGCGTTCTGCTGGAGTTGCGGGAAGTCGTGGAGAGTCAGGGTGATCGCCGTATTCACCTGCACCGTCTGGTTGCTTCCGGTGAAGATAAGCATGTTGAGGACCGAGCTCGACGAGAGCGACTGCAGGGCGACCGCCTGGCCGGTCTTGTCGGTGGCGGCATACGATCCCTTGGAGAGGGTTCCCAGTCCGAGCGCATTGTTTTGCGCCGCGCTCAGCGGCCCCCCCGCGCCTCCGGTCTGGGCCGTGACGGCGCCTTGCGGAGTGTAGGCCAGCGTCGAGCGCAGGATCATCGTCCCGTCGAGATAGGTCGAGACGGTCGCTCCGAAATCGAAGTTGAAGCCGCCCGCCGAGAGAAAACCGGCGCGCACATCGGAGAGCTGCTGATCATCCAGCTTCTGAGCCGCCGAGGCGCCTCCGGCTGTCAGCAGGCTGGCCGCGAGGCACGCGAGAAAGATCCGACCGCGGTTCATGGCCCGACCGGCTGCACCTGGACGATCTGGAAGATCTCCGGCGAAATGAAAGTCCGTTCGAAACTGAGCTCGCCGCTGAGCTCGCCGTGGGAAAGCACCGTCCCGACCGGCGCCTTGGACCAGGGCTGCCAGTCGCTGGCGAGATTGAACTTGCCCTTCACCCCCTTGCGGTCGTGGACCAGGAAGACGACGCCGTCCCATACCTTGAGGAAATCGGCGCGGCTGTAATCGCGAATGCCGAGGGCCGGATCGCCGATCAGCACCTTCTTCGAGGTGATCCCCTTGATCACCACGAAATGGCGATAGCTGCCGACGCTGATCACCGCGATGGAGGGGTCCTTGATCGTGGCCAGTTCGTCGTAGCTCAGCTTATAGCCATCGGAATCCAGATCCTCGCGATCGAGATAGTTCTTCATGTCGAGCAGGGAGAAGCCGACCTTCTGGATCTTCTTCTTGTCGCCGGCGGCCCACATCGACTTGAAGATCGTCGCTTCGTCGATATCGAAGGCGTACTGGTATCGAAGCAGGGTCGCCAGCGCCGCCGATCCGCAACTGTAGTCGTACTTCTGCCGAACGACGCTGCGGAAGGGGATGTCGCGCCAGCTCGTCACCTTGACGCCATAGACCCCGCCGGCCGCCACAAGGTCCAACTGGGCAAAGGCGCTAGGCGCTGGGACGAGACCGCCGAGAAGGGCCGCGCCGCAGGCGGCGGCGGTCAGAAGCTTCGGGCGAAGCCTGGCGGGGACCTGGGACACGGACAGCGGTTCCTCACCTCTACTGGGAAAGCGGAACCACGGTGACGCTGAGGGTTCCCTGCACGATGTTGTTGTTGCCGGTGTTGACCACGAAGTTGCCGACGCCGTTGAATCCGCTGAAGGCCCCGGCGCCGACGTTGACATCGCCGTTGGTGACGGTCCCGGCGACGATCGAGTTTCCGGTGTCGGTCGCTCCGAGCGTCTGGGTCGTCACGGTGTTGTAGGTGGTTCCCTGGCCGGCGCTGATCGATCCAAGATCGGATGTGGCGAGCGGCTGGGGGAGGCTGGCGTCGGCGCGCGCCGTCGAGAGCGACGGAGACGATTGAGGCGCTGGAGCCGGTTGGGCCAAAGCGGCGCCCGCCATGAGGGCGGCGCCGGCGATGATCGCGAGAGGCAAGCGGAACATGGAGGATCTCCGGACCGATTGCGGGAGAAGCAAGAAAAGGGCCGCCGGGCGGGCCCGAAGGCCCGCCCGGCGAAGAGTACGCGTTACGCTTACGGGTTGAAGGTGATCGACGACGTCGCCGTAACCGCGGTGGCCGCGATGTTCGAAGACCCGATGCCGGTGTTCGACGTCGCGGTTTGAACGCCCGCGAAGGTGCCGCCCGCAACGGTGATCGAGCCGGTCGCCAGAGAGTTGGCGCCTGACGCCGCCCCAGCGCCGCCGTTTGCGCCAGCGCCGCCGGCTCCGCCAGCGCCGCCGGTGGCGTCGCTATTGGTCCCGGTCGAACCACCCCTGCCGCCGCGACCGCCGTTGCCGCCTTCGTCGCCATCGCCGCCAACGCTGACCAGCTTGACGCCGACGTCCGACACCTTGGAGTCGAGGTCCTGATTGCTCAGGGCGGTCGTAATGCTGGTCGAGTTGCCGTTGTCCTTGGAGACGGCCACCCCACCATTGGTCGACGCCGCGCCATACGCCCCGGTGTTGGAGGCATTGGCGGTATGCGTGGAGTTGTCGTTGCCGACGTTGTTCAGGGACTTGTTGTCATAATTCGACTTAGACACGTTGGTCGACTGGTTGTTGCCCGTGTCGTTGCCCGAATGAGCGGTGACGTTGGTGGTGTTGCCGCTGTCATTCCCAGAGTGGGAATTGAGCGTGTCGCCGTCGGCCGTCACGGCGGTCCCACCGTTATTGGCGGAGGAGCCGTCAGCGCCCGCAGTGGTCGTCGGCGAGTGGGCGGTGACGTTGGTGGTGTTGCCTACATCATTGCCCGAGTGAGCGGTGAGGGTGGTGGTGTTGCCCTGCGCCACGGTTCCGCCCTTGGTCGCCACAGTGTGGGTGGAGTTGTCGGTGTTGCCGGCGTCGTTGCCGGAGTGAGCAGTGACGTTTGTCGTGTTGCCATTGTCGGCGGACACCGTCTTGGTAGGAGTGATCGTGGTCGAGTTGCCGGTGTCGTTCCCCGAGTGGGCGGTGACGTCGGTCGTGTTGCCCTGATCGGCGTTGACCGTCTTGGTCGGGGTGATGGTCGTGCTGCTGGTGTTGCCTTGATCGGCATTGACCGTCTTGCTGTTGCCGTTGCCGAGTCCAGCGTTGAGAGTGTTGCCGTCGGCCGTGACGGCCGTGCCGCCGCCGCCGTTGGCGGTGGTATCGGCGAAAGCGCCGCCCGCCAGGCCGAGGCCGAGGACGAGGGCGGACGCCGTTGCCAGAAGTTTGACGTTCATAATTGATCCTTCCCTGTCGGGATTGGTGTGGTCTCATGAATGGCGGGATTGCCCCCCGCCCGGCATTCGTTAACGCACAGTTAACTTGAGGGCGCAAGCGGAAAAGCGCGGTTTTCCCTCGTTAACCTCGATTTTCTCGGCTTAGGCCGGAACGGCGCCCGGTAGTTCTCCTGTTGGTTGAATTTTACGCCTCCGGAAGAAAGCATGTCCCACGACGGTTTTGAGACGAACGCCGGGACGGGGACAGTTGCACCACCCGCAATACCCAAATCCTTCGGCTCGATGTCGGATTGCGACACAATCCCGCCGCGATCGATCAATGAGGAGCGGGCGCGCCGCAGCAAGGCCCAAATCCGGCAACAGGCGGGGCGGAGTGGAGGCCTGGCCGAGAATCGAACTCGGGTGCGCGGATTTGCAGTCCGCTGCGTCGCCACTCCGCCACCAGGCCCGGACAAGCGGCGAACCGGCGATTATCAGATGGGCTCTGGACGGGCAATCGGCCCGCCTTGCCTCGCGCGCGCGGTTAAGTAAAGAGAGCGGCCATTCCGGTTTGGAGCCGCCCCGCGATGATCCCGAACTTCCAGGCCGCGCGCGAGGCGATGGTGGAGAGCCAGATCCGAACCCAGGATGTCACCAACCTCGCCATCCAGGACGCCATGCGCAGGGTTCCTCGCGAGGAGTTCGTTCCAGAGGTGCAACGCTTCCGCGCCTATGCCGACGCCGAGATTCCCTGGGCGCGGGGCCGTTGGATGCTGAGACCCAGGGACATTGGAAAGCTTCTCCAGGCGTTGGCGCCCCGGTCCACCGAGCGGGCCCTGGCCATCTCGGCTCCCTATGGCGCGGCGGTGCTGCAGGAAATGGGACTTGCCGTCGAAGAGTGCGACGCGGCGGAACTCGGCGGCGCCTTCGGACTCTTCGAGGTGATCCTCTGCGAAGGCGCGGTCGCCAAAACGCCGCAGGCCTGGTTGGACGCTTTGGCCGAGGGCGGCCGACTGGGCGTCATCGAGCGCGACGGTCCAGTTGGTCGGGCCCGCCTCTACCTGCGGGTGGGGGGGAAGATCGCCTTACGGACGCTCTTCGACGCTACGCCCCCGATCCTTGCCGGGTTCGAAGCGCCCCGCGTCTTTCAATTCTGAGCTCGGTCAGTCAAAGACGCGTCGGGCGATGGGCTCGTGACCTCGCCTTGCGCGATCGCTGGCAATCCCTTTTGATCAGCCTGGTCTATAGCTCAGAAGATTCGTTGGTCGGGAGGCGCGCAAGCCATGCCGTTGACGGCTCGATCCGCGCTGGCGATCGCGTCCGTCGCGGCCGCCTTCCTGCTCCTCGCCTTTGCGCGAGACCTCAAAGCCGAGACGCTGAGCGACGCCATCGCGCTCGCCTATCAGACAAATCCCACCCTTCAGGGTCAGCGCGCCAGTCAGCGCGCCCTCGACGAGACCTTTGTGCAGGCCGAGGCCGGGTACCGTCCGACGATCGGCGTGCAGGCCGGCGTCACCACCGACGCCAATAATCTCGGCGCGTTCAATCCGCACAACTTCGCGCCGGGAAGCAGCCAGTCCTCCGAAGCGGTCGTCACGCTCAATCAGCCGCTCTACACCGGTGGCCTCGTCTCGGCCCAGGTGCGCGCCGCCAGGGCGAAGGTCCTCGCCGGCCGCGAGCAACTTCGCGATGTCGAGGAGACGGTTCTCCAGCAGGTGATCGACGCCTACGTCGATGTCCGTCGCGATCAACAGGGCCTTCTCATCGACGAAGACAGCCTCAAGTTGCTCGAACGCCAACTGATCGAATCGAAAGCCCGCTTCGAGGTCGGGGAGATCACCCGCACCGACGTCGCCGAGACCGAGGCGCGGGTCGCTGGAGCCCGCGCCCAGCTGGCCAGCGCCCGGGCCCAGCTTGCGATCAGCCGCGCCGCCTACGATGACGTGGTCGGCCACGATCCGGGCGACCTCGCGCCGGAGCCGTCGCTGGAGCGTCTTCTCCCCGCGTCCCTCGCCTCCGCCTACGCCCAGGCGGAGCAGGCCAATCCCCAGATCCTGCAAGCGGACTACACCGAGCGGTCGAGCGCCGCCCAGATCGCCGCCGCCAAGGCGCAGGCGCGCCCGACCCTCAGCCTTCAAGGTCAGGCAGGCTATTACGGCGGAAATTATGGAGAGGTGAGCCCGTTCGTCGACTACACCCACGACGTCAACGCCAGCGTGGTCCTCAAGGTGCCGATCTTCACCGGCGGCATCGCCTCTTCGCAGATCCGCCAGGCCGCGGAGAACAACAACGTTGACCGCATCTCCATCGAAGCGACCCGGCGCAAGGTGCTCCTGACTGTCGCCCAAGCATGGAACCAGCTCCTCGCCGCGAGGGCCAATCTCCTTGCCGACGAGACCCAGGTGCGGGCGTCCAACATCGCCTTCGAAGGAAGCCGCCAGGAAGCCGAAGTCGGTCTTCGCACCACGCTCGATGTGCTGATCACCGAACAGGACCTCGCCGCCGCCCAACTGGCTCTCGTCGCGGCTCGTCACGACGAATACGCCGCCGCCGCGGCGCTCCTGGCCGCCGACGGCGACCTCTACGCTCAGGACCTCTCCGACGTGCAGGTCTATGACCCCAAGAAGAATTTCGACCGCGTCCGCAAGTTGGTCGGTTGGCCGCTGGATCCGGTGATTTCGACGATCGACGAGATCGGATCTCCCGGCGTTCCGTCCCCGCCGCCGGGAAGGTAAGGCTAGCCGAGGCCCCTCGCGCCGCTCGGAGCGCATGGCGGAACCATGGAAATTGCAGTATCGCGCAATCGAAGGTAGCCTCGCTTCGAATGGCAGCCTCAGTTCGGCGGAGAGTCTCCGCCGAGGAGCCCGAAGGAACGGCGCGAATGGCAGATCAAACCGCACCGGAACCCACCATGGAGGAGATTCTCGCCTCGATCCGGCGAATCATCTCCGATGACGATGCGCCGACGCCCCCTCCGGAAGCGGCTGGCGAGGCAAACTGGACCCCGCCGCTCACCGCTGAGTTGGAAGGGGGCGAGGACGACGACGTCCTCGATCTCAATGAGCCCGCGCTTGGTTCTCCCGCCTCGGAGGGACAGGAGCGGAGCGTGTCTTCCGGATCGCCGCCGCTGACGCAAACCGCCGCGCCTAAGGAGACGCTGGTGGAAGGCAAGGTCGCCGAGATCGCCGCCAGTTCGTTCAGTCGGCTCTCCGCAGCCGCGGCGAGGCCTCCGTCGCTAGCGATGCCGTCCCCCGGCCGGACGCTGGAGGACGTCACCCGTGAACTGCTCCGCCCGATGTTGAAGGCGTGGCTCGACGAGAACCTCGGCGCGATTGTCCAGCAGCGGGTCGACGAGGAGGTCGAGCGAATCGCCCGCGGCCGAGTACGTTAGCGCCCCCAATCTTCGTCGCCCGCGGACCCGCTACGCGCGAAACGACGCCGCCTCGCGGCGGCTCCCGCCAGTTCCTTCTGCGTCGCCATGCTCGACAAGACCTTTGACCCACGATCCGTCGAACCCAGACTCTATGAGTCCTGGGAATCGTCAGGCGCCTTTGCGCCCCGCACCGATCCGGACGCGGCGCCTTTTTCGATCGTCATCCCTCCACCCAACATCACGGGCGCATTGCACTTCGGCCACGCACTGAACGCGACCCTCCAGGACGTTCTGGCGCGATTTGAACGAATGCGGGGCAAGGCTGTGCTGTGGCTGCCCGGCGCCGACCACGCCGGCATCGCCGCCCAGATGATCGTCGAGCGCCAGCTTGCGCAAAAGGGAAACATGTCGCGGCGGGACATGGGGCGCGAGGTGTTCGTCGAAGAGGTGTGGCGATGGAAGGCCGAGGCGTCTGATCGGATAGGTGAGCAGCTTCGTCGCCTTGGGGCGTCCTGCGATTGGACGCGAGAGCGCTTCACGCTCGATGAAGGGCTCTCTGCAGCAGTCCGCAAGGTTTTCGTCTCCCTCTACAAGCAAGGCCTCATCTATCGCGACAAGCGCCTCGTGAACTGGGATCCGCTGATGCAGACGGCGGTCTCCGACCTGGAAGTCGTCCAGCAGGAGGTGGACGGGGTCTTCTGGCGTTTCGCTTATCCGCTGGAGGATGGTTCCGGCGAGGTGGTGATCGCCACCACTAGGCCCGAGACAATGCTCGCCGACACCGCCGTCGCCGTCCATCCTGGCGATCCGCGGTACGCCACTCTCGTCGGCAAGTGCGTGCGCCTGCCCATCGTCGGGCGACCGATACCAATCATCGCCGATGAATACGCCGACCCGGAGAAAGGCTCCGGGGCGGTCAAGATCACGCCGGCGCACGATTTCAACGACTTCAAGGTCGGCCAGCGCCACAGCCTGCCGATGATCACCGTGCTCGACGCCCAGGCGCGGTTGAACGAGAACGCGCCCGCTTCCTGGCGCGGGCTCGACCGGGATGCCGCTCGAGCAAAGGTCGTCAAAGAAATCGAGTCGCTGGGGCTGATGCGCGGCGCAGAGCCCATCCGCCACCAGGTGCCTCACGCGGAGAAATCCGGGGCGGTGGTCGAACCGCGCTTGACCGACCAGTGGTGGGTCGACGCCAAGACTCTCGCCGCTCCGGCGATCCGCGCCGTCGAAGCTGGCGAGACGGCCTTCGAGCCCCGTTACTGGGAGAAGACCTATTTCGACTGGATGAGGAACATCGAGCCGTGGTGCATTTCGCGCCAGATCTGGTGGGGCCACCGCATACCAGCCTGGTATGGGCCGGGCGGGCGCATCTTCGTCGAAGAAAGCGAGTCCGAAGCCGCCGCCGCCGCCCTGGAGCATTATGGCCGCGCTGAACCCCTGCGGCGCGACGAGGACGTGCTCGACACCTGGTTTTCATCAGCCTTGTGGCCGTTCTCGACTCTCGGCTGGCCCGAACGGACGGCGGATCTGGAGCGGTTTTATCCCACCGACACCCTGGTCACCGGCTTCGACATCATCTTCTTCTGGGTCGCGCGGATGATGATGATGGGCCTGCACTTCATGGGTGAAGTTCCGTTCCGCCGTGTCTTCCTGAACGCCCTGGTGCGGGACGAGACCGGGGCTAAGATGTCCAAGACCAAGGGCAACGTCGTCGACCCCCTCGAACTCGTCGAGGTCTATGGGGCCGATGCGCTCCGCTTCACCTTGACCGCCATGGCTGGGCAGGGGCGCGACATCAGCATTTCTCGCCAGCGCATTGAGGGATATCGCAATTTCGGCACTAAATTGTGGAATTTCGCGCGCTTCTGCGAGCTCAATGGCTGTGTGAGCGATCCGGCCTTCGACCCGCTGGCGGCGAAGCTCACGGTGAATCGTTGGATTCGCCATGAGACCGCGGAGGTCGCCGCCGACACCGCCTCCCGGCTCACCGTCCTCGCCTTCGACGAGGCCGCGCAAGGACTCTACCGTTTTGTCTGGAACCTGGTCTGCGACTGGTACCTCGAATTGATCAAGCCGGTTCTCGCCGATGGCGATCCCGGTGAGGCTGCCGAGGTGCGCGCGATGGCGGCCTGGGTTCTCGACCAGTGTCTGGCCATGCTCCATCCGTTTACTCCATTCATCACCGAGGAGCTGTGGGCCAGGACGGCGCCCAAGGGCCAGAGGGAGAAGATGCTCATCACTTCGGATTGGCCGGCTTTTCCGCCCGATTTCGTCGATGAAGTCGCGCGCGATGATATGGGTCTGGTGCTTGGAGCGATCAGGGAGGGACGCGCGGTGAGATCCGAGCTGAATGTGCCGTCGAAGGCGCGCCCTGGGTTGATCGTGACCGATGCGCCTTCGAAGGAGTGGGATGTGTTGCAGGCGAACACACATCTCATCCAGCAGGTTCTGAGGGTTTCGGATGTTACTCTTGAGTCCGATCCGGGTCCCGGAGCTGCGCCGTTCTTCACCAACGCGGGCAAGGCTCAATTCGCTCTCAAGCTGACCGGCCATATCGACTTCACGGTCGAAGCGGCGCGGATCTCCAAGGAGCTCGCCGAACAGGAGGCTGAGCTCCACCGGGCTCAGGCCAAGCTCGACAATCCCAGGTTCAGGGAGCGGGCGCCCGACGAGATCGTCGAGGAGGCCCAGAGCCGTCGCGACGAGGTTCTGGCCGCGCGCGACCGCCTCCAGAAGGCCAAGGCGCGTCTCGAGATCGCCGCTGGCTGAGCTTGCGCCGCCACGGCGGTTTCGATCAAAGATGGGGACCATGACCCATTCGCCTTCGCATTCCTCCTGGCCAGCGATCTCGATCGCCGAATCCCACGCCATCCTCACCGCGCCCGGACAGCCGTTCGAGATGGAGACGCTGGTCATTCGAGGCGTGGAGACCCGCACCTGGAAGAACGCTCCGCCCACCTTGCGCGCCGTGGTCGAAACCGCCCGCGCCTATAAAAACCGCATCTTCCTGGTCTACGAGGACGAGCGGGTGAGCTTCGAAGCCTTCTTTCGGGCGGTCGCCGCGCTGGCCGAAACCTTTCGCGACGAGGGGGTCGTAAAAGGCGACCGGGTCGCCATCGTCATGCGCAACCTTCCCGAGTGGCCGGTCGCCTTTTACGCCGCCGAAGCGCTAGGCGCGATCGCGACGCCCCTGAACGCCTGGTGGACCGGCGCGGAGCTGGAATACGGCCTCGCCGACTCTGGCGCCAACGTCGCGATCCTGGACGCCGAGCGCTGCGAGCGCCTCGTTCAGCACCTACCGATGTGCCCGGCCCTCGAGCGCGTCTTCGTCTCACGCCAGCTCGATGAAACGGCCCATCCCCTCCTGGCCAAGCTGGAAAGCGTCATCGGCCCTCCCGATGACTGGAGCTCGCTTCCCGACCGTGATCTTCCGGCGGCCGAGGTCTCGCCGGAGGACGAGGCGACGATCTTCTACACCTCAGGCACCACCGGCGCACCCAAAGGGGCCCTGGCGACCAACCGGAACATCAACTGCAACATCATGGCCGGGGGCCTGTCAGCGGCGCGTTCGTTCCTTCGTCGAGGCGAGGCCCCGCCCACGCCCGATCCGGAGACCCAGAGGGCGGGTCTGCTCTCGGTGCCGTTCTTCCACGCCACCGGCTGCTTCGCCATCCTTAATCCCAGCCTCTTCGGCGGAGCCAAGCTAGTGATGATGAGGAAGTGGGATCCGGTGCGCGCGTTCGAGCTGATCGAGCGGGAACGGATCAATTCGGCCGGCGGCGTGCCGACCATCGCCTGGCAGCTCATCGAGCATCCCCGACGGGGCGAATTCGATCTCAGTTCGCTCGAAAGCGTCGCCTATGGCGGCGCGCCCTCGGCGCCGGAGTTGGTCCGTCGGATCCGCGAGACATTTCCGAACTCAGCGCCGGGCAATGGCTGGGGGATGACGGAGACGTCGGCCACCGCAACCAGCCACGGGGCCGAAGACTATGAGCATCGCCCTGATTCCTGCGGGCCCCCGGTGCCGGTCACCGATCTGAAGATCATGAGCGTGGAAGGCGACCGCGAGTTGCCGACCGGAGAGGTGGGCGAACTCTGGTGCAAGGGACCGCAGGTCGTGAAGGGCTACTGGAACAAGCCCGAGGCGACGGCGACAACGTTCGTCGATGGTTGGGTCAAGACCGGCGACCTCGCCCGGCTCGACGAGGAAGGGTTCTGCTACATCATCGATCGCGCCAAGGACATGCTGATCCGCGGTGGCGAGAACATCTACTGCATCGAGGTCGAAAACGCCCTCTACGATCATCCAGCGGTGATGGATGCAGCGGTGGTGGGGATTCCCCATCGCACGCTGGGCGAAGAACCGGGAGCGGTGGTGACCCTCAAGCCCGGAGCGGAAGCCAGCGAAGCGGAGTTGCGCGCGCTCCTCGCTGAGCGCCTGGCGGCCTTCAAAGTGCCGGTCAGAATCCTTTTTCAGCGGGAAACCCTGCCGCGCAACGCCAACGGCAAGATCATCAAACCCGAGTTGAAACGCCTGTTCGATCCGGTGGAGGCTTAGGGCGCGCCTACGCGATAGCCAGGCGCACCGGCGCCCTCGTCCTAGGACATCGGCGGCTGATCGGGCGGACCTTGATCCTCCTGCGGGGGGGCGTCCCCCCAGGAGGTCGGGGGAGGCGACGGAGGCGCATACTCCCCATCCGGCCCGGGACCTTGGTATCCATAATCCGGAGGCGGAGAGTTGCGGAATCCTGAGGGCGGAGGCCCTTGACCGTCGCCGTACGCCTCATCAGCGCCTGAATTATCATAGTCGCCCGGAGCCTCGGGCGGAGGCCCGTTACGGTAGCTCGGAGGCGGACCTTCCTCCTGGTATTGATCGCCGTATTGTGGCGGCGGACCTTCATCCTGGTATTGATCGCCGTATTGTGGCGGCGGAGCTTCCTCCTGGTATTGATCGCCGTATTGTGGCGGCGGACCTTCATCCTGGTATTGATCGCCATATTGTGGCGGCGGGGGGCCGGCGCAATTGGTCGTGCCATGACCCACGAGGCCGCCCGCCACGGCGCCGACGCCGGCGCCTACGGCCGTTCCATTTCCGCGATGGCCGGGAGCGGCGATGTTGCTGCCGAGGATCCCGCCGGCCAGCGCCCCGATAATGGCTCCGGCGACTGTATGTCCGGCCTGTTGGTTCTGACACTCGCTCGATTGGGCGAAGGCCGGGGCGGCGGAGGCGAAGAGCGCCGTGACTGCAACGAGGGCGAGCTTCGTTTTCAAGATGTGATCTCCTCTTTGCGCCGGGATAGGATCAACAGGAGCCGCTGGGCCGCCATTGGCCCCGCTCCAACCCGGGCGAACCCGGAAAGGCGCCCAATCTAGAGCTTATGATGGCGAAGTTGGGTGAACCGAGGATGAGTGAGCTGTTCATCGAGTCGATCGGCGACGCCGGCGATGGCGTGGCCAGCCTGCACGGAGCGCGCATCTATGCGCCTTTGGCCTTGCCGGGCGAGCGGGTGATGGCTCAAGTCCTCGGGGGGCGAGCTCTCCGGATCGAGGTCCTGGCCGCGAGCCTGGATCGGGTCGAGGCGCCATGCCCCCACTTCGGGGCATGCGGCGGATGCGCGCTGCAGCATTGGCGCGATGAGGCCGCCCTAGCCTGGAAGCGCGAAGTCATCGTCCGGGCTCTCTCTCGCGTGGGCATAAAAACCGAAGTTTTGGCGACGGTGGCGATCGGCCCGCGGACTCGGCGTCGGCTCTCCCTGCACGCCAGGCGAGAAGGCGGGAGCGTCGTGCTTGGCTTCAAGGCGCGGCGCTCCCATCGCCTGGCTCCCATTTCGACCTGCCTCCTCGCCCATCCGAGGCTCGAGGCGGCGCTCGCCGACTTGCGCTCCCTCGCCGAGCCCTTCTTTGAGCATCCCGCTTCCGCCCCGACTCTCCACGCCACCTGGACCTTGACCGGACTGGACGTGGATGTGAGCGGCGTCTTTGCGCGGAACGGCGGGCTGTCGGCCGACGCGAGCGCGCGGGCCGCTAGCCTCGCAGAGTCGGCGGATCTCGCCAGGCTGAGCGTGGCGGGCGATCCGATCTATTGCGCTCGGCCCGCAGTGATCGCCTTCGGGCGCGCCTGTGTCTCGCTTCCGCCCGGCGCGTTCCTCCAGGCGTCCTTCGAAGCCGAGGAGGCGATGGCGGCCTTCGCCCTGGCCCACAGCGACGGCGCCAGCCGGATCGCAGATCTCTTCAGCGGGTCGGGCGCGTTCGCCCTTCGCCTCGCCGAGCGGGCCAGGGTATCGGCCGTCGACGCCTCGCCATCTGCGCTCGCCGCGCTGGCCGATGCGGCGCGATCGACCGATCGCCTCTGCGCCGTCGAAACCGAGGTTCGGGACCTTTTCAGGCGACCCCTGACCCCCCGGGAGCTGCAATCCTTCGATCTGGTGATCTTCGATCCGCCACGCGCGGGCGCAGCGGCCCAGGCTGAGGCGCTGGCCGCTGCGGATGTGGAGCAGGTGATCGCCGTCTCGTGCAATCCGGCGACTTTCGCCAGGGACGCCAGGCTTCTCGTCGAAGGGGGATACCACCTCCAAAAGATCATACCCGTCGACCAGTTCCAGTGGTCGCCGCACGTTGAACTCATCGCAGCCTTCAAGAGGAGGGGCAGGACGAAATGAGGCGTCGGACCGCCTTCCGCAACGATCGGCTGGCGCAGAAGGTCGCCGGAGCAGCTTCGGCCGTGTGGTGGACCGCGGCCGCGGCGGCGACCCGGCGATTGACCAATCCAGGTTCGTCAAAACTGGACCTTAAGAGCGAACCTCCTCCGGCCGGTTTCGTGCGCGGGGCTTGGCGAGAGGCGTTCGACAAGGATGTCGAGGCGGTCGGCGAGGGACTTTTGCCGCCTCGGCTCCCGCTCGCCTTCGACGCAATCGGCGTGGTCCCTCGCATCACAGATCTGATCCGGGACGCCCGGGCCGTCGAACAACGACGGCGGCGCCGCGGCGCCGTCGAAGCCCGCCGCAATCTCTCCCTGGGGCGCGGCTATCCCGACTACTATCGCCGGAACTTCCACTTCCAGAGCGGCGGCTGGTTCACTCCGGAGAGCGCGCGGCGCTACGAGGATCAGGTCGAGCTTCTTTTCGCCGGCGCCGCCGGCCCGATGCGCCGCTCGGCCCTGGCCCTGCTCGCCAGCGCCTGGCGCGACAAGGACCACCGCGGACTAACCATCCTCGATCTCGCCTGCGGGGCCGGCGGATGCCTCGTGGATCTGGAGGCATGCTGGCCGCGCGCCTGCCTGATCGGGCTGGACCTTTCGGCGCCCTACCTCGCCGAAGCCGGGAGAAGGGCCGCCGCCGGCCGCTTGGTTCAAGCCAAGGCCGAGCGGCTCCCGCTTTCGGACGCGGCGCTGGACGCCATCACCTGCATCTACCTCTTCCATGAGCTTCCTTCGAGGGTGAGGACGACCGTCGCCGGAGAGATCGCCCGGACCCTCAAGCCGGGTGGCCATCTGGCCTTCGCCGACGCCCTTCAGCCTTCGGACGAGCCGAGGCTGGCGCAGCTCCTGGAGGCGTTTCCGCACTATTTCCACGAGCCATTCTTCGCGAGCTACGCGCGCGCCGATCTCGCGGCCCTCTTCTCCAGGGCCGGGCTACGCCTCCTCGTAGAAGACCGCTCCTTCCTCACCAAGGCGATGCTGTTCGAGAAACCCTCCAGGCTCAGGCGCCGAAGAGGTCCATCTGCGAGGTCTCGGAAGGCGGCTTGAACATCTCGACGCTGAGCGGCGGAAAGCTCCGATCAAGGCCGAACCGGCGGCGAGCGAGGCGGAAACGCCGGGAGATGATCTCGGCGATCGGGCCCTCGCCCTTCATCCTGACGGCCCAACGTGGGTCATAGTCGCGGCCGGCGAGCATCTGCCGCACCAGCGACATGACCTTGCGGGCCCTGTCGGGCGCGTTGGCCTCCAGCCATTCGCGGAAAAGATCCTTTATCTCCAGGGGCAGCCGCAAGACGACATAGCCTGCGCCGATGGCTCCAGCGGCGGCCGCCGCCTCGAGCACCCCTTCAAGCTCGTGGTCATTGAGGCCGGGGATCACGGGTGCGAACATGACCTGGGTGGGCGTCCCAGCCTCGGCGAGGGCCGCAATCGCTTCCAGCCGCCGGGCTGGGGTCGCCGCCCTTGGTTCCATGGTCCTGGCCAGCTTGCGATCGAGGGTGGTCACCGAGATGGCCGCTCGGGCGAGATTGGCCCGGCCCATAGGCCCCAGAAGGTCGAGGTCTCGGCGGATCAGCGCCGATTTGCTGATGATCGAGAACGGATGATTGAATCGCCGGAGGACTTCGATCACCTGACGGGTGATGCGCAGGCGCCTTTCGATGGGCTGGTAGGGATCGGTGTTGCCGCCGATGTGGATGGCCGCAGGCCGGTAGCCAGGGCGCGAGAGTTCGCGTTCGAGCAGCGCGGCGGCGGCCGGTTTGAAGAACAGCCGGCTTTCGAAATCCAGACCAGGCGATAGTCCCATATAGGCGTGCGCCGGCCTGGCGTAGCAGTAGATGCAGCCATGTTCGCAACCTCGGAACGGATTGATCGAGCGATCGAAACTGACATCCGGGCTCGAGTTGCGGGCGATGATCACCCGGGCCTTTTCGGCGGTGGCGGTGGTCCTGAGCGGCGCCGGCGCTTCCTCGATCCCCCAGCCGTCGTCGAATTCCGCTCTTTCGTGCGCCTCATAACGCCCATCGGGGTTTGAAACGGCTCCGCGGCCGCGCACCAGCGCCTGAGACATGGCTGATGGTACGATCACCTAGAGAACAAAACAAGAACTTCTAGCCGAATTCCTCGAGCTTCTCGGCGAGGAGGAGGAGATCGCTCCAGGCGAGCTTCTTGGCCGACGGGGTCCGGAGCAGGAAGGCCGGATGGAGCGTTGGAAGTGCCGGGATTTCCACGGCGCCATCGCCGGATCGCCAAGAGAACCATCGACCCCTCAGGGCGAGAATCCCGGCCTTGGCGCCCAGCATGGCGGTGCTCGCCGCCGCGCCGACGAGCAGGAGGAGGCGGGGCCCGATGAGCTCGATCGACCTGTGCAAGAAGGGCGCGCAGACCTGCTGCTCGGCGAGGGTTGGGGTGCGATTGCCCGGCGGGCGCCAATAAACGGTGTTGGTGATGAAGACCCGACCCTCGAGACCGGCGGCGGCGAACATCCGGTCGAGGAGTTGCCCGGCCCGCCCGACGAAGGGCGCGCCCTTCAGATCCTCCTCGCCCCCCGGCGCCTCGCCAATGACCATGACCGCAGCCTCCGGAGCGCCGCGGGCGAAGACGGCCTGACGAGCGCCCTGTTCCCTCAGGGGACAGCCCTCGAAGTCGCCGATCGCCCGTTCGAGCTCGCCGAGGTCCCTTGCGAGGGTCGCCGCCTTGCGGGCCAGCTCGACGGTCTGCTGAACGCCCGCCGTTACAGAAATCGCGCTTGGGGAGCTTGGCTGGACGCCAGGCCCGCGCCGCGCAGGGCTGAGTGTGCGGTCGACGGGCGCTTCGGCGAGGGCGGCCTCAACGCCCGCTTCCTTCCAAAAGAGCAGAAGGCTCTCGAGGGATCGGTCATCGGCGGCCATGGAAAGCTCATAGCATGCCGGCTTTGTCCTTGACCGATTTCGCCGCGCCTCTGATTAGGGTGGACGCTCCGAGCGGTTCGAGGAGGCCTCAATGAGCGATGACGCGGCGCGCGAAGTCATGGAATATGACGTCATCATTGTCGGGGCAGGCCCGGCTGGGCTTTCCGCCGCCATCCGGATCAAGCAACTCGCCGCCCAACGCGGCGCCGAGATCTCGGTCGCCGTGATCGAAAAGGGCTCGGAAGTGGGGGCCCACATCCTCTCCGGAGCGGTCATCGACCCCCGGGCGCTCGACGAGCTGATCCCCGATTGGCGCGAAAAAGGCGCACCCCTCGAAACGGCGGCGACCACCGATCGCTTTCTCGCCCTCACCGCGCGTGGAGAATTCGAAATTCCGATGTCCCCCATGCCGGGATACATGAAAAACCACGGCTGCTACATCGCCTCGCTTGGCAGCCTCTGCCGCTGGCTCGCCGGACAGGCGGAGGCGCTCGGAGTAGAAGTCTATCCCGGCATGGCCGCGTCCGAGGTGCTTTGGACCCCGGAGGGCGCGGTGACGGGCGTCATCGCCGGCGTCTTCGGGATCGGCAAGGATGGGGCGCGCAAGGCCGACTTTCAGCCCGGCCTGGAGCTCCAGGCGAAGTACACCTTCATCGCCGAGGGAGCCCGTGGTTCGCTCGCCAAGGTCATCCAAGCCAAGTTCGGCCTCGCCGACGGCCGCGAGCCGCAGAAATATGGCATCGGCCTCAAGGAGCTGTGGCAGGTGCCGGAGGCGAACTTCCGCTCCGGGCTTGTTCAGCACACGGTCGGATGGCCCCTGGATTCGAAGACTGGCGGCGGAAGCTTCCTCTATCATTTCGGGGATCGTTTCGTCGCTGTCGGACTGGTCGTGCACCTCAATTACCAGAACCCCTGGCTTTCGCCGTACGACGAGTTTCAGAGACTGAAGCACCATCGCGCTATCCGTCGCCATCTCGAGGGCGGCGAGCGGATCGCCTATGGCGCGCGAGCGATCACTGAAGGGGGCCTACAGTCGGTCCCGCGTCTCGCCTTCCCAGGCGGGGTCCTCATCGGCTGCTCGGCGGGATTCGTGAATCTTCCCCGCATCAAGGGCACTCACAACGCCATGAAGACTGGCATGTTGGCCGCCGAGGCCGCCGTCGAGGCGCTCGGCCAGGGTAGGTCGGGTGACGTGCTTTCCGCCTATCAGGATGCGTACGACGCCTCGTGGGTGAGGCGGGAACTCAATCTCGTGCGTAACGCCAAACCGCTGTGGTCGAGATTGGGGACCTGGATTGGCGGCTTTGCCGTGATGGTCGATCTCATCATCGCCAATTTCACCGGCGGATTTTCCATTTTCGGCACGCTCCGCCACGGCAAGACGGACGCCGAGGCGACGGGCCATGCCCGCGATCATCATCCGATCGTCTATCCCAAGCCTGACGGGGTGCTCAGCTTCGACAAGCTTTCCAGTGTGTTCGTTTCCTCGACCACGCACGAGGAGGACCAGCCGGCCCACTTGAGGCTCCGCGACCCCGACGTTCCGATCAACATCAACCTGCCGCGCTACGGCGAGCCGGCGCGTCTTTACTGCCCGGCAGGAGTTTATGAGGTCCTCTATGACGAGAGGGGAGAGAACCCTCGCTTCCAGATCAACGCTCAGAACTGCGTCCATTGCAAAACGTGCGACATCAAGGACCCCTCTCAGAACATCACCTGGACAACTCCCGAAGGCGGCGGCGGGCCAAACTACCCGAATATGTAGCGGGCGCTCCCCTCGAGCCGCCCTTGTGGACGCCACATTTCTAGATCAAGGGGGCGCCATGAATCGTGTCACGCGACTCCTCGCCCTGGCCCCGCTGGCGCTGGCGAGCGCGTGCGCCTCGCAGGTCGGGACCGCCGGGCAGGCCGCCGCGCCCACGGTCGCCGGCGCCCCGCCGCCGCCTGGAACATCGGCCTATGGACTGTTCCTGGCCGGTCAGGCCGCCGTCGAAAATGGTCGCGAGGCCGAGGCGGCGGCTCTGTTCGGTCGAGCCTCGGAGATGGATCCCGCCAACGGTCTGATCGGCGCCGAGGCCTTCGACGCGGCGCTCCTGGCAGGACAAGTCGACCGCGCCGCCAAGCTGGCCCCGAGCGGCCCCGACTCGCCCCCGGAGGTCCGACGCCTGGGCCTCCTCGCACGCGGAGTCGCGGCGATGGCCGAGGGCAGGGGAAAGGAGGCGCACCTCCTCCTGAGCGGCCCTGAGGCGGGGCCGGCGGTCAATCCGGCCGCCGCTCTCGTCGCCCCCTTCGCGGCCGCGATGGCCAAAGACCGGCAGGGCGCGATCACCCGGCCGGTGATGACCGACGATCCGGTCGATCAATTCCAGGCCGACCTCGATCAGGGCGAGATTTTCGAGCACCTGGGCCGCTACGATGAAGCCGAGACCGCCTTCCGCTCGCTTATCGCTAGGGGCGATCCCGGCGAGCTTGCCAGCCTCGAGCTGGGCGAGATGTTTGAACGGCGCGGACGCGCCGCCGACGCCGCCGAGGTCTACAAGGAGGCTCTGGCCCGTGATCCGGGCGAGACACGCATCTCTGCGGCGCTGGCCCGAGTTGGGACGCACGGTCGGGCGCCGCCGCTGGCCTCCATTCGGGACGAGGCGGCCAGGGCGCTCCTTGCTCCGGCCGCGGCTCTTATCCTGGAGAAGAACGACGACGGCGCGCTCGCCTGTTTGCGTCTCTCGCTCAGGTTGGATCCTGACCTGGACCAAGGCTGGGTGCTGGTGGGCGATGTCATGTCTGAGAAGGGCGATGTCGCCGCCGCCAGAACCGCCTATGGGACTCCAGGCCCCAAATCCCCCCAGTATGCGGAAGCCAGCGGCAAGCTCGCCTGGAGCTACCAGAACGCCGGCGACAAGAAGACGGCCCTTGCGACCGCCCAGAAAGCGTATCTCGCCGACCCCAATAGCGAGGTCGCTGCCGTGAATCTCGCCGATTTGGAGCGCGCCGATGGCAAGGACCATGATTCTGTCGACGTTCTGGACCGATTGATCAACAAGCCGGGCGAGCGTCGGGACTGGCGTCTGCTGTACATGCGGGCGGCCGCCTACCAGGAGGAAGGTCGATGGCCGGCCGCCGAACGCGATCTGGAGGCGGCCCTTAAGCTCGCGCCCGACCAGCCCGACCTGCTCAATTTCCTTGGCTACTCCTGGATCGATCGCGGAGAAAACCTCAAGCAGGCGGTGCAGATGGTCCAGAAGGCGGTCGATCTGGACCCGCAATCAGGCGCCATGCTCGATTCTCTGGGGTGGGGTTACTATCGGCTTGGAGACTACAAGACCGCCGTGGCCAAGCTCGAGGACGCCGCCGCGCTCGACGCCGGCGATCCCGATGTCAACAACCATCTAGGGGACGCCTATTGGAAGGTGGGGCGTAGGGCTGAGGCGCAGTTTCAATGGCGGAGGGTCCTCTCGCTCGAGCCCAACGCGAAGCTGCGATCCGAAATCGAAATCAAGCTGAAGTCCGGGCCCAACGACCAGATGACGCCCTCCGATCTCGACGGCTCTTGACCGCCCCGATAGGCGAGGGTGCGCTGGAGGCCTCCGCTCCGGCCAAGGTCAACCTTTTCCTCCACGTGCGCCGCCTCGCAGACGATGGCTATCACCCGCTCTCGAGCCTGGTCGTCTTCGCCGACCTTGGGGACCGACTGACGCTGGCGCCGGCGGCCCGATCCGAATTGGTCCTGCACGGCCCATTCGCCGGCGATCTCCCGCACTCTGAAGCCAATCTGGCCTTTGCGGCGCTGCGCAGATTCGAAGCCTGGGCCGGGCGACCCGTGGGGCCATTTCGAATTTCACTCGAGAAAAACCTTCCTGTGGCGTCCGGCCTTGGCGGGGGTTCATCGGACGCCGCCGCGGCCTTGAGGTTGCTCGCGCAAAGCGCCGGCGGCGAGGGACCGAGCCTCGACGCCCTTCTCGCTCTGGCCGTCGATCTTGGCGCCGATGTTCCCGCCTGCATCTTCGCCAAGGCGGTCATTGCCGAGGGCCGCGGTGAGCGCCTCTCCAAGGCGCCAATTCTGCCGCCGCTTCCAACTGTGCTGGCCAATCCAGGCGTTCCTTGCCCAACGGCGGAAATTTTCACCGCCTTTGATCAATCGCCCTTCTTGGGACCGCCCCCGCCCTCGCTGCCGGAGCGATTTCTCTCGACCGGCGCGCTCGCTCAGTTCCTCGCCTCGTGTCGAAACGACCTGGAGGCGCCGGCGGTCGCCCGCGTCCCACAGCTTGGGGAAATGCTGACCCTCATGCGAGAGGCCCCCGAAACGCTCCTGGCCCGCGTCAGCGGATCGGGCGCAAGCGCCTTCGCCATCTGCCCGGACCGGCGGCGGTCAGAGAGGCTCGCCCAGAGAATTGCAGCGAGAAGACCCGACTGGTGGGTGCGCTCCTGCACGCTTTCCTGAGCCCGAGCGGAGTTACGCCTGGACCACCTCTCCGTGAAGGTTGATGTCGAGCCCCTCGACTTCGGTCTCGTCGCTGACTCTCAGGCCGATGGTCAGGCGAATGACAGTGAGAATGATGATAGTGACAATGCCGCAATAGGCGAAGACCGCGCCGACGTCTTCGAGCTGCAGAACCATCTGATGGATGTTGCCGTCAAGCAGCCAGCCTCCTTTTGGGGCGCCTGACGGATTGATCACCTTGGATGCGAAGACTCCGGTCAGGATTGCCCCTAGCGCGCCGCCGATCCCGTGGACGCCCCAACAGTCCAGAGCGTCGTCGTAGCCGAAGAACCGCTTCATGTGCACTGCCGCAAGGTAGCAAACGAAACCCGCCGCCAGACCGATGATCAAGGCGCCGGTCGGATTGACGAAACCCGAGGCCGGCGTGATGGCCACAAGGCCAGCCACCGCTCCCGAAACCATGCCGAGGACCGAGGGCTTTCCCGCGATCAGCCACTCCGCGCCCATCCAGGCCAAGGCGGCCGCCGCTGTGGCTATCTGGGTCGCGGCCATCGCCATTCCGGCGTTGACGTTCGAGGTCACCGCCGAGCCGGCGTTGAAGCCGAACCAGCCCACCCACAGGAGCGAGGCTCCGATGACGCTGTAGGCGAGGTTGTAGGGCGCCATGCTCTCGCTTCCCAGGCCTTTGCGCTTGCCGAGCATGAGCGCCGCGACCAGTCCGGCGGTGCCGGCGTTGAGGTGCACGACCGTGCCGCCTGCAAAATCCAGAGCCCCCGCCGAGCCAAGCCAGCCTCCGCCCCAGACCCAGTGGGCGATCGGACAGTAGACCAGGAGCAACCAAGCCCCCATGAAGACCAGGAATGCGGAATATTTCATGCGATCGGCGAGGGCGCCGGCGATCAGCGCCGGAGTGATGATCGCAAAGGTCATCTGAAACATCATGTAGACCGACTCGGGAATCGTCGGCGCCAGGGCGCTCGTCGCGTTGAGGCCCATCGGGGCGAGCATCATGTAGCGTAGACCGCCGACAAAAGGCCCCGACCCCGTGAAGGCGATCGAGTAGCCGATGATCATCCAGAGGACGGTGATGACGCAGGTCGCCCCGAAACTCTGGGCCAGGGTGGCGAGGATGTTCTTCTTGCGGACCATGCCGGCATAGAAAAGCGCCAGACCGGGAATAGTCATCATCAACACCAGGACCGATGAGGTGAGCATCCAGGCGGTATCGCCGCTGTCGATTTTCGGCTTTGCGGCGGCCTGGGCGGCCGGTGGAGCGATGGGTGCGGGGGCTTCGCTCAACTGGGCGTTGGCGGCGGCGGTGCCAGACGGAGTCCTCGCCTGGGCTAACGCCGCAACCGGCGACAACAGGAGAAAGAGCGCGATGAGCGCGCAAAGCGCGGCTGACAGGCCTGACTTCGGCATGGTTGCCCCCCCGATGGCCCGCGAAGTTCGCGGGATAGGGAGGAGCTAGGCCGCTCGTCGCCTTACGTCATCCCCTTGGAACTTCTCAGACCCACCGAGCACGAGGGAGCCGCCGTCTTGGGCGCCTGCTCGCCCAGGCGCCTATTCCCTAGGCGCCTTCCCATTTCGATCACGAGCCCGTGAACAGAGCAACCGGCGCTAGGGTGAAGCGTAGTTCTGACTGCCGGCGCGTCGTGTCGGCCAGCTATGACGTCCGAATGACGCAAGGAGGAATCATGTTTCGCACCATTTTCGCGACCGCCGCGCTCGCCGCGGCCGCACTCGCCGTTGCGCCGGCGGCTATGACCCAGCCCGCGCCCCAGGGCCCGAACGATGGACCCCCGCCGGCCTACCCAGCCGACCAGCAGGCGCCCAACGCGGTCCCCGCCGCTAGCGCCGGAGTGAATGTCAATGCCGAGGTCCTGCCTTCTTCGGATATGACCCCTGCGCAGGTTCAGGCGCTGCAAAACGGCGACAATCAGATCGTCACCAATGGTCCGGTGCCCGACACACCACAAAACCGCGCCAAGTATGGCGGGCCGCTCTCGCGGGCTGGCCGCCTCTCCGCGCCGGCGGGGAATTGACGCAGGATGGGGGGCCCTACTTAGATTGAGGAAGCGGAGCCAATGCGACCCTAAAGGGGCCGCGGGTGCGCCACGAACCGGCTTGATTTCCGGTGCACATACAATCGCAGAAAGCTAAAGGAACCCTATGCGCATTCTTCTTCTTTGCTCCGCCGCCGCAATGGCGCTCTCCTCCGCCCCTGCCTTCGCCCAAACAGCAACGGCGCCTTCAACGGCGTCGCCCCCAGCGGCGGTCGTCCCGTCGCCCGCGCCGGCAGCCCCGACGAGCCCGACTACACCTTCGGCCGCGCCAGCCAGCCCGTCCGCTGCGGCGGTTCCGGCATCCCCCCACATCGTTGCGGCCGGCAATATGCTCTCGACGCTCAGGAGTTCGGGCGACTTCACAATCCTGGTGAAGGCCCTGACCGACACCAATCTCGCGCCGATCGTCCAGGCGACACCAGACCTCACCCTCTTCGCCCCTACCGACAAGGCGTTTGAGCGGCTGCCGCAGGCGGAGTTGACCGAATTGATGGCGCCAAAGAACGCCTCGACCCTGCAGAAGATCTTGACCTACCACCTCGTTCACCTGAATCTCGACACGGCGAAGTTCAAAGGCGCCAAGGGCCCCGTCCAGACGGTCGAGAGCCAACCTCTGCAAATCGATGGCAGCGGTCCGGTCATCCGGGTCGACAACGCCGACATCATTCAGCCCGATGTTCACGCCACAAACGGCACGATCCAGGTCATCGACCAGGTCCTGATCCCGCCGGGGCTACAGCTTCCGACGGCGTCCGCTTCGCTCCCGCCCAAGCCGCCAGCCGGCTGATGCGGCCCCCGCTCCGTGCTTGAAGGGGCGAGCAGCCATCGCCTATAGCGGGGCTCGTTCATAGAGCCCGGATTCAGATCTGGAATGACTGCGCGTCCAATCCTGTCGTTCCAGGACACCATCCTGCGCCTCAACGACTACTGGAGCGGCCAAGGCTGCATCCTTCTTCAGCCCTATGACTCGGAGGTCGGGGCCGGCACGTTGCACCCGGCGACCGTGCTTCGCGCCCTCGGGCCGACTCCCTGGCGGGTGGCCTATGTCCAGCCCTCGAGGCGCCCCTCCGACGGTCGCTACGGAGACAACCCCAATCGGCTTCGCCAATTCCACCAGTACCAGGTCCTTTTGAAGCCCAGTCCCAAGGACATGCAGGCGCTCTATCTCGCCTCGCTTGAGGCGGTGGGAATCGATTGTCGCCGCCATGACATCCGCTTCATCGAGGATGACTGGGAAAATCCCACCGTCGGCGCCTCGGGCCTGGGATGGGAAGTTTGGTGCGACGGCATGGAGGTTAGCCAATACACCTACATGCAACAGGTTGGCGGCCTCGAATTGGCGCCGATCAGCGGCGAGCTCACCTACGGGCTCGAGCGGCTGGCCCTGTACATTCAGGGAGTCGACAGCATCTTCGATCTCGCCTTCAACGATCCGCAATCCGCCGACTTCAAGAGCTATGGAGACGTTTTCCTGGAGAACGAGAGGCAATTCTCGTCCTTTGAACAAGAGGTGGCCGACGTCGCTACTCTCAAGCGGCAGTTCGAGGACGCCGAGATCGAGGTCCCGAGGCTACTGGCGGCAAAGGGCCGCCAGGGGCAGGCGCTGGCCTTGCCGGCGTATGACCTCGTGCTCAAGGCCTCGCACCTGTTCAATCTGATGGATGCGCGCGGCGCGATCTCCGTCGCCGAACGGCAGAAGTACATCGCCCGGGTGAGAGACCTCACCAAAGCCTGCGCTTTGGCATGGATGGCCCAGCAGGCGGAGGCGAGCTGAAACCATGCCAGAGCTCCTCGTTGAGTTGTTCTCGGAGGAGATTCCGGCCCGGTTCCAGGCCCGGGCCGCCCGCGATCTGGAGGCGCGAGCGGCGCCACTCTTGGCCGCCCAATCGCTGGAGTTCGAGTCCCTGCGCGCCTTCGCCGGGCCGCGCCGCCTGACGCTGGTCGCCGAAGGCCTCCCGCTTCGCCAGCCCGACCGACTCGAGGAGCGTAAGGGGCCACGCGTCGACGCCCCCGTCGCGGCGGTCGAGGGCTTCCTTCGCTCGACCGGTCTGATCCGGGAGGATCTGGTGGAGAAGGAGGGGACGCTCTTCGTGCGTTTGGAGCGGCCGGGAAAGGACACTGGCGCAGTGCTCTCCACGGTGATCGAAGCCCTGGTTCGCAATTTTCCTTGGCCCAAAGATATGCGCTGGGGATCGGGCGAGCTGCGCTGGGTGCGCCCGCTTCATCGCATCCTCTGCGTGTTCGACCGCGAAATCGTGCCCTTCGTCATCGATGGGATCGAGACGGGAGACGTCAGCGAAGGGCATCGCTTCATGGGGTCGGCCAAACCTTTCCGCGCTCGCGACTTCGCCGAGTACCGCGAGGCCCTGGCTGGCCATTTTGTCGTTCTCTCCGCCGCGGACCGCGCCCGACGCATCCTCGAGGGCGCCAGATCGCTGTGCGTGGATCGGGGCCTTGAACTCATCGAAGATGGAGGCCTCGTGGAGGAGAATGCCGGCCTCGCCGAGTGGCCCGTTCCGATCTTCGGAGAGTTGAACGAGCGTCTGCTGTCCTTGCCGGAAGTCGTCATTCGGACCTCCATGCGGGTGCATCAAAGGTGCTTCGCAGCACGCACCGCCGGCGGCGTCCTAGCGCCCGCCTTCGTGGTCGTCGCGAATATCGAGGCCGACGACGGTGGCGCTCTGATCGCGGCGGGAGCGGCGCGGGTTCTCGCGGCTCGACTCGCGGACGCCCAGTTCTTTTTCGCGGAGGACCGACGTACGCCGCTCGAGGCCAAGCTCGCAAAGCTTCGCGGAATGACTTTCTACGAAAGCGCCACCATGTGGGAGCGCGCAATGCGGCTCGAGCAGCTGGCTGGCCAAGTCGCTGGCTCAATGAACGGGGAAATCGAGCTCGCCCGCCGCGCCGGCCGTCTCGCGAAGGCGGATCTCGCCACCTCGATGGTCGGCGAATTCCCCGAGCTCCAGGGCATCATGGGTGGGCTTTACGCCGAAGCCGAGGGCGAAGACCAAGCTGTCGCAACGGCGATCGCCGGCCACTACCGTCCGCAAGGGCCATCCGACGAAGTTCCAACCGAGCCGGTCGCCATGGCCCTCGCCCTTGCCGACAAGCTTCTCGTTCTGGTCTGGCTTTTCAAGAAGGAATCGCCAACCGGGTCACGCGATCCGTTCGGCCTCCGGCGCGCGGCGCTCGGGATCATTCGGATCGCCCTAGAGAATGGATTGAGGTTCAGCCTGCGCGCGATCCTCGAAGAGGCGGCCATCTCCTATGTGGGCAAGGAGGCCATCGATGGCTTTCGGGAATGCCTCGAGCCGATCAGGGTCTTTGTTTTGGAGAGGTTGAAGGTCGCCCTTCGGGACCGAGGCGAGCGCCACGATCTTGTCGACGCCGTGGTCGCTCTGGAAAACGACGACCTCGTCCTGATCGTACGCCGCGTGGAGGCTCTCGCCCAGTTTCTCGCCAGACCGGAAGGCGCCGACCTTCTCCTCGGGTACAGGCGCGCCGCCAACATCCTCGCCGCGGAAGCGAAGAAGGGCATCATCAGCTCTGGTTTGAGTCGACTCGAGGGTTCGGCGCCTCCGGAGGAGGAAGCGCTCTTTGCCGCGCTCGAATGCGCTGCTCCGGCGGTGGAGACTGCGCTTTGCATTGAGGACTTCGCCGCCGCGATGGCCGCGCTCGCCGCCTTGCGCGCACCGCTCGACACGTTCTTCGATAAGGTCCTGGTGAATTCCCCCATCGCCGCTGAGCGCGAGCGTCGCCTTGGTCTTCTCGCCTCGATCTCCGAGCAGATGGGCAAGGTGGCGGACTTCTCCAGGATTTCCGTCTAGGGGAGGGCCATGGACGGAACTGGGCGCGCCGCCTCGGCGAAACGCTGGGTCTGGAGCTTCGGGGAAGGGGCGGCCGACGGCGACGCCTCAATGCGCGACCTCTTGGGAGGAAAGGGCGCCAACCTGGCCGAAATGTCGGCGCTAGGCCTTCCGGTGCCGCCCGGCTTCACGATCTCGACCGATGCATGCGCCTGGTACTACGCCCATCAGAAGCGCTTTCCAGAAGGATTGGAGACGGAGCTTTCGGCCGCCTTGGCCCGGATCGAAGCCTCTACGGGGCGTCGTTTCGGCGATGGCGAGGATCCGCTCCTGGTATCGGTCCGATCGGGCGCGCGGGTCTCCATGCCAGGCATGATGGACACCGTCCTCAACCTCGGATTGAACGACGCCACCGTGGTGGCCCTGGCCCGAACGAGCGGCGATGAACGCTTCGCCTTCGACAGCTATCGGCGCTTCATCCAGATGTACGCCAATGTCGTCTTGGGGCTCGATCACCACATGTTCGAGGAAATCCTTGACGACCGGAAGGATCTCCTGGGGGCGAGCATCGACACTGAACTCTCCGCCGAAGACTGGCGCGGCGTCATCGACGACTACAAGGCCGCGGTCGAGCGCGAGCGCGGCGCGCCCTTTCCACAAGACCCGTCCTCCCAACTTTGGGGAGCGATCGGCGCTGTCTTCGAGAGCTGGATGAACGAGCGGGCGCGTTTCTACCGCCGGATGCACGCCATTCCGGAGGCGTGGGGCACGGCGGTCAATGTCCAGGCCATGGTCTTTGGAAACATGGGAGAGACGAGCGCCACTGGAGTCGCTTTTACGCGCGACCCGTCGACCGGTGAAAGGGCCCTTTGGGGGGAGTTCCTGGTCAACGCCCAGGGCGAGGACGTCGTCGCTGGCATCCGCACGCCGCAGCCTCTCATGGTCGCGGCGCGAACCCGAACGAGCGACAAGGCCCTTTCCATGGAGGAGGCCATGCCCGAGGCCTTCGCCCGCTTTCAGGACGCTGTGCGAAGGCTCGAGAGCCATTATCGCGATATGCAAGATGTTGAGTTCACCGTTGAACGCGGCAAACTCTTCCTGCTTCAGACCCGTAGCGGCAAACGGACCGCCAGGGCGGCGCTCGCCATCGCCGTGGCCATGGCCGGCGAAGGTCTGATCAACCGCCAAGAAGCCGTGCTCCGTATCGACCCAGCCTCCCTGGACCAGCTGCTTCATCCCACGATCGATCCAGACGCGCCTCGCGATATCATCGCCCAGGGTCTCCCGGCCTCCCCCGGGGCGGCTTCGGGGAAGATCGTCTTTTCGGCCGAGGCGGCCGAACGAGACGGCGCGGCGGGTCAGGCGGTGATCCTGATCCGCGAGGAAACCTCGCCCGAGGACATCCGGGGCATGGACGCCGCCCGCGGCATCGTCACCGCCAGGGGCGGGATGACCAGCCACGCCGCGGTTGTCGCCCGGGGCATGGGCCGCCCATGCGTGTGCGGGGCTGGGGAACTCCACATTGACGTTCAGAAGGGCGAGATGCGCGCGCGTGGCCGACTGTTTCGCGCCGGAGACATGATCACCATCGATGGCGCCAGGGGCGAGGTGCTGGCCGGAGGCGCGCCGATGGTCGAGCCGGAGGTGTCGGGTGACTTCGCCACGCTCATGGGCTGGGCGGACGAAGCCCGCCGCCTGTCGGTCCGGGCCAATGCCGAAACCGCGCTCGACGCCAGGATAGCCCGCCAATTCGGCGCCGAAGGCATCGGACTTGTCCGGACTGAACACATGTTCTTCGAGGAGGCGCGCCTGGCGGCCATGCGCGAGATGATCCTCGCCGATGACGAAGCGGGCCGACGAGCCGCCCTGGCCAAGATCCTTCCGATGCAGAGAGGAGACTTCGTCGAGCTCTTCAGGATCATGGAGGGATTTCCCGTCACCTTCCGCCTGCTCGATCCTCCTCTCCACGAGTTCCTGCCCAGAACGGAGGCGGAGTTGGCCGATGTCGCCGCCGCCACCGGACTTGATCCTTCAAAGCTGCTCGCCCGCAGCCGCGAGCTTGCCGAGACCAATCCCATGCTGGGACACCGCGGCTGCCGCCTCGGCGTCTCCTTCCCCGAGATCTACGAGATGCAGGTGCGGGCCATTCTCGAGGCAGCGCTCGAAGTGGCTGCGGGCGGAGCCGTTGCTCCTTGGCCCGAGATCATGCACCCACTGGTCGCCAAGGGTGAGGAAATGGCGTTCCTTCGAACTCTGACCGACCAGACTGCGCAGCGTGTCTTCGCCGAACGCGGCGCAAGCATCTCCTATTCGGTCGGAACGATGATCGAACTTCCGCGTGCAGCGATCTGCGCCGGCGATCTTGCGCAATTCGCCGAGTTCTTCTCCTTCGGGACCAATGATCTCACCCAAACCACCTTCGGGATCAGCCGCGATGATTCAGCGAGGTTCCTGGGCGCCTATGTCGACAAGGGCATCTTCGCAGTCGATCCCTTCGTCTCCATCGATCGGGAAGGCGTCGGAGCGCTGATCACCCACGCGGTCGAACAAGGAAGGGCGGCGCGCTCAGACATCAAGCTCGGCATCTGTGGCGAGCATGGCGGCGATCCCGCCTCGATCGCGTTTTGCGAGGAAGCTGGCCTCGACTATGTGAGCTGCTCGGCCTACCGCGTCCCGGTCGCTCGCCTCGCCGCGGCCCAGGCCGCGCTCGCCGGGGCGCCGGCCCGCAGAACGGACTGAGGCGATGTCGGATTCGCCGTTCGAAGAGATTGAATCTCACGAACACGCCGAGCATGCCGAACACGCCGCCCGCTCGGGCGACGCGCTGATCTCTCAGGTCACCATGACGATCGCCGTCCTGGCGGTCGTGGCCGCCATCGCAGCCAGCCTGGAGACGACCGAGGGCGACCGCACCATCGTCGCCAAAAATGATGCCGTCCTGGCCCAGAACCGAGCCACCGATGCGTGGAATTTCTTTCAGGCCAAGAGCCTCAAGAAGAATCTCTATCAGCTCGCCGCCGATCTCGGAGGGGCGAGGGCGAAGGGCTACGCCGGGCGCGTCTCGTCCAATGCGGCGCAGGAGGCGCAGATCGGCGCGCAGGCGCGGGCGCTGGAAGCCGAAAGGAACAGATGGAGCGCCGTGGCCGAGGCGCATGAGCTGCGACACGGACGCCTCACCATCGCTTCGACGCTGCTCCACATGGCCATCGCCATCGCGACCCTTTCCATCATCCTGCGCCGCCGATGGCCCTGGCTTGCAGCACTGGCGCTGACCGGCACGGGCCTCGTGATCGGCGCCTGGGCCTATCTCTGAAGAGCTCCGGCTGAGCAGGCACCATTCGTCGCCCATTCTCGCCGACGATTTGGGCTCGCGATGCGTGAGGTCGAGACCGCAGCGCGCCTCGCAGGCTGGCCATCGCCCTCACCGCCACCGCGTTGACCGACCAGTCGGCCAAACATATGGCGGGCGGCGCGGATGAGGTGGTCTCCGAGCCCCCTCGCTTTGGGCGCGCCGGTTTCGGCGATGGGAAGGCTCCTCGCCGACGCCAGACCACGGAGAAAGGCCGCTCGAGGCGCTATTCGCGCAGTAGGGGGAGCGAGAGTCCCGGCTGGGCGCGCAACCCGGCGAGTTCGCGGCGAAATCGGAAGAGTTCGGCGGGTCGGCCGCCGGTCTCGGAATAAGACCTTCCAAGGCCCTCCACCAGACCCGTCCTCTCGAGCATCCGCCGGAAGTTCTGCTTGTGGAGCGCGACCCCGGCCACGGCTTCGACGGCGCGCTGGAGGGACGAGAGGGTGAACTCCGGCCCCAGGAGTTCGAAGATCACTGGCCGGTATTTCAACTTTCCCCGCAGCCGTCCCAGTCCCGTGGCCAGGATCCGACGGTGGTCGGAGATCATCGGCTCGCCCATGAACACCCGCCGGCGGGCATCCGTCGCCCGCTCCTCGACGTTGCGATCGCGCCCGGTCTCAGCGACCAAACCTGCCTCGTAGAGGAGTTCATAGCGATCGAGCACCCGCTCCTCGTTCCAAGGGAAGGCGCCCAGGCCGAAGAGCTCTTCGCTCCGGCGCCGGCGACCGCTTTCGCCGCCCGCCCAGGCCAAGAGCCCAGGGGCGATGATATCGTCGATGACCTCGGGTCGCCCGGCGCGCCAGTCCTCCCAAGGAAAGAAGCGAGACCACGGCGACCATCGGGTCACCGGCGCGGCGCTCGTCGGCGCCGCAGGCGCGAGCGCCAGATAGCCGACCGAAATAACCCGCGCGGCGCCCGCGCCGACATCGGCCAGCGGAGCGTCTCTGCCCCGATCCCCAAAAGTGTAGAGTTGCTCCACGTAGCCGAGCCGAAACCGGGTCTGGCGGGTGACGAACTCGCGCAGCGCCAGTTCAAAGGTGCGATGACCCGCCGGGTCAAAGGGGCCGAAGGGCAGGCCCTCGACCGAGGAACGCCGATCCATCGCCCCTTGCCGGGGCGGCACCGTCAGCACTGCCGCCTCGCCCTCTCGGATGGCGATGATCACCGCCGAAAGGCCGATGACGACAGGAGGCGTCATCGTGGGTTCGATGCGCCTATGGAGTGGCTCAGAAGACGATGACGTTCCAAATACTGCGCCTCGGCGCGAACCGCCGGCCACGGGGAAAGGCGTGGGATCGGCGTGCGCGGCGAGGGACCGAAGAACGCCCTGGCTTCCGCCATTTCGAAGCCAGCCAGCTGCGTCGCTTCGAGGAACGCACTCGATCGATCAGCAGCCTTGATGAGCTCATGGATATCTTCGGGCGCTCTGGCCGGCAGTCCGAAGCGGATGTGGATAGCGCTCTGCAGACGATCCTCAAAGCTCTTGTAATCGTACCCCAGAGCGGCCTTGAACGGAGAGATCATGTCGCCGATCACATATTCCGCGGCGTCGTGGAGGAGGGCGGCCAGGCGCCACGCCGGAGCTAGACCCGGCTTTCTGCGGGCGAGGATGCGCTCAACCACGATGCAGTGCTGTGCGACGCTGAACGGATGATCGCCCAGCGTCTGGCCATTCCACCTCGCGACCCTGGCCAAGCCATGGGCGATGTCTTCGATTTCGATGTCCATGGGCGAAGGGTCGATGAGATCGAGCCGTCGACCGGACAGCATCCTCTGCCAGGCGCGCGGGCCTGGAACTCTCGCATGCAGCCCTTTGGGCACCTCAGCCGTTCCGAGTCTCGGACGTGAAACCGCAATGAACGATGGCATGACAAAGATCAATGTCGCGCGCCGCCATGGCCCAGACCAGAGGGGCCACGGGAGGGCGAGGATCGTGGCCTGGGCGCGAATCTTGGCGCCGCTCTGCGGCGGCGAGAGCGACCGCCGGACTCTGGGCGCCGCCGCGATAGTGGCCGAGGCGTTCGATTCCGAACTCGCCTGCGTCCATGCTCCTGCCGACGTCGCCGAACTTCTGCCCTGGATGGGGGAGGGCTACACCGGCGGCGTCCAGTCGACGGCGCTCGAAAGTATTCGACAAGCTGCGGTCGAGGGGGCCGCGGCAGCGAGAGCGGCCGCAGAGGCCGTATCATGGTCCAAGAAGAGCTTCTCCTCCTTGGAGTCTCCGGTCGCGGCTTCTTTGGCTATGGAAGGAAGGCTCTCAGATCTCGTTGTCTTCGACGACAGCGCTGGGCGGGGAAAAGGCCCCTTGGCGTCTGTATTCCAGCAAGTGGTGGCGAACGAGCAGAGGCCCACTTTGGTGGCTCGACCAGACCTTCGGGTCGGCGGGGTCGTGGCGATCGCCTGGGACGCTGGAAAGGAGGCGAGCCGCGCCATGAGAACGGCCCTGCCGCTTCTTCAGAAGGCATCGAAGGTGGTGGCCCTGACGGCGGGCGCGGCGCGGGATTGCGATCCATCCAGGTTGCAGGCCTTCCTCGCTGCGCGAGGGGTCGCTTGCGAGACCCAGAAGGTGCTCGAACCGGGGGATCCGGCCACCGCGCTCATGCGCGCCGCGCGATCCCTCTCGGCCGATCTCCTTGTCGCCGGCGCCTATGGCCACCCGCGGCTGCAAGAGTTCATCTTCGGCGGCGCCACCCGCGCATTCTTGCACGCAGAGGGCCCGTCTCTCTTCTTGTCCCATTGACCGCAGGCCGGGAGCGCGAAGGTCATGTCACTATCGCGGATCACCATCCGCCTGGCGCGAAATCCGGGAACCGAGTTCGCCGGCGGCGACGACCATCGCGGCTATACGCTGACCGCGCCGCTGACTGCTGACGGGCGCATTGACGCGGCCGGCTACGCCAGGGCCAAGGATCTCTGCGTCGTGCGGCGCTTCGCGCCTGACGAGGATCCGGTCGATGGCAAGCTCATGCGAAGGGGCGGGCGTTGGTTTTTCGATTATGAGGAGGGACCGATGGTCGAGGATGAGCCACTATGGCGATTGGGCGACCATCGCTTCGCGGTCGGCGAATACGTCACTGTCACCGATGAGGATGGGCGACCGCTCACCTACAAAGTGGTGGAGGTCGTCCCCGACTGAAGGGGTATCCGGCGCGGCGGCTCAGGGCTTTCCCGGCCAAGCGAACCGCATCATCAAGAATGGAAACGCTGCAGAGTCAGAGCTTTGAATCATCGCGATTCCAAGCGTTTCCCACTTGGGCCGTTTCGCCCTAAGACCCTACGTTCTTCTTGAGGATCTGTTTGATCGCGCGGTCGAGGTCGCCGTGATCTTCGCCCCTGCACTGCATCTGGGCGACCACTAAGGGTCCCGAACTGGGCCCGCGGGCCTCGTAGCCCACACACTTGAGGCCGCCGGGGCCGGGCTTGTCCGAAACCAGCAGGAACGTCGAGCGGACCCCCGAGCCGGCCTCATTCACCCGGATTTCCGCGCCGGCGTCGTTGGCATTGATGTGAACGCCTCTCGCCGCGATCTGCGCATCCCCGTTGTCAGAGGCGTCGACCTTGACGCCGCCGACCGCGACGTTGGCCGCGCCGTTGTCCCCGGCCTGGATGTGGATGCCGGGGAGATTGATTTCCGTTTGACCGTTTCCAGGTGAGCTCGAAGGCCTCGGGGCCGGCTCGGGAAGCTCTGATTTCAGAGTGGCCTCCAGAGGCGCCAGGACACTCGCCGCGTCGGCCCCATTGAGTTTCACCAGACTGAAGGCGACACTCGATCCGGCCCCATCGACATAGCTGCAGGCGGATCCATCTGCGGAGCTGCTCTTCAGATTCAGATCCCCTTGGCGCGTCGGGCAGTCGAGTTGTCCGATCACCTTCAGAGCGGCCTTGGCGTGCACAGGCGGCTGGGGCGGCGTACAGGCGAAAAGCGCCGCACCGGCCATGAGCGCGGCTCCAAATATCGCCGCCGAACCGTTGATGCGCATCTTGCGCCCCTTCTTCTTACGTGGGAGCGCAGATTGAGGGCCTCGCCGAGGGCCCGTCCAGTGAAACTTGCGTAAGACGGCTCAGGGCCGGCCTGGTCTCGCGCCCGAGCCTTCGCGGCGGGCCAGGAAGGCGAGCCTCTCGAAGAGGTGAACATCCTGCTCGTTCTTGAGAAGGGCGCCCGAGAGGGGAGGGATCAGATTGGCCGGATCGCGCTCGCGAAGCGTCTCGTCGTCGATGTCCTCGACCAGCAGGAGCTTCAGCCAATCGAGCAGTTCGGACGTCGAGGGTTTCTTCTTCAGTCCCGGAACCTTGCGCATGTCGTAGAAGATGCGCAGCGCCTCGGCCACCAGCTTCTGTTTGATCCCGGGGTAGTGGACATCGATGATCGCCCGCATCGTGTCCTCGTCCGGGAAGCGAATGTAGTGGAAGAAGCACCGGCGCAGGAAGGCGTCGGGTAGCTCCTTCTCATTGTTCGAAGTGATGATCACCACCGGCCTCACCTTAGCCCGAATGGTCTCGTTCGTTTCGTAGACATAGAACTCCATGCGGTCGAGTTCCTGGAGCAGATCGTTTGGAAACTCGATATCCGCTTTGTCGATCTCATCGATCAGAAGAACCGGCCGTTCGTCGGAGTCGAAGGCGTCCCAGAGCTTGCCGTGCTTGATATAGTTGGCGACATCCTTGACCCGCTCGTCTCCGAGCTGGCTGTCGCGCAACCGGGTGACGGCCTCATATTCGTAGAGACCCTGCAGGGCCTTAGTAGTCGACTTGATGTGCCAGGTGATGAGCGGCGCATCGAGGGCCTTGGCGATTTCGTAAGCGAGGACGGTCTTTCCGGTCCCGGGCTCACCCTTGACCAGGAGCGGACGCTCCAGCGCGATGGCGGCGTTCACCGCGACCTTCAGGTCGTCGGTGGCGACATATTCCGCCGTGCCTTCGAAACGTTTGCTCATCGACGAGGGGCTCCGCAGAAAGAGGCGACTCGCCTCTCGAACGCTTGTTCAAAACCGGCCGGCACCCTAATGGGCGCGGCCGGACATTCAAGCCGGAAAGCGAGTGAAAATCAGCGAGGCTCAGTCGGCGCCGGGATTGATCGAGACCGGATCGCTGGCGGGGAAGGTCTCCTTCAGCCCCTCATCCAGGCGATCTTCTCTGCGGATCTTCGCGTCTTGGGATGGGCGTTGAGACGAGGGCGCCTCGTCCGCCTCTGGGAGGCGCGCGGACTCGAAATCGGCAGGAGAGTCATCCTGCGTGGAGACGAGGTCCTCCGGATCGATCGAAGGGGCGGCCTCCTCATCGACGCCGTCATCGCGGCCCAACATGACGTCGAGCTCGGTCTCGTCTTCGCTTGCACTCTCCGCGTCGTCGTCGGATTCGCTCTCCTCGGCATCCTCGGCCCGGGCGGTGGCGTCAAAGACGCCCTGCGCCATGTCGGGATGGGCGATGTCGCGCCCGTCTCGGGTGGTCATCGTCTCGTCGAAGACTTCGGCGAGATCCTGGTCTTCGGGCGGCTCAGGTTGATCGGGAGTCATGTGGACGCTTTCAATCGATGAAAACGCCTCCCAGAAGCCGACGTTCCGCACCGCGCGGCGCCAAGCGCGAAGACGACATTCCGATCTTGGGCCGCTAAACGCAGGCAATGGCGATCGCGCTCTCCCGCTCAGCGGCCCTCATCCTAGCCAGCGCCAGCGAACGACGGGTCCAACTTCTGCGCCAGATCGGGATCGAGCCGGACGCCGTCGAGCCGGCCGATATCGACGAGACCGGCAGGGCGGGGGAGGGGCCGCGCGAGATGGCGATGAGGCTTGCGACCGCCAAGGCGGAGTTCGTGTCCTCGCAGCGGCCCGACACTTACGTCCTCGCCGCTGATACGGTGGTGGCGGTCGGCGCGCGGATCCTCGGCAAGCCCGTCGACCAGACCGACGCCGAACGCATGCTGGGCCTTCTCTCCGGCCGCGCGCACCGGGTCTTCACCGCAGTCGTCGTGAAGTCGCCGGCCGGCCGCCTCGGTCGCCGGATGGGCCTCGCGCGGGTCCGTTTCGCCCGCCTGAGCAGCAAACAGGTCTGCAGCCTCCTGGCCTCCGAGGAATGGCGCGACGTTGCGGGCGGCTATCGCGTGCAGGGTCGCGCAGCAGCTCACGTCGTCTCCATCACCGGCTCCTTCACCGCTGTGGTGGGGCTTCCGCTCTACGAGACCGCCAACCTCCTTTGCGGTCTGGGCTGGCGGCATGGCTGACCGTCGTGCGCTGATCGATGAGAGCGCGGGCGAGGCGCGCGGCGTCGTCCTTTTGGAGGACAGGCCCGAGCGTCTGATCATCCGCCGGACCTCTGATCCTCCCGTTCAGATGCTCGGAGCGCGATCGATCGCACGGGTCCGTCTGGTGGATCAGGCGAAGGGTTTCGCGTTCCTCGAAATGCCCTGCGGGGCCGACGGGATCCTCCAAATCCGCGGGTCGGCGCCGGCTTTGCCCGTCGGAGGGTTTCACGCCGGCCGGGCGGTGGAGGTGGAAGTCCGCGCCGAGGCGAGGCGCGGCAAGGGTCCGGTCCTTCGCCTTGTCGGCTCAGCCGAGGGCGAGCCGCGACTGACCCGCACCGGGCCTGGTCTGGAGGATCATCTCTCGAGGTTCGCGCCCGATGCGCGGATCGAGCGCGGCGCTGTGGCGCGGGAGACCGCGGACCTCTGCGAAGAGGAGGTTTTGGCGCGGGAGCATGCTCTCCCTGGCGGAGGACGAATTCTCATCGATCCGGTCGCCGCCATGACGGCAGTCGACGTCGATCTTTGGCAACGTCCCGGCGACGAGGCCGGTCGGGCCTCGCTCGCCGCCAATCTCTCGGCCCTCACCACTACAGCGCGCGTCCTTCGCCTCAAGGGACTGGCTGGCCTCGTCGGCATCGATTTGATCGGCGCGGGACGGGGGCGCGGCGCCCTGGCGGCGGCGGCCAGGCAGGCCTTCAGCCCCGATGGCCCGGAGGTCGCTTTCGCTCCGATAAGCCGTTTCGGGGTTCTCGAGCTGACCATTCCGCGGCGGTTCACCCCGACCCTCGAGCGCCTCGTCGACGAGCACGGATGCCTCTCCGCCGTCGCGCTCGCGCACCGGCTCCTGCGCCGGCTCGAGCGGGAAGCCACGGCGGACCGCGGGGCCCGGCTCTGCGCCCTCGCCGCCCCGGAGGTGGCCGAGGCCGCCTCGCCCTCCTTGTCCCTTCTCTTGGACGTCATTGGCCAGCGAGCGACGATCAGGGCCGATCCGGATCGTGCTCCAGAGGCGTTCGAGGTCGTCGCGCGATGAGAAAGCCCCGGCTGACGGCACGATGTCCAATCTGCGGAAAGCCGGCGGTCGCCGAGCATCGGCCGTTCTGCTCCTCGCGATGCTCGAAGGTTGATCTCCAGCGTTGGCTGTCGGGCCGATATGTCATCGGCGGCGAGGCGAGCGACGAGCAGTCCCCGCCGCCCGAAGACCCGCAGGATTCCGAGACATGAGGGCTCGGCCAGGCGCGTGGACAAGGCTGGCGGGCGTGCGTAAAGACGCCTCCCGCCTCAGGGCCTGGGTAGCTCAGTTGGTAGAGCAGCGGACTGAAAATCCGCGTGTCGGTGGTTCGATTCCGCCCCCAGGCACCACCTCCCTGGAGGCTGGCGCCTAGCCATCTCCCCCCTCGCTCCGTTCGCCCGATATCGAACTGGGAATTGCTGCAGCGCAAACTCGCAGTGTGTCGTCAAATGGGTGTTCCCTGATTGCGAGCAAGCAAAGTCCCTGCTGCAACGCAAAATAGCCAGCGCACGCGCGACGAATTGACTGTTTTTCCCGCCGAGACTTCCCCTTGACGATACAAAAAAGGACCGCCAAAGGACGCCGGCCGCAAATCTAACAAAGCGGTAAGGCCCCGATCCGCCGCAATCGCGCGGCATCTCTTACGAGAACCTCCTCGATCCAGCAGGAAACCGCGCCCGATGTTCAAAAAAAGACGCTCCGCTCCCTTCATCGCCGCCCTCGGCGCCCTCGCGCTTGTCGCCTCCGTTCCGGCGATCGCCAGCGCCCAGGCGGCCAATGCGGCTGCGCCGGCCGCGGCCAACGCCGCCGCGCCTGACGCCAATGCGGCTGCGCCGGCGGCCAATGCCGCGCCCGCCCTTTCAACCCCTGCAGTCAACGCCGAGAGCCTCAAGGTCGGCGGCTCCGCGGCTGGACGCCTGACGCCCTTCCTGATGTTCGAGCAGGCCGACCTTGTGGTGAAGATCGTGATGATCGGTCTGCTGCTCTGCTCGGTGCTTTCCTGGGCGCTCCTCATCATCAAGCTCATCGAGTTCGCGACCCTTCGGCGCACCTCCGATCGTTTTCTCGAGACCTTCCGCGGCGCCAAGTCGATCAAGGACATGGGTGAGATCGCCGAGAGCGAGGAGTTCGCGGGCAATCCTATGGCCGACATGGCGGCGGCCGCTTCGGCGGAGGTGGAGCTCTCGCGAGAAGCGGGCCTCAAGGTCGCCGGCGAGCACCGGGATTCCACCATCACCAGGGCTCAGACGGCGATCGGGGCGGTGCAGTCCTCGCTGGCCAGGCGCCTCTCGGGCGGCATGCAGTTCCTGGCTTCGCTGGGCGCGAATGCACCCTTCGTCGGGCTGTTCGGAACCGTTTATGGGATCATGAACTCGTTCATCGGCATCGCCAACACCAGCACGACCAACCTCGCCGTCGTCGCCCCGGGCATCGCCCAAGCGCTCCTCTCGACCGGCATCGGGCTCTTCGCGGCCATTCCGGCGGTGGTGTTCTACAATCTCTTTCAGACCCAGATCACCGGCTACGGCTCTCGGTCGGATGGCTTTGTCGCCGAGCTGATCAACGCCATCTCGCGTCAGCTCGACAAGGGCGCCTGAGGAGGGCGCATGGCAGCCAAGCTTTCCGGGCCGTCCGGCGGCCGTTTCGACGTCGAGCAAAAGCACGACATCAATGTGACGCCGTTCGTCGACGTCATGCTGGTGCTCCTGATCATCTTCATGGTGGCCGCGCCTCTGGCCAGCGTGACGATCAAGGTCAAACTTCCGCCCGCCGTCGCCAAGCCCGCCCGCAATCCTCCCAAGATCGTCTACATCTCGATCAAAAAGGACGGCAGTCTCTACGTCGGCGACGACGCGACGGATCTGGACGGTCTGGGCGACGCCCTTCGGCTGGCGGTCGGCGGACGCAACCCCGCGACCGAGCGCGTTTTCATCCGCGGCGACAAGGATCTCCTCTACGAGGACTTCATGGCCGTCATGAACAAGATGCAGGACAACGGCTTCTACAGCGTCGCCCTGGTGGGTGAAGACAAGTCGGGACTGAGGAAATGACCGTGGCCGCGCCTGTCGCTCCCACCCGACCCGACGTCGCCCATCCGGCTCACAATCCATTCGACATTCCGCGTCGGAAGAGCAGGACCGGGGTCTTCGTCGGCATTGGGGTCGCCGCGGTCTTCCACGGCATCATGGGCTACTTCCTTTATAAGGCGAAGTTCCACCCACAATATCATCAATATTCAGAGCAAAAGACCGAGGCGCAGCTCATTCACCCGCCGCCGCCTCCGCCCCCGCCGCCTCCGCCCCCGCCGCCGCCGAAGAACCTGCCGCCGCCGCCGCCCGTGCAGCCGCGACCGCCGGCCCCGGTGCCGATGAACGTGCCGGCGCCCCCGCCGCTCTACATCAAACCGGTGGTGTCGCCCAAGCCGCGGCCTCCGGCTCCACCTGTGGTCGCCGCGCCGGCGCCGCCGCCGCCCCGGCCGACTGTGATCTCCAATCCAGAGTGGGTCACCAAGCCCAACGGCGATGATTTCGCGAGCTACTATCCTGAACGCGCGCAGCGCAACGGCGTAGCGGGTCGCTCGGAGATTTCGTGCACCGTGGCCGCCAATGGCAAGCTAACCGATTGCGCGGTCACTTCGGAGGATCCGCCCGATCAGGGATTTGGCGAAGCAGAGCTGAAGATATCACGGCTCTTCAAGATGCGTCCGGAGACCAGGGACGGCGTTCCGACCGCGGGGGGGCGGGTCAATATTCCCATCCGCTGGGTCCTCCCATCGGCCGATTGACCCGGCGTCTTCTGCCGGCTTGATCGGTCGCTGCGCGGCGCATAAACCGCACGCGCGCCCTCTGGGCCGCCTTAGCTCAGTTGGTTAGAGCGCCAGATTGTGGATCTGGAGGTCCTCCGTTCGATCCGGAGAGGCGGTACCATCTCGCCCCTGATTTCGATCTGGCGGCCTGAAGCCGCTCATGGGCTGGCCGGAGAACCTCCCCCTCCGTGCCCGCCGGCCGCCGCGCCGATGCCAGCCACGCCCGCCGCCGCGATGCCGATGACCGCGAACTTGGCGCCGCCTCCACCGGACTTGATGTTGGCCTCGGTCGCCGGCTGGCCCGCAACGCACCTGCGCATGAAGTGCTTATGGCTCTCGCCCGAGGTGGCGTTGTTGGCCTTCATGTCGCGCCATTGCGCCTGGCAGGCAGCCTTGCTTTGCGGCTGGTCCTGAGCGACGTCCGTCGGCTGCGCCAAGGCGGCAGAGGCTAGAATCGCCGATGCGCCGAGGGCGGTGAGGACCAAGAGCTTCATGGCTGCTCCGAATCGCCGTTATGCGGCGAAGCCTAGAGCATTTCTCAGCCAAGCGGAATCGCGCGTCCGGCGATGGGAGAGGCTCCGAAATCAAAGGCGTGAGCGCGATGGGCCCCGGTGCGCCTTGAGGCCGGCGGAGAGGATTTCGATGGGTCCCCTGCCAGAATTGGTTCTGAAGACGCCCACCGAAAGGATGCCGGTGGCGAAGGCGCCGGTGTCGAGGTTGGTGCGATGGGCCAGGCGCTCGGGCTTTACGGGATCCGGCTTTCCGGACCAAACCGGAGTGTGGCCATGGACCACGTGGGCGTCGAACTCTTCCGCGTCGGCGGCGAGGAAGGCGTCTCTGATCCAGATGAGGGATCTCTGCTTTTGCCGCGAAAGGCTGACGCCTGGGGCGAGGCCGGCGTGGACATAGACCCGTCCCGGATCGGAAGCGGTGAGAGGCAGGCCCTGCATCCAGGCGAGGTGCGCATTGGGAGGCGCGCCCAGAGCGCTCGAGAGGGGAAAGTTGCGATAGGAGGCGAGGGTCGCCTCCCCGCCATTATCGAGCCAGAGCGTCATGGCGCCAGGATCGCCGCCTTCGAGCGCCTCCAGCATCATCGCCTCGTGGTTGCCCCTGAGGCAGACGACGGAAAGATCGCGACTCTGCAAGGTCATCAAGCGATCCACCACCTCCGCACTCGACGGTCCGCGGTCGACATAGTCGCCCAGGAAGACGATCCTCCTCGCTCGGCCGATGGTGTGGGCCTCGATCAGGTCGAGCGCTTCGCAAAGGAGGTCCGCCCGTCCATGAATGTCGCCGACGGCGTAGGTGAGCTCGGCGTTGTTCGGGTCTGCCATGCGGGGGAGGCGGGGTGAGTTCGCAACAACGGGCCGGCCAGAGAAGGCGATCAGAACAGTCCAATCACAAACCTGAGGCCGGCCGATGGCGATACCGGCGGGCGGCTTCCACCGCAAGCGCGTTCCTTCGGCGGGCGCGCCGCGGAGGCCTGGAAGCCGCCGCCTTCGCCCTTATCCTTTTAACTGCGATGCTAGGAGGCGCGAGCCAGGCGAACGCAGGCAAGCTGGAAGCTATCGAGCTCGTCAGCCTGCCGCTTCTCTTCCTGGCCCTGGCCACGCTCGCTGAACGCCCGCTTCGCCGAGGCGCGAGCCTCGCCCTTGCGCTCGCCGGATCCATCTTCGCCTTGCCGGCGCTCCAACTCGTCCCCTTGCCGCCCTCGATGTGGCTCCGCCTGCCGGGTGGTGAGCTGCGGGCCGCTGCTCTCCGGCTCGCCGGGCTTCCCCTTCGCTTCCTGCCGATGAGCCTGGATCCCTCAGCGACCCATTCGGCGCTCATCTTCCTCATTCCTCCCATCGCCATCTTCCTTGCCGCGCTCGCTCTTGAGGAGAAGGCGAGAGAGAGGCTCTCACGGCTGTGGCTGGCGATGGCCGGCGCCGGCCTCGTCCTGGGAGCCGTTCAGATAACCTTTCCCGCCGCTTCCTGGCCCTACCTTGATCAGTGGGCGAACTTCGGCTCGCCGGTCGGGTTCTTCGCCAATCGCAATCACGAGGCGGCGTTCCTCCTCGCTCTCCTCCCCTTCGCCTTCTTCTTTGCAACCAGGGCCGACGAGAGACGTCTAGCCCGGATCGCCGCGCTCGTTTTCATCCCGCTCGCCATCGTGACGCTCGCTGCGATCGGCTCGAGAGCCGCAGCGGCGCTCGCCCTACCGGCCCTTGCGCTCGGCCTCGCCGTGAGCTGGCGCGGCGGCCGGATCCGCCGAATGCGCGCAAGACCGGCCCTGGCGCTCGCCGCCATCGGGCTCGTGGTCGCGGCGTTCTTTGGTCTTTCGCCCCTTGCGGGACGCTTCGTCGCCGGCTTTTCACGCGAACCGCGCCTTGAGGTTTGGCCAGCGATCGCCGCGCTTGCCCGGGCCCACATGCCCTTGGGCGCCGGACTCGGCGCCTTCGAGCGGGTCTGGCGCGAGGGCGAACCCTTCGCACTCCTTGGCCCAGTTTATTTCAACCGCGCCCACAACGACTTCCTCGAACTGTGGCTGGACGCCGGAATTCCCGGGCTCTGCCTTCTCGCGGTGTTTGGGGCGGTATTGGCCTCTTTCGCCTGGCGAGCCTGGAAGCGGGACGCCGATCCGCCGTATCTGGCCCGCGCGGCGAGCTCGGCTGTTCTTTTGCTCCTGGTCGCTTCAGCAGTCGACTATCCCCTGCGCACCGAAGCGCTGGCCGGTCTTTTCGCCTTCTGTTGCGGCGTCATTGTCGGCGAGGTCCGACCAACCGGAGAGAGGCGCATGTCGGAATAGCGGCGCACGAGAGGGATTTCGCGATCGGCAGGGTCAGGGACAAGGCCGATCCATTGGGCGTCGCAGGCTGAGGGAGGCACATCGAAGGTCAGCTCCCTTCTCTGCTGCGCGCCCACGCCGCCATCTTCGGACCGGCCCAGGCCGATCCCCGTTCCGGCGCATTGGAGCACCCAGGAAAGTCCGGCGCCATTCCCCCCTCCTTCGCCCGTCTCGCGCCACGAGAGGCGCCAAGCGCCTGGCGAAAGGACGAGGAGCTGGCGGGGGAGGGAAGGGTGGGAAAAGCCATTGTAGCCGATCCGAAGTTCGCCGCCTCCCTCCGCGTCCCGATCGAAGCTTGCTTCGGCGCCGGGCGCAGGCTGCAAATCCCAGTCGAACGGACCAACGTCGCCCAGGCCGGTGAAGCCGCCGTCGCGCAGCCAGGCTTGCGCCATCGCCGGGCGCGCTGTGAGGATGGCCTCGTCTTGAAGGGCGGCGCGCCACTTCTGGCGCGCCAGAAGGGCCGCGATGAACGCTGCACGCTCCGGCGCTGACGGCGGCGCGGCCCCGCTCTCGAGGCTCTTCAGAAGGGGCAAGGCGAGGGTCGGGTCACTAAGCCGCCCAGGCGCCGAAGCCAGATAATCGCTGCGCCATGGGGGTTGAAGTTCCAGCCGCCGCTCAAGGGCGGCTCTGGCGTCGGGGACCGGAAGGGAGAGGTCGAAGATTCGGAAGAGCGCCGCGCGCAAGGCGGGGTCGGGATTGGTGCGCAGCGCGATGTCGGCCTCGATGAAGGCGTCCTCGGCGTCTCCCTCCATCAATCGATGCTGAAAGAGCCAGGTTTCGGCGGCCGGATCGCGTCGGCTGAGGCGCTGGGCAAGCGTCATCGCCGCCTCCGCGCCCGTGGTCTGGCCAAGCTTCGAGCGGGAAAGGCCGAGCTCGTTGAGAGCGGCGAGGTTGAGCGGGTCAAGCCCCAACGCCCTTTGCGATAGCGAGGCGGCAAGGTGCGGCTCACCCAAGGTGAGGGCCGCGGCGGCGCGCCTGGCGAGGATGTCAGAGGCGGGCGAACGGGCAGCAAAGACGAGCACGGCCAAGCCCATGACCGCGAGCAGGATCGCCCCTTCGCGGATCGCGGCCGATGGGAGACTTAGGAAGGTTGCTCGCCGTTCCGTCGCTTGGCTCCCGCTACCCTCAGGAGCTTCGGGGCCATGGCGCCGCCGGACAGGATCGAACTGTCGACCTCAGCCTTACCAAGGATGCGCTCTACCACTGAGCTACGGCGGCCCCGACTCCCTAAAGGGAGGCCGGGGTGTTACCGAAAGGCCCGCCCGCTGGAAAGCGAAATTCGCCTTGACCTGGAAGAGGCGAACCTGAGCGAAGGCCCATGATCGACAAGAGCGATCAATCCCATGAAAGTCGCCAGGGCGCCCGCAAATCGGGGGAAGCGCGCAAGACCGATGTCGCCAGGGAAGCGCGGCTCGCCGCCGCCCTGCGCGTCAATTTGCGCCGGCGAAAGACGGCGAAAGCCAAGCCGAAGTGAACCTCGACTACGGCTCGCCTGGGTGGCTGGACGGCGTGAAGTTGTCGTTGGGCGGCAGGGCGCTTGCCGTGCCAATGCTGCCGATCAGCTGTTCGATGATGCTGAGCTGGCGCCCACGCGTAGGGGTCTTGCGACTGTTGTAGGCGATCTGCCTGCCATCCTTGAGTCCTAGGGTCTTCACCGCGGCGACTGTGTCGGTCGATTTGTCGAACGAGATGGCCACGACATCGCGGCGCGTGACGCGCGGATCGTAGAAGGCCGTCTGGCTCTGGACCTGGGTGATGTAGAACCAGGTGTTCTTGTCGAAGGTGGATTGGGAGGTGGGGCTGCCGAGCTTGGCGAGCACCGTGGCGCGCGTGTCCTCGCCGACCTTGATGGCGGAAGGATTCTGGTCGATCGCCTGATAGCCCTCGTAGCTGTTCACTGGCGCGCAGGCCGAAAGGGTCAGAACGCCGGCGGCGAGGACGATGGGGGCGAGGGCGATCGGGGCGATGGCGATCGGGGCGAATCTCACAGTCATCCCTTTCTCCTGGGAAAGCACATTGAACTAACGTTGGACGCGACGCGGTTCAACGCCCATTTCTAGGACCTTCATCTAGGGCGAAGTCCTGGGCGAAATCGAGGCTAGGAGGATGGCCGTTCCGAGGGTTGCGACGCGCAAGGCGTTCAGATCGGCCTGCCGCGTCCTGCATGACCGCGCCGTCGCCCAGGCGCGCTCGCCCGGACTCTACGCGGCATTGGGCGCGCCCGACACGGTCGAGGGGCGCTTCGAGGTCCTGACAGCTCACCTCATCCTCCTGGTCGAACGGCTCTCGCCCGACGAGCCGCAGGCGAGCCAGGAGCTCTTCGACATCTTCGTCGGCGATCTCGACGGCGCCCTGAGGGAAATGGGAGTGGGGGATCTGGCCGTCCCCAGGCGAATGAAGCGCCTCGCCGAGATCTTCTATGGACGCGCCGGCGCCTATCGCCGCGCCTTCTCGGGCCTGCCGCTCGCCGATGAGCTGAAGGGTCTCCTCGAGCGGACCATCCTGGCCGGAACCGGCGGGAAGGCCGACGCCCTCGCCGATTATCTAGTGCGCTGCCGCCAGCGTCTCCTGACTTTCACCACTGTCCAGATCCTGGCGGGAGCGGATTGCTGGCCTGGCCCGGAGCCGATCGCGTGAGCGCCGCCTCTTTCGCGCCCCACTTTCTTTTCTGGGACGAGGCTCGCTCATCCGCCCGCGTCCTGGCGCTCGAGGCCGATGAAAAGGAACGCGCGCGCTTGGCGCAAACGCTCGCGCTCGAGCATCTGTCGTTCCTCGCCGCGGAGCTCTCGCTTCGCCCATGGCTCGGCGGGGTCGAGATCACCGGCCGTCTGCGCGCCGTCGCCGGGCGCATCTGCGGCCTCTCGCTTGAGCCTTTTGATGAGACGATCGATCACCAGTTCCAGATCCGCCTGACGCCGGCGCGAGGCGGAAGCGCGCGTCCAGCCCCTCATGTGATCGATGTCGATCCCCCTGAGGATTCGCCCGAGGAGGTGGAGGGCGCGGGCGTCGACCTTGACCGGATCATCTTCGAGGAACTGGCCCTCGCCCTCGATCCATGGCCGAGGAAGCCCGGCGCAGTCTTCGAGTCGCCCAATACTCCCGCTCCCGAAAGCCCGTTTTCTAGTCTCACGCGCCTGCGCCGCCCGGGCGGTCCGATCTGATCGCAGGGTCGCGCCTGGCCCCGGTTTGCATAGACCGCAACGGACTAATATCGTCGCCCGAGAGTCTTGCCCGGGGCGGGACATCCAAGAGAGCCGAAAGCGCCGCCTTTTGTCCGATCCGCTGGTGATCTCGATTGACGCCATGGGCGGCGACCATGGTCCCGCGGTGGTTGTCCCGGGAATCGCCAGGGTCGCCGAGCTGATCGATCTGGTCGGCGTACGCTACCTTCTCCATGGCGATCGGGCGCAGATCGCCCCGGTGCTGGAAAGATGCCCTGCGATCTCGGGAATGGTCGAGGTGCGGCACACCGAGGCGACCGTGGCGCCCGACGCCAAGCCGGCCCACGCCATGCGGCGGGGTGCGGGAACCTCGATGTGGAACGCGGTCGAAAGCGTCAGGTCCGGCGAGGCCCGGGCGGCGGTCTCGGCGGGAAACACCGGGGCCCTCATGGCGATCGGCCGCCTGCTCCTCAGGATGATCGGCGAGCTCGAGAGGCCGGCCTTGGTCGCCAACTGGCCCACGGCCCGGGGCGTCTGCGCCGTGCTGGACGTGGGGGCGAACATCGTCTGCGACGCCGAGCGGCTGGTGGAGTTCGCGCTGCTGGGCGCGATCTATCACCGCGCCGTCCATCGCCGCGGCGCCCCGACCATCGGCCTCCTCAACGTGGGTGCGGAGACCCAGAAGGGCCACGAGGACGTCCGCGGGGCCGACCGGATGTTGCGCGAGCTTGGATTTGGGCTTGACTATCGCGGCTTCATCGAGGGCGACGACATCGCCAAGGGTGTGGTCGACGTGGTGGTGACCGACGGCTTCACCGGCAACATCTCGCTCAAGAGCGTCGAAGGTTTCGCCCGGTTCTTCCGAAGCGAGCTGCGCGCGGTGCTCGAGAACGGGCTGCTCCCCAAGATAGGCGCCTTCATCGCCAGGGGCGCACTTGTCCGCATGGCCGCCAGGCTCGATCCGAGCCTGGTCAACGGGGGCCCTTTCCTGGGGCTCAACGGGATCGTGGTGAAGAGCCACGGCGGGGCGGACGCGCGCGGCTACGCCGCGGCCGTGCGCCTGGCGATCGAGCTGGCGCGCAGCGATTTCGCCGCCGAGATCGAGGCCGAGCTCTCCCGTTTTGCGACCCTCTCGCGAGGCGCCCAGAGCCAAGACCGAAGATCGATCGCGTGAAGCGAAGCGTCATCACCGGCGTGGGGGGCCATCTTCCGAGCGAGGTGGTGACCAACGACGACCTGGCGAGGATCGTGGAGACCAGCGACGCATGGATCCGGGAGCGGACCGGAATCCAGACCCGCCGCCGGGCAGCCAAGGGCGAGGCCACTTCCGATCTGGCTGTTGAAGCCGCCCGCCGCGCTCTGGAGGCCGCCGGACGCCGCCCCGCCGAGATCGATCTCATCGTCGTGGCCACCACCACCCCGGATCTCACCTTTCCGGCCACCGCGACGATCGTCCAGCGCAAACTCGGCGCGCCGATCGGCATCGCCTTCGATGTTCAGGCGGTGTGTTCGGGCTTCGTCTACGCCCTCGCGGTCGCCGACTCCTTTCTCGCTCGTGAGATGGCGCGACGAGCCCTGGTGATCGGGGCCGAGACGATGTCGCGTCTGATGGACTGGACCGATCGGGGAACCTGCGTGCTTTTTGGCGACGGGGCCGGCGCAGCGGTGCTGGAGGCGGCCGATGGAGCCGGCGGGAGCGGTGATCGCGGCGTGCTGTCGGTGGCGCTCCGGGCCGACGGCGCCAAGCAGGACCTCCTCTATGTCGATGGCGGACCCTCCACCACGGGCGAGGTGGGGAAGCTTCGCATGCAGGGAAGTCAGGTCTTCCGTCACGCCGTCATCAACATCGCCGAGGCCGTCCATGCGGCGGCCGACATGGCCGGAGTCGCCATGGGTGATGTCGATTGGTTCATTCCCCACCAGGCCAACCAGCGCATCCTCGACGGCGTCGCCAAGAGATTGGGGATCGACCCGGAGCGGGTGATCTCGACCGTCGCCGATCACGCCAACACCTCGGCGGCCTCCATCCCTCTGGCTCTCGCCCAGGGCCTGGAAGACGGTCGGATTCGCCCGGGCCAGCTCATCCTGATGGAGGCGATGGGCGGCGGCCTCACCTGGGGAGCGGCGGTCGTCCGCCTCTGAAGGCATCGCTCCGAGCTCCAGAACGAAGCCTTTGACTTGACCCGACAATCAGGGCGTGCACCATTTCGACGGGAACGAGGTGCGAGGGGGAATCATGAAAAACCAGACGGTGACGCGAGCCGACCTCACCGAGGCGGTGCATGACGAGGTGGGCCTCACCCGCCAGGATTGCGCCGGGCTGGTCGAACGCACGCTGGGGCTCGTGGTCCAGGCCATGGAGCGTGGGGAGATCGTCAAGCTCTCCGGTTTTGGGGTTTTCCACGTCCGCTCCAAGAAGGAACGCATGGGCCGCAATCCCAAGACTGGCGAGCCGGCGGCGATCGATCCCAGGAGGGTGATCGGATTCCGCGCCTCCCAGGTGATGAAGGCGCGTGTCGATCGCGCGCTCGCCAAATAGGCGGCGGAATCGGAAGTGGCCAAGAGCCCCCAGGCATTTCGGACGATTTCCGAGGCTGCCGGCGAACTCGGCGTACCGCAGCACGTGCTGCGGTTCTGGGAAACCAAGTTCTCCTTCGTCAAGCCGATGAAGCGGGCTGGCGGTCGGCGCTTCTATCGCCCAGCCGACATCGCCGTGCTCGCCGCCGTGCGCCGGTTGCTGCATGAGCAGGGCTACACCATCAAGGGGGTGCAGAAGCTCCATCGCGAGCAGGGTCTGCGAAAGCTGGCCGACGTTCCGGGTGAAGGCCCGGCGGCAGAGGCAGGCGTGGCGCCCGCGCGACTGGAAGCAACCCTCGCGGCCCTGAGGGCGGCCAAGGCCGCACTCGACGAGGCCCTGGCCGGCGAGGATTGCCCGGCGCCGGGCGCGCCTCTATAAGCCGGCGCCATTCGGAGCGTGGCGCAGCCTGGTAGCGCACTTGACTGGGGGTCAAGGGGTCGCTGGTTCGAATCCAGTCGCTCCGACCACCTCGCTTGGTCCCGTGAACTCGCACAGCGTCCCATCTCTTCAAGAGCCCGCCCTCGCCCGACATGGCGAGGATCCTCGTCAGGTTAGGAGGGCGGGGAGGGGGGCCGCGCTCCGCTCGCCGCTCGCCGCCGCCTGGCTCTTCGCCATCGCCCTGATGGTTCTAGGCATGGTGGTGGTCGGTGGAACCACCCGGCTGACCGGTTCTGGGCTTTCGATCACCAGATGGCGGCCGATCGCCGGCGCTCTGCCGCCGTTGAGCGCCCAGGCCTGGAGACGGGACTTCGCCCTTTATCAGGCGACGCCGCAATACCGGCGGATCAATCGCGGCATGAGTTTGGGAAGCTTCAAGTTCATCTTCTGGTGGGAGTGGTCCCATCGGCTCCTTGGGCGCGCGATTGGCGCGGCCTTCCTGCTTCCCTTTCTCGTCCTCCTCGCTTTGCGGGCCATCCCGAAGAGATTGATCTGGCTCTGCGCCGGGCTCTTCGCGCTCGGCGGCCTGCAGGGCCTTGTAGGTTGGTGGATGGTGGAAAGCGGCCTGGAGGCGCGCGTCTCGGTGGCGCCGGAGCGCCTCGCCGCCCACCTTGGACTGGCGCTCATCCTCTATTCGTCCTTGATCCTCGCCGGCCTCGAGGCCCTCGCCGGGCAGGGGCGATCAAGACGCCGGGATGGCTGGAGCCTCGCCGCCGTCCTTCTCGCCTTTGGCATCTTCGCCCAGTGCCTCCTGGGCGCGCTCCTGGCCGGCAACCATGGCGGCCTCGTCGACAACGACTGGCCGCTGATGGACGGGAAGTTCTTCCCCAGCGATTACTGGCGCGGATCGTTCTGGTCATCCTTCGCCCATGGCCCGGCGGCCTCGCAGTTCGATCACCGGAGCGGCGCCTATCTTCTCTTCGCTGCCGCCTTCACGTTCCTCCTCGCCGCCTGGCGATCGCAAACCGCCTCGCCGGTGATCCGGCGTGGCGCCCTGGCCGTGTTCGTCGCCATCCTCGTGCAGGCCTCGCTCGGGATCGCGACCCTGCGCCTGATCGATCCGCTGTCTTTGGCCATCCTCCACCAGGCCTGCGCCGCCCTGGTTTTGGCCGTCGGCGTCGTTACGGCATGGGTCATCCGGCGTGATGGTATTATAATACCAAAAGACAAGTCATTAGAAAATAAGGCGTTATGTTCTAATGCTTGACAGGGATGGCGTGATTGAGTAGGCGCCGCGGCCTGTCCAAGGAGTGGCCATGACCCTGCGCCAGACCCCCCATCTCAAGGCGGCCGACATCGAGCGCAAATGGATCGTGCTGGACGCCCAGGACGCCGTGGTTGGGCGCCTTGCTGCGTTCATCGCCCTGCGACTGCGCGGCAAGCACCGCGGCGACTATACCCGTCACGTCGACTGTGGCGAGGCGGTGGTGGTGATCAACGCCGGCAAGGTGCGGCTGACCGGACGCAAGCTCGAGCAGAAGATCTACTACCGGCACACCGGCTATCCAGGCGGGATAAAATCGGCCGCGGCAGGCGAGGTGCTCGCTGGGCGCTTTCCCGAGCGCGTCCTGGAGAAGGCCGTCGAGCGCATGATGCCCAAGGAAAGCCCGCTCGCCCGCGCCCAACTCGCCCACCTGCGGGTCTACGCCGGCGGCGAGCATCCTCATGGGGCCCAGAACCCCGAACCGGTCGATTTCAGATCATTGAACTCGAAGAATGTCAGGAGTGCATGAAATGGCCCAGGCCGAAGGCCTCGAAGCGCTTCGAACCCTCTCGCCGGCCGCCGAGGCGAGCGCCGCAGCCGAACCCCAGATAGACAAGCTCGGTCGCGCCTATGCCACCGGCAAGCGCAAGAACGCCGTCGCCCGGGTGTGGATCAAGCCCGGCAGGGGCCTCATCACCATCAACGGCCGCGACCAGGAAACTTACTTCGCCCGCCCTGTGCTTCGGATGATGATCGCTCAGCCGCTTCAGGTCGCCGAACGCCTGGGCCAGTTCGACGTCATCGCCAACGTCCATGGCTCGGGCCTTTCGGGCCAGGCGGGGGCGATGCGCCACGCCATCTCCAAAGCTCTGACGCTCTACGAACCTGGGTTGCGCGCCGTTCTCAAGCCACACGGCTTCCTCACTCGCGACAGCCGGGTCGTCGAGAGGAAGAAATACGGCCGGCGAAAGGCCAGGCGCAGCTTCCAGTTCTCCAAGCGCTGACGCGCGGTCCTCATTGGGATGAGACCCAAGGTCTTCATTGACGGCGAGGCCGGCACCACGGGTCTGGAGATTCGCGACCGGCTCGGCTCGCGCACCGATATCGAGCTCCTCTCCATCGACCCCGCCCTTCGCAAGCAAGAGACGGCGCGGCGCGCCGCCTTCGAGGCCGCCGACGCGGCGATCCTCTGCCTGCCCGATGATGCGGCGAAGAAAGCCGCGGTCATGGCGCATGGCGCAGGCGCTCGGGTCATCGACGCCTCCAGCGCCCATCGCGTCGACCCGGACTGGGTCTATGGCTTTCCCGAGATGGCGAAAGGGCAGCGAGCGGTGATCGCCAAAGCCGATCGGATCTCCAATCCCGGCTGCTACGCCATCGCCGCCATCGCCCTTCTGAAGCCGCTCGTCGAGGCGAACCTCGTCGCCGCCGATGCGGCGCTGAGCCTCAACGCCGTCTCCGGCTACAGTGGCGGGGGCCGCGCGATGATCGAGGAATTCGAAGCCGGGGTCTGCAAGGCGGCGAGCGCCCATCACATCTACGGCCTCGCTCTGGAGCATAAGCACGTCCCCGAGATCATGCGTTGGGCTGGCCTGGAGCGCCGACCTCTCTTCGCCCCCTCCGTTGGCCGCTATCGCAAGGGCATGATCCTCGAGGCGCCGCTCCAGTTCGAACCGCCCGGCCCTTCAGCGCCCGACATCCATCGCTGCCTCGAGCGCCGCTACCTGGGAGAGCAGTTCGTCAGCGTCGTCCCGCTTCGTCGCTCTGAAGGGATGGAGCGCCTCCAGCCCGAGGGGCTCAACGGTTCCAACCAGATGGAGCTCTATGTCTTCACCTCGAAAGACGGCCGCCAGATTCGCCTCGTCGCCCGGCTCGACAATCTCGGCAAGGGCGCGGCGGGGCAGGCGGTCCAGAACCTCAATCTCATGCTGGGACTTGGAGAGGCGGCCGGCCTGGGTGAAGATAGTCAGCTGCAAGTTCTCGGGGTTTGACCATGTGCGACTCCCTGCCCACCGACCCGGCCCGGCGAGGCCTGATCCTCGGCGCCGCCGCCCTCTTCGCCGCGGGCGGCCCGGCGCTCGCCGCCGACCGTTTTGGCGCCTCTGCCTGGCGCCGGCTCACCGAGGCGCAATGGAAGCGCCGGCTCCCGCCGCTCTCTTTCGCCGTGCTTCGCCAGGGCTTCACCGAGCAGCCCTTCACCAGCCCCCTGCTGAACGAGCACGGCAAGGGAACCTTCGTCTGCCTGGGCTGCGGTTTGCCGCTCTTCCGCTCGCAATGGAAGTTTGATTCTCACACCGGCTGGCCGAGCTTCTGGACTGTGATCGATGGCGCGGTCGGCCGCCGCGCCGACTTCGCCCTCGTCTATGAGCGGACCGAATACCACTGCGCCCAGTGCCTGGGACATCAGGGCCACGTCTTCGAAGATGGGCCCAGGCCCACCGGCCTGCGCTACTGCAACGATGGCGCTGCCCTGCGCTTCGTGGCGGCCTGAGAGGCTATTGCACCAACACTGCGCCAGCCGAGGCGATGCTCGTGGAGACGCACTTGGAGGCCACCGCCGAGCCGCCATTGAGGCTGACTTGCGAGCCGATCAGCTCCAGGCACTGGCCGCTCTGGCTGGCCAGCGTCGCGCCGCCCGAGAGGCTCACCGGGCCGTTGGGGAAGTAGAATGCGCCCGAGAGGCTCGTCGTCCCCGATCCTTCGGCGAAGATGGCCGAAGCGGAATTGAACGAGGATAGAGGCCCGATCGCGACGATCTGAGCTGTCGCCCCCGAGCTCGGGGCGGTGAGGGCGATATCGGCATAGCCCGAGGCGACACAGAAGGCCGCCCCCTTGCAGTTGCCCGAGGAGGGCGTGGAGGCCCCATCCGTCACCAGGGTGACGCTGTTGCCGACCATGCCGATCGTCGATCCCCAGCAACTGACATCGCCCCCGCCGTTGCCGCCGAGCGCGATGTAGCCGTGGACAGTGTAGACCCCGGCCCCCAGGATGGTCCCCCCGGCGGTGGCGAAATTCCCATCGATGTCATGTTGCGGCGCGGCCGGGAGTTGAAGGCAGCTTCCGCCTCCAGAGGCGACATCGAGATTGCCGACGAGCTGGAAGAGCCCGCTTGTCGCGTCGGCGAAGGCGGTTTTGGAGCCCCCGCCAAGCCAGATGGCGTTGCCGTCGCTGGCCTTGCCGATGACGTAGCTGTTGGTCGAGCCGGACCCCATCGAAAGGCTCGACCCGCCGGCGTTGTAGATGCCCGCGGTGAGGTCGAAGGCGCTGGGTCCGCCGAAGGCGAGGCTCGATCCGGTGTTACAGATGCTGAACTTCGCCTCGCCGTTGCAGCTCGAAGAAGAGGTCCCGATGTTGAAGGTCCCGGCCGCGAACGCAGTCGTGGTGCCACCGCCGGTGATGAGCCCGCCGGCGATGTTGTAGGTCCCCGGCCCGAAGGTCATGGAGCTGCCGGAGTTGTCGATCGAACCGCCGAAATCGTATGTCGTCGAGGCAGACCCGCCGGTGTTGAAGTTCACGCTGATTCCCCCTCCGACGGTGACGGAGCCGAAGTCGTAGGTTCCTCCGGAGGGGCAGGTGAGGGTCCAGGTGCTCGACGAGAAGGAGGCCGAACAGCCGGCCGCCGTCGCCTCGCTCTGGGTCGTCGACTGGCTCCAGCCGAAGGCGATGCTGGTTCCGGCCGGAACGCTGGGCGCCGCCGGAGAGGAGAGGGCGATGACGGAGGCGAGGCGGTTCGTCGCGGTGGCCACGCCCAGGCTCCCGGCAAGGGGGTCGGGGGTCGTGACCTTGAGAAGCCGAAGACTGCCGCCGGAAGGTGCGGTGATGCCGTTACACGGCTCAGACGGAGCGCCGTTCGCATAGTCGACCGCGATGGTGACGATGGAGGCGCCGCAGGGGGCGGAGATGGTGGCGTTGCTCGCCACCGCGCAGGCGTCGGCTGAAACGCTCGTACCAGAGGTCAGGGTGAGACCGGCGCCAGAGCCGCCCAAGGCGATGATGCAGCCCTGGGCGTTGGAATTGAGTTCGGCGAAAGCCTGGGCGCCCACCGAAATCTGTGCGGCGGGGGTGATCACCTGGGCGAAGTAGAGGGGCGAGCTTGTTGAGATGGAGACCTGGACAGCCTGTGATCCGTCGCCCGAGGGTGAGTTGACCAGGCTCGCGGCGACCTCGTTGGAAGCAACTCCATTGAGCGCCGCGACGTTTTCGGCGACCTGGGCCATGGTGGTCGTCGAACCGGTGGCGTTGTAGGCGGCCGCCCCAGCGAAGGCGGCGAGATCGGCGACCCGCTGATCGGCGACCTTGGAGAGAACTCCGTTCCCGTAGTCGACCGCCAGGCCCGCCATGCCAAGGACGACCGGCATCAGCAGGGCGGCCATGACGCTCACCGAGCCCGAGCGGGTACGACTTTTGACCCTGAGTATCGACATGGCCAGGCTCCCCGCGGACCGGTCCCGCAGGCGGGGATCATCTCACTGGCCTTGTTTCCCGAGGGTAAGGGAACGTGGTTTCCGCGAGGCGGAAGCGCAGCGTCAGGACCTTACCTTCACGAAGCTTCCCGGCGCCTCTTCGAGGGGGGTGAGCGGCCCCGACGCGGGATCGCGTGGGGCGATCTTCTTGCCCGCGCGCGCCTCGAGCCACCCCACCCAATGCGGCCACCACGAGCCTGGATGCTCGATGGCCGAGGCGAGCCACTCCTTGAGGGTGGGCGGCAAGGCCTCGTTTGTCCAATGCTGGTATTTTCCCGACGAGGGGGGATTGACCACTCCGGCGATGTGACCGGATCCGGCCAGGGTGAACCGCGTCTCCCCGCCAAAGAGACGCGCGCCCCTGTAGACCGACGCCGCCGGAGCGATGTGATCCTCCTTGGCGGATTGGACATAGATCGGGATCTTCACCTTGGCGAGGTCGAGCCGGGTTCCGAGCAGCTCCAGCTGGCCCTGGGCGAGTGCGTTCTCAACGTAGAACTTGCGTAGATAGAAGAGGTGCAGGGTCTTGGGCATGCGCGTCTGGTCGGAGTTCCAGAAGAGCAGGTCGAAGGGCCTGGGCTCCTTTCCCAGCAGGTAGTTGGAGACGAAGAAGGACCAGATGAGGTCGTTGGCCCGAAGCGCATTGAAGGTGTCGGCCATCTCGCGGCCGCCAAGGACCCCGCCCTCGGCGTCCATCCGCTTTTCGAGATCCTCGAGCCAGGGCTCGCTGGCGAAGATCCGAAGATCCCCGGCCAGGGAGAAGTCCTGCTGGGCGGCGAAGAATGTGGCCGACCGCGCCGCCGTCACGCCCTGGCTCGCCATGTGAGCGAGCGCGCAGGAGAGCAGGGTTCCACCAATGCAATAGCCGACAAGGTTGGCCCGGGGCTCGCCTGTCTGGCGGAGAGTCGCCTCGAGCGCGGCGTAGATCCCTTCGCGCAGATAGCCCTCGAAGGTCCGGGCGGCGAGGCGCGCATCGGGATTGACCCACGAGGTCACAAAGACGGTGTGGCCCCGATCCACGAGCCAGCGGATCATCGAGTTCTCTGGCCGAAGATCGAGGATGTAGAACTTGTTGATCCAAGGAGGGAAGATGAGGAGGGGGGTCGCAAAGACGGTCGGGGTCGTCGGGGCGAACTGCAGGAGCTGGATGATTTCGTTCTGGAAGACGACCTTGCCGGGGGCGGTGGCGAGGTTCCTCCCCACCTCGAATTGCGAGGCGTCGGTTTGAGAAATCGCCAGGCGCCCTCCGCCGCGCTCCATGTCGGCGGCGAAATTGGCCATGCCGCGAGCCAGACTCTCGCCGTTGGTGGCCGCCGCCTCGCGTAGCACGGTGGGGTTGGAGAAGAGGAAGTTGGTCGGCGCGAAGGCATCGGTCATGGTCTTGACGAAGAATTCGACCCGACGCCTGGTCAGTGGATCGACCCCGTCGGCTTGGCCGACAAGTTCGGAAATCCAGTCCGAGGCGATGAGATATGACTGCTTGATGACATCAAAGAGCGGGTTGGCCGTCCAATCGGGATCGGAAAAGCGCTTGTCGCCCTTGGCCGGAGAAGCGATGGCCGCCAGGGCGTCACCGTTCGTCACGCTCCTCGCGGCCGAACTCCACAGCTGCATGTAGCGGCCGAAGAGATCGGCCTGGGCGCGCATCATCCGTTCGGGGCGGGCGGCAAGGCTGCCCATCACCTCGGCGAGCGCGGGTCCGACGTGGAGAGGATCGGGGTCGAGCGCGGCCGGTCTCTCGACCTGGGCGAGGGCCGCCTCGGCGATCCCCGACTGGGCGGCCAGGACCGCCTTGTTGAGATTGAGCGCCAGCGCTTCAAGCGAGGCGGCGCGGGGTGGCGTCTCGGCGGCCGATCCCGTCGGCGGCGACGCTTCGCGCGAGGCGGAGCCGGGTCCAAGGGCCGGTTTGGCCTCGGCGTCAGGCGCGGGGCGCGGGTGGGTGCTCCTGCCGCTGGGCTCGCTCCGCTTGCCGGCGGCCTTTCGGCGCGCCTTCGCCGCCGAGTTCCCCTTCGCTGCACCCTTGGCCATCATCCTCTCCAGTTCAAAGCCTGCGCCTTCTCTCCGCGGGCGCCTTGCCGTAAGAACCGCGCTCACCATGAAAGCCTTGGCGATTGAAATTTCAATGACGGCTGCGCTGGTCGCCTCTCTCGCCTTCGCAGCGGCGGCGAGGACGGCGCCCTCGCCGTGCGCCGCTCCGCCGCTGCCCTCCGCGGCCCTGGAGCGCGCAAACGAAGCCAAGGCCTGGCCGACGTTCTGCTCGATTCCACCCGCTCCCAAGGGCGTGCGAACCCCCGCTGAGTACAGGAGCGCTGTTCAGGCTGTGCGCGGCGCCGGGGCCCATCTCCAGCGCCAGGTCCGGAGCGAAACCTTTACCCTCGAAGAAAGCCAGGGGTTCGCCAAAGCCGCCAGGCGCGCGGCCCAGCCGCCGCCCCCGATGACCGAGGAGTCGCCAACCGACGCCTTCGTCCAGAAGATGCGCCGACGCGCCGCCCCGCCGCCCCGCCATCATCTTCGCCGTCGGCGGGAAGCCGCCCCTTAAGAGGCGCGCGTAGCCATGAGCTTCGATTTTCCCCGCATCGGCCGGCTCCCTCCTTACGTCTTCGAAGAGGTGAACCGCCTCAAGGCGCGCCTTCGCAGCGAGGGAGTCGATATCATCGACTTCGGCATGGGCAATCCCGACATGCCGACCCCCGCGCACATCGTCGAAAAGCTGATCGAGACCGCGCGCGATCCGAAGTCCGGCCGCTATTCGGTGTCGCGCGGGATCGCTGGCCTGAGGCGCGCCATGGCCGGCTACTACGCTCGACGGTTTTCGGTGACACTCGATCCGGAGCGCGAGGTCATCGCCACTCTCGGCTCGAAGGAAGGCTTCGCCAATCTCGCCCAGGCCGTCACCGCGCCCGGGGACGTCATCCTCTGCCCCAATCCGGCCTATCCAATCCACGCCTACGGCTTCATTATCGCCGGCGGGGTGATCCGCCACGTTCCGGCGCTCACCCCCGAGGCCTACCTTTCCGGAATCGGCCGCGCGGTCCGCCAGAGCCCGGCGCCCAAGGTCGTGGTGGTGAGCTATCCGTCCAATCCCACCGCCCAGTGGGCTGGTCTCGACTTCTACAAGGATGTCGTGGCGCTCGCCCGGCGTCATGACATGCTGGTTCTCTCCGACATCGCCTATTCGGAGATCTATTTTGAAGCCGGCCCGCCGCCGTCGATTTTGGAGGTGGAGGGCGCGAGGAATATCGCCGTGGAGGTCAATTCCCTCTCCAAGACCTACGCCATGGCCGGCTGGCGAGTGGGCATGGTGGTGGGGAATGAACGGATGTGCGCGGCCTTGGCTCGGGTGAAGTCCTATCTCGACTATGGCGCTTTCACCCCCGTCCAGGTCGCCGCCGTGGCGGCGCTCAACGGGCCGCAGGACTGCGTGGCCGAGATCCGTGCCGCCTATCGCTCGCGCCGAGATGCGCTGATCTCGGCCATGGCCCACGCCGGCTGGGCGATCCCGGCCCCGCCAGCCTCCATGTTCGCCTGGGCGCCTCTACCGGAGGCGTTTGCCCATCTGGGCTCCATGGCCTTTTCCAAGCTCCTGATGGAGGAGGCCGAGGTCGCCGTCTCTCCTGGCGTTGCCTTCGGCGAGCACGGGGAAGGCTTCGTGAGGATCGGCTTGGTCGAGAACGAGCAGCGCATCCGTCAGGCGGCGCGCAACGTCCGCCGGCTTCTCGATCGGTCGGGACAGGTCCTGAGCCGCATCCGCGACAAGGCCCCGGCGTGATGGGCCAAGGGCCGAAAAGGACCGAGGGGAGGGACCTTCGCATCGGTCTGGCGGGGCTGGGCACTGTCGGCTGCGGCCTGATCGAATGCCTCGCCCGGCGGCCGGAGTTCGCTCCCTCCGGCAGGCGGGCTCAGATCGCGGCGGTCTCGGCCCGCTCCCGGTCGCGTCGACGAAGCATCGACATCTCGCCCTTCGTCTGGTTCGACGACCCCGTCGCCCTGGCGAGATCGGATGGGATCGATCTCTTCGTTGAACTGATCGGCGGCTCGAACGGTCCGGCGCGGGCTTCGGTGGAGGCGGCGCTCCTGGCCGGAAAGCCGGTCGTCACCGCCAACAAGGCCCTGATCGCCGAGCACGGCGCCGAACTGGCGCTCCTCGCCGAGCGTTCCGGCGCTCCCCTGCTCTTCGAAGCGGCGGTCATGGGCGGGGCGCCGGCGGTGAAGATGCTGCGCGAGGCGATGGTCGGAGACGAGGTCGTCCGCATCGCCGGCGTCCTCAACGGGACCTGCAATTTCATTCTGAGCGAGATGGAGGCATCCGGGCGACCCTTCGCGGAGGTCCTCGCCGAAGCCAAGAGGTCGGGCTACGCCGAGACCGATCCCTCCATGGACATCGGCGGCTTCGACGCCGGTCACAAGATCGCCATCCTCGCCGCTCTCGCCTTCGGATGCGCCCCCAGCCTCGAGGCCGTCGAGATCGAGGGCATCGAAGCCATCGAACTCATCGACCTGCGGCTCGCCGGCGCGCTCGGTTACAAGATCAGACTCGTCGCCTCCGCGGTGCGCTCCGGTAAGGGCGTGCGTCTTCGCGTCCATCCGGCGCTCGCCCCGGTCACCCATCCGCTCGCCGGCGGGGGAGTGGACAACGCCCTCGTCATCGAGGGGACGAGCATCGGGCGCATTCTCATCCAGGGCCCTGGTGCGGGCGGGGGGCCCACCGCCGCGGCAGTCGCCGCTGACATCGCCGATGTCATGACCGGCGCGGTCCGACCTGTCTTCCAACGTCCGGCGAGTCGGCTCGTCCGAGCCTCCTCGCCCGACGCCGCCCACAGCCTGATCCGCGCTTTCCTTCGGCTCACCGTCAAGGACGAGCCAGGCGTCATCGCCGCCGTCTCGGAGACCCTGGCCGAGGCGGGCGTCTCGATCGACAGCTTCCTGCAGCGGCCCACCGACGGCCAGGCCGGGGTCCCCATCGTCCTCACCACCCACGAGGTCGCCGAGGACCGGCTCGATGAGGCTGTCGGCCGCATCGCCGCCCTTCCAAGCCTGATCGAGCCGCCCCGCCGCATCCGACTCGCGCCTCTTTGAGAGAAGGAGAATCCGTCGACAATGGCCGCCATGACCCGACCCGCGTCTCAGACCGACATTCCCCCGCTCGACCGCGGTATGGTCATGCAGGCGGTCAGAATCTGCGAGGCGGCCGCCATCGCCGCCTGGGCGCTCGTCGGTCGAGGCGATGAGAAGGAGGCTGACCAGGCCGCCGTCGACGCCATGCGGCGCGCGCTCAATGAGCTTGAGATCGACGGGCGCATCGTCATTGGCGAGGGCGAGCGCGACGAGGCGCCGATGCTGTTCATCGGCGAGAAGGTAGGAAGCGGAAGAGGGCCGCGCATCGACATCGCCCTCGATCCCCTCGAGGGGACCACCCTCACTGCCAAGGCCATGCCCGGCGCCCTGGCGGTGATGGCCTGGGCGCCGGAGGGGAGCCTCCTCAACGCGCCGGACACCTACATGGATAAGATCGCCTGCGGGCCAGGGTATCCGGAAGGAGTCATCGACCTCGACGCAAGCCCGGGCGGCAACGTCGAGGCCCTCGCCAAGGCCAAGGGAGTGGACGCCTCCCAGATCGGGGTCTGCGTCTTGGACCGGCCCAGACACGCCGCCATTATCGCCGAGCTTCGCGGCGTCGGCGCGCGGGTGCTCCTCATCACCGACGGCGACATCGCCGGGGTGATCAACACCGCCGATCCGGAGACCGGCGTCGATCTCTATATCGGCCAGGGCGGCGCGCCGGAGGGCGTGCTGGCCTGCGCCGCACTGAAGTGCGTCGGCGGCCAGTTTCAGGGACGCCTCGTCTTCCGCAACGCCGAGGAGAAGGCGAGAGCCGCCAAGCATGGCGTCGCTGACCTTTCCCGCAAGTACGGTCTCCATGAGATGGTGCGCGCCGAAGCCATCTTCGCCGCCAGCGGCGTCACCAGCGGTGCGCTCCTGGACGGCGTCTATGTCTCCGACGGCTTCGTGAATGTCCACTCTCTGGTGATGAACTCCTCCACGGCCGCCCGCCGCAAGATCCGGCTCAGACGCCGGCTCTGATGGCCGCCCCAGGGGGATCAGAGAAGGCTTTCCTCGGGGTCGAGCGCTCGCTGACCGGCCGGCGCTGGCGAGAGCGGGCGGCCGAGCCGGATCTGACCCGCGCCCTCCAGGCCCGCCTGGGCCTCTCCGAGCCGCTCGCCCGAGCCCTGGCCGCCCGCGGCGTGGCCATCGAGGCCGGCGAGGCTTTCCTCAATCCCACCTTGAAGGCGCTCTTCCCCGACCCTTCCTCCTTCGCCGACATGGATCTCGCCGCGGCGAAGCTGGTCGATCTCCTTGAAGCGAGGGGGAGACTCGTCGTCTTCGCCGACTACGACGTCGATGGGGCGGCGAGCGCGGCCCAGATCGTGCGCTGGTTCCGCGCCATGGGACTTGAAGCCGCGATCCACGTCCCCGACCGGCTCATCGACGGCTATGGCCCAACGCGCGCGGCCTTCTGCGCCCTCAAGGAGAAAGGCGCCGACCTCGTCGTCACGGTGGACTGCGGCGCGGCGGCCGTGGACGCCTTGGCCGCCGCCGGCGAGATCGGCCTGGCAGTGGTGGTGATCGACCACCATCCGGTCCGGGAGATTCCCCCTGGCGCCATCGCCCTGGTCAATCCGAACCGCGCTGACTGCGGATCGGGGCAGGGCGCGCTTGCCGCCGCCGGCGTGGCCTTCGTGCTCCTCGCCGCTCTTAACCGAGAGGCCCGCCGCCGCGGCCTCTTCGCCTGTCGGCCCGAGCCGGATCTTCGCCGTTGGCTTGACCTCGCCGCCCTGGGCGCGATCTGCGATGTCACCCCCCTCACCGGATTCAACCGCGCCCTTGCTTCGCAGGGGCTGAAGGTGATGAGCGCCTGGGCCAATCCGGGCCTGTCCGCTCTGATGCAGTCGGCTGGGACCGCCCTGCGTCCGGCCGGCGTCTTCGAGGCGGGGTTCCTTCTGGGTCCGCGGATCAACGCCGGCGGCCGCATCGGGAGGTGCGATCTGGGCGCGCGGCTCCTTTCCACCGACGATCCTGCCGAGGCCGCCGGCCTGGCAGCCGAACTCGAGGTCCTTAACGCCCAGCGCAAGGACGTCGAGCGCCGGATCTTCGAGGGCGCGGTGCGTCAGATCGAGGCCGAGAGCAACCTTCCCGTGAGCCACGCCGGCGCCCTGATCGCAGCCAGCGAGGAATGGCATCCTGGGGTCGTCGGCATCGTCGCCGCGCGCCTTCGCGAGCGGTACCGCGTGCCGGCGGTGGTGATCGGCATCGACCGTGCGGCGAACATCGCCCGCGGCTCGGGCCGCTCCATGGCGGGAGTCGACCTCGGCGAGGCCATCCGAGCCGCCTACGACGAAGGGCTTCTCCTCGCCGGCGGCGGCCACGCGATGGCCGCCGGCCTCACCTTGCGACCGGCGGCGATCCCTGAGCTTCGCGCCTTCCTTTCCGAGCGCCTCGGGGCCGAGACGGCCGCGGCCCACGCCGGCGACGCCATCGACGTGGACGTCCTCTCCTCGCCGTCCGCCGCGCCGTCGCTCCTTTGCGATTTCGAGCGCCTGGCCCCGTTCGGTCCGGGAAATCCCGAGCCTCTCGTTTGCTTCGCCAATGTCACGCTGGAGGGCGTTCGGCCGTTGAGGGGAGGGCACATCCGCCTCTCCCTGAGGGACGTCGAAGGGGGAAGGCTCGCCGCCGTCGCTTGGCGCGCCGGAGCGACCGAGCTTGGCCGTCGCTTCTGCGCCGGCGGCGGATCGCTCCATCTTGCCGGCCGCCTTCGTCGGGATTCCTGGCGCGGCGGGACTGTCGAACTGGAAATCGAGGACGCCTCGGATCCCCGGCGCGCGTGAACACCACATCCACCGACCCGGGAAGGGTTGCTCGGCGCGAGGGCCGGTGGGTATATGCGCCCGCTCCGCGACGGGCCCTTCGTCTATCGGTTAGGACATCAGATTTTCAATCTGGGAAGAGGGGTTCGATTCCCCTAGGGCCTACCACGCGCGCTCGGCCGCCCGGTCGCCATTGAGCGTGCCGCGCGCCGAAAACTTTCCCATCTCGCCAGAACCGCGAGAACGGTGTTATGATCCTCGGCTCGCCCGGGTTCATTGTCTGTGGGCGAGTTTCGAGGGGCTTATGTCCGAGGCGGAAATGGAAGAAGGGGGCCCGGCCGAAAATCCGGTCAGGATACGAGGCACGGTCAAGTGGTTCGACGCCGGCAAGGGCTATGGATTCATCGTGCCCGATGACTCCTCCCAGACGGATCTTCGCGACGTGCTCCTGCACGTAACCTCGCTTCGCAGCTCCGGGCGCGATGGCGCCCTCGAGGGCTCGGCGATCGTCTGCGACGTGGTCAAGCGTTCCAAGGGTTGGCAGGTCGCCGAAATCATCGACCTCGACGAAACCGTCGCGATCCGCGGCGAGGACCGGCCGAGGCGCAGCTTCGAGGACGACTTCCGCGTCGACGGCGGCCACCGGGTGCGACGCGAGGTCCGCCGTCGCCCGGGCGTTCCAGCGCGTGACGGCGCCGAGCGCGGCCAGCGGCGGCCCCTGGTTCCGGAGGGGCCGCTCGAGCACGCCAAGGTCAAGTGGTTCAATCGCGCCAAAGGCTATGGCTTTGTGGTGCGGGACGACGCGCCCGGCGACATCTTCGTCCACATCGAGACCCTGCGCCGCAGCGGCGTTTCCGATCTACAGCCGGGCGACGATGTGCGGGTGCGTTTCGCCGAGGGGCCCAAGGGACTGGTTGTCGCGGCCATTGAATTGGCGCACGCTTAAGCCTTCAAGTCCCGCCGTTCGTTATCGGGTTCCCATGTTCCGCCAGCGATCCCATGCCGTCGCATCGCGTCTCGCGGCTTGCATTCTGGCCCTTGGCGCTGTCCTCGCTGCTCCCGCCCTGGCGATCGGCGCGTCGGCTCCGGCCGCCGCGCCGCGGGGCCTGTCTGTCGTTCCGCTTTCCGTCTTCACAGCCAAAGGTGATTTCCGCTTTCTGGTTCAGGTCGCCGCGGACGACGCCAGTCGCGAGAGAGGCCTGATGTTCCGCCGCCACCTCGCCGCCAACCGGGGGATGCTCTTCGACTTCAAGACGCCCCAGGAGGTCGCCTTCTGGATGAAGAACACGTTCATTCCGCTCGACATGCTCTTCGTCGACGCCGACGGGCGGATCGTCTCGATCGCCCGCAACGCCCAGCCGTTCTCCGAAACACCGATTCCCTCCGCTGGTCCGGTGAGAGCGGTGATCGAGATCGCCGGCGGGCGAGCCGCCGAGATCGGGGCCGAGCCGGGAGATGAGATCAAGTCGTCCATCTTCGCGAAGGGGCGAGCGTGAACGCATCCAACCCCGCCTCTCCGCCCGAAGGCTTTGTTCCCAGCACAGGGCGGGGCGGATTTTCCACCCATAACGGGCCTTACTGGCGGCGAGAGAACGGCGATGTGTCCGAGCAGGCCTTCTTCGCCGAGGCGCGGCATTGCAATGGCCTCGGCGTGATCCACGGGGGCATGCTCTGCGCCTTTCTCGACGGCGTCATGGCCGGAGCGGCGACGCGGGGAACTGGGCTCACGCCGGTCACCATGCACCTGTCGCAGGATTTTCTCGCCATGGGCCGGGCAGGGGAGTGGGTGATGGGCGAGGCTCGGCTTCTGCGCGCCGCCGGCGACCTCGCGTTCGTCGAGGGCCGCGCCCGCGTTCGAGGGCGCGAACTTGCGCGCGCCATGGGCATCTTCAAACTGCTGCGCCGTCGGACCTGACCACGGCGTCTCCGATTGATATTGGAGGTTCGCCCATGGCAAGAACACGCGGCGCCGGCCTCGGGGCGTAGCGCAGCCTGGCAGCGCATCTGCTTTGGGAGCAGAGGGTCGCAGGTTCGAATCCTGCCGCCCCGACCAGCGCCGAATTGAGTTCGAGGAGACCCTCCATGCTCGCCCGGATCTTCCGCCCGGCCCGCAACGCCATGCAGTCAGGCAAGGCCAACACCCGGATGTGGGTGCTCGATTTCGAGCCCGCCCAGGCGCGCGTCCCCGATCCCTTGATGGGTTGGACGATCACCGGCGATACGGCCGGCCAGATCCGGCTCAATTTCGCCTCGAGCGAGGAAGCGGTCGCCTACGCCAAGGCGCAGGGCATCGTCTTCGAACTCTTCCCGGACGAGGAAAGAGCTGCACCTATAAAGGTATACGCCGATAACTTCGCTTATGATCGAAAGTTTCCGTGGACGCATTGACGGCCGTTGCGACCCCGTAGCTCAACTGGATAGAGCTTCCGCCTTCTAAGCGGACGGCTGCAGGTTCGAGTCCTGCCGGGGTCGCCATCACTTGTCGGCGGCGACTGCGGAAAAGCCCTTCTCGAGATCGGCGATGAGGTCGTCGGGATCTTCGAGCCCGATGCTCAGTCGAAGCACCGGGCCGGCAAAGCGCGTTGGATGAATGCGGGAGGAGAGCTGATTGCCGGCGTCGATCGCCAGGCTTTCGTAGCCGCCCCAGGAAAAGCCCAGGCCGAAGATCTCCAGGGCGTCGAGGAACGCCTCCACCGCCGGCTTGCTGCCCGGTCGAAGGACGAAACCGAAGAGGCCGCAGGCGCCCTGATAGTCGCGCTTCCAGATCTCGTGGCCAGCGGCGCCTTCGAGGGCGGGGTGGAGCACCTCGGCGACTTCCTCCCGCCCAGTGAGCCAAAGGGCGACGGCGAGGGCGCTTTCCGCGTGTCTGCGAAGCCGCGCATCGAGGGAACGCAGGCCTCGGAGCATCTGGTAGGCGTCTTCCGGCGAGACCGCCCAGCCGAGATCTCGAACCTGGGACTCGAGCGCGCGCAGGACGTTCGGGTCCTTCGCCGCCACAGAGCCCATGAAAAGGTCGCTCCCGCCGCCCACGTACTTCGTGAGGGCCTGGACCGATAGGTCGACGCCGTGAACGAGCGGCTGGAAGAGGAGGCCCGCCGCCCAGGTGTTGTCCATGAGGGTGAGGATGCCGCGCGCGCGGGCGAGGGCGGCGATGGACAGGACGTCCTGCATCTCGAAGCTGAGCGATCCGGGGGATTCCAGAACGATGAGGCGCGTGGCCCGGGAGGCGGCCGCGAGAATCGCCTCGGGCGACGCCTCGGCCGGATGGTAGCTCACCCCGACCCCGAAGCGGCGAAGGACGTGGTCGCAGAATCGCCGCGTCGGCCGGTAGCAGGCGTCGGTGACCAAAACCTCATCCCCGGCCTTCAGGACCGCCAGCATCGCCCCGGTGATCGCCGCAAGGCCCGAGGGAAAGAGCTCAACGCCCTTGGCGTTCTCCAGATCAGAGAGGGCGGCCTTGAGGGCCTGATGGGTGGCGAGACCGGCAAGGCCGTAGGTGAGCTCCGAACCATCGTAGAGCGCCCGCGCCTTCCCAACGAGGACGGTTGATCCCTTGACGATCGGCGGAGGCACGGTGCGCGCCATGCGAGGGCGGTGCTCGCCGGAATGGACCAGTCTCGTCGCCGCGCGCAAATCCCGCCTTCCCGGGCGCTTCATCGCTCCGGCCCGCTCCCAGTCCCGGTTTCGACCGGGGTATCCGTCCTTGCGCCCCACTCGGCCCACGAGCCGTCGTAGACCGCCGTTTCCGGAAGGCCCAGCCGCCTGGCGGCGAGGGCGATGATCGCCGCGGTGACGCCGGATCCGCAGCTGGCGATGATCGGGCGGGAGGGCTCGAGCCCCGCCTTCTCGAACGCATCGCGCAGCTCGCCTGCCGGCTTAAGAGCGCCGGTCCCGGTGAGGAGGACCCGGTAGGGAAGGTTGCGCGCGCCTGGCATGTGGCCGCGGCGAAGCCCGGGCCTGGGCTCCGGCTCAGTTCCGGAAAACCTTGCGGCCGAGCGGGCGTCGGCGACCTCGGGCGCGCCGCGCTCGAGCGCGCTCTTCACGGCGGCCAGATCGGCAAGGAGCTCGGGGCGGAAGTGGGCAGAGAAGTTGCCCGCGGCGGGCCGCGCCGGGCCAACCTTCGTCGGCCGCCCCTCGGTAAGCCATCTCGAAAATCCGCCGTCGAGCACGAAGACCTTCTCCGCGCCCATCGCCCGGAAACTCCACCAGGCCCGCGCCGCCGAAAAGAGACTTTCGGAATCATAGACCACGATCTGGCCCTGGGCGTGGACGCCAAGCGCCCGCACGGCGCGTTCGAAGGCTTCCGGCGAGGCGAGCATGTGGGGAAGGCCGCTGGCCCGATCCGCGATGGCATCGATGTCGAAGAAGCTGGCCCCCGGGATGTGGCGCGCCTCGAACTCGGCCCTTGGATCGCGCCCGGCCTCGGGGAGGAACCAGCTCGCGTCGAGGATAGAAAGGCCCCTCTCGCCGATCTTGTCGGCCAGCGCCTCTGTCGAAATGAGCGGATCGGTCACGGCGATGACCTTAGGGGCCGAGCCACGGCCGCGTCGGAAGGCCCTTCTCTTTCAGGAAGGCGAGGTTGAAGAGCTTGCTCTGATATCGCGAGCCGTGGTCGGCGAGGATGGTGGCGATGGTGTGGCCCCTCCCAAGATCCCTCGCCAGCTTTAGCGCGCCGGCGAGATTGATCCCGGTCGAGCCGCCCATCACCAGGGCCTCGTGCTCGGCGAGCGCGAAGATCTGCTCCATCATCTCCGCATCGGAGATGAGGTACGGCTTGTCGACGACGAGTCCTTCGAGATTGGCGGTGATCCGGCTTTGGCCGATCCCCTCGCTGATCGAGTTCCCCTCCGCCTTCAGCTCGCCGTGGGCGTAGTACTCGTAGAGCGAAGCGCCGTGGGGATCGGCAAGCCCGATGACGACGTCGGGCCTCTCCTGGCGAAGGGCCCGTGCGACGCCCGCGAGAGTGCCGCCGGTGCCGACCGAGCAGATGAAGGCGTCGACCCTCCCGGCGGTCTGGCGCCAGATCTCCGGGCCGGTGGTGGTCTCGTGCGCGTCCCGGTTGGCGACATTGTCGAACTGGTTGGCCCAGATCGCCCCGGCCTCCTCCTTCGCCGCCAACTCCTCGGCGAGGCGTCCCGAATAGCGCACGTAATTGTCGGGGTTCGAGTATGGGACGGCGTCGACCTCGACGAGCTCGGCGCCCATGAGGCGGATGGCGTCCTTCTTTTCCTGGCTCTGAGTGCGGGGGATGACGATCGTCGCCTTGTAGCCCAGAGCCCGGGCGACGAGGGCGAGGCCGATGCCGGTGTTGCCGGCGGTTCCCTCGACGATCCGGCCGCCGGGCCGAAGCAGACCTCGCCGCTCGGCGTCGCGGATGATGGAAAGTGCGGCGCGGTCCTTCACCGAAGCGCCCGGATTCATGAACTCGGCCTTGGCCAGGATCTCGCAGCCTGTTTCTTCGCTCAGACGCCGAAGCCGGATCAGCGGCGTTTCGCCGATCGCCCCCACCACGTCCGCCAGCGCCGAGCCCGATCGCATGGCTCCTCAATCGCGGCGCCGGACCGCCCGCGCAAGGAAAAACGGCCCCCGAGCGGGTCGGGGTGACGTGAGGCGCGGTTCTGTGAGAAGGATGGCCATGGGTCCGGACTCGCCCAATCCCGTCGTCGAAGCGGCGCCGCCCTTGGGCCGCCGGGTGCGCTTCGGCAACGCCCTGCCGCTTTCGATCATCGCCGGGCCTTGCCAACTCGAGAGCCGCGCCCACGCTCTCGAGTGCGCCGTGGCCCTTCGGGAAATCGCCCAGCGACTCTCGATCGGCCTTCTCTTCAAGACCTCCTTCGACAAGGCCAACCGCACCTCCGGATCGAGCGCGCGTGGAGTTGGCCTTTCCGAGGCTTTGCCGGTCTTCACCGAGATCCGCGAAAAGATCGGCTTGCCAGTCATCACCGATGTTCACGAACCGGCGCAGTGCGCGCCGGTCGCCGAGGCGGTGGATGTCCTGCAGATCCCGGCCTTCCTCTGCCGCCAGACTGACCTCGTCGTCGCCGCCGCCCGGACTGGCCGTGCGCTCAACATCAAGAAAGGCCAGTTCCTCAGCCCCTGGGAGATGAAGAACATCGTCGCCAAGGCTGTCTCTGCGGGCAATCGCAACGTGCTCGCCTGCGAGCGCGGAGTCTCGTTCGGCTACAATACGCTTGTCTCCGACATGCGCGCCCTGCCGATCCTGGCCGAGATCGGCTGCCCGGTGGTCTTCGACGCCACCCATTCGGTCGCCCAGCCGGGGGGCGAGGGGGACCGCTCGGGAGGGGAGCGCCGCTTTGTTCCGGTTCTGGCCCGCGCCGCGGTCGCGGTGGGCGTCGCCGCAGTCTTCATGGAGACCCACCCCGATCCCGACCGCGCGCCCTCCGACGGCCCGACCATGGTGCCGCTGTCACGCCTGGAGACCCTGATCGCCGAGCTGATGGCGCTCGACGCCCTGGCCAAGGCGCGCGCGCCTGAGCCGGCTTGACCGGGCGCGAAGGTTCGGCGCACTCCGAGCGCGACATGGACCTCTCCGCCCTACAGCCGCTCCTTTCCCACATCGAAAGGGCCAGGGCCGTCGTCGTCGGCGACCTCATGGTGGACCGCTATGTCTCGGGCGAGGTGAGCCGGGTTTCGCCCGAGGCGCCGATCCCGGTCCTCAACCGTCGCGCCGAGGCGGTCATGCTGGGGGCGGCCGGCAACGTAGCGCGCAATCTCGCCGCCCTGGGAGTCGAGGCGGGCCTCATCGGCGTGGTCGGGAGCGATGCGGCCGCCCACGAAGCGGCCATGCTGATCGGATCGGAAGTCCGCATCGAAAGCTTCATCGTCACTGATCCGGACCGGGCCACCACCACCAAAACCCGCTTCGTCGCCGCCGGCCAGCAGCTGCTGCGCGTGGATGACGAGGACGCCCGGACGATCGGGGGAGAGATTGAGCAACGCCTCTGCCGGACCATCCGCGAGGCCTCCGCCGGAGCAGGGGTGATGCTTGTTTCCGACTACGGAAAGGGTGTGGCGACCCAGCAGGTGATCGAGACGGCGCTCGAAGTCGCCCGCGCCGCGCGGGCGCCTCTGATCATCGACTCCAAAGCCGAGGACTTTTCCCGGTACGGCGAGGTTGACCTCATCAAGCCGAACGCCGCCGAGCTCGCTAGGGTCGCGAACCTTCCGGTAAACACCGACGAGGAAATCGAAGCGGCGCTTGAAGTCGCGCTCGCTTCCTGCGCGGCGCGCGCCATCTTGGTCACCCGCGGGGCCAAGGGAATGTCGCTCGCTCGTCGCGCTCAGGCCGTCCAACATTTCCGGACCGAACCGGCCGAGGTTTTCGACAGCTCCGGAGCCGGCGACACGGTGATGGCCTCGCTCGGCGCGGCGCTCGCCGCTGGCGCAAGCCTGGACGAGGCTATCGCGCTCGGCCTCCTCGCCTCGCGTCTGGCGGTCGCCAAGGCCGGCTCAGCGGTCGTGACGCCCGACGAACTCCTCGAGGCGGCGGTCGCCACCGGGCTCGCTGCCTCGGAAGCCAAGATCGCCACGTCCCATCGCGCAGCCAGGGAGGCGGCGCTGTGGCGCGAACGGGGCCTCAGGGTCGGCTTCACCAACGGCTGCTTCGACATCCTCCATCCGGGCCACGTCTCGTGCCTCCACCAGGCCCGTGCCTGGTGCGACCGGCTGATCGTCGGTCTCAACACCGACGAGGGCGTGAAGGCGTTGAAGGGCGCTGGGCGGCCCGTCAATCCCCTGCAGTCGCGAGCCATGGTCCTGGCCGCGCTCGCCTTCGTCGATCTCGTCGTCCCCTTCGAAGAACCCACGCCCATGGCCCTCATCGAGGCGGTCAAGCCCGATCTCCTGGTCAAGGGCGGGGATTATTCGGCAAGCCAGGTGGTGGGCGGCGATCTCGTGCGCGCCTGGGGCGGGGAGGTGCGCATCGCACCGCTCGTCGCCGGCCAGTCCACCACAGCCGCCATCCGAAGAGCGGGCGGTGGGCGATGAGCGGCGGCCTCGTCCTCCTTACCGGCGGGGCGGGATTCATCGGATCAAACATCCTCGCCGAGCTTTCTGGCGGCGCCGCTTTCGAAGTCGCCGTCTGCGATCGCCTTGGCGCGGCGGCAGAAGGCAAGTGGCGCAACCTCATGGGCTGCTTTCCCGTCGACCTCATTGCGCCGGAGGCGCTCTGGCCGTGGCTGGCGAGGTGCGGCGAAGAGGTCGAGACGATCATCCACATGGGGGCCATTTCCTCGACGACGGAGACCGATCTCGATCTCCTGATGGAGACTAACTTCGTCCTCTCTCGCGATCTCTTCGACTGGTGCGCCGAAAAGAGGCGGCGTTTCATCTGGGCGTCGTCGGCGGCGACCTACGGCGACGGCAAGGCGGGATTCGAGGATGGCAGCGAACCGAACTGGCTGGCGACACTGCGGCCCCTCAATCCCTATGGGTGGTCCAAGGCGCTCTTCGATCTCTATGCCGCGCGGCGGGCCGCCAGAGGCCACGCGCCGCCACAATGGGCGGGGCTGAAGTTCTTCAACGTCTATGGCCCGAGGGAGGGCCACAAAGGCGAGATGGCCTCCGTAGCGGCGAAGGTCTGGCCCGATGTCGCGGCCGGCCGGCCCGTGCGGCTCTTCCGTTCGGCCCATCCCGATTACGATGACGGCGGCCAGATGCGCGACTTCCTCTTCGTTGGCGACGCCGTGAGGGTCGTCCGCTGGCTCCTTGAACACCCCGAGACGAGCGGGATCTTCAACGTCGGAACGGGAACGGCGCGGTCTTTCGCCGATCTGGTCAAGGCGGTCTTCGCCGCCGCGGGAACCGAGGCGCACATCGAGTACGTGGATATGCCTCCCGAACTCGCGGGGAGGTACCAATATTTCACCCAGGCGCCGATGCAGCGCCTGCGCGAGGCGGGCTACTCCGAAGCGTTCACCTCGCTCGAGACCGGGATCGGCGAATACGTGGTCGAAAGCCTTTCCAGCGGCGCGTTGCGAAGATGAGTTCCGCTTCGAGGATGAGATCGCCGGAAATACGCTAGGCGCAAGGAATCCATGCGCGGCCAACCCTCGGAGCGAAACCGCTTCGCCTCACGCCTGATCTTCGCAGTCTTGGTCCTCGGCGCGATCCTCGCCGCCGGCGCCCTTTTCTGGCGCAACGACATTCTCGAGGCGCGCCTTGATCCCAAAATCCCCTATTCGGTCTACCGCCCCCCGCCGCCGCCAAACTATGGGCGAAGCTCGGCCTGGGCGCATCTTCCAATCCGTGACCCGGACGCCGTGGGCGCCGACGTCTTCTTTCTCCATCCCACCACCTACGACGGCGGCAGGGACTGGAACGGGCCGATCGGGAACCGGCCCTCGCGAGACCTGATCGCCAGAGTGGTCCTGCCCAATTGGGCCGAGCCGTTCGAGGCCTCCGGACGAGTCTTCGCGCCGCTCTATCGTCAGGCGAGCCTCTATTCCTCGCTCAGCCTCTTCGATGACGCCATCGATGCCCGGGAGTTCGCCTACGGCGATGTCTTCAGGGCCTTTTCCGCCTTCCTCGCCCGCACCCCGCCCGGGCGGCCCTTCATTCTGGTCGGGGTGGAGCAGGGGGGCCTTCTGGCGGCGCGGCTCATGGCCCAGAGGATCGCGCCCGACCCCGCGCTCCGCGCGCGCCTCGTCGCCGCCTACTTCATCGACACCCTCGTTCCGGCCGACGAATACGCTCCCGGCGCCCCGGTTCCCGCCTGCGCCCGACGAGGCGAAACCGGCTGCGTTCTTGCCTGGAAGACGCTCGTCGGGAGAGGGTTCGACCGCGCCTCGCCGATCCTTGGTCGGGCGCGAGTGTGGAACAGGGAGGGCCGCCTGGTCCCCCTGAATGGCAGGGCCGCACTCTGTGTCAATCCGCTGCTGGGCTCGACCGGCGAGGCGCAGGCGCCGGCCTGGATGAATCTTGGCGCGGCCGACGCCACGGGCCTGGAATGGGGCGTGCGGCCAGGTTTCATCGTCGCGGCGACCGGTGCGCGTTGCCGCGGCGGATTTCTCCGCGCCGAGCGCCCAGGCTCGCCGTCGCTGAGGCCCCACGGCGGCTTCGCCGAGAGGCTGAGGGCGCCCGCCTACGATCTCTTCTGGGCTGATATCGAAGCCGACGCCCTCGAGCGCACCCACGCCTTTTTCGCCTCTCAGCCGGCGGCGGCCAGACGCTCCTCGCCGAACTTTTCGAAGAGGGCGGCGAGCACCCGGGCGGGCTCGGAAGGCCTTTGAGCGGCCTCTCGCCGGAGCATCAGCCGGGCGTGATCGGCGGCAGCGACGATGAGACCGCGATGGGCGAAGGGGTCGGCGAGCCGCCAGTCGGGAAAGCCGCTCTGCCTCAGGCCCAGCGGATCTCCCCCGCCGCGAAGTTCGAGATCCTTCTCGGCGATCACGAAGCCGTCGTCGGTCCGGCGCAGAATGTCCAGCCGGGCCTGCGCCGCCTCAGAAAGCGGCGGATCATACAGGATGACGCAGCTCGAGGGCTCGGCCCCGCGCCCGACCCGGCCGCGGAGCTGGTGGAGCTGGGCCAGTCCGAAGTGCTCGGCGCCCTCGATCACCATGATCGTGGCGTTTGGCGCATCGACGCCCACCTCGACGACCGTGGTGGCTACCAGGATCTTGGTCCTCCCCTCCACGAAGGCGCTCATGATGCGGTCCTTCTCCGCCGCAGGAAGGCGGCCGTGGATCAGACCGACGGTCGCGCCGAACTTCTCGGCGAGGGCGGCCTTGCGCGCCTCGGCCGCGGCCAGGTCGGCGGTCTCGCTCTCCCCGATGAGGGGGCAGACCCAATAGGCTTGGCGCCCCTCTGCGATCGCCCTGGCGAGGCGATCGACCATCTCGCCGATGCGGGTGGAGGGGACGGCTCTTGTCGCCACCGGCGTGCGCCCCGGCGGCTTCTCATCCAGACGCGAGATGTCGAGATCGCCAAAGAGGGTGAGTTCCAGGGTGCGGGGAATGGGGGTCGCCGACAACGCCAGGAGATGGGCGCTCTCCCCCTTGGCTTTGAGCCGCGCTCGCTCACCCACCCCGAAGCGATGTTGCTCATCGACGATGGTGAGGCCGAGGTCGGCGAACGCCACCTCGTCCTGAAAGAGGGCGTGAGTGCCCACCACAGCCTTGGCTTGGCCGCCGGCGAGGCGGGTGAGTTTTTCCGCCCTCTGGGCGCCCTTGTCACGTCCGGAAAGCAGCACGGTCGCGATCGCCCTGGCGGCGAGCGGACCATTCAGCGTCTCGTAATGCTGGCGGGCGAGGATTTCGGTCGGCGCCATCAGAGCCGACTGCCAGCCGGCGGCGGCCGCATCGGCGATGACGAGCATGGCGATGACCGTCTTGCCCGAACCGACATCGCCCTGGAGAAGGCGGGTCATCCTCCTCCCGCCGGCAAGATCGCCTCGGATCTCCTCGAGCACGCGCTTCTGGGCGCCGGTGAGCGCAAAGGGGAGGGCGGCTTCGAGGTCGCGCGAGATTGCGCTCCTGAGGATGGCCGGGCCCGGCCGCTCGCGGGCGCCTTCGCGTCTTCGGCCGAGCGCCAACTGGTGGGCGAGGAGCTCATCGAACGCCAGGCGCGCACGATGGGGAGCGAGCGGCGAAAGGTCCGCTTCGCTCGCCGGGGCATGCAGCCTTTCCACCGCCTCTCGCCAGCTTGGCCATCCCCGAGCGGCGAGCCAGGGTCCGTCCTGCCATTCGGGGAGTTCGGCGAGCCGATCGAGCGCCGCGGAGATGGCCCGCCGCAGCTGCTTTTGGGTGAGGCCGGCGGTCAGCGGATAGACCGGCTCCTGGCGCGGGATCTCCGCCATCCGTTCGAGGGGAACGAGCCAGTCGGGATGGACCATCATCAGTCCGCCCGCAAACCGGTCGGCGTCGATCCTGCCGCTCGCCGCCAGACGCGCCCCTGGCCTCAGGATCTCGGCGCGGCCCCCGGGCAGGGAATTGAACCAGACGAGGGTGATCCAGCCCGTCTCATCGGAGGCGCGCACCCGCCAGGGCCGGCCCCGCCGGCCGGGCTTGCCGACCGCTTCGATGACGAGCTCGAGGGTGGCGACCTGACCCTCGCTGACTTCTTCGATCCTCGCCGGCTCGCGGCGGATGAGGCCATGTGGGGCGTGGAAGAGGAGGTCCCTCACCAGGGGGCCGCCGACCGTTTTTTCGAGGAGCGGCGCGAGCCGCGGACCCACGCCTTTGAGCGAGGTCGCTGGGGCGAAGAGCGGAAAGAGAATCTGCGGCCGCATCGAGCGGTGAGGATAGACCGCAGGCCGCCTTGCTCCGAAGTCCCGACTTGACGCCCGCGAGCCTATGGCGCGCTGCGCGCTCCGCCTCTATATCCGCGAACCGCAGATGGATGAGACGCGGATCAGGAAAGTCAGGTTCCGCGCTTGGCGACGAGGCCTTTTGGAGGCGGACCTGATTTTGGGTCCGTTCGCGGATCTCCACGCCCGGAATTTGGACGAGAGCGAACTCACCGCCTTCGAGCGCTTGCTCGAGGAGGGCGACGACCAGCTCCTGGCCTGGGTTTCGGGATCAGCGCCGCCACCTTCGAGTATCGAGGCGTCCCTCGCCGCGAGACTCCGCGCCTTCGCCCATTCGCGGCCCAAGGAGAACGCCCGATGAGCGCCGCCGAGGACCTCGCCCGCGACCTCCTCGCCAGGCTCGCCGATGAGCCCGGAGCGCTGACGCTCGCTGGCGCGCCCGAGGGCCTTGATGCGCTCGTCCTCGCCGACCTCGCCCGCGCCAGGGGCGATCTTTGCGTTTTCATCGCTCGCGACGGGGCGCGGGCGGCTGCTTTCGCCCAGGCCATGGGATTCTTCGCCCCCGAGGTGGAGATCATCGAGTTTCCCGCCTGGGACTGCCTTCCCTACGACCGGGTGGGGCCGTCCCCCGCCGTCTCGGCAAGACGCATGGCGACGCTCCATCGCCTCGCCCGAGGCGGGGCCGGCCACCCTTCCGTTCTCGTGGCGACCTCGGCGGCGGCGCTTCAGCGCACCCCGCCTAGGGAGGCGATCCTCGCCTCCGCCTTCGCCGCCGAGGCGGCCGAGGCGCTCGATCTGGCCCGGATCGAACGGTATTTCCAGGTCAACGGCTATCGGCGCGCCCCCACCGTCTCCGAACGCGGGGAGTTCGCCATTCGAGGCGGCGTCATCGACGTCTTTCCTCCCGGAAGCAGCGAGCCGGTGCGCCTTGATCTCTTCGGCGAGGAGATCGAGCAGATCCGCGCCTTTGATCCGGAGACCCAGCGCTCGACCGGCTCGCTCAAACGCTTCGAGCTCCTGCCGGTGAGCGAGGTGCTGCTCGATCAAGCCGCCATCGCCCGCTTCCGCAGCCGATGGCTCGAGACCTTCGGCGCGGCCGGGGATGACCCCGTGTGGGGGGCGGTGAGCGAGGGCGCCCGCATCGGCGGAATGGAGCACTGGCTGCCCTTCTTCTATGAGCGCGTCGAGACGCTCTTCGACTTCCTTCCCGCCGACACGCTCATCGCCCTGGACGCCCTCGCCTCCGAAGCGCGCGATTCCCGCCTTGCGATGATCGTCGATGCTTTCGAGGCGCGCTCCTCGGCCGACCAGGCGCGGCGCTACCGCCCGCTCGCGCCCACCGCCCTGTGGCTCTCCTCCAAGGAGTGGGACGAGATTGTCGCGGCTCGGCCGTCCCGGCGGTTCACGCCGATGAAGCCGGAGGGCGGCGCGGGCGTCATCGATCTGGGCGGCAAGCTCGGCCGCAACTTCGCCGCCGAGCGAGCGAGCGACTCCGCCTCGCTGTTCGAAGCCGCCATCGGCCACGCCCGGCGCCTCTGCGGCGAGGGCAAGCGCGTCATCTTCGCCTCCTGGACCGACGGCTCCTCCGACCGCCTGGCCGCCATGCTCGCCGATCACGGCCTTGAGGATCTGGAGCGAGCGGCCGACTGGCGGGCGGCTCAGGCCGCCGATGCCAAAACCCCGCTCCGCGCCGTCCTTCCGCTCGATGCCGGTTTCGAGACGCCGGCCCTGGCGGTGGTCTCCGAGACCGACCTCCTCGGCGATCGGCTGGCCAGGCCCCGACGCCGCCGGCGGGCGGCCAACTTCCTGGCCGAGGCCCAGGCCCTCTCGGCCGGCGATCTCGTCGTCCACATCGATCACGGGATCGGCCGCTACGAGGGCCTGGAGACCATCGAGGTCATGGAGGCCCCGCACGACTGCCTGGCCATCCGTTACGCGGACGAAGCCAGGCTCTATCTGCCGGTGGAGAACATCGACCTTCTGAGCCGCTATGGAGCCGAGGCGGAGGGCGTACAGCTCGACCGCCTGGGCGGCGCCGGCTGGCAGTCGCGCAAGGCCAGGGCCAAGGAGCGGCTACGCGACATGGCCGAGAGCCTGATCGGCCTCGCCGCCGCCCGGGCCGCCCGCGATGTGGAGCGCATGGACGCCCCCCACGGCCTTTTCGAGGAGTTCTGCGCCCGATTCCCCTACGAGGAGACCGACGACCAACTCGCCGCCATCGGCGATGTCCTTTCCGACTTCGCCTCCGGCAAGCCGATGGATCGGCTCATCTGCGGCGATGTCGGCTTCGGCAAGACGGAGGTCGCCCTCAGGGCCGCGTTCGTGGCGGCGATGAGCGGACGCCAGACGGCCCTTGTCGCTCCAACCACTCTTCTCGCCCGCCAGCACTTCGCGACCTTCCGCGAACGCTTCCAGGGCTGGCCGGTGAAGATCGCGCGGCTTTCCAGGCTCGTGCCCGCCGCCGAGGCGGCGGCTGCCCGCGAGGGCCTCAGGAAAGGCGAGATCGACATCGTAGTGGGCACCCATGCGGTCCTCTCCAGCAAGATCGGCTTCAAGAATCTGGGCCTCGTCATCGTCGACGAGGAGCAGCACTTCGGCGTCAAGCACAAGGAGACCTTGAAGACGCTGCGTGCGGAGGTCCACGTCATGACGCTCACCGCCACGCCGATTCCGCGCACCCTGCAGATGGCGCTCTCCGGCATTCGCGAAATGTCGATCATCGCCACCCCCCCCATCGATCGCCTGGCGGTGAGGACCTACGTCACGCCCCAGGATCCGGTCGCCATCCGCGAGGCCCTGCTGCGCGAGAAGTACCGCGGCGGGCAGGTCTACTATGTCGCGCCCCGCATCCGCGATCTTCCCGATCTCGCCAAGTTCCTGCGCGAGGACGCGCCCGAGATCCGTTTCGTGGTCGGCCACGGCCAGCTCCCCGCCACTCGCATCGAAGAGGTCATGGCCGCCTTCTATGAAGGAAAGTACGACGTCCTCCTTTCCACCAGCATCGTCGAGAGCGGCCTCGACATCCCCACCGCCAACACCCTGATCGTCCACCGTGCCGACATGTTTGGCCTTTCCCAGCTCTATCAGCTGCGCGGCCGCGTCGGCCGGTCCAAGGCGCGCGCCTTCGCCTATCTCACCACGCCCGCCGACCGCGCTGTCTCGGCGGGAGCGGAAAAGCGCCTCTCGGTGCTGCAGTCGCTCGACAGCCTGGGCGCGGGCTTCCAGCTCGCCAGCCACGATCTCGACATCCGCGGCGGCGGCAACCTTCTGGGCGAGGAGCAGTCGGGCCACATCCGCGAGGTGGGGGTGGAGCTCTATCAGCAGATGCTCGAGGAAGCGGTCGCCGACCTGAAGGCCAGGAACGGGGAGGCCAATCCGGGGCTCGCCTCGCAGATCGAGCTCGATCGCGGCTGGTCGCCCCAGATCTCGACCGGAGCGGCCGTCCTCATTCCCGAGTCCTATGTTCCCGACCTCGACGTGCGTCTGGCGCTTTATCGCCGGCTCTCGGAGGCCGAGGAGAACGAGGATCGCGAGTCGCTCGCCGCCGAGCTCATCGACCGCTTCGGCCCGCTTCCCGCCGAAGCCGACCAGCTTCTCCGGGTGGTGGCTATCAAGGCGCTCTGCCGCAAGGCCAATGTCGCCAAGATCGATGTCGGGCCGCGAGGCGCGACGGCTAGTTTCCGGGGCGGCCATTTCGCCAATCCCGGCGGCCTCGTCGCCTTCATCCAGAGGAACGCCGCCGCCTGGCGTCTGCGCCCCGACCAGAGCGTCCTCGTCAAGGGCGAATGGCCCACGCCCCACCAGCGGCTCGCCGCGGCCGAGCGCGTCCTGTCCGACCTGGCGCGTATCGCCGGCGAGGCCGAGGCGTCAGAGGCTCGCGCCAGCGCTTAGGCGCCTCAGCGCGCGACGAGCGCCGAGCGCAGCGGTTCGAGCCGATCTCCGTAGGCCTTCCAGCGGCCGAGCCACGCGCCCGTGATCGGCTCGCGCACCTGGGTGGCGCTGGCCGAGGCGACCGGGCGGCGATTGAGGTGAGGGCGAAGACACGCCTCGTTCCAGGAAAGGCCGCAGACTTCGCTCACGAGGCGGCGGATCTCCGCCTCCGGCTCGGCGATGAGGACTTCCAGGCGCGCCTCGCGCACCAGGCCGGGGAGGAGCGCCTTCCAGTGCGCCATCATCTCCTCGTATCGCCGGTGCTCGGCCGCGATCTCGGCGAAGTCGTAAAGGGTCTCGGCGCCCTCGGCGAACCTCTGCCGCCAGCAGGCGAAGGCCACGTCCATCGTCTCGCGCCGGCTCTCGATGATCACCGCGCGCGGGAAGGCCCCGGCAATCCACCCGATATGAAGAAAATTCTCCAAGGTCTTGTCGATGAAGCGGGACATTCCATCCCATCCGAGCGAGCGAACCCTTCCCAGGTAATTGGTCGCCGAGCCGCCGGCATCGAGCGTGGCGCCAAGCGCGCCGGTCTCGCCGAGGCCGTTGACCTCCGGATGGCTGGCGAGGATCTGCTCGATGAGGCTGGACCCCGATCGGGGAAAGCCGACGATGAAGATCGGCTTGGGCGAGGAACTGGCGTCCGGATCGGGCCTGGCCAGGCGGGCGGCGTCGAACCTCGCCTTCTGGAGCGCGACCGAGCGGGCGTGGGCGCGCGCCGTCGCCTCGACCGCGCCGCCCAGCGCCATGCGCCTCAGGCGGTTGGCTTCGCTGAAGGCGACGAGGGCCTGATCGAACCTTTGCCGCGCCTCCAGGGCGTGGGCGAGGGCGAAGAGGGCGTCGGATCGGACCTCGATCGGCGCGGCTTCGTCCCGGCCGGCCGCTTCCAGCACCTCGAGTTCGTCCTCGGTGAGCGCCGAGGAGGTCAGGATCCCGAGGCGTGAGAGGGCGCGGGTCCGCTCCGACGGGAAGATGGCGAGGTGTCGATATTCGCCCGCCGCCTCCTCGAGGCGGCCCAGGATGGCCAGCGCCCTCGCCAGGGCGAAACGGCTCTCGTGCGCCTGCGCATCGATGGCGAGCGCTTTTTTCCAGGCCCGCGCCGCCTCCGCCCAGCGACCAAGACCTTGGCAGGCGACGCCGAGATTGTGGCGGGCGGCGATGTTCGCCGGATCCGCCGAGGCCACGGCGAGGAAGCCCCTCCTGGCTTCGGCGAAGCGCCCGTGCTCGAGGGCGACGACCGCCGCGGACCACCGTTCCCGCAGGCGGCCGATGTCCTTCGGCGAGGTCGGAGGCGAGGCGCCGCGAGCGCCGCCCCGCGGTAAATCCCTATCTGAAACGGACTTCCAGTTCGGCGCCATAGGTCCTGGGCGGCGTCAGGTCATAGCTCGCCACGATGTCCTCGGGCGGACCCTGCAACAGCAACGCCGCCGCCGTTGCGTCGTAGCCCACCGAATTGAAGACGTTGTTGCAATAAAGGATGATGTTGAAGCGGTTCTTGGCGTCGGTCCAGGTCGCCCGCAGATTCACCAGGGTGTAGGCCGGTTGCTTGCTGAACCAGCGGTTGAAGACGTCGTCATAGGTGACGTCCTTCCAGATCACGCTGCCCGAAAGGGTCAGGCTCCCCGGCTCGAAATCGAGCGTGTACAGCGCGTTGAACGCGACCTTGTTGCGCGGCGCCTCAGGAAGGGTCTGGCCATTGATGTTCTGGACGATCGCAGTCGGGCTGGTCTGAGTGCAGCCTGCCGTGTTCGATCCCGGCTGCAGGGCCAAGGGATCGACGGTGCTTTCGATGCACCCCCCGGCGTTGGCGATCTTGGCCGAGAGGAAGGCGTAGCTCAGATTGAAGGTCAGCGGCTTGATCGGGTGCCACGCCGCCTCCAGCTCGAAGCCGTAGGTATGGACGAGGGGAAGGTTGTAGATCACCGGGACCAGGAGGCCCTGGGCGTTCTGGACCGTGAGGGGCACCTGGTCGTTGGTGTAGTGGTAGTAGAACGCGGCGGCGTTCACCATGAGGCTGTCGCCCATCGTCTTCTTTCCGCCCAGTTCGAAGGAGTCGACGTCCTCCGGCTGGGTCTCGGGATTGGCCCCGATGGTGTAGGTCGAAAAGCCCCCGGACTTGTAGCCGCGGCTGTAGCGGAGGTAGGCGAGGGTGCTCGGATCGGGCGTCCAGTCGATGTCCGCCTCGCCGGTCACCGCCTTCCACGTCGCGCCCAGGCTCCTTTCCCCGTTTCCGGTGACCGGGTTGAAGATGGCAGGCCCAGTACCGGGATAGGTTCCGTAGGCGATCGCGACCGGCGTGAGATCCGTCGCGGGAGTCAGCGCGCCAAGGGCGACCGAGTCCAGCCCCGGTATGGCGTCAAATTCCTCGAATCGCCAGTACTGGATACCGGCCTTGTGGTCGTAGGTGTAGCGGAGGCCGCCGTTGATCTTCCACTGGCTGCCGAACTTGTAGCTCGCCCCGGCGAAGCCGGCGAGGTCGTCGTAGACCAGCTGCGTGTCCGAGGTCGAGGCCGCCGATTGCGGATTTGGCGGGGCCGGACAGATCGGGGCGCCGCCAGGGCAGGCCACGCCAAACCCGTCGATGTAGAAGGGATTGGCGAACTGGGTCTGGAGCGGTTCGACGCCGGCGCTGACCGGCTGGTTGTAACGCTCATGGTACCAGTATAGACCGACGAGATATTGGAATGGCGAGGACGTCGTCGAGGTCAGATCGAGCTCGTGGCTGAAGAAACGATCCCGTTCGGCGAAATAAGTGAGGTCTGGCGTTGGATAGACCGTCAGATTACCCAGGCCCGGAGGCCCCGCGAGCTGATATGACTCGACGCCGGCATCTGTACCGCTGTAAGGCGCAGTATTGAAGTTAAGTTCGTAGTCGAACATCTGGTAGCCGCCGATGTAGGCGAGGTCGAAGTCCGGAAAGTGGTAGGTGAGGTTCAAGGCGACCGCGATGTCGGCCTTCTGATTGTTCGACGAAGTGAACTCCTGGATGAAATCGCGTCGGTTGATGTTGCCTGGATTGTTGCCGGGGAAGAGATTGGCAGTCACCGGGTCGGTCACGACGCTTCCAGGGACGATCGGCGGCCCGCCCGCGCATCCGACGCCGTTGGGGCTCGCCGCCACGCCGGGCAGACCGCAGAGGCCATAAAAGCCGCTCGGGGCGAATGTGCCGTTGAGGAGGAGGTTGGTGGGAATGTTCCCGACCGTCTCCTCGTCATGATAGTTGGCCCAGATGTCGCCGCCCGAAACCATGGCCCAGGCGTCTAAGTGGCCGTAATTGGCCTGGACTTGCGCCTCGAGGTACTGTTCGGTCCCGCTGCTCCCCAGAGAGATGTCGCCGCCCTGCGAGGGCCCGTCGAGATTGTTGAAGTAGCCGCGGCCTTCGGAAGTGTACATTCCGCCCAGTCGGATCTTGATGTGGTCGTTGATCGGACCGGAGACCGCCGCCTCGCCCATGTACTTGTCGTAGTTTCCGACGAGGCCCCGCGCCTCGGCGTAGTAGGTGTCGGTCGGCCGTTGTGAGGTGTAGAGGATGGTGCCGCCGTCGGAATTGGAGCCGTGCAGGGTGTTCTGCGGGCCGCGGTCGACTTCGATGTTGCTGATGAAGAGATCGTCCTTCTGCAGGATGATCGCCCCGTTCGCCCCGTAATAGACGCCGTTGTAATAGGTCGCCACCGCCGAGGCCGTGGAGAGGTTGTCGGTGTTGCGCCCGACGCCTCTGATGTAGGGCCGGTCGTCGATCGGCGAGTAGGAAAGTCCAGGCGTGTAGTCGGTGAGGTCCTGGACCGTCTGGATGCCGACCAGGGCGCGCCTCTGGGCGCTGAGCGCGGTCACCGCCACCGGCACCGTCTGAATGTTCTGGGCCCGCCTCTGGGCGGTGACGATGAGTTCGCCCACCGTGGTTGGAGTGGACTGAGCCGCCGCCGCGGCCTGCGCCGCATGGGCGCCTGGCGCCGCGGCGAACGCGCAGATCGCTGCGGCCGATGCGCTCATCAAGAGATGGCGGAGGCCGGATTGCGGGCGGATTTGCATTGAGAAAGCTCCCCTGGCGATCTCTTCCGCTCTGGCGGCGGATTGGAGGTTCAAGTCGACCGACTTGGCCGAGCCTGTTCTCCTGGGCTGAGGTTGTCAACGCTGCGGCCTTTCCGAGGAGGGCCGAACCTCCCTTGGCGTTGCGGATCGGCAACGCAGTCGCTACCTTGAGGCGCTCCCCAATTTCAGGAAATCGATTCCATGGCCCGTGTCACCGTCGAGGACTGCGTCCAGAGAGTGCCCAATCGTTTCAACCTCGTGCTCCTGGCCGCCAACCGGGCCCGCGCCATCGCCGCCGGAGGAACCCTGACCCTCGACCGCGATAACGACAAGAATCCAGTCGTCGCGCTTCGCGAGATCGCCGAGGACACGGTCGATCCCGAAACCCTGCGCGAGACTGTGATCTCCAGCCTGCAAAGGGTGGACGAGCATTCCGAGGCCGAGGAGGAGGCCGAGACCCTGGCGTTGCTCGCCGATCCCACGCATGTGCAAATGAGCGAGCAGGAACTGGTCCGCGCCCTGCAGAGCGATCGTGACGGCGGCCAGGAGGAGCGCTTCTGAGCCTGACGGGAGAAGAGCCCGAGACCCCTCCCGCCGCGAGCCGCAAACCTCCGCGACGATCTTCCCCCGCGTCGGCCCAGGCAGACGCCAAAGGGGGTCGCCGCCCCCGTAAGCTTCTTCGCCAGTACGAGCTCATCGAGCGCGTCCGCGCCTTCGATCCCAGCGCCGACGAGGCCCTGATCAATCGGGCCTACGTCTGGGCCATGCGCATGCACGGCTCGCAGAAGCGCGCCTCGGGAGATCCCTACTTCGCCCATCCCATCGAGGTGGCCGGGATCCTCACCGACTACCGGCTCGACGTCGCGACCATCGTCACCGGTCTGCTACACGACCTTATCGAGGACACCGAGGTCACGCGCGAGGAGGTGGAGCGGCTGTTCGGCGAGGAGATCGCCTCCCTCGTCGAAGGGGTGACCAAGCTTTCTCGGCTCGAGATCGGGGCCGATTATAAGCGTCAGGCCGAGAACCTGCGCAAGTTCATCCTCGCGGTCTCCAAGGACGTGCGGGTGCTGCTCGTCAAGCTCGCCGACCGCCTGCACAACATGCGAACTCTCCAGTACGTCGACGGAGCGGCCAAGCGCGAGCGGATCGCGCGCGAGACCCTGGAGATCTATGCGCCGCTCGCCCGCTCGATCGGCTGCCACCGCATCTGCTCCGAGCTTGAGGAGTTGGCCTTCTCCCACCTCAATCCCCAGGCCCGCGACGCCATCCGCCGGCGGCTCGACGCCCTGCGCGCGAGCCAGGGCGGGGCTGTGGCTCTGGCCAGCGGCGAGATCACCGCCAAGCTCGAGGAGGCGCGCATCGTCGCCCGGGTCGTCGGCCGCGAGAAGAATCCGTTCTCGATTTGGCGCAAGCTTCAGCGCAAATCGATTGGATTTGCTCAACTTTCCGATATCTACGGGTTCAGGGTGATCGTGAACTCCGAGGAGGACTGTTATCGCGCCCTGGGCGTCATCCATCGCGCCTGGCCGACCGTTCCGGAACGCTTTAAGGACTTCATCTCCACGCCTAAGCAAAACAGCTATCGCTCCTTGCACACCACCGTCGTAGGCCCCAAGGCCATGCGCATCGAGATGCAGATCCGCACCGAGGCCATGGACCGGGTGGCCGAGGAGGGTGTGGCCGCCCACTGGCGCTACAAGAACGAGAGCTACGCCTTCGATCCGGACGCCGCCGCCGAAGCCGGCCAGAGCGATCCCCTGGTCAATCTGCGCCAGCTCGTTCAGGTCCTCGAGCAGGGCGGTGACGCCGAGGATCTTCTGGAACATGCGCGTCTGGAGATGTTCCTCGACCAGGTGTTCGTCTTCACCCCTAAAGGCAAGCTCGTCAGCCTCCCGGCCGGAGCGATGCCGCTCGATTTCGCCTACGCCGTGCATACCGATGTCGGGGACACCTGCATCGGGGTGAAGATCAACGGTGAGCTCCGACCCCTGCGCACCCCTCTTCAGAACGGCGACGTCGTCGAGGTGGTCCGCGGACGCGAGGCCGCCACCCCGGCCGACTGGAAGAGCCTGACGGTCAGCGGCCGGGCCCGCTTGGCCATACGTCGGCACATCCGCCAGGCCGAGAAGGAAGAGTTCCAGAAGCTCGGCAGGGCCTCCCTCGACCATATCTTCGAGCGCGCGGGCAAGAAGCGGGCGGATGTCTCGCTGCGCGGCGCCTTGGACCGCTTCGCCGCCGCCGGCGAAGGCGAACTCTACGAGGCGGTCGGGCGCGGCCGCGTCACCCCGGCCCAGGTGCTTGCCGTGGTTTTCCCGGGCTTGGCCGAGACCGAGCAGGCGGCGGCTTCGGCGAGACGCCGGATCACCGATGGCAAGGCGGCGCGGTTCTTCGTCAGGGGAGGGGGCCTGACGCCCGGCGTCAGCCTCCACTTCGCCCCCTGCTGCAATCCGGTTCCGGGCGATCGGATCGTCGGCATCGTCGAAGCCGGGAAGGGCCTGCAGGTCCACACCATCGACTGCCCGGGCCTCGCCGCCCATGAAGACAAGCCCGATCTCTGGCGCGACCTGCAGTGGACCGCCGAAGCTGAACAGAACACCCTTTCCGACGCCCGCCTCCACGCCACGGTGCGCGATGCGCCCGGCGTCATGGGCCAGACCTGCACGATCATCGGCGAGGCCGGCGGCAACATCACCGGCATCAACATGCGCCACCGCCACACCGATTTCTTCGACGTCGACTTCGATGTCGAGGTCAAGGACGCCAGGCATCTCACCCACATCGCCGCCGCCCTGCGCGCCTGCCCCAGTGTCGAGACGGTCGAGAGAGCCCCAGGTTGAGGATGGACCCGCCGAGGAGGGTCCGGCCGGTTGCGAGAGGGCCGGCTTTCTGCAACCAGTGTCGTGAATTTGACGTTCGTTTTGGCGCGGGGGAGGGCTCAATGACGAACGTCAAATCCGTCAACGACACTGGAATCATGAACTTGCTAGCAGCCTTCTCGATTCCGACGTTCGGCCGGCGTTCGCCCCAAGCGCATCGAACGTCGGAATCGGGCTGCTAGGCGCCATGACCAGCGAGGAGGTTCTTGACGAGTTCCGCGCCGCCGGCGCCTTGCGCGAGGGCCATTTCATTCTCTGGAGCGGACTGCATTCGGAGATCTTCCTTCAGAAGAACCTCGTCTTCATGCATCCGGACCGCTGCGAGCGGCTGTGTCGCGCCCTCGCCCGGCTAATCGTTGCGGAGGCAGGCGAGGTCGACCTCGTCGTCTCTCCGGCCGTCGGGGCGATCATTCCCGGCTACGAGACCGCTCGGCATCTCGGCGTTCCGGCAATCTACCTCGAGCGGGCAGAGGGCCAACTCGCCTTGCGCCGGGCCTTCACCATCCCGCCAGGAGCGCGCGTCGCGGTCGTCGAGGACGTGGTCTCGACCGGCGGCTCCCTTCACGAGAGCGTCGCCCGCGCCCAGAGTCATGGCGGCAAGGTCGTCTGCGCGGCGTGCATCGTCGACCGCTCGGGGGGCGCCGCCGAGGTCGGCGCGCCCCTTATCGCCCTGGCGCGGATCGACGTTCCGGCCTGGCCGGCCGACGCCCTTCCTGCGCGCCTCGCCGCCATCCCGGCCCAGGAGCCGGGGAGCCGCGGGCTTCGGGCATGAACACGGTCTTTTCGGCGTCCGGCGGCCGGGCGCGCCTCGGGGTCAACATCGATCACGTGGCGACCATCCGCAACGCCCGGGGCGAGGCCTATCCTGATCCGGCCAGGGCCGCGGAGATCGCCATGTTGGCCGGGGCCGATGGCATCACCGCCCATCTTCGCGAAGACCGCCGCCATATCTCCGACGCCGACATCGACGCCCTGGCCGCCCTCACCCGCGCCCGCGGCCGCCCGCTCAACCTCGAGATGGCGGCGACTACAGAAATGGAGGCCATCGCGCTGGCTCACCTTCCCCATGCCGTCGGCCTGGTTCCCGAGCGGCGCGAGGAGCTGACCACCGAAGGCGGCCTCGACGTCGCCTCCGGCCATAACCGCATCGCCCCGGTGGTCGCCCGGCTGAGAGGGGCGGGGATCCGCGTCTGCCTCTTCATCGAGCCCAAGGCGCGCCAGATCGCCGCCGCCCTCGACTGCGGCGCCGAGGTCGTGGAGCTGCACACCGGCGCCTACTGCCTGGCGGTCCGCGAGCGGCGGAGCGAGGCCGCCGGACTTCTTTCCGAGCTGCGTGCGGCCGCCGAGGCGGCCCGCGGGTCCGGCCTGGAGGTCCACGCCGGCCACGGCATCGACTATCAGACGGTGGGTCCGATCGCCGCCATCGGCCCGATCGTCGAGCTCAACATCGGCCACTTCCTCATCGGCGAGGCGATCTTCGCCGGCCTGGGGCCAGCCATCGAACGGATGCGCGGGCTCATGGACCAGGCCCGCGCCGGCGCGCCGGAATTGAACCTCGCAGGGGCGCGGGCCGGGCATTGATGGCTAGTGTCGTGAATATGACGCTTCCGGTTGGGGGAGGGCTCAGTGACGAGCGTCAAATTCGTCAACGACACTAGAATCATAAGTTTGCTGGCGCCCTTTTCGATTCCGACGTTCGGTTGGCGTTCGCCCCAGGCGGATCGAACGTCGGAATCGGGCTGCTAGCGGCGTGATCGTGGGGATCGGAACCGATCTCGTCGATATCCGCCGGATCGAAAGGACCCTGGCGCGCTTCGGCGAGCGGTTCGTGGCACGGATCTTCACACCCGTGGAAAAGGCCCGGAGCGAACGGAAGAGGGCCAGCGCGGCGAGCTACGCCAAACGCTTCGCCGCCAAGGAGGCGTGCGCCAAAGCATTAGGGACCGGCATGCGAGCAGGCGTCTTCTGGCGCGATATCGGTGTCGTCAACGGCCGCTCGGGAAAACCCGAACTGGCCCTCACCGGCGGCGCGGCGGATCGACTGGCGGCGCTCGTCGGCGAGGGGCGGCGGCCGATCGCCCATCTCTCGCTCACCGACGATCACCCCTATGCCCAGGCCTTCGTGATCATCGAGGCGCTCGCCGAGGAGGCTCGCCCTCTAGGAGAGGGGCCTTGAACCCGCCGCATCCAGCGTCTAGCAACCGCCCGCGCCCAAGGGGCGAATCCTTTCACGAGTCTAAACGATGACCAGAGTTGCGTCCGCCGAGCCCAAGGCGGAGCGGAAGCCCGGCGCTTTGAAGGAGACGTTCGAGATCATCAAGACGGTGATCTACGCGCTCCTGATCGCGTTGGTGATCCGCACTTTTCTCTTCCAGCCCTACACCATTCCCTCGGCCTCGATGGAGCCGAACCTCTACCAGGGCGACTACATTATCGTCTCCAAGTGGAGCTACGGCTATTCCCGCCACTCCCTGATCTTCAGCCCGCCGATCTTCCGCGGCCGGATCTTCTTCCACTCACCCAAGAGGGGCGACATCATCGTCTTCAAGCTGCCGCGCGACGACAAGACCGACTACATCAAGCGCCTCATCGGCTTGCCCGGCGACAGGGTCCAGGTGAAGGGCGGCCGTTTCTATGTGAACGGGGTCGAGTATCCGGAAAAGCCGATCCGCGTCATCGCCACCACTGACCGTGGCCTTCTTGAGCAAGCCACTGTGGAGCAGGAAACCAACCTTTCCGGCCACAAGTACCTGATCCAGGTGCATGGCTCTAACGAAGAGGCCGACAACACCGGGGTCTACGTCGTTCCCCCGCACTGCTATTTCATGATGGGCGACAATCGTGACAACTCTGCCGACAGCCGCTTCGATCCGGGCCTCGCGCCCGACGATCCCAAGCTCGGCGGGTGCGGTTGGGACAGCCGCCTCGATGCCGCGGTCGGCTATGGCACCGGAGTTGGTTTCGTCCCCGAGGAGAATCTCGAAGGCAAGGCCCAGATCGTGCTCCTCTCGTGGACCGACAAGGCCTCTCTCTTCAAACCATGGACATGGATCACGCAGCTTCGCCCGAGCCGCTTCTTCCATGTGTTGCACTGATCGGGTCTCGGCGCGCGGTTCGTGTCTAGGCGCTCTTTGGCCCTCGCCGAGCTCGAGGAGCGGATCGGTCACACCTTTTCCGACAAGGGCCTTCTCGACCAGGCCATGACGCACGCCAGCGTCGGCGAGAGCGCGCGGGGCGCGGCGCACAACGAGCGCCTCGAGTTCCTCGGCGATTGCGTCCTTGGCCTTCTCGCCGGCGAGGCTCTGATCGGCGGCGATCAGGCCTGGACCGAAGGGGAGCTCTCCCATCGTCACGCTGCGCTGGTCAGCGGCCGCGCCTGCGCCGAGGCGGCCAGGCGCCTGGACCTCGCCTCGGCCCTACGCCTGGGCAAGGGCGCCTCCATCCAGGGCGGGAGGGCCAACGAAAGGATCCTTGGAGACGCCATGGAGGCTCTGCTGGGCGCGGTGTGGCTCGACGCGGGCATCGAGGCCGCCCGCCGCGTCTTCGCCAGAGCGTGGAGCGAGGCGCTCGAGTCCCCGCCCAGTGCGGCCCCCCGCGATCCCAAGGCGAGGCTCATCGAGTGGGCCGCCGCTCACGGCCTGGAATCGCCCATCTACCGGCTCGAGCGCCGACAGGGTCCGGACCACGCTCCCCGCTTCACGGTCGAGGCGAGGGTGGGCGACTACCCCGCCTGCCAGGCGACGGCGGGAAGTCTCCGCGCCGCCGAAAAGGCCGCGGCCGCCAGCTTTCTCGAGCGAGAGGTCGGATCTTGACCCGTTCCGGATTCGCTGCGGTCGTCGGGGCGACCAATTGCGGAAAGTCCACTCTCGTCAATGCGCTCGTCGGCCAGAAGGTCTCCATCGTCACCCACAAGGCCCAGACCACCAGGTTCAAGGTCAGGGGCGTGTTCGAACGGGGAGAAAGCCAGGTCGTCATCGTCGACACCCCGGGGATCTTCGTGCCGCGCCGCCGGCTCGACCGGGCCATGGTCCGCGCCGCCAGGAGCGCGCTCGACGACGCCGACGCCATTGTCCATCTCATCGACGCCGCCCACCCTGAGCGGGCCGTCGCGGCCGAGATCGGGCGGATGCTGCCCAGGCGCCGCGAGAGGGGCCTCCTCGTCCTGAACAAGATCGACAAACTCCCGCGCACCGCCTTACTTCCTCTCGCCGCCGAGCTCTTCGCGGAGGGCGAGGGCTACGTCGAAAGCCTCATGATCTCCGCGCTCACGGGCGAGGGCGTCGAGGATCTCGCGCGCCGCCTCGCCGCCGCCATGCCCGAAGGCCCGTGGCTCTATCCGGCCGGCGCGAGGGCCGACCAGCCGCTCTCCCGCCTCGCCTCCGAAATCACCCGCGAGAAGCTCTTTCTGCGCGTCCACCAGGAACTTCCCTACGAGGCCAACGTCGAGACGACCGGGATCGAGGAGAGGAAGGACGGTTCCGTGCGCATCGACCAGACGATCGAGGTGGAGCGGGCCGGCCAGAGGAAGATCGTCCTTGGCGAAGGCGGCTCGGCCCTGAAGGCGATCGGAATCGCGGCCAGGAGCGAACTTGCCGGCTTGATCGGCCGGCCGGTCCATCTCTTCCTGCACGTCAAGGTGAAGCGCGGCTGGGCCGAGGAGGGGGCTCTCTATCGCAACCTCGACCTGGACTGGAACGCCTGAGGTGGAGTTCGAGGACGAGGCCTTCGTTCTTTCCGCCCGACTCCATGGCGAGACCGGGGCCATCGTCGAGCTCCTGACCCGCGAGCACGGCAAACAGCTGGCCCATATCGCCGGCGGAGCCTCGCGTCGTATGAAGCCGATCCTGCAGCCTGGGACCAAGGTCGTGGCCCGCTACCGCGCCAGGCTCGCCGAGCAGCTGGGGTCGGCCAGATTGGAGGCGATCGGCGAGGGGCCATCGGTCTTGTTCTCCGATCCGCTCGCCCTGGCCGGCCTCGCCGCCGCCTGCGCCATCGCCGCGGGGGCTCTGGCTGAACGGGAAGCCCATCCTGGCGTCTTCTCGGCCTTCGAGCGCCTCATGGAGGCCCTCGCCAATCCGGATCTGTGGCCGGCGATCCTGGTGCGGTTCGAGGCGGGGCTTCTCGGCGAACTCGGCTATGGCTTCGACTTTAGCCGCTGCGCGGTGACTGGCTCCTCCGACGATCTCGTCTTCGTCAGCCCCAGGACCGGTCGGGCGGTGAGCCGCGCCGCGGCCGAGCCCTATCGCTCGCGCCTCCTTCCGCTGCCGGCGTTCCTCGTCTCATCCCAGGCGCGAGTGGCGGCCGGAGACGTCGGGGCCGGCCTTGAGCTCACCGGCTATTTTTTGGCCAGGTGCGTCTTTGCGAACCTCAGCGAGCCCTTGCCGACGAGCCGACGCGCCCTCATCCCACGCCTCGCCGCCGCTGGCCGGCTGTGAACCGCTCACCCTTCCCTGGTCTCCCGTCAAAGCGGTAACTGGCAGCCACAATCCACCGAGCCGGAATGCTCAGGAGGGTCAGCCTTGTCCAAGATCAGTTCGGTCGAAGCCCGCCTCGTGCGCGTTCCGCTCTCCCGGCCCACGTCCTTTTCCAACCGGACCATTCGGGCCCGCGAATACGCCCTTGTTCGGGTGCGGACCGAAGACGGCCCCGAGGGGATCGGCTTCTGCTACGCTGGCCATGCCGGCGGGAGTCTGTCGGCTCTGGCGGTCCGCGAGCTCTTCGCCCCGGCTATCCTCGGCTCCGAGGCCTGGGCGATCGAAGAGCTGTGGGACCGCCTCTATCGCGAGTGCCTGCTTCATTCCCGCGCCGGCTCGGTGATGCGGGCGTTGAGCGCCCTGGACATCGCGCTCTGGGACCTCAATGCCAAGGCGGCGAACCTTCCACTGTGGAGCTTGCTAGGCGCAACCTCGGGCAAGCTCGTTCCGGCGTACGCCAGCGGCGGCTACTACCTCGACGGCAAAGGCCCGGACGGGCTCGCCAGAGAGGTGGCGAGCTATGTCGACCAAGGCTTCACGGCGGTGAAGATCAAGGTCGGCCGCGGAGATCTCGCTTCCGAGGAGGCGCGCATCACCGTCGCTCGCCAGGCGATCGGGCCCGAGATTCTCCTCATGCTCGACGCCAACAACGCCTGGCGCGATGTGGCGACTGCACAGCGATACATGGAGCGCATGGCCCCGTTTGATCCCTACTGGATCGAGGAGCCGTTCAGTCCCGACGAGATCGACAATCACGCGAGCCTCGCCGCGGCCATCGCCACGCCCGTCGCCACTGGCGAGATCGAGGCCGGCCGTTGGCGCTTCAAGGAGATCCTCGAGAAGAGGGCGGCCTCCATCCTCCAGGCGGACGCCGCGGTGTGCGGCGGGATCAGCGAGTGGCGGCGCATCGCTGCCTTGGCGAGCGCTCACGGCGTCCCTCTCGCCCCGCACTGGTTCCACGACCTCCATGTCCATCTCGTCGCCGCCACTCCAGGCGCGCTCTTCGTGGAAGTTTTTCCCGACGCCGAGGTGCTCAATTTCCGCCGAATCATCGATCGCCAGCTCGAGATCAGCGACGGGGGGCTCGTTCCGCCGACATCTCCCGGCCTCGGCTTCGCCTTCGACGAGCCGGCGATCGCCGGCTTCGAGAGCGACGCCTGGAGCTAAGGAAAGGAAAGACGCCCATGCCCGCTCCCCACCTGCCCGTGCTCCTCACCGGGGCCTCGGGGCGCCTTGGCCGGGTCCTCGCCCGCGCCCTTTGCGAGCAAGGCTGGGAGATGCGGCTCACCGACATCGTCCCGCTCCCCCTCGACTCTCCCCCCGGCGCGAGCTTCACCCGCGCCGAACTCGGCGATGAGGCGGCCATGCTTCGCCTCGCCGAGGGGTGCGGGACGATCCTCCACTTCGGCGGAGTCTCCGGCGAGGCGCCGTTCGAGACCGTGATCGGGCCGAACATTCGCGGCCTCCACAGCATCTACGAGGCGGCGAGGGCGCAGGGCGCGAGGATGGTCTTCGCGTCCTCCAACCATGTGGTCGGCTTCTTCGAACGAAGCGATGTCCTTAGCGCCGACTGTCCCTTGCGGCCCGATGGCTACTATGGGCTCTCCAAGGCCTACGGCGAGCTCATCGGGCGCCTCTATTGGGACAAGCACGGCGTCTCCAGCGTCTTCCTGCGCATCGGCTCGTGCTTCGAGGCGCCGACGGATGCGCGGATGCTCGCGACCTGGCTCTCCCACCGCGACCTTGTCGAACTCGTCAGGGCGAGCGCGCTGGCGCGCATCGAAGGCTGCAGGATCATCTGGGGCGCCTCGGCCAACGCCGCCATGACCTGGTGGGGCCTCGATGATCGCGAGGAGATCGGCTGGGCGCCTAAGGACAGCGCCGACGCTTTCGCCGCAAAGCTCGCGGAAAAAAGAGCAGGCCCGATCGCCGAGCGCTATCAGGGCGGCCTCTATTGCGAGACGGATTACTCGCGCCCGGCACCTTCCCCGGTGAAGATGTTCGAGGACTGATCAGAAAAACTGGCGGAGCGTTCACAAAAAGGCGCCTTTACGTTCCCACGCCTTTACCCGTTCAGCCTCACCGGCTCGGTCACGATCCGGGAGAGCGCGCCATGTTTGTTCCCGCCCCGACCTCGAGGTCGCGGTCCCTGCTCAAAGCCGTCACCTGGCGGGCGGTGGGAAGCGTCGACACCTTCATGATCAGCTTCATCATCGCCACCCTCCTGCATCACCCCATGGCCGGCGCGGCGACCCTCGCCGGCTCCATCGCCACCAGCGAGACCTTCACCAAGCTCATCCTCTATTTCATCCACGAGCGCATCTGGGCGCGGATCCGCTGGGGCCGGGCGGACACCATTCTGAAAGGCGAAGCCATTCCGGGCTGAACGGACCGGCTGGACAGTCCCCCGGGAGTCGGATTGAACCGGGCCTATGAACAAGCCGCTTCCCCCGGGACCACCCGCTTCGCCCGAGGACGCCGGCCGCATCTTCGATGAGCCGCTCGGCGAGGCGCTGTCGCGGCGTTATCTCACCTATGCGCTCTCCACCATCACCCAGAGGGCGCTGCCCGATGTTCGCGATGGTCTGAAGCCCGTCCAGCGCCGGCTCCTTCACGCCATGCGCCTCCTACGCCTGGATCCGGGGGACGCGGCCAAGAAATCGGCCAGGGTCGTGGGCGATGTCATCGGCCGCTTCCACCCTCACGGCGAGGTCGCCGTCTACGACGCCCTGGTGCGCCTCGCCCAGGACTTCTCCCAGCGCTATCGGCTCATCGATGGCCAGGGCAACTTCGGCAACATCGACGGCGATACCGCCGCCGCCCAGCGCTACACCGAGTGTCGCCTGACGGCCGCCGCCCAGATCCTTCTCGAAGGGCTCGATGAGGACGCGGTTGATTTCAGGGCGACCTATGACGGCGAGGAGAGCGAGCCGGTGGTGCTCCCGGCCGGCTTTCCCAATCTCCTCGCCAACGGCTCGACCGGGATCGCGGTGGGCATGGCCACTTCGATCCCGCCGCACAATGCCGCCGAGCTCATCGACGCCTGCCTCCTGATGCTCGATCGGCCCTCCGCGAGCCTCGCCGAGATCATGGAGTGTGTCCCAGGCCCGGACTTTCCCACCGGCGGGGTGATCGTCGAGCCGGCGGACTCGATCGCCGAGGCCTACCGGACCGGCAGGGGGGGCGTGCGCGTGCGCGCCAAATGGGAGAAGGAGGATCTCGGTCGCGGCCTCTGGTGGATCGTGGTCACCGAGATCCCCTATCAGGTGAAGAAGGCCGACCTCGTCGAGGCGCTCGCCGGCCTCATCGAGGCGAAAAGGGCCCCACTTCTCGCCGACGTGCGCGACGAGTCCGCCGAGGATGTGCGGATCGTCCTGGAGCCCAAGAGCCGGACCGTCGATCCGGAGGCCCTGATGGAGAGCCTCTTCCGCCTCTCCGATCTCGAAAACCGCTTCTCGGTCAACCTCAATGTCCTGGACGCCCGCGGCGCTCCCAGGGTGATGTCCCTTCCCGAGGCCCTGAAGGCCTTCCTCGACCATCGCCGCGAGGTTCTCGCCCGCCGCGCCCGCCATCGGCTTTCCGGGATCGAGGAGCGGCTGCATCTTCTGGACGGCCTTCTCGCCGTCTTCCTCGACCTCGACGAGGTGATCCGCATCGTCCGCTTCGAGGACGAGCCCAAGGCGCGCCTCATCGCGCGCTTTTCGCTCTCCGAGATCCAGGCCGAGGCCATCCTCAATACCCGTCTGCGCCAGCTCGCCCGGATCCAGGAGCTCGAGCTTCGCAGGGAGCGCGACGCGCTCGCCGAGGAAGGGGAGGGGATCGGGAAGCTCCTCGCCTCGGAGAAGGCGCAATGGAAGCTGGTCGGCGTGGGCCTCCGGGACGTCCGCAAGACGCTGGCCGCCGCACCCGAGGGGTCGCGCCGCTCCGCTTTCGCCGAGGCGCCGAGGATCGAGCCGGCGAGCGCGGCGGCAGCGTTTGTCCCGCGCGAGCCGATTACAGTGGTCCTCTCCGAGCGGGGATGGATCCGCGCCCAGCGCGGCCACATCGAGGATTTCTCGAGCCTTGCGTTCAAGGAAGGCGATGCGCGCCAGATCGCCATCTGGGCCTCGACGAGCGACGCCCTGATGGTTCTCGCCGCCGACGGGCGCGCCTTCACGCTCTCCTGCGACAAGCTCCCATCCGGCCGCGGCCAGGGCGAGCCGCTGCGTCTCCTCGTCGACCTGGAGGATCGGGTCGGGATCGTCGACGCGTTCATCCACCAGGGGGGTGCTCGCCGGCTGCTCGCTTCCAGGGCCGGCTATGGGTTCATCCTCGAGGAGGACCAGGCGATCTCTCCGCGCAAGGGCGGCAAGCAGGTGATCAATGTCGGTGGCTCGGTCCTCGACGTCTCACGTCCCGCCGCCGGCGATCATGCCGCGGTCATCGGTCAGAACGGCAAGATCCTCATTTTCCCGCTCTCCGAGCTGCCGGTCATGGCGCGAGGCAAGGGCGTCAAGCTGCAGAGCTATCGCCAGGGTGGGCTTTCCGATCTGCTCGTGTTTTTGGCTGAAGAGGGCGCCAATTGGATCGACTCGGCCGGGAGGGTCTGCGCCTGGCCTGATTGGCGGAATTGGCTCGGCCGCCGCGCCGGCGCTGGCAAGCTCGCCCCCCGCCGCTTCCCAACCTCCAAGCGGTTCAGGCCCTCTCGAAGCTGAGCGAGGCGGTGGCGTGGCGCAGGGCGCGCCGGGCGCCTATGTTTGCTTCGCGCAACAGTCGGGGAACCCTGAAGAACGCCATGATCGCCCTCATCGTCATCCTGGTCGTCATCGCGATCATCGTCGCGCTCCTCATTGCGACCTACAATCGCCTCGTCGCCCTTCGCCAGAGCGCCAATGAGGCGTTCGCCGATATCGACGTACAGCTCAAGCAGCGCCAGGACCTGGTGCCCAACCTTGTCGAGACGGTCAAAGGCTACGCGGCCCATGAGCGCGGCACGCTCGACGAGGTCACCGCCGCGCGCACCGCCGCCCAATCGGCCAGCAATGTCGAAGGCCGGGTCCAGGCCGAGAATGCGCTCACCGGCGCGCTCGGACGACTGATGGCGGTCGCCGAGGCCTATCCGAACCTCAAGGCCAACGAGAATTTCATCCAGCTCCAGGGATCGCTCTCGGAGCTCGAGAACAAACTCGCCGCCGCCCGCCGCTTCTTCAATAACGCGGTCGCCGAGTTCAATGCCTCCCTTCAGCGTTTTCCGGCAGTGTTTTTCGCCGCCGCCATGGGGTTCACGCCGCGGGAGTTCTTCGACTTGGGCGCCGATCGCGCCCAGCTTCAGGCCGGGGCCCCTCAGGTGAAATTCTAGGCGAGAGAGTTCTAGGCGAAACTCATGGGCGCGGTCGGTCTTCGGACCTACATCTGGAACAACAATATCCGCTCGACCCTGCTCCTGATCGGGTTCCCGATCCTGCTGGTGGGGCTCGTCTTCGCGATCACTCTGGGCATGATCTGGGGCGGCTATCTGCCCCCCGCAGGAAGCGGCGCGGGCGATGTCGCCGAAGCGGCCCATCTCCTCGCCATCTCGGCCCCGGCGGCGATCGCCGTCGCCGGCATCTGGTTCGTCATCGCCTACTTCTTCAACCAGACGATCATCGATCTGGCCACCGGCGCGCGGCCGGTGACCCGAGAGGAGGAGCCACAGTTCTATGATCTCCTCGAGGATCTTTCGATCTCGCGAGGCATGCGGACCCCCACCCCCCGCGTCATCGAGACCGATGGCATGAACGCGTTCGCCAGCGGCGTCCACGAGGGCCGCTTCTCGATCACCGTTACCCGCGGGCTGCTCGAGCGGCTCGATCGCAACGAGCTTGAGGCAGTTCTCGGCCACGAACTGACCCACGTCATCAACCGCGACGTGCGCACGATGGTGATCGCCTCGATCTTCGCCGGCATCATCACTCTTCTTTGCCAGATCCTCGCCCGTTCGATCTTCTTCACCGGAGGGCGGGGAAGACGAGGCGGAAGCGGAGGTTTCGGCGTCTTCTGGCTCGTCGCGATCGCGGCCGCCGCCATCGGCTCGCTCCTGGCGGTGGCGATCCGCATGGCTATCTCGCGCACCCGCGAATACGTCGCCGACGCCGGCTCGGTGGAGCTCACCAAGAACCCCGACGCCATGATCAGCGCGCTCAAGAAGGTCGCGGGCCACACCCACCTCGATGCGCCCCAATCCATGCGCGCGATGTTCCTGGAAGAGGACGACGAGGGCTTCTTCGGTCTCTTCGCCACCCATCCGCCGGTGGAAAAGCGGATCGCTGCGCTTCAGCGCTACGCCGGGGGCCGGATCGTCGAGTCCTCGGAGGCTTTATCGCCGTCTCCCGATAAGCCGGCGATCGCCGAGGAGCTCAACCCGCCGGCGAGCGGCCCGTGGGGTTCGGTCGAGGACGGCAGCGCGCCCCAGCCTGCAGCCGGCGCGGCCGCCCCGGCGGATGGCCAGAGCGCGGCTCGCCGCGGCCCCTGGGGCTGAGCTTCAGGCCAGCGCCGCCCACAGGTGCTGGGCGGCGTAGGCGCGCCATGGCCGCCACGGCTCGGCCAGCTCGAGCACTTCCTTGGCCGACGGGCGG